>NZ_JBITUJ010000005.1:0-245038 GCF_044542435.1 Marinomonas sp. NPDC078689 | reverse complement strand
GCTTTACCTCCAAGCTAATTAAGCTTCTAAACACCTTCCTTAAATGATCGACGTACAGGCGTTTTAATATGCCACGCAAATCATACGCTAAAGGTTTTAAAGAGATTTTTTGCTTTTCTTTTAAAGTAAAGTTTTGCATCAACTGAAAAAAGTTACACGCTCAGAAGAGCGGAATAAAAGTCGGGAAAACAAAGCATTAGAATGGAACCCGTAAAACCAACAACCTAATCCTAGCCTTCCGCTTGAAGAAAGGGGAAGGGACCGTTCGAGCTGTCTGCGGGCAGAAAAAAGAGCATTTGCGCTGATGAGGTCAGCGGCAAACGCCCTTTTTTTGGTTCGTTATCTGAGCAAGTCAGATGTACGAATTTAAGCTGAGGCTTTTTTGACGAATTGAGATTTCAGCATCATGTCGCCTGCGCCATCTACTTTACAGTCGATGTCGTGGTCGCCGTCTACTAGACGTTTGATGGTCGCTTTGGTGCCGATTTTAAGAACTTGTGAAGAACCTTTTACTTTTAGGTCTTTCGCCAAGGTCACTTTGTCGCCTTCTTGCAACAATTTGCCACTCATGTCTTTGATGATCAATGCATCTTCGTCTACTTCCACTTCGTTCGGGTTCCACTCGTGCGCACACTCAGGGCAGATCAGCATAGCTTGATCTTCGTACACATAAGTTGAGTTACATTTAGGGCAATTAGGAAGACTCATTGTTGTCACTACCTCGGACGTTGGCTGTAAAAATTTCGCGCATTATACCCTTATTTTCACTGTGGTTTTTCACCTTCACGAAAAAATTTATTAGAGCTCCCGTTTACGCGGCTTTTCTCGTTGTTTTAAATTCATCGAAGAAAAACCCTAATCCATTGATATTTATGAATAAATAGAACAAAAAAAACCGATCTCTGACTAAGCCGGAGATCGGTTTTATCGCAGGTTATTCACCCGCTAAGGTGGCGCTATTAAGCGACTAGAGCTTCTTTTTCAAGCATGTTTTGCATTTGCTCAGCAATATTAGGGTTCGCGTAAAGCGCGTCTAACATGGCCACATAGACATCCGTAAAGACGGCATTTTGAGCAAGATCACCAAACACAGCGGTCAGCTTAAGGAAGGACAATTTATCGTCCTGAGAGCCTGCTGCTGCAGTGTGTAACTCAGCTTTCATGTCATCAACAATGTCCAGCGCAACGCCTTCTTTGTTAACGCCTTTGTCTGAGTAGTAACACCACGCGGCGATCACAAGCGCAGCAAATTGAATGCTGCCACCTTTCGCCATGTTTTCTGTAATCGTAGGGATCAAGAATTTAGGCAGTTTAGAAGAGCTTTCTAGACAGATACGCGCCAAGTTGTCTTTCACGTTCGGGTTACCGAAACGCTCAATCAAAGAACTTTTGTAATCTTCCAGATTAATGCCTTCAACCGGTGCTAATACTGGCGTCGCTTCTACGTCCATAAAACGGCGTAGGTAAGTCGCAAACAATGGATCTGCCACACAACCATCAATCGTTTGATGACCGTGGATAGAGCCCAACAAGCCCAAGACAGAATGACCAGCGTTAAGCAGGCGAATCTTCATGGTTTCGTAAGGCGTTACATCTGGCACAAACTGAGCGCCGACGTTTTCCCATGCAGGGCGACCATTAGAGAAAGTGTCTTCGATTACCCACTGTGAGAACGGCTCACAGACGACAGGCCAGGCGTCGTCCACACCGGATGCTTGTAGGTTGGCAATATCGGCAGGCGTTGTCACTGGCGTGATACGGTCTACCATCGCATTTGGGAAGCGTACTTCTTCTGCAATCCAAGCGGCTAACTCAGCATCTTGCTGTTCAGCAAAGGCCAATAGCATTTTACGGGTCATGTTGCCGTTGTGCTGGATGTTGTCACAAGACTGAATAGTGAAGGCAGGCAAGCCCGCTTCACGGCGCTTTCTCAAGGCTTCAGTCAGAAAGCCAAACACCATTTTAGGGTTTTGTGGGTTGGCTAAATCGTGCTGCACATCTGGGTTGCTAAAATCGAACTCATTGGTCGCTGGGTTAAAGTTATAACCCCCTTCGGTAATGGTCAAAGAGACAATTTTGGTCTCTGCGCTGGCCATTTTATCTGTTACCGCGACCGCATCATCACAGCCCAGCATGAAATCCACAATCGAACCAATAACACGATTCTCTACTTTGCCGTCTGGGTGCTTCACGATCAGCGTGTAAAGATAGTCTTGCTGCTTAAGAATGTCGCCAATTTTACGGTCGGCTTCGCGCAAGCCAACACCGCAAATGCCCCATTCAGTTGAGCCAGTTGATGCTAATAATTCATCTGTGTAAAAGGCTTCATGCGAGCGGTGGAAACCACCGATACCAATATGCACGATTCCCGCTTTTACCTTGCTACGGTCGTAGGTAGGTAACGCAAACGATTCAGGCAAATGTTGTAGGTTGCCTTGGTTCAATTGTATTGTTTTCATTAGTGAATCTCGCAGTATTAGTTATGCTTGAAGCGCTTTTCGGCGTTTTAGCGCCCAATAAGCAGCCGTAAAATAAAGAATGGTGCAGACAAAACCATAGGTATAAAACGTCTCACGATTCTCTAAGTAGTGCGCCATATTTTCACTCGCGAACATGGTGATAGAGGCCAAGGCCAGTGTCACAATCAAGCTAATCCACGCGATGCTTTTCAGCGCTTTAGAAAGCAAAGAGGTGTCTTCAACAATAGGCATTGCCACACGAGCTTGTTCTTCGTGATACGCCTCAACCAGCTTGTCGTGGGACGCCATTTCTGCCATTTCTTCTGGGTACTCTTTACTCGCGCCATAACGCTGAGCGAGTAGGGTATAGACAATAATGGTCACCACCCAAGTCGGTAAGAATAAGTAGTAGAAAGACATGATGTTCAGCGCGTTTAAGCCAAAACCAAACGCCAGACCAATACCCCATGACGCAACCGCTGGGGTGCTATGGGTTAATTTTTGGTAGCTTACCCAGTAACGGCTAAAGCCGATTTTCGGGAACAAAACGTGCTCAGAGAAAACGATTGCACCGACCGGCACCACCAACAAACCTGCGTAGGTAAGCAACGGCAGCATTTTACTGAACACAAATGGGAAACAGGCCACAACCATGGTGATCAAGCCAACAGCAAGCGTGGTTTGACGTCTGGAATAACGTGTAAAGATCGCCTGAGCCGCAAGACCTGCTCGGTATAAGTTGGCGTTTGCTGTGGTCCAACCTGCGACGATAACAATCACAAAACCAGAAAGGCCCAACGCTTGAAACGCCACATCACCTGGATCTAAAGCAATGATGCTTTTCTTAACCAGTACCGCAGTACCCGCTCCCATGATGCCGGCAGAGACCCAAGCAATAAAGTGACCAAACAGCATACCTGAGCTGGTTGCTAGGCCGTAAATTGGCTTTTTCGCATAGCGGAACAAGGCCATATCGATCAAACCAAAGTGCGTAATTGTGTTCGCAGCCCATGCAAAGCCAATCACCTCAAGAAGACCAATGCCCGGTTTTCCGTACGCGTTTACACCCGTCCAGATAGACTGATCGCCAATGGTAATAAAGTCTTTAAAGCTGTGCAGTGTCGTGGTGCCTAATACCGATTCAGATAACGCAGGCATGATCACCAAGGCGCCAGAACCAAACATCACAAATAACCAAGGCCCACAGATACCAGAAAACTCTGACACCGCTTTAAAACCGTACATGGCAACAAACACCACGACAGCGCCCACGGCCAACACCACCAGCACAAACCAAGAGTTGGTTGGGTACCAGTTCAGCTGAGCAGGAATGTTAAACAAATACCTGACGGCGGTACTCGACACGGTAATCATCGCCGCGGATATGACGGTAAATATAATGACGTTTGCCCAGTTATAGAGCTTGGTCATGGACTTACCAGCGACTTTTTCTAGGTAGGTATAAAGACTTAAACGGGTTTGAGTGGCGATCGGCGCTGTGATTAACGTCCAGCTTAAAATGGCAAGAATATTACCGATCAAGAGACCTAGAAGGATGTCCATGGTCTTTGCACCCAACGCAACAAAGGTCGCGCCGATAACAAATTCCGTAGCCGCTACATGCTCTCCGGCATACAGACCTAAGAAGTGCTTCCAACCATGCTGTTTGTGCTTAGCGATCGGCAGCTGCTCTTCACTGACATTGTCTAATTTTTCAAAATTCATCTCTTATCTCATTATTTTTTTAATATGGATTAGCAAAAGACATGAAGTCAGCAGCCGGAATGAACAAGCTTTCACTTCATGTCTTTCATTGATAAATAGTGCTACATCGCCCTCGATCTGATTTGGCACTTACGCTGTGAATGGCAAAACAAAGCAGACTTATCTATGTATCAGTCAGACAAGCGTTCGAAAAACGTAGGTTGAATTATTTTGAGGGAAACAAAAATAAAAAATGACTATGTTTTACAACAACTTAGATAAAAGTTGCGGCCTATCTATAGTCAAATAAGCTTATTGCTACCGTCCTTTTGCGCTTACAACGAGTTCGCAAGCGTCCATCAGAGAAAACCATTTCTAAACCAACCGTTCTGAGGGTAGGGAGTTTAAAAATTAGTCTTTCGGTAAACAAATACAATAAACCGAAAATTACGATACTATTTTGACAAAAAATACACTTTTACATAAAAACTGATACTTTTATGATTGAAAATTTATTTAAAAATACAAAACTGTACTTTTATGCACTATTGAAGAGTCATTTGCGCCAAAGAAATACGTTTTCCATCAAGTTTCCATCTGAGAAGCGATTTTTTGACAAAATAAGGCAGAAAAGAAAGGGATTAGAACGCTAAAAATGCCACTAAGAGGAGGTTATCAGTCGATGTACTTGGCGATACAACCCCAGCCCAGCACACACTCCAATCATCGCCAAACAGGCCCAGATCCACTGACGTTCTATAGTCTCGATCGACAGCAGCCAACCAATGCCAAAGTTGCCTCCGAACGCGGCAATGCCACCGATACAGGAATATAAGCCGTAATAACGACCTAACTCGGATTTATCACAAAAGCGCGGCACAAAGGAGCCAAGCAATGGCAGCACCAGCATGGAGCCCAAACTAAACATCACGCCATAAACGATGAAGTTTAACCAAGGGAGTTCATCGAACGAGACCAGAAAACATAAGAAAGAAGCGCCCATTAAGGCCAACCCTAAGCCCATCGCCTTAGCACTGCCGATCGATTGCGCTACCCACCGACTAATCGGCATTTGCAGCGTAATACCAAGAATAGACGTGGTCATAAACACCCAGGTGATCACATAGGAGCCAAGCCCGCGTGCTTCGACTTCGCTCGGCAACGACAAATACAACTGATGAAAAAACAAATGAAAGGCACAAGCAAAGAGAATAAATTGCATGAAAGGACGGTTCCGAAACATGCTTTTCCATTGTCGCCAAACGCCTGGCTGAGCAGGTGAAGGCCTAGACTGATCGGCCAGCACAGGTAAGAAACGCCATTGAATCAGAAACAAGCCGAAGAACAGCAAAGCGGCGGTTAAGCCAACCCACATAAAGCTCACCGCCACCAGCGAAATACCCACTAACGGACCGAGCAACATGCCAGCTTCACTGGTCCAGTTTTGCATCGCAAAAATACGATCACGGCGCACCTGATCCAGTGCTTCGTACGCTAAATAAGCATTACTAGAAGGCGTAAATAAGGCCCCAGCAAACCCAGTAAAAAAAGCCCCGAGCAAGAGCAAAGGCAAGCTTTGCGCGACCCCTAATAACACAAAGCCAACGACTCGCACCAAGCACCCGAGCAGAATCAACCGTTTATAACCAAGGTAATCCCCAAGCGTACCGCCGATCAGAAACAACCCTTGCTGACTTAAGACGCGAAGACCAATCACCAAGCCAACGTACCATGGGGTTAATCCCAACACGCGCTGCAGGTGATCCGCGAGATACGGCAGCAGCATATAAAAGCCAAGATTAAAGCTGAAGCCATTAATGACTAAGACACGGCTTGCGGCGGATAACTGACGCCAATCGGTCAGAAAGTGATGTAGCTTCATAATAGAGGGTCTAACGGTTCGAGCCTGTTAATCATCATGTGAGTGGCGCGTGAGGCCCTCGGCGTTGAGTGCGAACAAATGGCACACCGGCACTGTCCATCATGACTTCGGCTGTCACACCGTAAACCTCATGCACAAGTTCTGGCGTGAGAATGTCTTTGGGCGCACCTTGAGCCACTAATTTCCCCTCTTTTAATACCAATAAGTTATCGGCGTATTGAGCGGCTAAGTTCAAATCGTGCAAAATCATAATCGACACCCAACCATGCTGCTTGGTGTTTTTGTCTAAATGATCCAACAACACTTGCTGAAAGTGCAGGTCTAGCGCACTGACCGGTTCATCCAGCATCAAGATTTTAGGCTGACGCATCAAGGCTTGAGCAAACAACACCATTTGGCACTGGCCGCCACTGAGCGTTCTCACGTCTCGATTCGCTAAATGCAACAAACCGATTTGATCTAACGCCTCCAGAGCAGCCTCTAATAAACGATTACCCAATTTGAGAGACAAGGCATCGAGCTGCCCGAGCAAGACCACTTCCAACACACTCAAGCCAACGTCTAAACGAATGTCTTGGGGCATGTAACCAAAGCGCTGACGCCATTCCCCTAGGTGTTTACGATTTAATAATTCCCCCTCAAAACGAACCTCTCCTTGTTGCGGCTGCAAATCACCAAACAAGGTTTTCAATAGGGTACTTTTGCCCGTGCCATTGGGGCCAATAATAACGTGTGTTTGCCCTGAATCGAGGCGAAAGCTGATGTCGTCCGCTAGCACAAGATCATCAAACGCTAGGCGTAAGTTATTCACTTCTAACATAATTAGCGTTTCTTCCCGATAATTAACCAAAAGAAAAACGGCACGCCAATGATCGCTGTCACAATGCCGATGGGGAACAAAGAACCGGGCACAATCGCTTTAGATAACACAGACGCACTGGACAATAAAAAGGCCCCCACAAGAAAGGACAAGGGTAAAAAATAGCGTTGATCTTCGCCCACTAACATTCGAGCAATATTGGGGGCAACGATACCGATAAAGCCAATAATGCCCACAAAACTGGTCGCCGTTGCCGTCATAATCGCCACAATAATCAAGGTTTTCAGACGCAGTCGAGTGACGTTTACACCCAAGCTTTTCGCGCGCTCTTCACCTAAACGTAACGCGGTGAGTTTCCATGCGTCTTTCATCAACACCAGCACACACACCAGAGTGACTCCGGCGGTGATCGCCACGTTCGACCAGGTTGCCTTGGTTAGGCTACCAAACAACCAAAATAGAATCTGTTGGCTCAACTCCGGCGACGACACAAACTGCACAAGAGACAACAAGGATTGAAACAAAAAGAGCAGGGCGATGCCCGCGAGAATCAGCTGGCCTGAGGTAATATGGCGCATCATAGCGAGGCCAAATAGTAAGCTGGCCGACAACATACAACACACAAAAGCGCCAATTGGCACGGCGATTTGCGCGTTCATACCAAGGGAACCTAAGTAGAGCATCAAAGCCGCACCAAAGCCCGCGGCAGCCGCCATGCCTAATGTGTATGGGCTTGCCATGGGGTTGTTCAGTAAGGTCTGCATTTCTGCCCCGCCAACCCCTAAAGAGCCGCCAACAATCACTGCCATTAAGGCAATCGGCAAACGCAGGTTGGTCACAATAACTTGGGTGGTGCGCGACACTTCTACTGGCAGCCCCAACATATTGGCGAGCGCATTGGCAACGTCCGCAATGCCCAACATAGAAGGGCCGGTGGCAATGTCGAATACAAAGGAAAGTAGAAGCACCAGCATGAGGCAACTAATCACAAACCAACGGCGTTTTTCAGAACGACGCTGGGCATTAACAGCGTCGGTGACAAGGGTGGAATTAATCATTAATCGGTCATCTGTACAGCGAATGTGCCTTGTGGAATCACAGGCAAATATTGTTTATAAAAGTTCAGGTAATTTTGCTCAGGCTTCAGATCGGCAAACAGTTGAGGATACAAGGCTTTCGCGAGGTATTGCATCATACTGCCGTCCATAATCGTTCGTGAAGCGCCCTGATAAATACCAAAGACACGTTTGTTTTCTACTGCCGGTAAAGAGTCCCAACCTGAGCGCGTTGTAAAGCCCGTTAGGCGCTCCACTGACTCTTTGCGATCAATGCCTTGGCCAATCAACATGGCGTCCGGCTGCTTACTGGATTCGGTGCCCGCAATAAAGATGACTTCGGGACGAGAGGCCAGTACTTGCTCAGGATTTATTGGCCCCCACCACTCGACAAAAGGCGCGGCAATATTATCACCCCCTGCAGCAGAAATCATTGCGCCCCACATGTTCTTACCGTAGGTAAAGGAATATTCGTTAGGGCCTTTGTTACCGAATTCGACATAGGTACGAGGCTTAGGCAAACCAGCCTTCGCAATGGTGTTTTGCAAATAAGTAATGCTATTTTCATAGTCTTTGGCCATCTTTTGGGCGCGCGCGTCTTCGCCAGTTAATGTGCCTATAATCAGAGTACTATTGACATGTCGAGCAAGGGTCTGTGCGTTGTAATCGACGACCACAACCGGAATTCCTGCGCTCTCTAGCACGTCTACATCGGCACCTAGGCCTTTAAACTGCCAATCCGCTAACACCACCACACTTGGGTTTAGGCTTAGCACTTTTTCGATGGAGAAGGTCTGTGCTTCGACTTCGCCAACATCCGGAATCTGTTTCAACGAGGGGCGATGCTGGGTGTACAAAGACCAGCTTGCTGGACGCCAACCTTTCCAAGTATCCAGAGACAAGCCTACTACCTGGTCGAAGGCTTTTTCAGAACCAATGGCCATGTAGTCCTCGGCATAAAATCCCAGCACCACGCGCTTTGCAGGCACATCCACAGTCACCTGACGGCCAAGTACATCTTCGATGACCTGTGGTGCGGCCACGGCATTCATGGCGTAACACAGAGCACCCACAAGCGCCGCGAACAGTTTCTTTTTCATAACGAAGCCTTTTGTCAGATGAATATAAAAATAAATCAAAAAATAATGATAATGATTTGCATGCGCATTGTAGTTGAACGTAAAATTCACACAAGCTTTTCATTACGATTTCTACTCATCGTGTCGACTACAGGCGCGAATTAACCAGGAACTCTTCTTATGATCCACAAAATTGTTAGCTTGGTCACACTGATGTTTGCGTCATTTAGCTTTGCGCAAACCACGACTGTGACCGATATTCTTGATCGCGAAGTCACCTTTAACGCTCCAGCACAACGCGTCATTGTGGGCTTCTACCCTGAAGATTACATGGCCATAGGCACAGAAGCGGCGTATGACAAGGTGGTTGGTATGTCGAAGTACATTTGGCAAGCACGCTCTGCCAACTGGGAAATGTACACCAAACATCGCCCTTCTTTGGCAGACATTCCAGGCATTGGACGAGTTGACACTAAAACCTTTTCGGTTGAAAAAGTCATCAGCCTGAACCCAGACCTTATTATGCTGGCAGACTGGCAATTCAAAGGGCTAGGCGCGGATGTGGATCGTCTTGAACAAGCGGGAATTCCAGTCATAGTGGTGGATTACAACGCACAGACTTTGGCTCGCCACGTCAAAAGCACACACATCATTGGGGTGATTACTGGGCAGCAAGAGCGCGCCGCTAAAATCGCCGATGACTACACCAAAAACATGACCATGATTACTGAGCGTTTGGCCAAAGCCAACTTGCCTAAACCAAGAATCTATACCGAATTTGGCGCGGCGGGCGTGAATGAAATCGGCTACACCTTTGGTAAAAATATGTGGGGCGCGATTGCCACTATGGCAGGCGGAGACAATATCTCAGCCCCTTATGTTGAATGGTGGGGAAAACTCAACCCTGAGCAAATTCTTGCCTCTGACCCTCAAGTTATCGTAATCACAGGGTATGAAACAGGCAACGGTGATGATGCTATGTTGATGGGGCAAGGCGTTGAAGAAAGCGTCGCTCAAGCTCGCCTAGCAGGCTTCAAACAACGTGTTGGTTGGTCGAGTTTGTCGGCCGTGCAAAACAACCGCATGTTTGCCGCTTATCATGGCGCATGCCGAACCATCTTAGATGGCGCCATGGTGCAATTCTACGCCAAAGCGCTTTATCCAGAACTGTTCAGCGACTTAAATCCGGAAGCCGCTTATAAAGACTTCTACAAAAAATACCTTCCGGTAACACCAGAAGGGACCTTCATGACAGCGCTATAAAACCCCGCGCTTGTCTGGAAGTTAACACTTTCTGATAGTTAAAACGCCATTAAAAAGCCGAGTAAGATCACATTCAGTCACTTACTCGGCTTTTCGTTTTTCGCTATGGCACCTAGCTTATTCGTTAGGCCCGTTAAACGCTGGTATTCGCTTTTTCTCGACCTTGTTTACGCATAAACCAAAAGCCCAATGCCGCGGCCGCAAAACCAAGCACACCGCCAATACCAACCCCCCAACGAGCACCGAGTAAATCGGATACGGCCCCAACGACAGGGCCACCTAGCGCGGTACTGCCCATGGCCGTTGCCAAGACAACCGCCATTACTCGACCTCGATAGCGGCGATCCGTCGACAGCTGAATCAAGGTATTGCTGGAGGTCATAAACATTTGTAAGCACAAACCCAGCGCCACCAGAGCAACCGCAAAACTGATAAAGTTCGGGCTCAACGCCGCCGCCATACTACTGATGGCAAACCCACTGGCGGCCAAGGTCAGAAACAGCATAGTCGGCTTACTTCGGTTCGCGGTTACCATGGCGCCCATAATGGAACCAATCGCCATGATTGAAATAAGCATGCCGTATTGAGCCGCATGGCCTTCGAAAACATGCACCGTCATAGAAGACAAATACACCGCAAAGTTCATCCCCAGACTGCACACCAAAAAGGTCATGATGATCTGAATTCGCATCGCGGGATGATCGGCAATATAGCGAAAGCCGTCTAAGAAATTGGCGGTGGATTTTTTATTTTCCACTGAGTTGTCGACTTCGCGCACTGGCATCCGAGTTTTTAACACATGCAGCGCGGTCAGTAGCGGAATAAACGACACCGCATTGATTAAAAATACCCAACCAGCCCCCACCCAAGCCAGCAACAAACCGGCAATGGCAGGGCCAACCAAGCGTGCGGTATTAAAGGACAAGGAATTCAAGGACACCGCATTGGTAAGCTCTGATTCGCTGACCACATCGGCCACAAAAGCGTGGCGAGCTGGCGCGTCAAATGCCGCCACACAGCCTAAACCAAAGGCACAGACACACACCTGCCACAGCGCCACGTTATTGCTAAGCACCAGAAAGCCCAGAATTAACGCCAACATAGACATCAAAAATTGGGTGACGAATAAGAGTTTACGGCGATCGACTCGATCGACAGTCAAGCCGGTGATCGGCAATAAGAGGATTTGTGGTGCAAACTGCAAAAACACCACTAAGCCAACGGCCGAGGCATTCTTATCAGAAAGCTCAGAAATCACGATCCAATCTTGGGCGGTGCGCTGTAACCAAGTCCCGATGTTTGACGGCACGGCACCACTAAACCAAAGGCGATAATTGGGGTTCGCTAATGAACGAAAAGTGTTACTCAATCATTGCCTCCTAGGCGTCTGCGGCTAATTTGTTCAAGGCTGGGAGCGCCTGTTGTAATGCCTGAATCTCTTCTTCCGTGAGACGCTCGGTTATGCGTTCTTGTAGCCATTCTTCTTTTATCAGCAGCGTTGCTTCGACTTGTTTTAAAAAGTCGTCCGTTAACGACAACAATGTTCTGCGGCCATCTTTAGGATCTGGTTGGCCCACGACATAACCCGCGTCTTTTAATGATTGTACGGTGGCGCCCATGGACTGAGTGCGAACACCTTCCAGCGCCGCCAATTCAGAAATAGTGGATACCGAATGACGGTATAAATAACGCAACACGTGCTTTTGTGACCAACTTAAATTGGTGTCTTGAGATTTTTCTTTGAGCTTGCGATGAATCAGCACCAAGGTTTGGTGTAAATCCATGGCGAGAGGAGAATGCGTTTCTTGGGGCATGGGGCAAGGACTCTAAAAATTAAGAAGGTAAACTACCAAGTTTAACTTCTTAATTAAAGGGTCAGAGTGGTAAATTCAAACTCTTTCCTTACAACGATGGGATAAAGGCATAACGGCCTTTGTCCTTGCTCGGGGAATGGCTCGCTCAGCGAGGCCATCCAGCGCTCTTGCTACTTGGCTAATTGCCGCTTTCTAGCTCGATCATTAAATCACTGCCTATGCTTTCCAGCGCCCCTTCAAGATCAGACAGTGCTAACCCTTCTGGAATGCGCAAGACCATTTCGGCTTTGAAAAGCATTTCTGAGCTCATTGGAGCGGGTTCGCAAGAGGTTTCAAGCTCTTTCACATTGATCATTAAAGAATGGAGTACCTGAGAAACTTCTTTGACTATGCCGGGCTTGTCGTTGCCCACCACAGACAGGTGGATGTTCTCGCCTTGAGTGGCCAACACATTGGCGGTTTCTATCATGACTTTTAGACCCAACCGATCAAACGCCTGTAGCGCATTCACCAAGTCGGTTTCATGCTCGGCGGGCACAGACAGGGTTAAAATGCCTGCGAATTTATCCGCCAAATGCGCCATGCGGCTCTCTAGCCAGTTACCATGATGCTCGCGCACGGTTTCTGAAAGACGCTCTACTAAACCGGGTTTGTCTTCGCCAATAAAGCTTAATACTAATTGTTTAGTCATAATCTGCTCCCGTTATTTATTCATATTATGTTGGAATGCATGATGTAAATACCTAAAGTGTAGACTACTGCCTTTCAAAAAGAATGCAAAAAAAACCGCATAAAAAGGCGACCTAAGTCGCCTTTTTATTATCGTTTCTTCGCCTGTCGCCCATGATATATGGCGTAGCCCTTGTCTCTTTGTAAACGGGTATGGGAACCGAGTGCCGCATCCAATATCGGTGGGTAGCGCAAGAAGTCGTTGGCCACAACAAACAACTCACCATTCAAAGTAAGGTGTTGTTTTACCGTCATAAAAAACTGCTCAGCAATGCTGTAGTCAGTGTTAATTCCAGAGTGAAACGGTGGGTTAGTCACCACGTAATTAAAGCGGCCTTTCACTTCTTTTAAGCCGTTAGAGGCGATCAAGGTGAGGGCATGGGAAGCTTGGTTCGCCGCAAAGGTCAGTTCCGTGGCTTTTAGTGCAAAAGCACTGTCGTCTAACGCCGTGATGTTCACGCCGGTCTTGTTAAACAACCACAAAGCGATAATGCCATCGCCACAGCCAAAGTCGAGCAAACGAGCGTGTGCTATATCACTCATAAAGCGATGTTGCTCTAATTGGTTAAGCAGCAATTCTGTGCCCTTGTCCAATTTACCATGACCAAAAACACCTGGGATGCTGCATAGATTAAGCGTTTGGCCAGCCACTTCTTGTTGCCAAGTGGTAATCCATTTTTCAAACACGAAGGGGTTAGATGCTTCACGTTTGTAGCCTTGATAAAGTAGGCAATGTTTAGCGCCTTCTACCTTGCCAACGTCTTCTAAGCCATTTTCTAGGCGTTTCATGGAAGACTTTACGCCACTTTTATTATCGCCCACTAGCCAGACTTTGCCGCCCATTTTGACCAGAGGCAACACAGCCGCAATAAGATAATCCAACAGTTCTTTGGCTTTTGGCTGATAGATAACAACATGGTCAAAGTCAGTGGCCGTCGACTCAGGCCATTGCTCTGCAAATACCAATTTTTCTTCTGCAAACCCAACCTGCTTTAGCGCATCGAATAAGGTTTTGGATTGGCTCCACGCGTACACATCAGCCTTTCTGCTCAGATCCAGAGGGTAAGTGTCTTCTGGGTTAGCAAACAATATTTTGCCGGTTAGAGACTCTTCATTGCGCGCCAGTAACTGGCTCGTGGTATTAAGATTCATAAGTGACGGATAGCTCTTTAATAGAAAGGGTAGATACAGGCGCAAGCAAGATGTTTAAACGCTCTGTGGATAAGTCAGGTTGCACTCGCGGATAGCGAGGTTGTTGTCTGTCATTTAACAACGGCGCTTGCCAACCTTTGGTTAGCGCCAAGAAATCTTGCGCAAAGTCGTCGCCGTGCTCTAAGCAGCCAGATAAGATGACATCGACATAGCTTAGCGCGATCGGGCAATCTTGGTTTGGTTCAACCACATCATGGGCATGATAAACCCAATAGGTTCCCGCTGGCAGTTTGTGGTCTAGGTAGGTGGTTAGCTGATCAGGACGAATCTGAGAACGCTGATAGCCTTGTTCTCGCTCATCGAAGAGTGGAAGTTGGTCGTGAAATACCTCCACCAACACACCATTACAAGCTCGCTCTGCGGCTTCAACGACAGCGACTGAACTCATGCCATAGTCAGCAGACATTACCGACCAATGACGCTCAAAACCATGTAATTTGACTGGCCAAACGTCACCTGTTTCGCCTGTTTTAGCACGGCTTTCACCATTGATCAGACTACCGTAACCTAGAATAAAGTGTCGGTCTTGTGAACTCATCTCAGCCTCCTATACATGATTTTAACGCGCAGACGTTACTATGAAGAGCATCATAACGTGCGGTCTATCACATCGCTAGGTTTGAACGAAAATCTTCCATGCTAAGCCACGACTTAACAAGCCTATTCTTAACTCAATAACAGCGCTGGCTGTCGCTAAAAGCCACTATACAAAAGTAGATTATTATCTGTATGGTGTTTGCATCATTGTGTTTATTTCGCGTGATTATTCACGCGCAATACTTTGTTTAATTTGAGTCGAGGTTGCCATGCAACAAGCCATTATTTTGATCACTGGAGCCAGCCGTGGGATTGGTGCTGCCACCGCTAAATTAGCGGCGAAACAAGGTTATAGAGTCATTATCAATTACCGTAATGATGCTAACGCCGCAGAAGCGCTTGCCAACGGCATCAAACAAGGTGGCGGGCTTGCGCATTGTCTGCAAGCAGATGTCAGTCAGCCAGATCAAGTGGCCGCGATGTTTGAGCAAATCCGTCAGAACTGGGGCGCAGTTAGTGCCTTGGTGAACAGTGCTGGTATTTTAGATACTCAAGCTCGTTTCGTAGACACCGCGCCTGAGCGCTGGCAGCAAATTTTTCAGACCAATGTCTTTGGCACCATGAGCTGCTGCCAGCAAGCCTTTGCCCATATGGCAAAGAGTACTGGCGGTCAGGGCGGAGCCATTGTGAATCTGTCGTCTATTGCTGCGGTATATGGTTCGCCCAATGAGTACGTGGATTATGCCGCCAGCAAGGGCGCCATCGACACCTTTACCAAAGGCTTTGCCCTTGAAGTGGCTAATGAGGGAATTCGTGTCAATGCAGTCCGCCCAGGGCTCATTTATACCCAAATGCACGCCGAAGGTGGCGAAGCTGGACGTGTCGACCGTCTTGGTCCAACTCTGCCGCTAAAGCGTGGCGGCCAACCAGAAGAAGTCGCCGAAGCCATTATGTGGCTAGTGAGTGAAAAATCCAGCTATACCACAGCCGGTTTTATTGATGTTGGTGGTGGCCGCTAACGCAAACCGCCTTATTTGCTGCTATGGCTTTTTCAGGCAGGCAAACGAACTGGCGAGACGTACATCACCTTGACGATAAATGGCCGTCGTTGGGTACGGGCAAAGAGGGCGTTCTAAGTCGACTATACGTGGGGTTATTTCTGGGTTAGCGGTGCTCGCGGTTGCTATGATACGGTTTGCTGTTTGCTGTTTTTCCACCCAGTTCATCAGCGCTAACAGCGTGTCGAAGCGGCCCAACGAGAGGCCACCTTCACCATGAGGCATGCCCGGAATACGGTATAAGCGAACAAACTGATTCGCTTTGCCGTGCAGATTGAAATCCAGGTCCTGGTACCAGCGAAGGGTGCTTTTGATGGAAAAAACTGGGTCACTATTGCCATGGAAAACAATCATTTTCCCATCATTATGCTGAAACGCAGACAAGGTAGGGTTGTTTACCTCAGGTGAGGCCATAAAGGTCATTGCTGAGTCTGGAAAACGAGAGTCATTGGCGTAAATTTGAGGGGCGTCTTTATCAAAATCAAAGCCGAGTAAATACGCCTCTAGCGCGCTGGGACTCGTACCAGTATGGACCGGAGGCGTCATGAAAATATTCGCTAATGCCGCCGCACCCAAGACACTCGAAGCCGGTTTATCTTGCCAAACGCGGACCCCACTTTGAATTCTCCAGCGGCGCCAATTGGCTGAGCCAATGCCAGAGTCATACACCCAGTCGGAATACAGGGCTTGCCCGTGCGAATTTTTAGGGCCTTGTTGCATGCGCACAATCGCCGCCACTTTTTCTGGCGCCAAACAGTAACGATCAAACTCGCCTTTGCAGGCCAATAATGTCGGTTGGAAATGCCGCTGACAGGCTTCTGAGGCGAAGATCAAATCGTCTTGAATACCATCTAAGCCATCGCACTGTTTAAGCACGCCTTGCGCAAAAACCGCCATGTCTCGTGTGGTTAATGTCTGCGGGCTGAGACGATGAAGTATTTGTGCATCCCATGCGTATTGCAGCGCCGCTTGAGGCAGCTTGATACCAGGGGAGCCAACCAGTAAGCCATTGAACATCTGCGGAAAACGAGACGCCACCACCATGGCAAGTCGTCCACCGTTGCCCTCACCAATGCCATAGCTGTAACGAATCGGGGCGCTGTAATAATGCTGGATGAGTGTTCGCGCCACAGGGTACAGTTTGCGCACCGCATCATAGCCATAATCACGGCGCGCTTGTGGATCACGGGCGAACAATGCTGACCCCACTAGCCCTGCGGTGGAAATGGGTTCTGCATCGTGCCCACCGTTGCTGGAAATGACCGCAAAGCCCCGATTGATGGCATATTGATTGGGCGCTAGACCCGCGACTTTTCCTACCGCAGGCTTTACATAACCATCGTTGCCTTCATTAAACTGATAGGCAAAACGCCCTTGCCAATAGTCCGGCAACCGCAATTCAAACTGTAAGGCATACGGTTTGCCATCTGCGCCGATACGATCGTTCATCTGCCCTTTCACAAGACAAAATGGTGTTAGTGATTGACCATCAGGCAAATAACGCTGAGAACTGATCTGGATGCCTTGTGGCGCTATTGTCGCTAGTCGATCACATGCGATCGCATGCACAAGGGCACTTCCCATCAATAAAGAAAAACACAGTGGCAGCAGAAGAAGTCGTTTCATCACATTGTCCTTGGTCCCGATAGCACAAAGTAGCAAACTGAAGCGGTCAGAGATACCGCGCTATTGTTTATCATAACAGGGCGCAGAGTCCTACTTCTGGACAAGGTGGGGCATGAAAACACTAGGCAATAAAAAACGGGCTAGAAGCCCGTTTTTATAAAGACATTGCTGATAGAAACATCCGCAATAAGAACAAAGATTAGTGCGCTGAGGCGAAGACCAAAAGATCCGCAGGCGTTTTAAAGTCTATCGCCATGGTGACGCTTAACGCAGTCACTGTGATGATAGAAAAGAAAAACACTTGGCGAGCCCAACCGTTCACATCAATGTCCTTACGGTAACCTCGTAGCGCCATCGCTAGCCACCAAAGGCTGGTTGCCAATGCTACGACCATAAAACCAACACCCACATAACCGGTTAACGGCAGCAGTGCAGTCACAATCGCAAACGCGGCTATGTGTAACACGATATGGCGTTTCGCTTTGGTAATACCTTCAGCAACAGGAAGCACTGGGATGTTGGCAGCGGCGTAATCTTTGTAACGAAAGATGGCAATGGCATAAGAATGCGGCATTTGCCAAATACAAAACATCAAAAGAAGAATCGCAGCGCCGGCATCAAATTGACCTGCAGCAGCACAGTACCCAACAACAGGTGGTACCGCGCCAGATAAGCTACCAATCGCCGTTCCGTATACGGATTTGCGCTTAAAGTACATGGTGTATAGGCCAACATATACAAAGTAGCCAAATCCTGCGAAGGAAACAGCAACCCAGTTAGTGAAGTAAACCAATAAGGCCATACCCACTAGACCTAACACAACACCATGGAAAAAAGCGGCTTTACCAGACATTTCACCCGTGACCGTTACTCGGTTACGTGTGCGTTGCATTTTTGCATCTATGTCTCTGTCTACATAGTTGTTAATGGCACAGCCAGAAGCAACAACTAACGACAAGCCAATGACTGTCGCTAGCATAAGAATCCAGTCGATCTCGCCGCGAGAGGCTAATAAGAAGCCTCCCGCAACTGAGATGAGGTTGCCCATAATGATGCCCGGTTTAGTCACCTGTAGGTAACGCTTAAACATCTTTATAGACTCCCATCGACGCGGCTTTTACTCCGCATATTCATCAAATTATTCTGCTTACATCATCATTGCATTGGATGCGTAGATAATCCATACGGATAACGCGACAACCATTACAATAATTACAGCAGCGAATATGAAAGAATAAGTGTCCAACTTGCCTTGGTCAGAGAAGTTCAAGTGAAGGAAGTACTTCAAGTGAACAAAAATTTGAACAATGGCTAACAATATAATTGTTATGTAAGTAGGACCTTTATCAAACGTTTCCGTCATTACCATCCAGAATGGAATGGCTGTCAGAATAACTGACAGCACAAAACCTGTTAGGTAAGACTTAACGCTACCGTGTGTATTTGCTTCAGAAGAATGACCGCTCATTAGATCGCTCCCATCAGATAAACAACGGTGAAAACACAAATCCAGACAACGTCTAGGAAGTGCCAGAACAAGCTTAAGCAGCTTAAGCGTGTCACTGTACGACTACCAAATCCAGACACTACTAACTCAATCATTAGGATGGCCATCCAGATCAAGCCTGCTGTTACGTGCAAGCCGTGTGTGCCGACAAGGGCAAAGAAGGCTGACAAGAAAGCGCTGGCTTGAGGACCATGACCATTGACGATTAAGTGATGGAATTCATAGATTTCCATCGCGATGAAGATAGCACCCAAAAGAAACGTAACAGACAACCAGCTAAGGGTGCCTTTTTTGTTTTTATTGTGCGCGCAAATCATTGCAAAACCGTAAGTGATACTTGAAAGAAGTAGCGCTGCCGTTTCGTAGGCAACGAAGTCTAATTCAAAGATATCTTTGCCTGATACACCACCTGCTGTGTTCATAAAGAGCACAGCGTAGGTAGCGAAGACGGATGCGAATAACAAACAGTCCGTCATCAGGTATAACCAAAAACCAAACACATTATGTGGTGCTGGATCGTGATCGTGATGCTCGTCGTGAGCGTCGTGCGTATTCAAATGTGTAGTGCTCATGATTACCCCTTAGCCACGCTATCTAGATGCGCATTCTCAATACGAGCCACTTCATCTGGTTGAACGTAGTAATCAACGTCTTTGGTATAAGCACGCAGGACAAGAGATACAAAGCCACCAAACAAGCCAAGCGCAGCCAACCACCAAATGTGCCAGATTAAGGCAAAGCCCATCACCGTAATACAACCAGCGATTAAGATACCTGAAGCTGTGTTTTTCGGCATATGGATCGACTCATAACTCTCTTGACGAACATATGCTTCACCTTTCTCTTTCATATCAGTGAATGCATCAAGGCTAGAGATCGTTGGGATTTTAGCAAAGTTATAGTACTGCGGTGGAGATGCAGTAGACCACTCAAGAGTATGACCATTCCATGGATCACCAGTAGTGTCCAAGTTTTGTGCGCGGTCACGGAAGCTGACATACAATTGTAGCAACTGGCAAATAATACCGGCCATGATGATAAACGCACCCACCAAAGCAATGTACAACCAGATGTTCCAGTCAGGGTTATTCGTATGGTTTAGACGACGAGTCATACCTAGGAAACCCAATACATACAATGGTAAGAAGGCTAACAAGAAGCCAATCAACCAGCACCAGAAAGCCGCTTTACCCAACTTAACGTTAAGGTGGAAGCCCATTACTTTAGGGAACCAGAAAGCAAAACCTGCAAGGTATCCAAACACCGCACCACCAATAATTACGTTATGGAAGTGGGCAATCAAGAACAAGCTGTTGTGCAATACATAGTCAGCACCAGGTACAGCAAGCAATACACCTGTCATACCACCGATAGTGAAGGTCACCATGAAACCAAGCGTCCAAAGAACCGGAACGGTAACGCGAAGGCGACCGCGGTACATAGTGAACAACCAGTTAAACAGTTTCACACCCGTCGGTACCGCAATGATCATGGTCATGATACCAAAGAAGGCATTGACGTTGGCACTTGAACCCATGGTAAAGAAGTGATGCAGCCATACGATGAAACCAAGAATGGAAATCGATGCTGTCGCCCAAACCATAGATTTGTAACCGAACAAACGCTTACCAGTAAAGGTAGAGACAACCTCAGAGAAGATACCAAATGCAGGCAGTATAAGGATGTACACCTCAGGGTGACCCCATGCCCAGAACAAGTTGATATACATCATTGAGTTACCACCGCCATCATTCGTAAAGAAGTGGAAGTCTAGGTAACGGTCAAGCGTTAGCATTGCCAATACTGCAGTCAAAATTGGGAAAGAAGCAGCGATCAGGATGTTGGCCCAAGTACAGGTCCAAGTGAAGATCGGCATATCCATCAATTTCATGCCTGGAGCACGCATTTTGAACACAGTTGCCAAGAAGTTAACGGCCGTTAAGGTCGTCCCTATCCCGGATATCTGCAGTGCCCATATGTAGTAATCAACCCCCACGTCCGGACTGAACTGCAACCCGGCCAATGGCGGATACGCCACCCAACCTGTTTTTGCAAACTCACCCACGAAAAGAGAGATGTTGATTAGGATCGCACCACCAGCCGTTAGCCAGAAGCTAAGGTTGTTTAGGAACGGGAAGGCAACATCACGCGCACCAATCTGTAGTGGTACAACAATGTTCATCAAACCAATCATAAATGGCATTGCCATAAAGATGATCATGATGACACCGTGCGCCGTAAAGACTTGGTCATAGTGATGGGGCGGTAGGTAACCTGGGTCACCATTGGTCGCCAATGCGAGCTGCAAACGCATCATAATAGCGTCCGAGAATCCTCGAAGCAGCATGATAAGCGCAAGTACTATGTACATTACACCTAGACGTTTGTGGTCAATAGACGTAATCCAGTCGCGCCATAACACACCTAGCAAGTTGTACTTGATAAGCAAATAAGCAAGCGCTATTGCACCAACCACAATGGCACTAAATGTTCCGACCAAAATTGGTTCATGGTATGGAATCGCGTCTAACGATAATTTACCTAGAATAGACATTACTTGTCTTCCTCCACGTGTTCAGGCGATTCATGGCTCATTTCACTATGATTCATGCTGCCGTGGTCCATATCGCTATGATCCATGCTGCCTTTAATCATTGTAGAATCAAAAGGGGTGCCTTTTAGAAGCTCAACTTTGCCGTGATCTTTCATGAATTTCATGACATTGTCATGGAAGATGCCTGGTTTGATTGAGTTGTAGTACTGAACAGGAGTCGCTACATGTACATGATGAGGATCGGCATCATACTCAGCAAGCTTGTCATAAGACGCTTGATCCAAGATGGCATGATTAATTACATCGCCATGAGTACCTGCTTTCACACCTTCAACCCAAGCTTCAAAATCCGCTTCAGTTGGAGTAGCGATGGCTTCAAACTTCATTCCACTGAAACCAGCGCCGCTGTAGTTTGCAGAGAAACCTTGGTAAGTACCAGGCTCGTTTGCAATCAAGTGCAGCTTAGTCACCATGCCAGCCATTGAGTAAATTTGACTACCCAATTGCGGAATGAAGAACGAGTTCATAGTTCCTTCTGAAGAAAGTTTGAATGAAACAGGAACATCGGTTGGGAATACCAACTTGTTCACGGTCGCAATTCCTTGCTCTGGATAGATAAATAACCACTTCCAGTTCATAGAAACGACTTCTACCGTGATATGTTCTTTATCAGACTTCAACGGTTTATAAGGGTCTAGTGCGTGGGTAGATTTCCAAGTAATTACGCCCAAAATTAGGACGATAATAATTGGAACTGCCCAACATACAGCTTCGATTTTAGTGGAGTGGGACCACTTAGGTTCGTAGATCTCATCACGACCTTCACGATATTTCCAAGCGAAATAAAGCGTTAAGAAGATCACTGGGATCACAACAAGTAGCATTAAAACGGTTGATACAATGATCAACTGCTTTTCATCAACGCCAACTTGCCCTTTTGGATCAAGCACGCCACCTTGGCAACCAGCAAGCAAGCCTACTGTAATAGCCAACGCGATTTTACTTAGGATACGAGTTAACAAAAGAATCATCCTCTAACCCTGAGGTTCACAACACTGCATCTTTACCATTAAAAATGCAGAACGAAAAATCCGGCCTAGACCGG
Organism: Marinomonas sp. NPDC078689; assembly: GCF_044542435.1. Classification (NCBI taxonomy): domain Bacteria; kingdom Pseudomonadati; phylum Pseudomonadota; class Gammaproteobacteria; order Oceanospirillales; family Oceanospirillaceae; genus Marinomonas; species Marinomonas sp. NPDC078689. The sequence continues at coordinate 222,634 of NZ_JBITUJ010000005.1, read as the reverse complement.
GCATTTCAGCAAAGATGCTCCGCACACTGAAATCAGTATTACAAAGACCCCTACTTCATTAATGTATATTAACGAGGCAAATGTCTTGTTGGATCACCTAAATCTGAAAAAGGGTGCTCTATTTCATCCTGTCGTGGGCCGTGCCTCAACACGAACCAACTGCTCTATTAAAGAGTCATCACGATTAATCAAGAAGGCCATTTTTTGGCGAGCTAGGTTGATATTTGCATTTGTGCGCCAATATCTAACCAATAAATAGGTAACGTTTGTGCTGATTAACAGCACCGACGTAAAAATAGGGGAATTGAGAAGGTGCGCTTGTGTTGGAGGGATAAGAAAAGTCACAACGCAGAGCGTGATAACGGAAAACGACAGGCACCACAAAGCTGTCAACCAAGTAGGTGACATTTGCTGAGAAAGTAGCGCTTTCTTATGCAAACTATTTTGTAGTGAGTTCAATTTCTCGTCCAAAATTATCAAGTATTAACCGCGTAATAACCGTGTTTTCTGTATTACACTCATTCTAGTGCGCGGAATATATCAAAAATTATACAATCGCACAAAGTGTAGTTTAGCCTTTGTCGGCATTCGCTTCACGGCCTTTTTATAAAAAAGCGCCTTATTGATCATAACGAAGGCTTATGCTGACCATTCAACTTACGTTATAAAGAAGATTCCTGACGATTGTAAGACCAAGCGTCATTCATTGTGGTCTAAAAACCATTTTTTTAGCACATTAATGGACTGGCGCATTGTTGCAATTGATGATCCACTAAAACCTAGAACAAAGCCTTGGCGTTGATAACTAATTGAAAAATGTCGCGTTAGTGGTGACAAAACAACCCCTTCCTTTACTAAATCCTGCGCAATTTCTCTGTCCCATTTAATATCTTCTCTTGCCTGTAACCAGTCTGGTTTTATTTCCAACAAGATGTGCATCCCTCCTTGCGGCTTTTGCCACTCACACCACAAAGCCAGTTGCTCAGTTAATATTGTCAGCAATGCGTCGCGCTTTAGTCGGTAATGCCGACGCATCCGATTAATATGTCGATCAAACCCTCCGCGGTGCATGAAGTCCGCAACCGCGGGCTGGATCGGCAAAGAGGCAGAAAAGCCTATCGTGCGCTGACTTTCATTAAGCTGTGCTATATGACCCTGTGGCGACACGATAAAGCCTAATCGTAGGCCACGGAAAAGCACCTTAGAAAAACTGCCAATAAAGAAGGTGCGATCAATGGCGTCTTTATGCAAAGAGGCCGTTTGCATAAAAGGCACATCGACTCGACCTTGGTAGACAAACTCGTTGTCATAATCGTCTTCAATCAACCACCAATTCTGCGTTCTGGATTGTAGGCGCTGTAACCATTGTTGGCGACGTAAGGAGCTCATGCTTATCCCTAGCGGATACTGCCTATTCGGGGTCAACAGCGCCACATTCGTGACCTGCTGCGTCGCGTCTTTTGTCGGCACCAACAAGGCGCCTTCGTCATCGACTGGAATAAAAGAAAGCGGCCCTTGCTGCGACAGAACTTCTCGTATCGGCGGATAAGTAGGATCTTCGGCCCACCAAGCTATCTTTCCTAGAGCAGACTCACCGACGGAAGAGTCAAGAGAGTCGGGGGGGAGCGCCAAACAAGACAGGGCATGATGTAACAACATCAAGCTGTCTCGGCTTCCTGCTGTCACGATAATTTGCTCAGGTACACAGCTTAATCCGCGAACGCGGTAAAGGTAATCAACAATGGCGACTTTCAGCTCGGGTAACCCAGTATGATACTGTCCTTGCAGCACCGCAGGGTCTGGCGCCAACCAACTACGACGCATGCTGGCCGCCCACTCTTTATTCGGGAAGACATCCACATCCACCCCAGAATCAAACGTCCATTGCAGCGCAGGCTCTGCTGGCGGTACCACAATCTTGTCCTCTTCTCGCTTCGCCTGCCTGACAATAGGCTGGGCAGCCACAAAGACACCGCGTTTTTCCTCGCTTAACAAAATGCCTTCCGCGACCAAATGTTCGTACGCTTTGGAGGTAGTGCTTCGAGAAACACCTAAGGTAATGGCGAGCGCCCGTGACGATGGCAACTTATCACCAACCGATAACTCACCCGAGACAATGCCTTGCTGGATCTGGGTCATCAGTTGCTGATAATAGGCGGCGCCGCCTTCATCCAAAGAAAAGCGCAAACTGGCAATGGCGTGCTTCATATCTGGCCTGCTTATTTATCTATATTCTGGCTATTTTTATAAATACCAGATCACTCTAGAGTCTTGTTATAGCCAGTCACTTAACAAGACACAAGAAGAGAAATCATGCCCCAGACTTTAGAAACGCCACTTAGCAAAGTAAAACGCGGCCCGAACAGAGCACAGTACGACCCAGAGACCGCCTTTCGCATCATTGATGACACACTAATGTGCCATGTGGGACAGAGCAAAAACGGCCAGGTGTTTGTCACACCCACTTGCCATTGGCGTGAGGGGGAATACTTTTATTGGCATGGGCATGCGAAAGCAAGAAACATCAAGGCGCCGATCGATGATGCAGAGAAAGTTTGCATTAATATTTGCCAGCTAGATGGCTTAGTGATGGCGCGCTCAGCCATGCACCATTCTGTCAATTACCGTTCAGTAACCTTGTTTGGCGTTCCTGAATTAATTGAAAACACGGATGAAAAGATCCGTCAGTTTAAAATCTTCCTCGATAAAGTTAGCCCTGGTCGTTGGGATGCGCTCAGGCCGATCAATGACATTGAAATCAAAGCGACAGGCTTATTAAGAATCAAAATAGAAGAGGCGTCGATTAAAGTTAGAGCGGAACCTCCTGTGGATGACCCAGACGACAATGATTGGCCGGTTTGGGCTGGCGTAGTGCCGCTGCAACAGCAATGGGGGCCGCTAGAGCAAGACCCGATACAACAAGCGTCATTTGCGCTGCCCACGAACCCGAACGCATTCTAAATAAACCCGCATAAAGATAAGTGGTTATTGATATAGCCACTTATCTTTATAAAAAGTATCCGCTGCAGGCACCCATGGGCATCTTAGCTCGATATCGCGAGCAATCCGTTACTGGCAAGGCTGACTCAACTCATCAACTAGATAGACAATCGACTGATAATCCAACCCGCTGTGCTCACTTAAACCAATTTCACACGTCCGGCTATTCGAGTAACCAGCGTCACACCCTTCGACTGCTTTAGATAACGTTTTTAAGGCACTTGCATTCAGTTCAGGGGTAGAGAATCCCTTGTCACCAGCGAAACCACAACACGTAATATCAGCAGGAATCACCACTTCGTCCGCTAGTTGATGCGCTAACGCGACAAAACTATCCGCTAAGCCCATACGAGTAGTGCTGCAGGTAACGTGCACCGCAATACGCGCTGACTTTTTGCTGATCTGTAAATGTGGCAAAGCAAACTCATTGATAAATGACACCTGCTCGTACAGCTTCAGTTTCTCGTCCAAGGTTTCTTTCATACGCAGCAAACAAGGGCTGGTATCGCAGACAATTGGGTAGCGACCATTCTCACTGGCGGCTAATAACGATGTATTGAGATCGTTCGCTTTCTGCTCCGCGACAGCGAACTGCCCTTTGCTCTGAAAAGCCAAACCACAGCAGCTACTTTCTACGCCGTCGGGAATAATCACGCGATATCCTGACTTTTTCAGCACACTCAACATCACTTCCATAACAGGGCGCTGATCTTTAGACTCAGGGCCACTGCCCATTACTCGAGTCGCACAGCTGGGTAAATACACAACCGTAAGTTGGTCACTCTGAGTGGCGCTACAATCATTGTTTTCAAGCAAGTTTTTCAGTGGGATTGACGCCTTCGGCATCGTCGACCGCCATTTTGGGACCACGCCGCCCGAGACGGCATTCGCAATCCCTGTGATGGCTTTCATACCACCATCACCAACGACTCGTTTCATAGTCGCAGCAGAAGCCAGTCCAAAGCGCGCGGTTTTAGTCACCCCTTCAAAATGATCACCGATCCAATAGCCGACTTTATTATCTGGATGACGATCGTGTCGTAATTCTCGCGTTAAATCGCCGGTATTAATACCAACTGGGCACTGCATAGAACACAGCCCACAGCCAGCACAAGTATCAACACCTTGATAATCATAGTCTTTTTTCAATAGAGCTAAGCGTTCCGCTTGGTCGCCTGCCGCGCTGAGCCGTTGAATTTCACGCCATATCACGATGCGTTGACGAGGGGTCAAGGTCAGGGATTTAGAAGGGCAAGAGGATTCACAAAAACCACACTCAATGCAGGTATCCACCTTGTCATTGGCTTTGGGCAACGGCTTAAGATTTTGTACGTGCAAGTTCGCATTGTGGGTCAAAATTACATCTGGATTCAGCAGGCTATCGGGATCGAAAGCTCGCTTGATTTCCCACATGATGTCATACGCTTCTTGACCCCACTCTAGGGACACATAAGGCGCCATGTTTCGGCCAGTCCCATGTTCGGCTTTTAATGAACCTTGATATTTTACGGCCACCAACTGGGCAACTTCATCCATGAGTTTTTCATAACGAATCACTTCGGCTGGTGCATCAAAGCCTTGCGTAAACACAAAGTGCAAGTTGCCTTCTAAAGCATGACCAAACAAGATCGCCTCGTCATAACCATGTTTATGGAAGACGCCCTGCAGTTCCAAAACGCCTTCTGCTAATTGCTCAACAGGGAAGGCCACGTCTTCAATGATCACTGTGGTGCCAACAGGACGAACCGCGCCTACAGCGGGGAATAGCCCTTTGCGAATTTTCCAATAAGAATCGTAAATCGCTTTTTCTTGTGTGAATTCAATTGGGTTGATCGGTTCAGAGTGGCAAAGCGACGCAGAAACTTGTTCAAGATGACGTAACAACTCCTGTTGATCTGAGGCTCGTACATCAATCAATAAGCCTGCCGCTTTATCGCCCAGCGAAGAAAGCATGTCTGGCATACCGGGTTTGCCTTCGACCGCTCGTAATCCCGCTCGGTCAATCAGCTCAACAGCGGCCACTGGAGCACTTTTTAATGCGGTTACTGCACGGCATGTGACTTCCATGTCTTCAAAAAACAACATGGTGGCGGCTTTGACGGGGTGATCCACGACCGTTTGATAGGTCACTTCGCTTAAGAAGCCTAATGTGCCCTCAGAACCAATCATTAAATGCAGCAAAATATCGAATGGATCTTGATAATCCACCAAGCTGTTTAGACTGTATCCCGTTGTATTCTTAAGACGGTATTTGTGTCTTATTTTATCCGCAAGCGCCGTATTACTGCGGGTTTTCTCACCCAATTCCGCTAAGGTTTCGAGTAAATGGGCATGGGTTTGGGCAAAGCTTGCTTTACTTGCCTCATCGGCGGTGTCGAGAAGCGTGCCGTCGGCCAATAAGATGCGAGCGCTTTGGATGGTGTTATAGCTGTTTTGCGCGGTACCGCAACACATGCCACTGGCATTATTCGCCGCTATCCCACCAATCATACACGCATTAATAGACGCTGGATCAGGGCCTATTTTACGCTGAAAAGGCGCCAATAATTGATTCGCACGAGCACCGATAACCCCTGGTTGCAACGAAATAATCTGCCCGTGTTGATGGATTCTATGACCTTTCCAATTATCCGAAAGTTGGATCAAGATGGATTCTGTTACCGCTTGACCTGACAGACTAGTGCCCGCCGCGCGAAAGGTAACAGGAAGACTTCTCCGCTTCGCCTCTTTTAATACCAAACGAACTTCTGCTTCGTCATTAACACGGACCACTAATTGCGGAATCAAGCGATAGAAGCTGGCGTCTGTGCCGTACGCCAAGGTACGCAACGGATCACGGATCAAACGGTCGTCATCAATGGTCTTTGTTAACTCTCGATACAAGTCTAAATAGAGAGGGTGGGTATTTTGTGAGGTTAATAATGGAGAAGTCATAACAATGCATCCCAAGGCGTATGAGGCCAACTTACTGTTATTATTTTGGTCATTTAAACGAATAAACAACTAGACAGAGATCGTACAAAATAATAAATTGGTAATACCAATTTACCTTGTAAAACTGAGCTACAATAAAAACCCTGCTAGCATTTGTCAACCTATACAATAGTAGTGAGTTAGCGGATTTTAGCGTCATTTAATATTGGTTTGACCACTTTTAATGTTATCAACAGATACGCATTCTCTCGGTCGCTCAGCACTGTCAAACAAGGCTTAACTTACTAAATGAAAGAAAGGCAGCTCATGGAAACCAATCGCTTTGCCCTCGTGAAACAACCTAAAATCTCAGACATCATTATGCAGCAGTTAGAAAGCATGATTTTAGAAGGCAGCTTCACCCCAGGTCAAAAACTGCCACCGGAGCGAGAGTTGGCGACGCGGTTTGAAGTGTCGCGTCCCTCGTTAAGAGAAGCGATTCAGAAATTGATTGCGCGCGGTATCCTCTACAGCCGACACGGTGGCGGCACTTACGTATCAGATCAAATAGGCAGCTCGTTTGCCGACCCTCTTCACGACTTACTCAGCGCTCATGACGAGTTTTTATACGATCAACTTGAGTTTCGAGATGCTCTAGAAAGTCTGTCTGCCTATTACGCGGCACACCGTAGTACCGATGCGGACAAAGCCCGATTAAGCCAATGTTTTCATCAATTAGAAGAAGCAAATCAGCAGCAAGATTTTGCCTTAGAAGCGAAACTAGACGCGGAATTTCATATGATTATCGCCGAATCTGCGCATAACGTCGTATTACTTCACACCTTGCGCAGTCTGTTTTCAATTCTAGCCAGCAGCATTTCGGCTAACTTAAAAAACCTCTTTGAAAAGAAGGCTGCGCGCAAGCTGATTATGGATCAACACCGAGCCATGTATGAGGCCATCATCGCTGGGAACGCCGAAAGCGCTCGCGACGCCGCGCATGCACATCTTGTTTTTGTGGAAGAAAATTTGCTCAAAATGCGCCAAGAAGAAACCCGTATTCAACGTTCACTCAGGCGCAACGAAAGCCTCAGCCCACAATAAAACTAGGCTCAACAAATACTAGGCTCAACGCCTGCTAAACCGCTGAATTTAGCAGGCTTTCAATCCAGAAATAGGGTTGAGCCCGAAGGCCAGCCACGGCCAGATAAGCTAGTCGCTGACGGCCTTCGACTGATTACTAAACCAAACCCCGGTTTTCATATTTTGCCGATAGCACCAATACAAGGTGAGTCCACGGGCAACAAATAACAGCGCTTGGCTAAGCCACAAGCCATGATTCCCCAATCCTTGAGTCAAATACCAAGAAGGGAAAAAGACGCCGATAACACACACTATCATGGTGTTTTGCATCTGCTTTACACTGGTAGTGCCAACAAAAACACCATCCAGCATAAAAGACCAAATACCCAACAGAGGAAAAATAATAAGCCAAGGTAGGTACAGAGCAGCATCGTCTCTAACTGACTGAACGCTGGTTAATAACCCTATGATTCCATTACCAAAAACCCAAAAAATAACCACAAGGATTAGCGCAGCAAGAAGCGCCCAATAGGTGGAAAGGCGCAATACTTTTTGAAATGAGGCTTTATCCTTGCGACCATAGTACTCACCGCAAAGCGCTTCAACAGAGAAGGCAAAGCCATCTAAGCCATTGGAAATAATCATTAAAAATGTCAGTAATACGGCATTGGCCGCCAACACAGAATCCCCTTGGCGAGCGCCTTGCGCGGTGAAAAATAGCATCACCAGCAACAACAGAATCGTGCGCACAAACAGATAGCGGTTTACCCGAATCAACGCCATGTATTCACGCCATTTTGCCAACGCTTTAAGTGGCACATGACCGCTGAAACCTTTTAGCTTATGCCACGCAATTACCCCAGCCACAGTCACGCCAATATAATGCGCAAAAACAGTTGCCCAAGCGACGCCATCACTGGCCATACCTAAGCCATAGACGGCAATATAATCCAACACCATATTGGCCAGATTAATGATCAATAACATCCACAGTGGGCCTTTGGAATACTGCACCCCAAAGAACCACCCCATTAAGGCGTACCCTGCTAGTACCGCCGGTGCGCTAAAAATTCTCGCCTCACAATATAAACGAGCCCAAGGTTCTACGTCGGCACTCGGTGCCATCAGGGTGATGGCCAAGTCAATAATAGGGTGACGGAAAAGAATCAGCATTAAGCCAATGAATACCCCCATCAAAATAGACTGCAACAAGAGCTCTCGTACACGCCGCTCATCGCCTTGGCCTAACGCTTGCGCCGTCAGCCCAGTTGACCCCATGCGCAAAAAGCCAAATGCCCAAAACAAAAAGCTAAAAATACTCGCGCCAATCGCCACCGCTCCTAGGTGAGTCGCGGTGCCTAAATGCCCAACAACCGCCGTATCCACAAGCCCTAATAATGGCGTTGTGATATTGGAGATCATAGGAGGCCAAGCCATACGCCAGATTTTCTGATGTAAGGCGGCATCGCTTTTATAAGAGTGGATAATCTGTTGAAAACTTAATAACGGCACCAGAATCACAACCTTGTGGATATTTTTGACATTGTGGATAAAAGTTTGCCCACATTGCATAGCGAATTTGATTTTCAATGTGGGTAATTTGCCTAGTTATACACAAATAGCCACTTTATAAGGGAAATAGTGCCGTATTTTAACCGTGATCGAGGTCTTTGGGGGCATTTTTCTCTTATATTTGGGAATAAGCCTATTTTACCCCCCAATAAGTTTTGTTCACTCATATTCGGTTTTTTATGGGATAAGTGATGCTTTTTTCCACAACTAGGACTACAACGCGGATAAATTTTGTTAAACTCGCGCTTATTTTTTATGCACCGGAGACACTATGAAAAAGCAACTTAGACCTTGGTTAGAAGGATTGGCCGTAGGTTGTGTGTTTATCAGCATCACCATGCTGTTTCAAATTCCACTGTATATGAGTTTTATTATTGGTGCTTTGGCCGCACTTGGCGGTTACCGCAATTCGATTAAGATGGATCGTGCTAAAAACGACAAAAAAACCGATAGCAGCACATCGGATTCAGAGTAAATGACAGATTCTTTTCGTCCACCTTATGGCGAAGGCGATGGAACATTGCAAGCCGTCGGTGGATTATCGGGGCTGCAAACATTGGTCGAAACCTTCTATCGGCTAATGGAAAATACGCCAGAATTTCGGCCGTTATTCGACATGCACCCCAATAACATCGAGCTGACTATTGAAAAACTCGTGGCTTTCTTATCCGGTTGGATGGGAGGAGAACGTTTATTTTCGAAAAAATTTGGCCCCATTAGCCTACCGCAAGCCCATGCTCACTTGGTCGTCACCGAGAAGGAAAAGGCCATGTGGCTCAATTGCATGGAAGCGGCGTTAATCGAGCTAGGTTACCAAGACGAACTACGCGCTTATTTGCTTACTAAGCTTGAGTTTCCTGCAGAGCGGGTCCGTCAAGTCAGTGCTGCCCGCCATGGTCATAGCGACTAACTTTTTATTTCCTTTCCTACACTGATGCCTAAACGCTTGGCTAATCGTGTCAAATTGGCACGATCCATCGCTAAAGAGCGCGCGGCTTGCGACCAGTTTCCATGTGCTGCTTCCAGTGCATGGCGAATTCTATCCTTTTGATATCGCTCGGTTTCTAGTCGTAAGTCGATAGGTTCAAAGCCTGCTTCTTGAGGTGATTCAAGCGCGGTTTCTGTTGTTTGTACCTTTTCTTGATAAGAGTTATCAACCTGTAACCCTGTTAGATGCTGCGGCGTAATAATAGTGATGCCTGTGGGCGCATCCGCTTTAGCAAATAGGGCAGCCCGAGAAATAACATGCTCTAACTCTCGAACGTTTCCAGGCCAATGGTACGCTTCTAACAAGGAGATGGCGGCGGCCGACAACGTCAGCTGTTGAAGTCCGAGTTTGCGGCGAAAACTTTCGGCAAAAAAGCCCGCTAATAGAGGAATGTCACCTTGCCGTTCTTTTAATGAAGGCACTTGAATAGGAAAAACGCTAAGTCGATGAAAAAGGTCTGAGCGAAAACGATGCTCTGCCACTTCTTGCTCTAGTCGTCGGTTGGTCGCCGCGATAATACGAACGTCGACTTTGCGAATATCGTCCTTACCTACCGCTTGTATCTCTTGGTTTTGAATCGCTCTTAACAAACTGCCTTGAACTTCTAGTGGCAGCTCTCCAATCTCATCGAGAAAGAGGGTGCCTCCATCCGCTAAGACAAACTTGCCTTCGCGATCACGATCGGCGCCGGTGAACGCGCCTTTTACGTGTCCGAACAGCTCACTTTCAATCAAATTCTGCGGGATAGCGGCACAATTCACATACACCATGGGCAAATTGCTGCGATTGGAAGCATGATGCAAAGCGCGCGCGACCAGCTCTTTACCAACCCCGGTTTCACCTTCAATCAAAATGGCAAAATCAGAAGGAGCAACCAACTTAATCGCTTGATAAAGCGTTTTCATAACATCACTTTGACCGATCATTTCATGGCCATCGTTGACTCTTGACTGCTCGTTCATCGCTTGCAAAGCATGCTCTGCTCGTTGTGACTTTGCTTCTAGCTGCTCCATTAAAATCGCAGTATTCAACGTCATCGCCGCCATGGTGCCAATGATTTCAAGCGCTCGCGAATCAATATCATCAAACACATTCGGAGTAATGCTGTCTAACGTCACCACGCCAATCAGAGTGCCATCCAAGTACAAAGGCACACCCATACAAGAATGCACCCGCAGATGCTCATCGTGACCAAGCACCATGCCATCATAAGGGTCGGGCAAAGCGGAATCAGCAGGAAATCGAACCGGATAATGACCCGCACAGATTTCACGCAAGCGTGGGTGCTCTGCAATGGTAAAACGACGCCCCATTAGGTCTTCCGACAACCCCCGTTGAGCTATCGGTGTCAACACACCATGATGATGTATCAATAGCACCACAGCATCACAATTAATCGTTGCTCGAACCGCATACACTAGCTGTTCAAATCGATTAGTCTGTGTGACTGCACTCGCCAAATCGAGGGCAAAACTCAGCAAGGCATTGTTGGACACCTGATTCATTCTTTTTCCCTATCAACCCATTAATCTTGAGTCATTTTGACACAGAAGAAACTAAATGACCTATTTTTATTTAGGTCTAAATGACTCACTTTTAAAATATAAAATCGTAAAACATTGAAATATATGAATTTATTTTATTGGCACGCCTTTCGCAATAGAAGGAGTAATTGATATTTAACGACGACATTTCAGTAGAAAGGAGCACCACAATGCTATCGCAGAAACACATAGATACAGTAAAAGCGACTATCCCATTACTCGCCTCTGCCGGACCAGCCATTACTGAGCATTTTTACAAACGTATGTTTAAACACAACCCAGAGCTAAACGATGTGTTTAACATGACCAACCAAAAAACAGGCCGCCAACCTGCTGCCTTGTTCAATGCGATTGCCGCTTACGCCACACATATCGACAACTTAGAAGTGCTCACAAGCGCCGTTATGCGCATTGCTCACAAACACACAAGTTTCAACATCCAACCAGACCAATACGACATTGTTGGTCATCACTTGATTGAGACCTTGCGTGAACTTGCTCCTGAAGCCTTCACTCAAGACGTAGAAGAAGCTTGGGTCGCCGCCTACGGTCAATTGGCTGAAATCTTCATCAAAGTGGAAGGCGATTTGTACGAGAAAAATGCCGCAGAAACCGGTGGCTGGAAAGATTTCCGTCAGTTCCGCGTGGCGTCTAAAACCCCAGAGTCTGAATTGGTAACTAGCTTTGTGTTAGAGCCTGTCGATGGTAAAGCAGTGATCGATTACACACCAGGTCAGTACCTTGGCATTAAAGTTCACCCTAAAGGCAACCAGTACGAAGAGATTCGTCAGTATTCTTTGTCTACTACTGCCAACGGCAAAAGCTACCGCATTAGCGTTAAACGTGAAGGCAGCGATGATATGGCAGGCGTCATGTCTAACTACTTACACGATCACATCAATGTCGGCGACATTGTCGAAGCCATGCCACCAGCGGGTGATTTTATCTTCGAAGATAAAGCAAAACCTGTGGTATTGATTTCTGGAGGCGTTGGCTTAACCCCTATGCAAGCGATGTTGGATACCTTCGCGAAACAAGGTTACCGCCAACCAATTAGCTACTTACACGCTTGTGCTCACGAAGGTCAGCATTCGTTTAAAGCGCACGTAAGCAGCGTTAAAGCGCAGTTGCCTCAACTGTCTGTTCATACTTGGTATGAACGTGCTAGAGAAACAGAAGAGGGTGTGTACGAAGGCAATATGCAACTTGCAGACATCCAAGATGAACTGCCATTAAGCGAAGGGGATTTTTACCTTTGTGGTCCAGTGGGCTTTATGATGTTCGTGAAACAGCAATTGCTCACACTGGGCGTTGAAGCGGATCGAATTCATTACGAATTATTTGGCCCACATCAAGACGTTTAAGAGTGTGGTAGCAACCGCTTCTGCCCATTAGAAGCGGTTCAGCCTGAGCCGAGCAATGGCTATTTAGCCATTAGCGAGGTGCTTGTTTGAAAGGCAATAATGCGTGGGTATCTTGATGATACTCACGTACCGCTTGCGCTTCTTCCTCACAGAAATTGCCAATCGCGTCACGAAATCCTTGGTGGGCAATGTAATGCACACTATGGCTAAAAACAGGTTCAAAGCCACGAGCAATCTTGTGTTCCCCTTGTGTACCAGGATCGAAATGCTGTAACCCTTTTTCCAAGCAGAACTCGATACCTTGGTAGTAACAGGCTTCAAAGTGCAGGCAATCCACTTCTTCCATGCAGCCCCAATAGCGCCCATATAAAGAATGGTCGTCAAAGAAACACCAAGAAGCGGCAATTGCTTCGCCTTCTCTGTAGGCCTGCACCAATAGGATTTGATCGCCCATGGTGTCCGCGAGCAAGCCAAAGAATTCTCGCGTCAGATAACCTTGCTGACCGCGCTTTGCATAGGTCGATTGGTAGCACAGGTAAAAGAAATCGATCTCAGCGGATGTCAGTTCATTGCCCAGTGTTCGCGTCAAGGTCACACCTTGTTGAACAACCTTATTACGCTCTTTGCGCGCCGCTTTACGTTTACGACTCGAGAAGTGTGAGAAATAGTCATCCATGTCGCGATAATCACGATTAAACCAATGAAACTGACAGGAAATACGCTGTAATAGCGTTTTATCGTGACGAAATAAGTCAGCGTGTTCAGGCTTAGTAAAGAGTAAATGCCAGCTTGAAAAATGACGCTCTTGATTGGCGTCCGTCATCAGTTTTGCCAATGCAGGATACATATTGGCAAAGTCGGCATTGTCACCATTTGGATCCAAATGGGAAAACAAACGAATGCCCGTGACAGGAGAAAAGGGAACCGCCCAAACGCGCTTAGGGTAATATTCCATGCCATAGCGCTGGTATGCATCGGCCCAAGCCCAGTCAAACACAAACTCACCTTGAGAATGGGTTTTCAGGTAGGTGGGCGCGATTGCCAAAGGCTGGTCATCGTCGTCTGACACCAGTAAGTATTCTGGATACCAACCAGTGTCATCACCAATGCTATTACTTTGCTCTAATGCCTGATGGAACGCATACTGCGCAAAGGGGTAACGGGTCTCACCAATAGCAGCTTGCCAATTGGCTTCACCGATCTGATCAACGCGATTAAACCACTGCGCTTTCATCCTTAAGCTTCCATCTCCTGACGCATTTTGGTGACCAAAGAGCTGGTTTCAGGGCGAACTTGGCGCCATAAATAAAACGATTCTGCCGCTTGGCAAACCAACATTCCTAAACCATCGACGCCTTGTGCGCCATGCTGCTCAGCCCACGTCAGAAACAATGTGCGCTCTTTACTGTAAGCCATGTCGTAACACCAGGTGTTGGCGTCGATAATGCTGTCTTTTAATGGCGGTAAGCGGCCTGAAATACTGCTGGCTGAGCCATTGATAATCACATCAAACGTCCCCTCTAATGCCTCAAAGGAAGAAGCCAGACAGCCGTATTGTTCAGCCAGCGCTTCGGCTTTAGAAACGGTTCGATTCACTATGGTAACAGAGGCGGGTTTTTCGGCCAAAACAGGTTCGAGTACACCACGTACTGCACCGCCCGCTCCAATCACCAACACGCGTTTACCCTGTAAGGTTTGCCCATGGTTTTTGGTGATATCGTTGACCATGCCAACACCGTCTGTGGTATCACCAAAGATGTCGCCATTTCTTCCCATCATTAGGGTATTAACCGCACCGGCTAGCTTGGCTCGTTTACTCAGCACATCACACATATCATAAGCACGACCTTTAAAAGGCATGGTGACATTTAACCCTTTGCCACCATTTTTAAAGAATTCTGTTACTTGCTCTTCAAAGCGCTCTTCGTCGCCTAACAGCGTCGAATAGTGTAAATCTTGCTGAGTGTTCTGCGCAAAATAGGTATGAATACTCGGCGATTTGCTGTGTGCTATAGGGTTACCAACAACTGCGTATAAATCCACGATCTAGCCTCTTTGTCTCAATATTGTTAGTCACTAGAAGATCATCTAGTAACGCTACTTTTTCGCGCTTAACCGTTGAGCCAATCTTTGGAGGTCAAATAGTAATCGGTCAATTTGGCTTCTTCGCTGCCGTGTTCAACTTGATAGTCATAGGTCCAACGAACTTCTGGCGGCAAAGACATTAAAATAGATTCTGTGCGTCCAGCGCCGCTTTGCAAACCAAAATGCGTACCTCGGTCAAACACCAAATTAAATTCCACGTAACGACCACGACGATGCAGCTGAAAATCGCGTTGCTGCTCCGTAAAAGGAAGCTCCTTACGACGCTCTAAAATTGGCATATAGGCCTTGCTATAAGCGTCACCCACTGCGCGCATCATACCAAAACCGTGCTCGAAGCTGCCTTCATTGAAGTCGTCATAAAACAGCCCACCTATGCCGCGCGGCTCGCCTCGGTGTTTAAGATAAAAGTACTCATCACACCACAGTTTGAAGCGTTGGTAATAGCCTTCGCCAAATGGCTCTACCGCGTCAAAAGCCGCTTGGTGCCAAGCAACACAATCTTCATCAAAACCATAATAAGGCGTCAGATCAAAGCCACCGCCAAACCACCAAACTGGCTCCATGCCTTCTTTATGCACGATAAATAAACGCACATTAGCATGGGATGTTGGCGCCATTGGGTTTTTCGGATGAATCACCAAGGACACTCCCATGGCTTCAAAACTGCCACCGGCTAATTCCGGACGGTCTGCCGTAGCAGAAGGAGGGAGGTTATCCCCCATTACATGGGAAAAATTGACTCCGCCTTTTTCAATCACTTTTCCATCTGCAATCACGCGGGTTCGACCACCGCCGCCATTTGGACGATCCCAAGCATCTTCCGTAAAACGACGCTCTGGCTCAACGCCTTCTAAGGCATGACAAATCTGGTCTTGTAAAGAAAGCAGGTAGGTTTTAACCGCGTCTATATCAAGACGGGTTAGAGAAGTTTGTTTACTGTCTGACATGAGGAACTCCATCACGTTTGGTTCGGCCTACTACGCAATAACAGGCAATCGATGAGCCGCAGTTCATCATTGAAAGTGAAAGCATATGAAGCGGAGAAGCGGCGTTTCAACAAAGAAAAACCGCTTCTACAACAACATCATATTTTACGTTTCGTTGTTGAGTGTCGTCTCTTTGACGTTAATAAAGCTTGCTGCCGTCTGGGCGACTGCGCAGCAAATTTAAAATCCACATGTATTGTTCAGGGTGCTCTGCAATCAGCGTTTCCATGGCTTGGTTCATGGCAATGGCGTCTTGCTCTTCATCCCCTGTCGGGAAGTTTTCTAACGCCGGTAAAATAAACAACTCATACTTACCGTTTTTAGCGTTATAGGTCGGCAACATAGGCACCACAACCCCCTTTGTCAGCTTGGCAAATTTGCCTAAACCTTTCATGGTGGCTTTGGTTTCACCGAAAAAGGGAACAAAGACAGAATGCTGCGGACCTAGATCTTCATCCGGCAAATAATAGCCTAGATAACCCTCTTTGACGGATTTTAGAAAAGGCTTAATACCGGCTGATCGTGGGTAAATTTTGCCACCAAATTGCATGCGCTGTTTGTGAATCAACCAATCGACAATTTCTTTTTTCTGCGGCTTCATCATGGTTGAGACTTGATAGCCCTTAGCCGCAATCATCACAGCGGCGTAATCAATCGCCCAACAGTGAGGAACCAAGGCAATGATCTTTTCGCCACGGTCTAATAATGGCAACAAATTCTCTGCGCCTATCATGACGCCTTTGGCTTGGTTGTGCTTTTTGCTGCGTACTAGCAAACCAGCATAGCCAAGAAAAAACTGCACGGCGGTTTCAAAGCAACGTGTCAAAATGTCTTCACGCTCTTCTAGTGACTTTTCTGGAAAGCAGTGTTGTAGGTTTAGGCGCGCGCGCTTTAACGCGCTGTTGTTCCGCTTCACCAAGAGGTGCGCGATCTTCGCGCCAACCTTATCTCGTATCCGAAAGGGAACAAACGCAATCAAGGCTGCAAAAAAAAGACCGAGCCAAGTCAACCAGTGTTGAGGAAGAAGAAAGCGCCACTTGAACGTAGGATTATGTAAATGTTTGTCTGTTGTGCTCATCTTGACCAATATCTTGCCTGAATGAAATAAGCCCACATAGTACATCAAGGCGAATTAGCCTCAAAATAACCACACGATTTAAATCAGAAAATAACCCGTGAAAACAAACTATTTACCCTTTTTCACTCTCTTATTTCGCACGACTAACATCCATCATGGTGTTATAACCTATGCTCAAAAGGCTGCGTTCTCACAGCTTCGCTCTGTTTTTACTTCCAAATCCTCACACCCACTTACAAATTTATGACAATTAAATACCGGAAAAAGCGCCATACTGCATTCTTTCGCTAATCGTTTACTGTATATTTACTAAGCGATTTGTTGTTCCAATTCCCCCCTCCGTCCAATGAACAAGCGGCGAGATACAGCAATTGGAAAGGTTTTACGAGCGAGCATGACATAATGACATTAGCAGAGAAGAATCAAGTAGCGCAGCTAGAAAACTTGCTGAAGTTTGCGCCTATGGCGGTCGCTGTATTCGACACCGCATCAACGCAAACCCTATTGCTTAATAACACCTTCCAAACGTTATTTGGTTACACTCTAACGGACATTCCTGACCTCGCTACCTGGTACGATAAATCCTTACCGCTTTCTGAAGCCAATGAACAAAGCGTGGAGCCGTGGTTAACACGGATCGAAGAGGGCGCATCACCAAATCTGCCGCCTTCCAGCATAGAAACAAGTCTAGGAAGCAAAGACGGCAGCGTTCGACAAGTTTGTATATCTTTGACCCTATTTGAAGGGAAAAAGTTTTTTTACGTGAACGACATAACCGATCAATTGATCATTGAGCAACGCCTGCAAGTACGCAGTGATATGCTGGAAATGGTCGCCAAAAGCTCCTCTCTGAAAGACGTACTGACGGTTATTGTTCAGCAAGTACAACGAGAAAGCCCCCCATCGCTGTGCAGCGTTTTATTGTTCGACAAACAAGAACAGCGCTTATTACTGGGAGCTGCACCAAACCTTCCAGGTTTTTACAATCAAGCAATACACGGCATCCATGTGGGACCTAACATCGGCTCTTGTGGGGCTGCGGCCTACCATAACCAACGCGTCATAGTAGAAGACATAGACACTCACACTAACTGGCAAGCGTTTACTGAATTAACACAAAAAGCAGGGCTCACCTCTTGCTGGTCAGACCCCATCAGAGACGCTGACGGCACGCTGCTCGGCACCTTCGCCATTTACAACAGCCCGTCGCCCACACCAACACAAAAAGACATTGAGCAAATTCAATTCGCCAGTAACCTTGCCAGCATTGCCATTGAAAACCACAACGCTCATCAAGAACTGGAACGCCGAGCTTATTTTGATTATCTAACGGGGCTCGCCAACCGCCGCTCCTTTTTTGAACTCAGTAGTAACCTGCTCAAACAAGCTAGCGCCTTAAAGGAAAATTGCGCGCTGCTCATGATGGACGTCGACCATTTCAAAAAAATTAACGATATTCATGGTCACGATCTCGGCGACCTAGTATTAAAACATCTGGCTAAAAACAGCCTCGCTAACCTGCCTGAAGGCGCCATTATGGGCCGTATCGGCGGTGAAGAGTTCGCTATTTTACTGCCCGACACAGACCGAGTTTCCACCTTAGAAGTGGCAGAATCCCTGCGTGAATCCCTGTCTGCAGAAGGCCTAACAAGCCACGATAAACAAACGATTTACTATACCGTTTCGCTCGGAATTACCTTCAGCTTTGGGCTGCATTGCTACACAGATGAATTACTGCGAGAAGCGGACACTGCGCTTTATAAAGCGAAACAGACAGGGCGAAATCGCGTCTGCATGTTCAACGGCTGTTAGGGGCTTCTTCTCGCCTTATCGCCAGCCTCAACTCTGATTCAGCCACTAGCTCACATAAACAATATGTTGCTCGTTATCGTAGCTAAAATTGAGCGTTATCTGGATTTGAGTTTCTTCAATATGCAGCTTAGCAACGAGATTAGAAGTGCCTATTTCGGCTTTATTCGCCAGCGCTGATAACTGCTTTACTAACATGGCCCAGGCCAACTCATCCCTTGAATCATCCATGCCAACGATGGATGTAGAGGCCGTCCGCAAGCTGCGAAAATAGGCCAACGAATTCGCTTTAATATCAAATTTATCGCCACTACCTGTTTCTACATAGCTCAGCCCACAGTGGGAAAGATGTTGTTTTAAATACATTTTCCACTGCTGCATAAACTGCTCTAAATAAGACAATACCTTCTCTCCTAATTCAATCTGTCTCTATTCGGCTATAAAACTTTTCATTCATTATAACTTTATAGCGTTGACTGTTTTTTACTCAAAATATATTTTGTATCCAATATCCAATTGTGAGATAACAAGAAACACAAACCAACAACAAGAGGCGTGGACAATGAACAAATCTGTTTTTAACGGCGTAATGCCTGCACTCATGACACCATGTAAAGCCGATCGCACACCAGACTTCGACAACTTGGTGAAGAAGGGCAAAGAGATGATCGCGGCAGGGATGTCTGCCGTGGTGTATTGCGGCTCTATGGGTGATTGGCCCTTGCTAACAGACGCTGAGCGCATGGAAGGCGTTGAACGCTTGGTGAATGCAGGTATTCCGGTTGTTGTTGGGACGGGGGCCATTAATACAAAATCTGCTGTGGCGCTGGCCACTCATGCCGAAAAAGTAGGCGCCGCCGGGTTAATGGTCATTCCTCGTGTGCTGTCTCGCGGTTCCGTCATCAGCGCACAAAAACATCATTTTAAAGCCATTCTGAGCGCCGCACCTTCTATTCCGGCGATCATTTACAACAGCCCTGTGTATGGCTTTGAAACTCGCGCTGACCTATTTTTTGAGCTGCGCTCTGAACACACGAATCTGATCGGCTTTAAAGAGTTTGGCAGCAAAGAAGCCATGCGTTATGCAGCCGAAAATATCACCTCTAAAGACGATGACGTTTTATTAATGGTGGGAGTCGATACCGCTGTTTATCATGGTTTTGTGAAATGCGGTGCGGTTGGTGCCATTACCGGAATAGGAACCGCTTTGCCCAAAGAAGTGCTGTTGCTGGCTGAGTTGTCCAAACGCGCCGCTGCTGGCAACGCAGAAGCTCGAATACGCGCTCAAGAATTAGAAGAAGGCATGTCTGTATTAGCCAGTTTTGATGAAGGCCCTGAATTGGTGTTGTTCTTCAAATACCTCTTGGTATTAAATGGAGAACAAGAGTATCACTTACATTTTAACGAAACAGATGAACTAAACGCCGCCCAACGGACTTATTGTGAACAGCAGTATGCTTTGTTTAAAGCCTGGTTTGCGGATTGGTTTAAACAAGGTGGAGTCATTACAGAATGTTGGTAATCGATAGTCATACAGAAGGTGAACCTACCCGAGTCATTTTAGAAGGCGGCCCAGACCTTGGTTCTGGCCCCTTGTCTGAACGTGCTGCACGACTGGCAAACGACTTCACCGACTTCTACCGCTCCGTGGTCACCGAGCCTTATGGTCAAGAGGCGATGGTCGGTGCTCTGTTAGTTGAACCGACTGACCCAGATTGCGTAGCGGGCGTCATTTTCTTTGATGCTGCTGCGGTCATTGGCATGTGTGGACACGGCACCATTGGCGTAGCCGCGACCCTAGCGCACATGGGTAAAATCGGTATCGGCTCCCACAAAATTGAAACCCCCGTTGGTATTGTTAACGTGACGTTAAGTGATAAAAACACCGTCACGGTAAAGAATATCGACAGCTATCGTGCCCAGAAAGCAGTAACAGTTGATGTAACTAACCTTGGAAAGGTAACAGGTGATATTGCCTACGGTGGCAACTGGTTTTTTATCATCAATGACAGCCCAATCCCTGTTATTCCCAGTAATATCAGGGAGTTAACAGAAGCAGGCATTCGTGTCCGAGACGCCATTTATGGGGCTGGAATAGAAGGTGCGCATGCTGGAGTGATCGATCACATTATTTTCTACGGTCCGGCGCAAACAGCGACACACCACTCTCGCAATTTCGTCCTATGCCCCGACAATGCCTACGACCGCTCACCTTGCGGTACTGGCAGTTCGGCGCGTTTGGCCTGTTTGGCGGCGGATGGTTTGCTGCAAGCGGGTGAGGAGATTTATCAGGAGAGCATTATCGGCAGTGGTTACACCTTAAGCTATCAACACTCTCATGGTCCCAATGCGCCTGCGGGAGCCGTGATTCCTTCTATTACGGGACAGGCGTTTATCACTCGCGAAGCGACCCTCGTCAGCAACCCTAATGACCCATTGCGTCATGGGGTGAGATTCGCTGAGTAGCTCATCATTATTAAGGAGTGCTCTTGAGCCATTCACATGTTCAAGATGTTATCGTGATCGGTGCCGGTATTATCGGCATCAGTATTGCGTTAAAACTGCAATCAGAAGGTCGGCAAGTGCTGGTACTTGATCGTAGCGGCGTGGCAGCGGAAACCTCCGCAGGAAATGCTGGCGCCTTTGCCTTTGCTGATGTCATTCCTTTGGCAACGCCTGGTATTATGCGCAAGGCACCAAAATGGCTACTGGACCCATTGGGGCCTCTGTCTCTGCGTCCTGCTTATGCACTGAAAATCCTACCATGGATGTGGCGTTTTTGGCGCGCCAGTTCCGCAACGAAATACCACTCAGCATTGACCGCTCAAGCCAGCTTAATGACATTGTCAAAAGCCGCTCTTGAGCGTCAGATACAAGCGACTCATGGCAACGCGCTGATTCGCCATGAAGGCCAACTGCAACTGTATGAAGGTGAAGCCGAGTTCAACGCCAGTCTTGCAAGCTGGCAAACCCGCAAAGAACATGGGGTCGCCTTCGAGCTTTTAGACAGCCCTGAAGCCATCGCAAAAATCCAACCCGGCATTCACCCTAGATTTACTCACGCAGGCTTCACGCCTGAATGGAAGAATGTGGTGGACCCAGCCTTATGGACTCAACACCTTGCGACAGCGTTCAATAAAAAGGGCGGTAAAATAGCCGTTTCCACAGTGCGCGCTATAGAGATCAAAGAGGATCATGTGCTGCTAAAGGGCGACACGGCCGACTATCAATGTCATCAGCTTGTGGTCGCAACCGGTGCTTGGTCAAAAACATTAGCGCAATCAATAGGGGACAATTTACCGCTTGATACAGAACGAGGGTACAACACAACCTTTTCAAGCAGTGAATTTGACCTAAAAACCCATCTTACCTTTAGTAATCATGGCTTTGTGGTCACAAGAATAGGCAAGGGAATTCGCGTTGGAGGTGCTGTAGAACTCGCGGGGCTACAGTTAAAACCGAACTTTCAGCGCGCCGATGTACTACTCAAGAAAGCCGCGGCGTTCCTGCCCACATTAGACATTAGCGCAGGTAAGCAATGGATGGGGTTTCGTCCCTCGATGCCTGACAGCTTGCCAGTCATCGATTATTCAAGTAATTCTAAGCGCGTTGTGTATGCGTTTGGACACGGTCATTTAGGGCTAACTCAATCCGCAGGCACCGCCGAACTGGTGGCGACATTACTCTCAGGGGAGGCACCCAGTATTGCCATGGCGCCCTATTCAGTAGAACGCTTTAAAACATGGTTTTAAGCTTCTCTATAATGTCGATTCAACGGGACAATCCACAATAGAAGGAAAAAACATGAGTGACAATATCATCCTGAGTTTGGCGCAAGCGCGCGAGCTCAGCGAAAGTATTCTAATGGACAACGGATTCAGCGAAGATCACGCCAAGTCCATCACGGATGTGATTCTGGCCTGTCAGCAAGACGACTGCCATTCTCATGGTTTGTTCCGCCTTCTCATGTGCACGCAAAGTATGAAATTTGGTCGTATTAACGGCTCAGCCAAGCCCACTATTGTGGATGCGGCGCCTTCTGTTGTGAAAGCCGACGCCAACGGAGGCATCTCATTATTGGCAATGGATGCCGCCTTACCTTTATTAATTGAGAAGACCAAAAAGAATGGCATTGCCGCGTTGGCCATTAACCGCTGTTTCCATTTTTCTGCGTTGTGGCCAGAGGTTGAGAAGCTCTCTGCCGCGGGTTTGGCAGGCTTAGCCATGGTGCCGAGCCACGCTTGGGTTGCGCCAGCGGGCGGTTCACGAGGCACGCTTGGTACCAACCCTTTGGCCTTTAGCTGGCCACGCCAAGGGCAACATCCGTTCACGTTTGACTTTGCCACTAGCCAATTCGCTCGGGGTGAAATAGAGCTTTATCGCCGCGCCGGCAAACCACTCCCAGAGGGCGTAGCCATTGATAAAGAAGGTCAGCCAACGACCGATGCCGAAGCCGCTATGGGGGGCGCTATGCTGACATTTGGAGATTATAAAGGCTCTGCACTGTCGATTATGATCGAGTTGCTCGCCGGCCCTTTAATTGATGATTTAACCAGTAAAGAGAGTATGGAAGCCGCCAACGGACAGCCTGAAGCGCCTTACCATGGGGAAATTATTATTGCCTTTGATCCTAACCTATTGAGCGGTGGCAAGGCGGCCGCTAACAACGATAGAGCAGAGCGCTTATTTGCGGATATTATTGATCAAGGTGCTCGCTTGCCTTCCCAGCGTCGTTATCAAGCTCGTGAGCGTAACCTTGCTCGTGACGCCGTAGAAATCCCTCAAACTCTGTACAACGACCTATTGGCGTTACGTAAATAATCTCTTATAAAACAGAAGACTAAGCGCGGGTTTCGGCGATTAACTCCAATACCTGGCGCTTAGTATCTTCTATATGAGAACGCAGTTTTTCCGCAGCAGAGTCGATGTCTCTCTGGCGCGCAAACGTCAATAACGCTCGGTGATCTTGTTGGGCACTGTCTGATTTTTTCAACTGATCGATGTGCATACTGACGTAGCGATTCGCCTGCAAGCTCACCCGTGCTAATAAATTGGTGGTTAATTCTCGGCCTGCCGCTTCATACAATGCTGCGTGGTATCGAGCATTGAGCGGGCCCCAGTCTGCCACATGACAGTCTCGATACGAGGTTTCCATTTCTTCTAGGATGGCTTCGCATTCGGCAAAATGTACGTCTTGCATTAGCGGGATAGCGCGCTTAAAAAGGTCCACTTCGAGTAGCGTTCGAACATCAAAGATCTCACGAATTTCATCCAATGTATGTGTCGTTACTGTGGCGCCACGGTTGTTAATAAACACCACTAGACCTTCTGCGTCCAAGCGGCGCAGCGCCTCACGAACAGGCATTCGCGATACATCGTATTCTTCAGCAAGCACTTCTTGGCGAATCAGTTCTCCCTCAGCAAGGTCACCTGATAAAATACGCTGTCGAAGATCTGCAACAATAACATCCGGTAAGCTTTGACGGACAACCGCTCGATTCTGAGCCAATATTCTTTCCTCTTTAAAATCTCTGTGCAGCACGTTAAACACACACAATCGCCTCTATTATACGCAAAAGTTCGTGCAAAGAAGGGCTAAAGTTTTTCTGGCCTTAGCGTATTCTTCACCTTTTACGTGCCTTTATCTCATTCAGGGATAGACTGAAAGAAAAGGGCTACCTTTTAGTAAAAAGCCATCAAGAACAAAGAAGATGGCAGCAGCAAATTGTGCTTTCGCGCGAATGTTTGAGAAACTTCAAACATTGCATTGATAGCTTTTCATTTTTCTATCCCAATGCTTTATCTACTATCGAAGAACGCGGTTATTTCTACCTTAACGGCACTTTACAACGATTCTCCCAAGTGAGTTTGGAGTTATTTATGTCAGTACAGTTAACACAGCCAGCCCTCCTTAAAAGCCACTCTTATATTGGTGGTGAATGGGTATCTTCCGCATCAGGAAAAACCTTTGCGATTATCAACCCATCGAATGGCGAACACCTAATCGATGTGCAAGATTTAGGTGCGCAAGAGACAACGCAAGCGGTTGAAGCCGCTGCCATTGCTCAAAAAGAGTGGCAATCTCGTACTGCTAAAGAGCGAGCGACATTAATGCGTCGCTGGAATCAGCTGATCTTAGAAAACCAAGATGACCTTGCGGCTCTCATGACTTTAGAACAAGGTAAACCGCTTGCAGAAGCGAAAGGCGAAGTACTTTACGGTGCGTCTTTTATTGACTGGTTCGCAGACGAAGCTCGCCGTCTAAATGGCGACACCATACCAACCTTTGCAAAAGACAAACGCGTGTTAACCATCAAACAGCCAATTGGTGTTGTTGCGGCTATCACGCCTTGGAACTTTCCCATTGCCATGATCACTCGTAAAGCAGGGCCTGCGTTGGCGGCCGGTTGTGCGATTGTGATCAAACCGTCTGATGAAACGCCATTGTGCGCTCTTGCACTCGCTGAATTAGCGCATCAGGCAGGCATTCCTGCTGGCGTATTAAACGTCGTTGTTGGGCGTGATGCTAAAGCCATTGGCGGTGTGTTAACAGGCCATCCTACGGTTCGTAAATTGTCTTTCACGGGTTCCACACCTGTGGGCAAGCTATTGCTTTCTCAATGTGCGCAAACCGTAAAACGTACCTCGATGGAGTTAGGCGGCAACGCACCTTTCATCGTCTTTGATGATGCTGATCTAGACGCGGCAGTGGAAGGCGCTATTGCCTCTAAATATCGCAATGCAGGACAGACCTGTGTTTGTGCGAACCGTTTGTTGATTCAAGAAGGTGTGTACGATGCCTTTGCGGAAAAACTTGCAAAACGTGTGGCCGAATTTAGTACCGGTGATGGCTTCTTAGACGGCGTGACCATTGGCCCACTGATTAATAATGCCGCGGTAGACAAAGTTGAGCAACTAGTGAGCGGCGCGATCAAACAAGGCGCTAAAGCCATCATTGGCGGCAAAAAATCACACGCTGGCGAGCGTTTCTTTGAACCGACTATTTTGACAGGCGTCACCGACGACATGGAGATTTTCTCCAATGAAATCTTCGGTCCAGTCGCGCCCTTGTTCAAATTTAAAACGGAAGAAGAAGCGGTTGCTATGGCTAACAATACCCCATTTGGTTTGGCATCTTATTTCTATTCCCAAAATATTGCTCGTATTTGGCGTGTTTCTGAAGCCTTAGAGTACGGCATGGTAGGCATCAACGAAGGCATTATTTCTAGCGAAGTCGCCCCTTTCGGTGGTGTAAAAGAGTCAGGAAGTGGCCGTGAAGGTTCTTCGTATGGCATCGATGAATACGTAGAAATCAAATACATGTGTATGGGCGGTTTAAGCTAAGTCATTCACTTAGTAAGACTGTTTTACCCTATTTAATAAGTAACCGCGGCGTGTGACGCGCCGCGTTCCAACATTGAGCATGCTCTAAAAGGTGAAAAACAAAATGAACAACGCTGACCTACAAAAACGTAAAGAAAGTGCGATCGCTCGTGGCCAAGGCAACATGGCTCCTGTTTATGTTGACCGCGCTCTAAACTCAGAAATCTGGGATGTTGAAGGCAAACGCCACATTGATTTCGGCGCCGGTATTGCTGTCGTCAACACAGGCCATAACCACCCAAAAGTCAAAGCGGCCGTACAGGCTCAGCTTGAGCGCTTCACTCACACTTGCGTGATGGTCAGCCCATATGAATCTGCTGTCGCTTTGGCGGAAAAGCTAAATGCGGCGGCACCAGGTAATACTCCGAAAAAGTCCATCTTTGTCACTACCGGTGCTGAAGCGGTTGAAAACTGTGTGAAAATCGCCCGCGCTTACACGGGTCGCCCAGGTGTTATTGCCTTTAACGGTGGTTTCCACGGACGTACTAATATGACCATGGGGCTAACGGGCAAAGTCAATCCATACAAAATTGGCTTTGGTCCTTTCCCAAGTGATATTTACCATATTCCTTATCCAAACGATTACCTTGGCATTACTGAAGAGCAAGCACTTGCTGACCTCCAAATGCGCTTCACTTGTGACATTGAGCCGTCTCGCGTTGCGGCTATCATCATTGAGCCAGTACAAGGCGAGGGTGGTTTCTACCAAGCGTCGGCCAACTTCTTGCAAACGCTTCGTAAACTGTGTGACGAGCATGGCATTCTATTGATTATGGATGAAATTCAATCAGGTTTTGCCCGTACTGGCACCATGTTCTGCCACGAACAAGCTGGCATTGAAGCGGATCTGATGACCGCAGCCAAAGGCATCGCCGGCGGTTTCCCTATTGCTGCTGTAGTCGGTAAAGCAGACATAATGGATGCGCCAATTCCAGGAGGTTTAGGCGGAACATACGGCGGTTCTCCTGTCGGTTGTGCTGCAGGTCTTGCGGTGTTTGATGTGATCGAAGAAGAACAGTTGTGTGCCCGTGCAACACAAGTCGGTGCCCACTTTGTCGAGCACCTAAAAGGCCTTCAAGCTGAATACCCACACATTATTGGCGAAGTCCGTAATGCTGGTGCCATGATCGCGGTCGAGTTCGTACACGAGGGTGACGTCAACAAACCTTACCCAGAGCTGGCTAAGAAATTGTCTGCAAAAGCCGCTGAAAATGGCTTAGTACTTTTGTCTTGTGGTATTCGCGGCAACGTTATCCGCTTTTTACCAGCATTGACCATTGAAACTGACATTATCGATGAAGGCATGGCCATCTTTAAACGTTGTTTCACAGAGCTTACTCAAGCCTAATCACGGGTACCTTAACAACCTGTATTTCAAGCAATATGATTACCTCCCTTTCACCGCAGTGCCCCATAGCACTGCGGTTTTTTTTAGCTTAAAAGACCAATCACACACAAACACATCCTGCGGCTAAATGTTGTCAACGTCTTCTATAAAACGCTTAATCTGAGCCTAAATCCCTTTTCTTCTTCACATAAAAACCGCGGCGACAGCCTTTCTAGATGCACACTTATTCAGAAGTTTAAGTCTTTTATCTATGTTATGATTTTGCGAAAATTTACCTAAGAATGATCTTTATATGACAGTTATCAATTACCAACCTAAAAAGACATTACGCTGGAGTCTAAAAATGAGCAGCGTGGTGCTGCTGATTATTTATGCTATTGGAACGCGTTATTACACCAATGTCCCCTTACCAAGTGACTTCTTAGGATACAGTTATTTTATTTCTGCTTATCTTGGGCATTTCGGCTTTCTTGCCATTCTCGCTTGGTTATTCATCGCACTGCCCATTAGCTTAATCATTCCCAATCAATGGCTTGCGCGAGCCTTAATTACACTGGCTGCCATTTCCATTGTGGTTTTAGTCTTGCTCGATACCTTTGTTTTCCAGCAATATCATTACCATTTGAATTCATTCGTTTGGGCACTGGTTGTCAATAACGGCAAAAACGATATTTTTACCTTCTCCGTGATGATGCAAAGTATTGCGGTGGCCGCCATTGCGATTATTTTAATTGTGATGTTTTGGATCAATCGCACCCTGTGGCGCTATAACAGCAAGCCTGTGCCAGCCAAAAGAACCATGGCGGGCATTATCTTTATGTATTTGATCGCTAACTTTATTCATATTTGGGCCGCCGCTCAAAACCAACAAGGTGTCACTCGATACGACGCTGGGCTGCCTATTTTTTACCCTGCCACAGCCAATGGCTTTATGAGCCAACACGGCTGGATTGACCGCGAAGCTCAAAAAGCCAATGCGGCTATTAAGATAAAAAGCAATCAATCTACGATTAACTACCCGCTAAAGCCCTTAACCATTATTCCGCCGACACAGCCGATGAACATTCTTATCGTCGCTTTAGATTGTTGGCGCAGTGATGACATGAATGCGCGCAACACCCCAAATATGTGGGCAATGGCGCAACAATCTACCGTGTACGAACATCATTTCAGTGGTGGGAATGCGACTCAGACTGGGATTTTCTCGCTTTTCTATGGACTACCAGGCAAGTATTGGAATGCCATGTTAGGCAACAAAAAAGCACCAGCTCTTATGGAAGTCATGAAACAGCAAGGTTATGAATTTGGTATTTTTGGCAGTGCAGGCTTAACCAGCCCGGCTTTCAACGAGACGGTGTTTCGTAACGTAGATAACTTGCGATTGTATTCAGAAGGGAATTCGCCAATTTCTCGAGACACGAAAACAACCCAAGATTACCTAGCGTGGATGCAGCAGCATCAAACGAATAAACCCAACACGCCATTCTTCAGCTTTATCTTCTACGATGCGCCTCATGGCTATTCAGTCGATAAAAGTCAGCCGATGCCTTTCCAACCAGACGAAGACATGGACTACCTGACACTCACCAATAACACCGATCCTACGCCGTACCACAACCGCTACCGTAACGCCGTTTACCAGGATGATATGTTAGTTGGCAAGGTGATGGACGACCTTAAAAAGCGCGGTCTATTAGACAATACCATTGTGGTTTTCACTGGCGATCATGGCCAAGAATTTAACGACAATAAACACAATTTCTGGGGGCATTCTAGTAACTTTACGGCGGCACAAACCCATGTTCCTTTCATTATGTATTGGCCAAACAAACCAGCCAAAACCGTCGAAAAAACAACGACGCATTTTGAATTAGCGCCCACACTCCTTAAACACGCTCTGGGAGTAACCAATGACGAGAAAGATTATTCAATGGGCAATGACTTAATCGACGTGCAGCCCAAGCCGTGGCGCTTAGTCAGCAGTTATCATAATTTCGCCATCATAGATAACGAGCAAATTATTCTGTCGGACTACAACAGTAAGCTGCAAGTGTACGACATGCATATGAATAAAATTGAAAAGCCCACGTTGAACTATGAACATATGGCAGAAGCAATGGACGAGCTAAGCCGCTTCTACAAATAGCAGCGGCTTAATAAGAAACCGTGTTGCGTCTTAGCTAATAAGGCGCAGCGCTCAGCTCTTGAAAGGTTTGTGTGAGAAGGTTAAGAAACAGTTCTTGCGGCTTATTAGGTTGAGAAGACTTCTTACAAATCACCGCCACTCCTAAGGTATAAGAGCGATGCTTTTCTGCCACTTTCACTATTTTGCCTTGCTCAACATAAGGTTGGCCGTACAACTCAGGCAAAAATCCAATGTATTTACCAGATAAGATCAGCGCCAAACGACTGTCGTAAAAATAAGACACCGCGGTCATGTTCATTCTTGCGATTTGATTGCTGATCGCTTCATGGGGTTTCAAACCAGCATGAGTCGCTGGATAGAGGTCAGCGGTGCTGTCTTGCTCTTGTTCCGACATGCCTGCCAACAGGTGCTCGCTGCCACAATACAAATAACACACATCGCTATAGAGGTGGATATACTCCAAACCTTCTAGTTTACGGTGGTAAGGTATAAAACCTATGTCCGCCTCATCGTTCAATATCATACGCTCAATATTCGACATAGACGCGACATTCGTGGTGATAGAAACTTCTGGAGCCTCGTTAGAAAAACGTTGAATCAGCTCAGGAAAATGACTGCGTGGGTCTAAGCTCACCTTATCAGACAAGGCGATTCTTAACTTACCAGTAAGGCTGGCATTTAGATTGTTTACCGTGGTTCGAAAGGCGTCCAAAGAATCCAGTAGATTTTCTGTCATTTGATAAATGACAACGCCTTCTTCGGTAAGAGAAAAGCCACCACGACCACGCTTACAAAGCACCAAGTTTAAGCGAGATTCTAAGTTTGAAATATGCAAACTGATGGTTGAACGCCCGATGTTTAACGCCGTTTCTGCCGCCGAAAAACCACCGCAATCCACCACGCTTTTAAACACTTTTAATTGCTTAATCTCATAATCACCAACTTGACCCAGTGAGTAATTTTTTGCGCTCATGGCAACTCATTCCTCTACTCTATATTCGTTTGTGCTAAGTATTCTCTTATACCGCTTAAGAGAAGGCGAGCGTTATCCTTCTTTAGTTTGTAGTGATTACTTAGAAATACTCAAAACAGAAGCATAAAAAAGGCGACTCACTGAGTCGCCTTAGATTAACTATTTAAACAAAATAAGTGAGTACACACTTACTTATTTATTCATGCAGTATAACGCTTTAAGATCAAGGCCGCGTTGACACCACCAAAACCAAAACCGTTTGAAAGCACATATTCCACGTCTTTCTTACGCGCGACTAATGGCACAAGATCTAAATCTTCCATGCCTTCATCTGGTTCATGTAAGTTCAAGGTTGGCGGTAGCGTTGAGGTTAGAATCGCTTGTGCGCTAAAGATACTTTCAATACCGCCAGCCGCGCCTAACAAATGGCCTGTTGCCGATTTAGTCGATGAAATGGCCACGTCTTTAACCCCTTCGCCAAAAATACTGCGTAGCGCATTAATTTCACCACGATCACCCACAGGGGTTGAAGTCGCGTGTGCATTAACATAACCAATTTTACTAGGGTCAAGGTCTGCCATTTTCAGTGCTTGTTTCACCGCACGAGCTGCGCCTTCACCGCTTTCTGGACCAGATGTTAGATGATAAGCATCGCCGCTGGTGCCGTAACCGACAATCTCAACAAGTGGCGTAGCGCCACGTTCTAAGGCGTGCTCTAACGTTTCAATAACCAATAGACCAGAACCTTCACCGATAACAAAGCCGTCACGGTCCTTACTAAACGGGCGAGAGGCATGCTCTGGCGCTTCATTCAAAGTTGACAAGGCTTTCAAAGCACCAAAACCTGCGAGAGACAATGGATCGATACAAGCTTCGGTACCGCCTGCTAGCGCAACTTTTGCCTCACCCGTGAGCAACATACGAACCGCATCGCCAATCGCTTGCACACCGGCTGCACAAGCAGTCACTGGCGTACCAAGTGGGCCTTTAAAACCGTATTTGATTGAGACATTCCCAGCCGCCAAGTTGGCTAGGAAAGAGGGC
The DNA here is from genome assembly GCF_044542435.1 of Marinomonas sp. NPDC078689. Classification (NCBI taxonomy): domain Bacteria; kingdom Pseudomonadati; phylum Pseudomonadota; class Gammaproteobacteria; order Oceanospirillales; family Oceanospirillaceae; genus Marinomonas; species Marinomonas sp. NPDC078689. The sequence continues at coordinate 191,297 of NZ_JBITUJ010000005.1, read as the reverse complement.
ACTGTGAATGGCGACAAGCGTCTTGGGCCTTGTGCGTCTAATATTTTTTGGGCATTCGTTAACGCCGGCAAGCCACCGATTCCGGTGCCGATAATAGTCGCAGTTGCTTCTTTATCTTCATCCGACGTTGGGAACCAGTTTGCTTGGGTCAGCGCTTCATCGGCGGCAGCCAAAGCAAACAAGGTAAATAAATCAATGCGCTTACGCTCTTTTGGCGTCATATAGTCTGCTTCATTCAGACCATTTTCTTGTTCTGTGTGACTAGGTACTTGACCTGCTATTTGGGTTGCTAATGGTTCAGAGCCTTCCAAAGCCAAACGGCGAATGCCGGATTCGCCTTTGGTAATACGGTCCCAAACAGCATTCACTCCCAAGCCTAAAGGAGATACCAAGCCCATGCCCGTGATAACAATTCTTTGCTTGATTGACATAAGAAAACCTCTTTTACTTTCGACTCAAGGAAACATGACATGGTAAAGTAGATCTATATATGATCAAGATAATATTTAGGAGACTAAATATGCCTTACACGCCACAGCATAAAGAACAAACCCGTCAGCGGATTCTGCAGACGGCCGCTAAACTATTTTGCACCTATGGGTTTGATAGCGTCACATTGGATCAAATCATGAAAAAAGCCAACATGACCCGTGGTGCTTTTTATGGTCATTTCTCAGGCAAAAGCAGCCTCTATGAAGCGGCGTTGCAATTTGCTGCCTCAAATTCCTTTTGGGCACGCAGAGAAAAGCAATCAGAAGACAAAGAAACCCATATAAAAGCCTTGGTCACACGCTACCTTAGCTGGACTCATAACGATGATGAAGCGCCTTCACCATTAGAGTTCCTAGTCACAGACGCGGCGCATAAAGAAGAGAAAGTCCGTAAAGCCTACCAAGCTTGTCTGGACAGTTTGATCGAGCGTTTGACGGTCATTCTGCAAAAACAAGGCACGACTGGGGATGTCAAAGACCTAGCGGAAGAAACCGTTGTGTCGCTTGTTGGTACCGTCGCCATTGCACGTTCTATTACGCACCCACTCCAAGCAGACTTTTTGAAGCGAGCACAAACGCGTATTTTTAACCGCATCCATGCCGCGATCAAAAACCCACAAACAGTGTCCAATAACCAATAAGAACAAGAAGAGTAGCGAAAACCTACTCTTCTTCGTCTGCCTTCTGCTGATACCAAGCCATCACGTTAGGCGCGATTTCTGGACCAGACACAAAGAAATGCCCATTCAATAATGTTTCTCTTTGGTTATAACGGAAAGGGTCGCCTGTCGGAGAGACCAACATACCGCCAGCGGCTTCAATAATGGCTTGCTGTGCCGCCGTATCCCATTCGCTGGTTGGACCGCGACGTAGATGTAAATCTGCCACGCCTTCGGCAATACGACACGCTTTGATAGAGCTGCCTTTTGGAATTTCTCGTACCGATTCATAACTGTCTTTCAGATCGGCTTTTAGCTCGGCAGGAAGAGAAGGGCCGTGACTGCGACTGGTCATGGCAATCAGTGGTGTATTGGGTTTGCGTACGGTAATGGTTTCCACTTCTTGACCTTGCCATTTCACAGCACCAAGTGGCAATCCGCGCCAGCTTTTTGTAACCCCAAAATACCCTTCAGACGTCGTCGGTAAATACACCATTCCAACGATAGGCACGCCATTCTCTACCAACGCAATGTTGATACTGAACTCTCCATTGCGCTTAATAAATTCTTTGGTGCCATCTAATGGATCGACAATCCATAATAAAGGCCACTGAGATCGCTCTTCAAAAGGCACCACGCCTTCTTCTGATAACACAGGCACATCCGGTGCCATGGCGTTCAAGCCCGCCAAGATCGTTCTGTGGGCTGCAATGTCCGCTGCCGTCACGGGACTATGGTCTGACTTTTGTTCAATACCCAAATCGGCACGCTGATAAATTTCCATGATCACATCGGCGGCATCGTGTATTATTTTTTGTAACGCTTGGAAAATAGGGTGATGACTTACATCCCGCATAACAGCCTCGAACATGATAATAAACAAAATTGGATCAATACGTAACTTATGAGTAAAGCAGAAAAACAACCAGCACCACAAGCAGTACGTTTGGATAAATGGCTTTGGGCCGCACGATTTTTTAAAACGCGCTCTCTTTGTAAGGACGCAATTGATGGCGGTAAGGTCACTTACAATGGCAGCAAAGGCAAAGCCAGCCGCAATGTCGAAGTTGGAGCACTGATTGGTTTACGCCTTGGTTGGGATGAAAAGGTCGTCGAAATCAAAGCCATTAGTGGGCAACGCCGTGGCGCACCAGAAGCGCAATTGCTCTACGAGGAAACACCAGAATCCGTAGAGAAACGAGAAAAAAGAGCACTGGAACACAAGTCGTTTGGTGGCCGCATCATGTCAGACCACAAACCCAATAAAAAAGAACGTCGCGATATTAAGCAGCTTAAAAAAGACATTTTTAGCGGCACCGAATAAAAGCGCCTCAACAACGCACATACACACCGTGGCGGTTCTCGATGCACTGACAAAGCTCCAGCTCCATCAAAACCTGCATCATGCTGGGAGCCGCTAACTGCGTATGCCGCACTAGAGCATCAAAATCCATCGCTTGAGACTCTGTCTCTAATAGCGCGGCCACAGTTCGAGCATTGTCCGACAAATGCGCGGGTAACGCCTTTTTAGGATTTATTTCAATCAAAGAAAACGCCGTGTCTTTTGTGTTGGCCGCATCTTCTGTTAACTGTCTTTTGGTCTGTCCAGCTGCTTGTTTTAACAATGTTTCCCGTGAAACAATGCGCCTGTTATTACCTCCCTTGATGGATTTTTTCTCTGTGGATTTCATTACTTTCGTGCCGGTCGTTTCTCCATTTTGGAGGCGGCTAGCGGGTAGAATCTCATCTAAAATATCCTCAGCATGACGAACCAATATGGCACCTTGACGTATCAATTGATGACACCCTTCTGCCTGAGCGTCTTTCACTCGCCCAGGCAATGCAAAGACCTCGCGATTCTGTTGCACCGCATAATTAGCACTGATAAGAGAGCCACTTTTTGGCGAGGCTTCTGTGACTAACACGCCCATACTCAAACCACTGATGATTCGATTTCGAGGCGGAAATAGGTGAGGACGAACTTCGGTCATCAATGGGTACTCGCTGACTAAGCAACCACCCTGGGCTAAAATTTCTTGAAACAAGCCTTTGTTTTGTTTCGGATAATGCATAAACAATCCGGTTCCCATTACTGCGATGGTCGGAGTAATGGCCGCTTCTAGAGCACCTTGGTGGGCGGCGGTATCAATGCCTCTGGCACCACCACTGACCACCGAAATGCCTTGGCGTGCTAATTGGCTCGCAAGTTGTCGGGTAATTTCACGACCGTATCCCGTGCAATGACGCGCTCCGACTATGCCCAATTTAGGCAATGCGAAGCTGGCTAACGCGCCATCCACATAAAGAAAAGCGGGCGCTACACTGATCTCTTTTAATTCATTAGGGTACAGAGGATCGCTTTGTAGCAACAAATGATGATAATCGTCTGCCAACCAATCTAATGACAGTCGCTTCTTTTCAGCTTGCTCTGACGATAAGGTCTGATGATCAAGGTACGTCATCGCTTCGCGAGCTGTCACGTCCGGCCATTTAAGATGGCGAAGCAGTTCGTAGTTAACCTGATCCGGAAATGGTTGAGCATCCGTCTCAGACAATAAATCGGTCTCTTGCATACGATCGAGTTGATCAAAATAGGTGAACAGGCGAGATAAACGAGCCGGCCCAATGCCAGACAAAAAGCTCAGGCTGAGCCAATCTTCGTGATTCAACCCTCCAAGTAAACGAGAAGAAGTGGTCATATTGCTGTGCATCCTTGCGACAGTGAAACAAATAGCGGCCGATATTTTTACAATGCCCCTATCTTGGTCTAGATTGAAAATTGCTTTTTTGCCATTAAAAACGATGAAATAGACAGATTCTATTAAGTCGATTGTATCGAATTGCTTAAAAAACTGGCATCACAGCAATGCCCATCTCAGTGACTTGCGGTACAATATAGGAAAGCAAAGAGTCGAACCAAAAATGGCGAGACCGACGAATATAAGACATATTGGAAAAGATCATGGCAGTTTTACCCGTACTTGAATACCCGGATCCGCGTCTTCGTAAAGTCGCAGAACCCATTACAGACTTCACACCTGAATTACAAACCCAAATCGATGACATGCTAGATACCATGTACGATGAGAATGGTTTGGGACTGGCAGCGACACAAGTGGATTACCATTACCGTCTTGTTGTCATGGATTTCTCAGAAGAGCGTAATGAGCCGCTTGTGTTCATTAACCCTGAGTTTGAAATCATCAATGACGAGCCTAATGAATTCCAAGAAGGCTGCTTATCTGTGCCTGGTTTTTATGAACATATTTACCGTGCCGCAGAAGTCATTGTGAAAGCGCTTGATCGTAACGGCAAACCGTTCGAAATGAAGGTTGATGAGCTAATGGCGGTTTGTGTACAGCATGAAGTTGACCATCTAGATGGCAAATTAATGGTTGATTACCTGTCACCATTAAAGCGCAATCGAATCAAAACCAAACTGGTTAAAGCTCAGAAAAAACGCGATTAAACTTTGATTTACATAGCGCTCGCTTCAACGGCGACAGTCAGTCGTACTAGAGCGCTATCAAAGGCCGCCGTTCAGCCCATTAATACCCGTTTTGTAAATCAGGCCTCGGCCTGATTTTTTCGTTAAAGGAAACCAAATGACTACCTCACCGCTGCGTATTGTTTTTGCAGGCACACCCGAATTTGCTGCCACCAGTCTTCAAGCGTTATTAGATAATCAAGAACAAAATCACTATGAGTTGGTTGGCGTCTATACCCAGCCAGATCGTCCTGCTGGGCGTGGCCACAAACTTGTAGCAAGTCCGGTTAAACAACTGGCGCTTGAGCACGACATTCCCGTTTTCCAACCCGTGAACTTTAAATCAGAAGAAGACAAGGCCGCGTTAGCCGCTCTAAATGCTGACATCATGATAGTGGCGGCTTATGGCATCATTTTGCCAAAGGCCGTACTCGATACACCAAAACTAGGTTGCCTTAATGTGCATGGCTCTATCTTGCCACGCTGGCGTGGTGCTGCGCCTATTCACCGTGCGCTCATCGCTGGCGATGAAACAACGGGCATTACTATTATGCAAATGGATGTGGGGCTGGACACCGGCGATATGTTGCTAAAAGCCTATTGTGATATTAAGCCAACAGACACTTCTGCGAGCCTGCACGACAAGTTGGCAACACTGGGAGGAGAAGCGCTGGTTGATGCTCTTGAGAAACTCAAAAAAGGCGAGCTGGTTGCAGAAAAACAAGATGATAGCTTGAGTAACTATGCGGCGAAACTCACGAAGCAAGAAGGTGAGCTTCAATGGCAACAAGCCGCTGAATTAATAGAACGCCAAGTCAGAGGCTTATCTCCTTGGCCATCGGCTTTCACACAAAGCAGCGAAGGGGTGATGAAGATCCATGGGGCAGAATTGGCTAACGTGGAATCCGAAAACGCAGCGCCTGGCGAAATTCTAGTGGTCAGTAAAGAGGGCGTTATTGTGGCAACAGGACAAGGCAGCGTTCGAATTACTGAAGTGCAATTTGCCGGTGGCAAACGCATGAAAATCCAAGACGCATTAAACGGCAAACACAAAGCCGCCTTACAAATTGGTCAACACTTCGGCCTAGTAGAGTCATTATCATGAAACCAACAGATGTACCTTCTATCCAGCACAGTGCTCGTCAGGTCGCGATTCAAGTAGTGACGAATATCTTGTTACAACAAGGTTCTTTGAGTACTCAACTAGCACGCCACCAACACGATGTGGCCAGCGAGCATATTCCGCTGCTAAAGGAATTGTGCTTTGGCGTTTGCCGTCAGTACCCTTTATTAAACAGTATTGCGCTGCACCTTTTAAACCATCCTTTCGAAGAAAAGGACATGGACCTTTATGCCGCGTTATTGATTGGCCTGTATCAACTGGGATACATGAATACGCCAGATCATGCGGCGGTAAACGAAACCGTCGAAGCCTGTCGCATACTTAATAAAGATTGGGCAACCAAACTCATCAATGCAGTACTACGCCGCTACCAACGCGAAGCCGATGATATCATTGAAGAACTGGAGGCCATGCCATCCGTTGAGTACAACCAACCTAAATGGCTGGTTAAGCGTTTCAAAAAACATTGGCCAGAGCAATTTGAACAGATAATAGAAGCCAGCAACGCGCACCCTCCAATGTGCATTCGCGTTAACGAGAGCCAAGTTTCACGTGAAACATACAAGGCACAAATGGCTGAAGAGGGTATAGACTCAGAAAATGGTCAGCTTTCTCCTACCGCTTTGTACCTAAGATCTGCTGTTAGAGTAAATGAGTTACCTGAATTCGATGAAGGCTTTTCTAGCGTACAAGACGAGTCTGCTCAACTTGCTGCCCATATTCTGGCTCCTGAGGTAGGGGAACATGTATTGGACGCCTGTGCTGCGCCTGGAGGTAAAACAGGTCATCTATTGGAATTTGCAGCCGCAAAGCAAGACCAAGAAGAAACGCTCGATCTAACCGCCGTTGAATTAGAACCATGGCGCTTAGAAAAAATCGAAGCCAATTTGGAACGCATTGGACTCATGGCGAACCTACAATGTGCCGATGCTGGGGATCTTGATACTTGGTGGGATGGGGCGCAATTCGACAAAATTCTTCTTGATGTGCCTTGTTCCGCTACTGGTGTCATTCGTCGTAATCCAGACATCAAAATAAACCGCAAGCCTGCAGACATAGATGAACTCGTCACCATTCAAAAAACAATTTTGGCGCAAGTTTGGACCACCTTAAAACCTGGCGGCCACCTTCTTTACGCAACCTGCTCTCTGATGCCCGAAGAAAACGAACAGCAGGTTGCTGCTTTTCTGACTTCTCATGATGATGCTAAAGAAGTGCCATTGAATGCATTAAACCCAGTATTGAATGTAGCCTCGGGAGTCTCTGTGTCACACGGCCAACAACTCTTCCCGACGATCAAAGGCAACGATGGTTTTTATTACTGTTTAATTCAGAAAAATATCGTCTAGGCTAATTTACGAAAACGCACTTTAGGCTAGATTCACTATCATTAAAAATGTGCTCAGATAAACCTGCCCAGATAGTTGTTTCACATGAAACAATTCTATTATCTGGGCATTTTTTTACGCATAAAAAAGTCAGTGAACTCATAAACCCATCACCTTGATACGTCGCTCGTACACACATTAAAGAATCATTGTGTGTACGAGGAAGCACAGACAAGGTGAGGTTTTACTTCCTAGGCAAAGACAAAAGTGTATTTTTTTCACTATTTCAGAGATGTCGTTAAATAATTGGTTGAAGTGGCTAAATTTCGGCCTAACATAGAGGGCAACTCAAAATCGGTTTTGGCACTCATATGAGCCAACAAGAATAACCAGAAAAAGAGCCCGTATTTAACATTGTGCTCTAAGGCAAACTATGAAAATCATCATTATTGGGGCAGGCCAAGTTGGCGCTACTCTGGCTGAGAATCTCGCAAATGAAGACAATGATATTACCGTCATTGACCCTGATCTAACGCGCTTAAGAGAGCTGCAAGACCGTTTAGATATTCAAACGGTTGAAGGCAGCGGTTCGCATCCGGCGGTACTGGCACAAGCCGGCTGTAATGATGCCGATATGCTTATCGCGGTGAGCAACCAAGACGAAACCAACATGGTGGCTTGCCAAGTTGCCCACACACTATTTAAAACACCAACCAAAATTGGCCGAGTTCGTTCCAGCGCCTATGCCGGTTACCCTGAGCTGTTTAACGATCAAGCTTTGCCTATCGATGTACGTATCAGTCCAGAAAAAGAAGTGACCAAACACTTAAGTCGCTTAATTCGTTACCCTGGTGCATTGCAAGTGATGGAATTTGCCGATGGCAAGGTTCAGCTCGTCGTCGTAAAAGCAGAAAAGGGCGGTCCACTGATTGATCAGCCAATCAGCTATTTACGCGAACACATGCCGTCGATTCAAACCCGAATAGCCGCTATTTATCGCGATGGTCAATCTATAAAACCCGATGGCAATACTTGCATTCGAGCCAATGATGAAGTCTTCTTCCTCACGCCACAACGCGATGTGCTGGATGTAATGAGTGAGTTGCGCCCGCTAGACACACCTTATCGTCGCATCATTATTGCTGGCGGTGGCAACATTGGTGAGCGTTTGGCGCAGAGCTTAGAAAAAGAATACCGTGTCAAAATCATTGAGCGGGATTTAGAGCGCTGCCGTTATTTATCAGAGAACCTAGACAGCACGATCGTCCTTAACGGAGACGCGTCGAAAAAAGAATTGCTGTTAGAAGAAAACATAGAATCTACCGATGTGTTCTGTGCACTGACCAATAACGACGAAGCCAACATCATGTCGTCTATGCTGGCGAAAGTATTAGGCGTACGCACGGTAATGACCATCATCAATAACCCTGCCTATGTCGATATAGTGCAAGAAGGTATGATCGATATCGCCATCTCGCCACAGCAAACAACGATCAGCTCCTTGTTGAGTTATATTCGTCGTGGCGACGTCGTCAACGTTCACTCTATGCGCAAAGGCGCAGCAGAGGCATTAGAGGCGGTGGCCCATGGGGACATTCGTTCGTCAAAAGTGGTTGGCCGAAGCATAGCTAAAATCAACCTACCAGAAGGCGCGACGATAGGCGCAGTAGTCCGTGATGATGACATCATCCTAGCAACTGGTGATGTGGTCATTCAGGCTGAAGATCACGTGATTATTTTCGTCTCGAATAAGAAACAGATCCCTGCTGTAGAGCAACTATTCCAAGTGGGATTAACCTTCTTTTAAATAACCAACCTTGCTTTTTTATCGTGTGAACACTGAGTAAAGCCACACATAAAAAAGCGCTGAAAATAAGAAGACCTTCAGCTAGGTGATTAAATTAAGCCAGACTCGGCAGAGTCTGAGCTAGGAAGCAACTATGCACATTAAAGTAATTTTGCGGGTTATTGGTTTGTTGGTGATGGTATTTAGCCTCTCCTTAATTCCGCCAATGATTGTCTCCTTAATTTATTCCGATGGAGTATTAGACTCCTTTGTTTATGCTATGTGCATCAACCTAGTCGGCGGTTTCCTTCTTTGGTTTCCTGTGCGGAATCATAGAGGCGAGCTCAAAATCCGCGATGGCTTCTTAATTACCGTTCTATTCTGGACAGTACTTGGCCTCTTCGGCTCAGTCCCTTTCTTCTTGGCGGACACACCAGATCTGTCTTTTACCGATGCTCTGTTTGAATCCATCTCAGGCTTAACCACAACCGGTGCAACCATACTGACAGGCATTGATGATCTGCCTAAATCCATTCTCTTTTACCGTCAATTGTTAACCTGGTTAGGCGGGATGGGGATTATCGTTTTGGCCGTGGCTATCATGCCAATGTTAGGCATAGGTGGTATGCAGCTTTACCGAGCAGAAACACCAGGCCCAGTAAAAGACACCAAGCTGACGCCTCGTATTGCCGAAACCGCCAAAGCACTTTGGTACATTTATGCCACGCTCACGTGCGTTTGTGCGATAGGCTATTGGGTTGCAGGAATGAGCCTATTTGATGCTATTTGTCACAGTTTCTCGACCGTTGCGATCGGTGGTTTTTCCACTCATGATGACAGTATTGGTTATTTTAATAGTGTGCCGATAGAGATGATTGCCACCTTCTTCATGGTGGTTTCAGCGTTTAACTTCGCGCTGCATTTTCACGCTTGGCGACACAAAAGCGTATTGCATTACCTAATGGATCCTGAGGCACGTTTCTTCCTCTTTATCCTGCTTTGTACCATTTCTTTGTCTACGTTTGTTCTCGCCATGACCTCCACCTATGACTGGGGCTCGTCATTGCGTTACGCTGTATTTGAGAGTGTCTCGATCGCCACAACCTCAGGGTTTGGTACTTCGGACTTCTCAACCTGGCCGCATTTCTTACCCTTCTTATTGATTGTCACCTCATTTGCTGGCGGCTGTGCGAGCTCTACTGGTGGCGGTATGAAGGTCATTCGGATTCTACTGATCCTCAAGCAGGGACTGCGTGAAATTCAACGCCTCGTACACCCAAATGCGGTTATTCCCGTTAAGGTGGGTGGCAAAGCCATTCAAGAACGAGTGGTGTCAGCGGTATGGGGCTTTTTCTCCGCGTACCTGTTGGTCTATGTCATCTTGATGATCGGGTTAATGGCAACGGGGCTCGACCAAGTCACCGCTTGGTCTGCGGTTGCAGCGACTTTAAACAACCTAGGCCCTGGGCTTGGCAGTGTTTCAAGTACCTTTGCTGGGGTCAATGACCCTGCCAAATGGATGCTGTGTTTTTCTATGTTGCTAGGTCGTTTAGAAGTCTTCACCTTGCTGGTATTATTTACCCCTATGTTTTGGCAGAAATAACGACGAGGTTGTCATGACGCCCGCGATTAACCTATTAAAGAAACAAAAAATGGCCGTCTCTATTCACGAATACGAGCACGATACTAACTGCCATAACTTTGGCGAAGAGGCGGCAACAAAGCTCAACTTAGACCCTGAGTCTGTGTTTAAAACGTTGTTAGTAAGCGACGACAAACACTTCTTTGTGGCCATAGTCCCTGTAACAAGCACGTTGAATTTGAAACGAGCAGCAAGCGCTTTTAACGTTAAAAAATTGCGCATGGCTGATCCTAAAGAGGCAGAAAGGCTCACTGGCTATTTGGTCGGTGGTATCAGTCCTATAGGTCAAAAGAAGCGGCTAGTCACTTGTATCGATAGCAGTGCAAAAGCGTTTTCTAAAATCTATGTCAGTGGCGGCAAGCGTGGCTTAGACATCGGCCTTGCTCCGGAAGATTTAAGCCGCGCTTGCCATCAGGCTCAATTTGCGGATATCCGCGACACGAAATAATCGACTATTCACTCAGCCTTGTTTAAGGCGAATCATGTTCCCAAAAGGTAGCTCACCATGGCGCAAGTTAAACCCATTATTCTATTAGACCGAGACGGCGTCATTAACCAAGACTCTGACGCCTATGTAAAATCGGTGGAAGAATGGATTCCATTACCAGGCAGCATCAAATCCATTGCCGCATTATCAAAAGCAGGCTTTCAAGTTTTTGTCGTAACTAACCAATCTGGCATCGCTCGTGGTTATTACGACGAAGCAACACTCAAGGCCATGCATGACAAAATGAAAACACTGGTAGAAGCAGAAGGTGGCGCCATTGCTGGAGTCGAATATTGCCCACACGGACCTGATGATAATTGCCAGTGTCGTAAACCAAATAGCGGCATGATTGAGGCTATTGAAACTCAACTTGGTGTCTCTTTTGAAACCACACCTGCCATCATGGTAGGGGATTCATTACGAGATTTGCAGGCCGGTAAGGCAAGAGGCTGCGCTCCTGTGCTTGTGCTAACAGGAAATGGACGTGAGACACAGTATAAAGAGATCGATTTCTACTTTGATATCTACACAGACCTAGCGGCATTTACCATAGCAACACTACAGAAATACAGCTAACAAAGCTGAGATTAATAGAGTAAGAGGTAGGTAAGTGCTTACTTTCTTCTTGCTCTATTGGTCATTCCTATTGTTTTTTCCTGATAGAAACCCACCGCTTTCCATATTGCACCAAGGACGCCTTTTTGTTCTCGATGTATCAACAAACATCAAAATACATTTCTCATTGGAACGGCGCTTAATCTGCCGACGATAAGGCAGGTTAATACACTCACGACTTATTCAGTAGGTTCAACGCCGCTTCGCAAAGTCTTAACTCATCCTCTAATAGGCATTCAGAAAAAGCGCATGCATTTTGAGCCTCTTTAGCACGAATTACGTATTCTCTATCGACGGGACTTCTGTTTTAAAATCACACAAAAGTTGGTATTTTATAGACCCATAGATGATAATGGTTATTATTAATTTATTCGTATCTTATTATGGCTCAGCAAAACAGACTCACTCGCATCGAAAAGGTTTTAGATTACATCCATGACAATCTGGATGAACCTATTAATGTGACGAACCTAGCAGAAAGAAGCTGTTGGTCACGTTGGCAATTCCAACGCGTTTTTGGCGAAGCCACTGGGCTTACGGTCGCTCAATACATTAGAGAGCTTCGTTTAAGCAAAGCCGCTGAGTTGCTGCTTTCTAGCACAAGCCGCCAAGTGGACGTAGCGATGCAATGTGGCTTTGATTCAGAAATCAGTTTCTCCCGCGCTTTCAAACAGATGTTTCATTGCACCCCTCGATCGTATCGCCAGAGAGGCAAGCGCCAAGGGTTAAGAACCCCCTTACACTATCGAACGAACAATGCGCTATCGGCAGACAAATCCAAAGCCTTTACGCAAATCCGAATTGAAAACCACGATTCACTTTGCCTTTATGGCACGCACGACTGGATTCGAGGGCCTTTTTCTTCAGCCCCAGACTTTCTTGAACGTGTGCCCAAACTATGGAACAGCGTTGAAAAACAAGCCGCGGCCATCAAAGACAAAAGCCCCATCGGCATAATAGACACACATTATGATGCTCAGCACCCAGAGCAAATGTGTTATTGGGCAGGGTATTTAGGGGAGCGATTAGAAGGCCAAGAGAGCATTGTAGTTCCAGCTCAAGAATATGCAGTGATCCCAGTACACGGTAAAGCCTCTGAAGTCGAAAAAGCAGTAGGCTGGTTTCTGCATTGCTGGCTACCTGAGTCAAATTACTACAGTGTTTCAGGTTATGAATTGGAGAAATATGATGTCAATTACGACCCAAACAGCACTCAGAGTTACATGGAGTACTGGCTGCCGATTCAGCCAAGATAGAGTAAAGAGTTTTGCTTATTTCATTCAAGATGCACCAAATCGTTAAGTTTTATCCACTCCCGAGAAATATAATGAGATTCATTCTCATTATAAAATAAAACACACTCTCGGAGTCAAAATGAAATCCTCTTTGCCGATTCAACCCACTTTACTCGCACTCGCGATTGCCAGTGCTTCATCACATTCATTTGCGGCTGAGTCCTCAAATACTAATACCTCGGCAGGGAATGCAGCCAATACTGAAGAAGAGATCACTCTATCCACTGATCAACTAAGCCCGTTAGTGGTTAAAGGACAAACCTACCGCAACACCGCGACCAAAACCCAATTAGACCCCGAAGAAACACCTCAGGGCATTTCGGTTGTTGATCAAGAAACCTTACAGCAAAGAGGAACTGAAACCGTTGCTGAAGCGGTTAGATACACATCAGGGGTGAATACCGAACTTCGTGGCGGCGCAGTGACACGCATAGATTTGTTTAATATTCGAGGCTTCCAAAACTATCAAACCTACTACGATGGTTTGCAATTACTGTTTAACGACTGGAACTTACAACCGCAAATCGACATGGCTGCGGTTGAACAAGTTGAAGTCTTTAAAGGACCCACCTCGACGCTATATGGCTCTATGCCACCAGGTGGCATGGTGAACATGATCAGTAAATCACCACAAAAAGAAAGTAAAAGCAGTGTTGAAGTCACCCTTGGTAACGACAATAAGCGCGAAACACAAATCGACAGCACAGGCGCTCTAACCGACGATATAAATTATCGAGTGATTGGTCTGTTCCGCAAGAAAGACGGCCAAGCAACAACGACGGAAGAAGAGCGCATCATGATTGCGCCATCGATTGACTGGCAAATCAGTGACGACACGCTATTAAACATCAATATGTATTACCAAAAAGACCCAAGTATGGGTGCCTATACCTCATTACCCTCTAAAGGAACGGTATACAGCAACATTAATGGCTCATTGGATTCAGATGCATTTTCTGGAGACGCCGACTGGAATACCTATCGCCGAGAAGAGTTTTTACTTGGCTATAAAATAGACCACACCATTAATGATACTTGGAGCTTCTTGCAAAATGCCCGCTTCATGGACGCCACCGCTTATCAAGAAAATACTTATACAGCAGGTTTAAGCGCTGACGAAACAACAGTATCAAGACGTGCCTACCTAACCGACGAGTCCAGTAAAGGCATCACTATTGATAACCAGTTTTCTGGTGTCTTTGACCTAGGTGAAACAGAGCATAACTTACTGATTGGGGTGGATTATCTGAAACTAAAATCCGACATTCAATATGAAGATGCGGCGGCGCCTAGCCTTAATTTATACGATCCAGATTATTATCAAATCTCTTACAATAATCTAGATTTCGCAGCATCTGGCTACAGCAGTGATTTCACTATTAAGAAAGAGCAAACCGGTTTATACATTCAAGACCAAATACGCCTTAACCAATGGATTCTGATCGCCGGAGGCCGTTACGACAAATACCACTCGACCACTAAGGGTATTCAGTACGGTTCCGATGTCGATAGCTCAGTAGACCAAGATCAATTTACAGGTCGCCTTGGTGTGCTCTATAAAATGGACAATGGTCTATCGCCCTTTATTAGTTACGCACAGAGCTTTGAACCCATTTCAGGCACAGACAAAGATGGCAATGCTTATGACACCTCCACTGCGAACCAATGGGAAGCTGGGGTTAAGTATGAATCAGGCCGTACCAAAGCAAGTTTGGCAGGTTTTCAGATCCTCAAAGAAAACGTGCTAACCCGCGATCCGAATGGTACTGCTTACGACAAAATCCAAGTAGGTGAGATTCGCTCTCGAGGCCTAGAGCTTGAGATCCAACAGCAGCTCACGCCTGCCATTAACTGGCGCGCAGCTTATACATTACAAGATGTAGAAGTAACAAAAGACAACAGCGGCATTGAAGGCAACACGCCGATTTGGGTGCCTGATCAGCAGCTGTCTACTTGGCTTTCTTACGCACCACAAGATGGGCAACTAACAGGCGCGACGTTCGGGGCTGGGGTTCGCTATGTTGGTGAAATGGAACTGAACTCAACCAATACCGATACTGTACCTTCTTATACTCTTGTTGATTTGTCTGTAGGGTATGATTTGGCCATGCTCGGCTCAAAATGGAAGGGGGCAAGCGTTCGTTTCTCCATGAACAACGCCTTTGATAAAACCTACTACAGCTGTTACGACGAAGATAACTGCTGGTATGGCGACTCACGCTCTTTCGAAATCACAGGTCGTTATGAATTTTAATCCGGCCAGCCAACAGGGACGTTTAGCCGCGAAGGAGGGTAGAAGCTAATATGGAAACCCCTTTGCCTCGTCTTTTTAAAACTGCGGCTTCTTTTATTCCCATTCTAGAGGGGCGAATGCTAAACACACCTGCGGACAGAGGCATCGGCTCTTTGTCCGCCGATGAACCAGACCAAGCCCTGCATACATTGCATCATGCTTTGCAAGAGGCGCACCCGGAAGCGGGTGCGCCTTATTGGCGTGTACGCTGTTGGGGATTAGTCTGTTGGCAGCCTATTTATCTTGCGCTGATCTGCGTTTACCAATTAAAAAGCGTCCCTCTGAATCTACAAACATTAGTACAAAATCAGCAAGCGACCATGGTAGCGGGTTACCAATTGCCTGACGGAGAATGGCAAGAAGGCCATAAAGAGGAGCTTATTAACACCATTTGCCAGTCACTAGCTAGGCTCTTTAAGACGCTTCAGCATGCTCATATGGCCTTATTTGGCGGCAACCCCATTCTGTACCAAACCTTGCTGGCAGATCAGTTGTTAGCCTCTCTTGTTGTCGCAGGGCAATTATTTCCAGCGTTTGACGAAGCGGCAATTAACACGGACTTTAAACACTGGGCCAACGCCCTTGCGCTGCCACTAACGCCACTCAAAGGGCTGCAATACAGTCCAGATAAAAAAGTCAGATTTGTCCGTCAAACCTGCTGTTTGCACTTTCGCCGTTGTGATGGTGCGCTTTGTTCGAATTGCCCAAGATTGCAGGCAAAACACGCCAGAGAGCATAAAAAACGCCAATTATCGGCCTAATCAGCGCTCGATATGAAGCAATATAAGGTAAGTACTCACTATCGATTTTTAATTGATTTATTAAGAAGCGGCTCTCTATCAGTGCTTTAGTAAAACATCGACACTGATCGGACGACCAACGACACCGATCGAAGACTGCATCAAAGCCGTGTAATAACGATTCTACAACTATCCCGCAACAAGAAAGCCCACCTCTATTATCAGTGAAAGGTTTATCTAGGCATAAAAAAACGGCTAGAGCGTTCACTCTAACCGTTTTTTGAAGGATGCTGGTACGAAGAATCAGATGTCCAAGTTCGCTACATTCAAGGCGTTGTCTTGAATGAAGTTACGACGTGGTTCTACTTCGTCGCCCATTAAGGTTGTGAACATTTGGTCAGCAGCAACGGCGTCATCGATGGTTACGCGCAACATGCGACGTGCATCAGGGTCCATTGTGGTTTCCCAAAGTTGCTCAGGGTTCATCTCACCCAGTCCTTTATAACGCTGTGTCGTTAAGCCACGAGACGCTTCTTTCATCAACCAAGCTTTCATATCGCTGATGGTTTCTACTGGCTGACGACGTTCGCCGCGCTGGATGAAAGATTCTTCACCAAACAATTCAGCAACCGTTTCAGACATAGCAACAATACGTTTGTATTCAGGTGAGTTGAAGAAAGTCGCTTCAAAACGGTAACGGTTCGACACACCATGAGACATGATGTTGACCACTGGCAAGTACAGGTTGCGCTCTTCGTCTTTCTCTACTGAGAAGTCAAAACGGAAACCGGTACGTGCATCTAATGGCATTTGGTTACGAATTGCTTCAACCCATTCGATAACAGCCGCTTCGTTCATTAGATCGTCTTGGGTTAACGCTTTGCAGTACAGAAGTTTGCCCATTACATCTTTTGGATACACACGAGACAAACGATCAATATCGGACTCAATGCGGATGTAATCACGTACTAATGTTGCCAAAGGCGCGCCTTGAATGCCTGGAGCGTCTTCATTGACGTGCATGTGAGCGCCGTCTAGAGCCACTTCAATTAAGTACTGTTCCATCGCGGCTTCGTCTTTAATGTATTGCTCTTGCTTACCACGTTTGATTTTGAACAAAGGTGGTTGCGCAATAAAGATATGGCCACGTTCGATAATTTCCGGCATTTGACGGAAGAAGAAGGTCAGCAACAAGGTACGGATGTGCGAGCCATCGACGTCGGCATCGGTCATGATGACGATACTGTGGTAACGTAATTTATCGGCGTTGAACTCATCACGACCAATACCACAACCCAGTGCGGTAATCAGCGTGCCCACTTCAACAGACGATAACATCTTGTCAAAGCGTGCCTTCTCAACGTTCAAGATTTTACCTTTGAGCGGCAAGATAGCTTGAGTACGACGGTCACGACCTTGTTTTGCAGAACCACCCGCAGAGTCACCCTCCACTAGGTAGATTTCAGAAAGCGCTGGATCTTTCTCCTGACAATCGGCCAATTTACCTGGTAAGCCTGCGATGTCTAACGCGCCTTTACGACGCGTCATGTCACGGGCACGGCGAGCAGCTTCACGAGCACGAGCGGCATCGATCATTTTGTTTACGATGATTTTCGCTTCATTTGGTTTCTCTAATAAGAACTCAGAGAAACGCTTACTCATTTCTTGTTCTACCGCCGTTTTTACTTCTGAAGACACAAGTTTGTCTTTGGTCTGAGAAGAGAATTTTGGATCCGGTACTTTCACAGAAACAATCGCGGTCAACCCTTCACGAGAGTCATCTCCCGTAGTGGCCACTTTTTGTTTCTTCGCTAAGCCTTCTTTTTCAATGAAGTTGTTCAAGGTACGAGTTAGTGCACCACGGAAACCCGCTAAGTGAGTACCGCCATCGCGCTGTGGGATGTTGTTGGTGTAACAGTAAATGTTTTCTTGAAAACCTTCGTTCCACTGCAGCGCCACTTCTACTGCGATGCCGTCTTCTAGGTCATCACGCTGGCAGATGAAGTGAAAAATATCGTTGATTGGCGTTTTGTTGGTATTCAAATGCTCAACAAAAGAACGCAAGCCGCCTTCGTAGTTGAAGAATTCTTCTTTACCAGAACGCTCATCTTTCAGCTTAATCGCCACGCCAGAGTTCAAGAAAGACAACTCACGTAGGCGCTTAGCCAAAATGTCGTAGACAAATAAGATGTTGTTGAAAGTTTCAGGAGACGGTTTGAAATGCACGGTAGTACCGGCACCATCAGAGTCGCCAACGATCGCCAACGGCGCTTGTGGTACGCCATGAACATAATGCTGTTCGTAGACTTTGCCGTTTTTACGGATCGTCAATGTCAGTGCTTCAGAAAGCGCGTTTACAACAGACACCCCAACACCGTGAAGACCACCAGACACCTTGTAAGAGTTATCGTCAAACTTACCGCCAGCGTGTAGGACGGTCATGATAACTTCGGCAGCGGATACGCCTTCTTCTTCGTGCATATCAACAGGGATACCACGACCATTATCAGAGACAGAAATGGATTCATCAGGGTGGATTAGAACGGTGATGGTATCACAGTGACCTGCTAAGGCTTCATCGATCGAGTTATCGACCACTTCGAATACCATGTGGTGCAAGCCTGTTCCATCGTCTGTGTCACCAATATACATACCAGGACGTTTACGTACGGCATCTAGCCCTTTGAGCACCTTGATACTGGACGAATCGTAATTATTTTCACTCATTTAACTCTCCTGCAAACCTTTGCTCGATAAGGACAATTCGCCGTTATTCATAGAAAAGTGACGAACGTCTGTGGTGTCGGCCCACGCAAAATCCGTGGTATCTGGTCCAACACTCGTAATAAAAATTTGGCTGTTTAGTGACTCCAATAAACGACACAGTTTTTGCCTATGATTGGCATCTAACTCTGCGGGTAAATCGTCCACTAAAAAGACCAATGGGCGGCCCATGTCGATCAGCAGCTGCCCTTGGGCGATTTTCAATGCGGACACAACTAACTTTTGCTGTCCGCGCGACAAGGTATCTAAGGCATCGCCGGTCTCGGCTTTAACACGCAAATCCGCTCGTTGCGGGCCTGTGTGCGTGTAACCTAACTCAATATCGCGTTCTCGGCCGGCTTCTACCGCCATCTGTAACGACTTTTGCGAATCCCACCCTTGGAAGAATTGCAAAGAGACATTTAAGTCTTCGTTCAGCAATGACAACACCGTTAAAAAATAAGGTGTTAGGCGCTCAACATAGGCTTTACGCGAGGTATTCACCTGTTCACCGAGGCGGATTAATTCCTGATCGAAAGCCGCCAATAAACTAGGGGATATTTTACCACGTCTGAGCAAGGTATTCCGCTGTTTTAATGCTTTTTGCCAGCCTCGCCATGCGCGAATAAATTCACTGTCAAAATGAAACACACCCCAGTCGATAAATTGCCTTCTAACACTTGGCGAGCCTTCTAATAATCGAAACGCGTCTGGGTTAATAAGCTGCACCGGCAAACGCTCTGCAAGCTCAACAACCGACTGAGCTCGCTGTCCTTGAATGCGCACGTCAATTTGCCCATCACGATGACGCTGAAGGCCAACTGGCACAGGGTTGCCGTGCTCTTGATGCAATTGAGCGAACACCAAACAATGCTCGTTTTCGTGTTGGATATAGGTTTTGTGTTTGTGGCTACGAAAAGAACGACCGAAGGAAAGTAGGTGAATCGCTTCCAGAACAGAGGTTTTACCACTGCCGTTTTCACCAATAATGACATTAACTTGGGGTGAAGGTTCAAAGCGCACACTTGAGAGGTTGCGAACATGAGAGATGTCCAAACGCACCAGTGGCATAAAGCGAAAACCTTATTCGGAGGAAGTAGAGAAAACCGCTTAAGCCTACCTGTTAAGCAAGCCAAGCGGTTTCACAGGAAGATTACAGACGCATTGGCATCACAACGTATTGTGCTGCATGGCTTTGCGCTTCTTCGATCAGTGCACTGCTGTTAGAGTCGTTCAGTGACAAACGTACTTCTTGTGTGTCCACAACGCCCAGCACATCCAACAAGTAACCCACGTTGAAGCCCACTTCCAAATTATCGCCTTGGTATTGAACCAATACGGATTCTTCGGCTTCTTCTTGCTCTGGGTTATTGGCAAACACTTGCAACATGCCATTTGATAAGATCAAACGCACACCACGGTATTTTTCGTTCGATAGGATCGAAGCACGTAAGAAAACTTGGCGTAGCTCAAGACGATCAGCGATGATGATTTTCTCGTTATTGCGAGGAATCACCCGGTGATAATCTGGGAACTTGCCGTCAACAAGCTTAGAAGTGAAGATATATTCGCCAACTTTGGCACGAATATGGTTAGAACCTACGGTTAACTCAACCACTTCTTCGGTGTCGTTTAATAGGCGATTTAATTCCAATACACCTTTACGCGGCACGATCACTTGCGTTAAATCGCCACTCACGTGAGCGTCTTCTACCGCCGTCGCCAAACGGTGGCCATCGGTTGCTACCACGCGTAATTGGCCGTCTGCGACTTCAAACAACATGCCGTTTAAGTAATAACGAACATCTTGGTTGGCCATCGCAAAGCCCGTACGATCGATCAAACGACGCACGCTCACTTGCGGAATCGCCACCGTTAGGTCGCCTTGCATGTCTTGAATATTTGGAAACTCATCAGCCGGCAATGTCGATAAGCTAAAGCGCGAGCGACCAGAACGAATCACGGCTTTTTGTTCATCTAGCGTAAATTCAATAACGGCACTGTCTGGTAAGCTTTTACAGATGTCCATTAGCTTACGAGCCGGCACAGTAATACGGCCTTCTTCACACTCGTCTAATGGGACATGACCCACCAATTCCACTTCTAAATCCGAACCGGTAAGGGTTAATGTTTGGTCTTTTACTTCCACCAAGACATTGGCCAAAACTGGCATGGTCTGTTTGCGCTCTACAACGCCCGCCACCAATTGAAGTGGCTTAAGAAGTGTCTCGCGGACAACTGAAAATTTCATTATTTTCCCCGTTAACTCAACGTCTTAGACCATCAGGTGGTCAGAATTCGCATCAATTGTTTGTAATCTTCACGGATATCAGAATCCGTATCTTGTAGTTCTTTGATCTTACGAATCGCATGCAAAGCGGTGGTATGATCACGGCCGCCAAACGCATCACCAATTTCTGGCAAGCTATGGTTGGTCAATTCCTTCGCAAGCGACATGGCAACTTGGCGAGGGCGAGCAACAGACCGACTGCGACGCTTAGACAATAAATCACTGATCTTAATCTTATAATACTCCGCGACGATGCGCTGAATATTATCAATGTTCACCAACTTATCTTGCAAGGCCAAAAGGTCTTTTAGTGATTCGCGAACAAAATCAGGGGTAATCGCACGACCCGTAAAGTGTGAGTTAGCAATAACGCGTTTTAACGCGCCTTCTAATTCTCGCACATTAGATCGAATTTTTTGAGCGATAAAGAAGGCAGAATCATAAGACAGCTTCACGCCACTTTCATCGGCTTTACGCATCAAGATAGCCACTCGGGTTTCTAACTCGGGTGGTTCGATGGCAACGGTCAGACCCCAGCCAAAACGAGACTTCAAGCGGTCTTCTAAACCTTGAATTTCCTTTGGATAACGATCACAGGTCAAAATCATCTGCTGACCGCCTTCTAATAAGGCATTGAAGGTATGAAAAAACTCTTCTTGCGTTCGGTCTTTGCCGGCAAAAAACTGAATGTCATCAATCAGTAATGCATCCACAGAACGATAATAACGTTTGAAATCGTTAATCGCATTCAACTGCAAGGCTTTTACCATGTCGGCGACAAAACGCTCAGAATGCAGGTAAACCACCTTGGCATTCGGGTTATGACGCATCATTTCTGTACCAACGGCTTGCATTAAGTGAGTTTTACCCAAACCAACGCCACCGTAGATAAAGAGTGGGTTATAAGCACCGCCTGGGTTTTCAGCCACTTGCAACGCCGCGGCATGAGCAAGCTGGTTCGATTTACCCTCGATAAAGTTCTCAAAGGTAAACGAATTGTTTAGGTTAGCGCCGTGGTTAATACCACCTTCCACTTCTACTTTACGTTTTGGCGCGGTAAGCGGTAGCTGACCTTGCTCGTAAGGTTCCAAATCATGGCCGCGTAAACCTGCGCCCGATAAGGTTAATGGGGCTTCAAACTCTAAATCAGCGTGCTGACTGCCTTCACCATCCATTAAACCAAAGCCAACACCTGGGCGATAGCCTGACTCATTGGCCACTTCATTATTTAGTGGGCTAGAGATAGGTTCGACTGGCGGCGCCGGTGGTGGCGGGGCAGATTGATTGGCTTGCGCAAAGTTTTGCTCTTTCACAGTAAAGCGCAAAGCGGGCGAAGGGTCGCTGCCTGCAAATTCTGACAACAACTCCTTAATACGCGCTTGGTACTTGTTGCTCACCCAATCCAATACAAAACGGTTGGGCGCGCGTAGGCACAATTCGCCATTGGGCGTCATTTCAGCCTGTAACGGACGAATCCAAGTGTTGAACTGCGATGTGGAAAACTCATCCTGCAAGCGTTGCAGGCAAAGATTCCAATGCTCCAAAGACACTGTAGACGTACTCCCTGGTTGAGTGACAGATATAAGAGGCGGATTTTACCTCGCGAAACCTTAGTTATCCACACATAAATAGAAAAAGACGAATTCTCTGTATGAAATAAAAAATTTGTTAATAACAGGCAAGGTTATACACAGCAGTAGATAAGATTTTATTTGTGTGTATAAACACCGCACTTATGCACATATTAACAGCGTGTTTTCTGACTTATTATTCACAGGGATAACTTAACTTATCCTTTTGATTTTTATGCACATAAATTTTAAAAAAACGCACCTGTTAATAACTTTCTGGATGGTTAAAAATGCTTGTCCACTGACAGGGAAAAAGTCTGTGTATAACTATTTAATGAAATGTGTGGTTAATTTTTTAACAATTAAGCGCAGCTAGTGATTGAATTCCTTAAGGAAAGGTTCTAAAATCCGCGCCCTGATTTTGAATCAAATGTAGAGGCTTGGCTAAGGCTAACCCTCAAAACTGAAACACTGCTTCAGTGAGTGAATAAAGATGAAAAGAACTTTCCAACCTAGCGTTCTAAAACGCAAACGTAACCACGGTTTCCGTGCTCGTATGGCTACCAAAAGCGGACGTCAAATCGTCGCTCGTCGTCGTGCTCGCGGCCGTAAGGTATTAAGCGCATAAACACGCTGATGACCGAATATTGTTTTCCTCGGCACGTCAGACTTCTGAATGCCGGGGATTATCAATCCGTATTTAATAACACCTCCTCCAAAGTCTTCGCAGGTGAATTCCTTCTATTGGCAACAAAACGAGATGATGACCAAACTCGCTTGGGTCTTATCGTTGCTAAAAAAACGGATAAACGTGCAGTAGGCCGGAATCGTATCAAACGCTTGGTACGCGATTCATTTCGCCATCACAAAATCCCTCTCGCAGGTCTCGATATTGTCTTCTTAGCTCGTCAGGGCATCAAAGAATTAGACAACCCAACGTTGCACAAACGCCTCGATAAAGCGTGGGATCAATTGGCGAAAAAATCGAAAAAAGCAGCACCTAATCAAAAACGCGATCATTCGAATCAGAAATAAGCTGAAAAAACCGCCAAAGGCTGGTTTAATAGCGCGTGATTTTTAAATAGGGTTCTGCGAACCCATTGTCCAACCAAACAAATTAGTTGAATACCATGGATTTCAGACGTTACTTTTTATGGGGTGCGCTTTTTGTCAGTGGGTACCTGCTGTTTTTACAGTGGACCCAAGACTATGGTCCTCAGTCCCAGCAAAGCGTAGTTCAATCGACTCAAACAGAATCTGCGACGAACTCTTCGTCAGACACAGATTTACCTAATGCCGTTCACAGCAGTGACACCAGTGTTAATGCGATTCCTAGTAATGCAAAAAGCATTGCCCCAGGAAAGCTTATCGAGGTAACAACCGATACACTTAAAGTCACGATAGACCCTGTTGGTGGTGACCTTGTTGGCGCTGCACTTCTTAAATACACCAAAGAATTAGGCCAGCCTGATCCTTTTGTTATTTTGGAAAATGACGCGGCCCATACGTATGTGACACAAAGTGGCTTGATCGGTCCTGATGGTCCTGACGCGTCGCCAAATGGTCGTCCAGTGTACAAATCTGATAAATCGTCTTACACCTTAGAAAAAGGCAAAGACAGTTTAGATGTGAACCTGTACTACACAGATGCGAAAGGGGTGAAATACACCAAAACTTTCCGCTTCACTAAAGGCAACTACCGTATCCGTCAATTGATTACCGTTGATAACACCACAAACCAAACATGGCGTGGTAACTTATTCGGTCAAATCAAACGCGATAACTCACCAGATCCGAGTAAAGCAACTAGCATGGGGCTACAGCCTTATCTAGGTGGCGCTATCTCTGACGAAGAGACAAAATACGACAAGGTTTCTTTCGATAAAATGAAAGAAGAGCCAGTTAAAGTGTCTTCAGAAAAAGGCTGGGTAGCGGTTCTTCAACACTACTTCGTGACCGCTTGGGTGCCTGAGCAAGGTAAGAAATTTACCTTACAAGCACGCACCAATGGTGACTTTAACCTAGTTGGCTTCACGGGCTCAGCGGTGGAAATCGCACCAGGCTCACAAGGTACTTTGAGTTCCACATTCTTTGTTGGTCCAAAACTGGAAGATCACCTTGAAGCAACGGCAGAAAACCTTGATCTAACCGTCGATTATGGTTGGTTGTGGTGGTTGGCTAAGCCAATTTTCTGGTTACTAACCTTGATTCAATCCGTGGTTATTAACTGGGGTCTTTCTATCATCCTAATCGTAGTGTGTGTGAAAGCCATCTTCTTCAAGTTGTCTGCTACCAGCTACCGTTCTATGGCGAAAATGCGCAAATTCGGCCCTGAAATTGCCAAGCTAAAAGAACAGCACGGAGACGATCGTCAGAAAATGTCTGCGGCTATGATGGCGCTGTACAAGAAAGAAAAGATCAATCCTCTAGGCGGTTGTTTGCCAATTTTGGTACAAATGCCAGTGTTCCTTTCTTTGTACTGGGTACTCATGGAATCCGTACAATTGCGTCACGCACCATTCATGTTATGGATTCATGACTTGTCGGTGATGGACCCATACTTTGTACTGCCTATCTTGATGGGTCTAAGTATGTTTGGTCAGCAAATGTTGAACCCATCTCCACCAGATCCAATGCAAGCCCGCTTGATGAAGCTAATGCCAATCGCATTTACCTTCTTCTTCTTGTGGTTCCCTGCAGGTCTTGTTCTATACTGGGTAACCAACAACAGCTTGTCGATCGTACAGCAGTACATCATTACCAAGCGTATTGAAAGAGAAGCCTAGCCGCTGTTTTTAGCCGCGACCTTCTTTGAAAAAAGGCTTCCTTCGGGAGGCCTTTTTTACGTTTAGATTGCCATGCTCTCCGTGCTAACGGACAATGGTGATATTGCTATTACTTTCACCTTATAAAGTCACCGTACAGAGTTTGATTATGACCGACTTTCAATACGCCATTGACCAAGACACCATCGTTGCTCAAGCGACCGCACCTGGCCGTGGCGGCGTAGGTATTATTCGTTTATCTGGGCCGAAAAGCAGCGCGATCGCGAAAACCATTGTTGGCTTTGAGCCGACGCCACGCTACGCCCATTATGTGCCTTTTAAAGACGCCAACAACGAGCAGCTTGATGAAGGCATTGCCTTGTATTTCCCAGGCCCTAACTCCTTTACCGGAGAAGATGTTTTTGAACTGCAAGGCCATGGTGGCCCTGTCATCATGGACATGCTGCTGACCCATTGTGTGGCCTTAGGCGCACGTTTGGCACGCCCTGGAGAGTTTTCTGAGCGGGCTTTTTTAAACGATAAAATGGACTTAACCCAAGCCGAAGCCATTGCGGATTTGATCGACAGTTCGTCTGAACAAGCTGCCAAATGCGCGTTACGCTCACTACAGGGTGCGTTTTCTAAACGCGTTAATGAGCTGGTTGAAGCGCTCATCCACTTGCGTATTTATGTGGAAGCCGCGATCGATTTTCCTGAAGAAGAAATCGACTTTATTGGCGATGGCAAAGTGGCCAATGAACTGGCTGGCATCCAAGCAAAACTGAGCGAAGTACTCAAAGAAGCCAACCAAGGTGCCTTGATTCGTGAAGGCATGAATGTGGTCATCGCTGGCCGTCCGAACGCGGGCAAATCCAGCTTGTTGAACGCCTTATCAGGCAAAGACTCCGCCATAGTAACCAGCATAGAAGGCACTACCCGAGATGTTCTGCGCGAGCACATTCATCTCGATGGCATGCCGCTGCACATCATTGATACCGCCGGCTTACGCGATAGTCCAGACGAAGTAGAGCGCATCGGAATTCAACGCGCATGGGATGAAATCAGCAAAGCTGACCGGATCTTGATGATGGTGGACAGCCAATCCATCGACAGTAAAGACCCGAACGAAATCTGGCCAGAATTCATCGAAAAGCTCGGCGATACCAAGCACCTCACCTTGGTTCGAAACAAGGTCGATCTCACCAAAGAATCCACTGGCACAGAAATCATCAATGATGTCCCTGTGATCTCTCTGTCGGCAAAAACAGGGGAGGGCGTGTCAGACCTGACTGATCACCTAAAAGCCATCATGGGCTTCGACAGCACGACTGAAGGTGGGTTTATCGCCCGTCGTCGACACATAGAAGCGCTAAACAAAGCCAATCGCTTCTTGGACGCTGGTAATGAGCAACTTCACGGTTATGGCGCCGGAGAATTGCTCGCAGAAGACCTAAAAGAAGCCCAACAAGCACTCAGCGAAATCACCGGTGAATTCACCAGTGATGACTTGCTCGGCCGCATCTTTGGTTCATTCTGTATCGGTAAATAATCCTCCCTTAGCAGTATAAAAACGTGGTGTAGGATAGCCCTTCACCACGTTATTACCGCCTCCATATCTCCGCTAACTCTCACCCCACCACCTTGTTAACGCTCAATATTTCGCTGTTTTTTAGCTCGCCTATTGGTTTATCGACTGTCTCAGACGCCTTATGTAAATAAAGGTAAAAAGCATTGTTGGTGAGCGGATTATTCATAGACTGATGCTCTTAATTTCTGAGTAAGAGCGATTCCTATTTAGCAACGCGTTGCGGTAACTATCCTTCTTATTTCGATTCAGACTTTCTCATCATCTGCATAACAGTGACAAAAAAATGACGACTCGTTCAAGCAAAACATCCCGACTAGGTTTACTCATTCTTGCCGCTCTGGTCATTGGGGGAGGTTGGTATGCTTGGCACTATATTCATGCTGAACAACCCGCGCACGGTGCGCAACAAGGCGAACGCCAAAGACCACCAGGCGGAGGCCCTGGAGGTCCCGGTGGAAGAAGACGCTTTAACCCGAATCAGGTCACTGCCGTGTATGCCGATAAAGCGAGCCAAGCTGATGTTGCGGTTTTTTTGGATGCGTTAGGCACAGTAAAAGCCAATACCTCTGTCACGGTAACCAGTCGTGTTACCGGTGAAATGCAGAAAGTCTTGTTCAATGAAGGTCAGTATGTGCAAGCAGGGGATGTGCTGGCCCAAATAGACGATCGGAGCTATCAAGCAACCTTGGCCCAATACCAAGGCGAGCTAGCGCAAAATGCAGCGTTATTAAAAAGCGCGCAAGCCACATTAGAGCGCTATCAACAACTAGCGAAAGAAGACTCTATTTCAGCGCAAGATGTGCAAGAGCAAGCAGCGACAGTGGGCCAATACCAAGGCTTGGTTGCAACCGACAAAGCACAAATCGTCGCGGCTAGATTAGACATCGAATACGCTAAAATTCACGCGCCTATCAGTGGCTATACAGGCCTACTTGATGTGGACCAAGGCAACTTGGTGACAGCGGATTCCACGTCAATAGTCACCATTACACAAGTTAATCCTATTGCCGTTACCTTCAGCATCCCTCAAGCGCGCCTGCAAAGTGTGCTACAGGGATGGCGCAAAAATCAGTCCTTTCAAGTCTTCGTATTCGACCAAATCGGTAAACAAACACTAGCGCAAGGTAAGCTGGCCAACATTAGCAACAGCGTTGATAGCGACACCGGCACGGTCAAATTAAAGGCACTATTCAATAATGACAATGAAACGCTTTACCCCAATCAATTTGTGAATGTACGCATGAAAATCGCCCAACTCAACCAAGCGGTGGTCATCCCTAAAGCGGCGCTACAGCTCAATGACAGCGGCGATTTCGTGTTTGTTATTAACGCGGACAATAGCGTTCATAAACAAATGGTCAACCTAGGTCCTGTTGCAGACGAAGACACCATCGTTGCTCTGTCTGGGGTCAAAGTAGGGGACAAGCTGGTAACGACAGGCATTGATAATCTAATAGAAGGCAGCAAGGTTAAGATTATTGAGCAGCACAAGGATAACGAGCAGACAAAGGACCGCGAATGAACCCGTCTAGAGTCTTTATTGAGCGCCCTGTAGCGACCATTTTATTGATGGTTTCACTGCTGTTGTCCGGTGCGTTCACTTACAGCTTGTTGCCCGTATCGGCCTTGCCAGAAGTCGACTATCCGACGATACAAGTCACTACTTTGTACCCTGGCGCAAGCCCTGATGTGATGGCAACGTCTGTGACTGCGCCGCTTGAGCAAGAATTGGGAAAAATGTCGGGGCTAAACCAGATATATTCCACCAGCTCTGGTGGGGCCTCGATCATCACCTTGAAATTTAACTTAGCCCTTGCTTTGGATGTCGCCGAACAAGAAGTCCAAGCTGCGATCAACGCCGCTGACAGCTTGTTACCGTCTGATTTGCCGTATTCACCAACCTATAAGAAAGTGAACCCAGCAGATGGTGCTGTGCTCACGATTGCCGCCAGCTCTGATACCTTGCCACTGACAAAAGTTCAGGATCTGATCAATTCTCGTGTCGCTTTAAAACTGTCGCAGGTATCTGGCGTCGGTTTGGTCACCTTGGCTGGCGGTCATCAGCCAGCCATTCGAATTAAGGCAGACCCTAAGGCGTTAGCCGCGCACAATTTGACCCTTGAAGACATCTATACCCTAGTCAATAACAGCAATTTAAACGGCTCAAAAGGCGGCTTCGACAGCAAATATCACTCTATTACGATCGATGCAAACGACCAATTAGAAAGCGCGGCGCAATACAGCAGCCTCATTTTGAAATACGAAAATGGCGCGGCATTACACCTACAAGACGTGGCCAAGGTCGTTTCAGGTAATGAAAATGACTACTTATCCGCCACGGCCAATGGAAAACCCGCCATTATCATGCAGGTGAAACGCCAACCTGGCGCCAATGTGATTGATGTCGTCGACAACATCAAAGCCAAATTACCGAAATTACAAACCCTGCTTCCAGACAGCGTCAAATTAACGATTTTATCGGATCGCACACAAACCATTCGCTCATCCATCAGTGATGTAAAATTTGAGCTGATGTTGTCCATTGCCTTAGTGGTGATGGTGACCTTTTTGTTTTTACGAAACTTGGCGGCAACCCTGATTCCTAGCGTTGCGGTGCCTTTGTCTTTGATTGGCACCTTTGTGGTCATGTACCTAGCAGGGTTCAGTATCAATAACTTAAGTTTAATGGCTCTGACTATCGCCACCGGCTTTGTCATAGACGATGCCATTGTGGTGGTTGAGAATATTTCCCGCCACTTAGAGCGCGGAGAGTCTCCTCTTCAGGCCGCCTTGAAAGGCTCCAAACAAATCGCCTTTACCGTCATTTCTCTGACTTTTTCGCTGATTGCCGTGTTGATTCCTTTGCTTTTTATGGGCGACGTCGTTGGGCGCTTATTCCGTGAGTTTGCCATTACCTTATCGGTGGCTATTTTAGTTTCCATGGTGATATCTCTGACCTTAACCCCGATGCTTTGCGCATATTTGTTGCGCCGTATTCCCGATGCAGAACAAAGTCGTTTTTATAAAAAAGGCGGTCAAGTATTCGACCAAATCGTTGCCGCCTACGACCGTGCGTTAAGCAAGGTATTGAACCACCAGCGCATCGCTTTGGCCGTGATTTTTGGCACCTTATTATTGACTGTCGGCTTGTATGTCTTGTTGCCGAAAGGCTTTTTCCCAACGCAAGACACAGGGGTTATTCGCGGTATTACTGTGGCCTCAGACAGCGTCTCTTTTAAAGAAATGAGCATTCGACAGCAGGCCATTATTCGCCATTTATTGACCGATTCAGATGTTGCCAGTATTAGCTCGACCCTAGGCGTGGATGGGCAAAATACCAGCCTTAATCGCGGTATGTTGCAAATCAACCTCACCAGTTTTGAACAGCGGGAAGACCGCGCTCCTGACATTATTGAGCGCTTACGACACAGAGTCGCGGATGTGCCTGGCATTCAGCTTTATTTACAAGCCCAACAAGATCTCACCGTCGATGATCAAATCACCCCAAGCCAATATCAGTTCACCCTCGACGACACCGACAGCACCCAGCTGACCAAGTGGACACCTAAGCTGGTGTCCGCCTTGCAGCAGCAACCCGAACTTCGTCATGTTGTGAGTAATTTAGAGGATCAAGGACTGGTCAGCTATGTCACCATTCATCGAGACATTGCCGCACGCTATGGGATTACCGCCGCCGACGTTGACACCGCCTTATACAACGCTTTCGGACAACGTTTGATCTCAACGATCTTTACCCAATCGAATCAGTATCGCGTCGTGCTTGAAGTCCCCCCTAATCCTCTGAGCGCAACCGATACTCTCAATCATATTTATCTGGCTGGAACCGCCAGCAGTGACGATGATGACACCCCTATGGTGCGTCTCACGGATGTGGCGACGGTGACACAAACTACCGGCGCCTTAATGAAGGCGCGTTTAGGGCAAATACCTGCGGTGACTGTCTCTTTTGATGTCTCACAGGGTTACTCATTAGAACAAGCTCAACAGGCCATTAGCGACACCATCAATCAGCTTAAGGTCCCAGACAGTCTAACGCTCAAATACCAAGGTTCGGCGTCGGCGTTTAGTGACGCTACCGGCAACACCTTATGGCTCATCTTGGCGGCATTGCTGACCATGTATGTGGTACTGGGCATCTTGTACGAAAGCTTTATTCACCCTTTAACGATTCTATCCACCTTGCCGACCGCTGCCATTGGCGCATTTCTCGCGCTATTAATGCGCGACACGGATTTCAATTTGATCGCGCTCATCGGTGTTATCTTGCTGATCGGGATTGTCAAAAAGAACGCCATCATGATGATCGATTTCGCCTTAGAAGCCGAGAAAGAGCAACATTTGTCCCCTAGAGAAGCCATTCATCAGGCGTGTTTATTGCGTTTACGACCGATTTTAATGACCACCATGGCCGCACTGTTTGGCGCTTTGCCCTTAATGCTGGCGCAAGGCTCAGGCGCGGAATTACGCCAGCCAATGGGGTTGGTTATTGTCGGCGGTTTGATCCTCAGTCAATTACTGACGTTGTTTTCTACTCCGGTTATTTATCTGTTGTTTGATAAGTTGATTTATCGTCGTCGACGCACCAAAAAACAAAACGCGAAAGGGTCAATCTAATGAACCTGTCGCGTGTGTTTATCTTTCGGCCGGTGGCCACTTGGCTGATCACCATGGCCATCATGTTATTGGGAGTAATCGCCTTTCAGTGGCTGCCTGTGGCAAGCTTACCGGCCATCTCAAGCCCTATGATAGTGGTGAATGCCAGCCTATCTGGCGCCAGCCCAGAGGTCATGGCCGCCACCGTTTCAACACCGCTAGAGCGCGCGTTAGGGCAAATTTCAGGCATCAGTGAAATGACCTCGTCGAGCTCACAAGGCTCTACGTCTATCGTCTTGGTGTTTGATATAAACCGCGATATCAACGGCGCAGCTCGAGAAGTGCAAGCCGCGATTAACGCCGCTAAGAGCCTCTTACCCAGCGCCATGACGTCGTCGCCAACCTACCAGAAGAGAAACCCTTCCTCGGCGCCGATTTTCATGCTCTCTTTGACTTCGCCATCATTGAGCCCAAGCACACTGTATGATTTTGCCGCCAACCAGTTAGAACCTCGTATTTCACAAATTGAAGGGGTCAGTGACGTCTCTTTATTTGGCAGCGCCTTGCCGGCCGTGCGTATCGATTTACACCCACAAGCCTTAACCCATTACGGCATTTCGTTAGACACGGTTCGTAAAGCCATAGTGAACGCGACGGATCATCAGCCGAAAGGCATTATCCAAGGGGAAAAAAGCAGCTGGATGGTCAACACCAATGATCAACTACTGCACGCTCAAGAATTCGCTGATTTGGTTATTTATCATGTGGATGGGGCCGCGATTCATTTATCCGATGTGGCTCAGGTGTCGGACGGCGTCGAGAACCGTTTCAATGTCGGCTATTACAACAATCAGCCCGCCATCAACCTTGGCGTTACGCAATCCTCAGGCAGCAATATGCTGTCGACCATTGATGACATCAAAGCTCAGTTACCGCTCTTTAAAAAACTGTTACCAAAAGATGCCGAATTGAACATTGTGCTGGATCGCTCGCCAACCGTACGCTCTGCTTTGCATGAAACGGAGCGCACATTATTGATTGCCATCGCCTTGGTCATCGCCGTTGTGTTTGTGTTCTTACGCAATGGTCGTGCCTTATTGATTCCGGCAATGGCCTTGCCAGTGTCGCTATTGGGCACCTTTGCCGTGATGTATTTACTGGGTTATAGCCTAGACAACTTGTCTTTAATGGCGCTCATCGTCTCTACCGGCTTTGTGGTCGACGATGCCATCGTTGTCTTGGAAAACACCTCAAGACACATAGAAAATGGCTTAGGGCCTGTCAGAGCGTCTTTGAAAGGGGCCAAGGAGGTCGGCTTTACGGTATTGGCGATGACAATTTCCCTGATTGCCGTGTTTATTCCTTTGCTCTTTATGAACAGCATGGTGGGCCAGCTATTACGAGAGTTTGCGGTCACGTTATCCGTCTCTTTGGTGATTTCTATGTTGGTGTCACTGACGTTAACGCCAATGCTGTGCTCGCGGATGCTGCGACGCCATACGGTCAGTAGCAAGCAGCCATGGCTTTATCGCGTTATTGAATCGGCTTTTACAAGGCTACAGAACGGCTACCGTACTAGCTTAGATCGAGTGCTGGCACACAAGCGACTGACGATGTTGGCTCTGCTTGGAACAGTTCTTCTCAACGTCAATCTGTACAGCAGCGTGCAAAAGGGCTTTTTTCCAGAACAAGACACAGGCATTGTGTTTGGTGCAGTACGAGCCGATCAAAATACCTCCTTTGCCGCCATGGAGCCTCGGCTACGCAAATACTCTCAAATGATAAAAAATGACCCTGCCGTTGCGGGGGTAATGAGTTCAATCAGCAGTTCCCGCCACGGTTCCCGTAATGTTGGCCAGTTCTTTATTCGTCTCAAACCCATTGGTGAGCGCCAAGCAACCGCAAGCGAAGTCGCCAACCGCTTATACAAACAAGGCCAACAACTGGCCGATGGCAGTTTATTTTTACGCGCCGACAGTGATATTCGAGGAGGCGGACGCAGCGCCAACGCCAATTATCAATTAAGTCTGCAATCCGACAGCCTAGACACATTACGGGCATGGGCACCAAAAATTAAAACCGCGCTGGCCAAATTGCCTCAACTCAGCGGAGTAGATTCAGATCTTCAAGAGGGCGGTCAAGAGGTACAGATCATCATAGACAGAGCCGCTGCCACCCGTTTGGGCATTTCGGTAGACGATTTTGATACCCTGTTGAGCAACGCCTTCAGCCAGCGACAAATCACGACTTTATATAAGGAATCCACCCAATACCATGTGGTCATGGGCTTAACCAGCGACTACACCAGCGACAGCGAAGTACTGCGCTCTCTCAATATCGTTAATAACAGTGGCGATGTCATACCAATCAGTGAATTTACTCGCCTAAAAAGCGGTAATGCCTCTTTGTCGGTCGCCCATCAGGACCTTTCTGCCACTGTCACTATTGCGTTCAACACCGCCGATGGCAGCACGTTACAACAAGCCCAACAAGCAATCAAAGCAGAACTTGCGAGCTTAGCGGTACCCAGCAGTATCGTGGCCAATTACGCCGGTAGCGCCAAACTGTCGCAAGCCTTTGCCAGCAGCTTGCCATGGTTAATCCTTGCGGCCTTGCTGTCGGTTTACCTGATCTTAGGCATGTTATACGAGAGCTTTGCCCATCCGCTGACCATTTTATCGACCTTGCCATCCGCTGGACTGGGGGCCTTGTTGCTAATGAAAATAACCAGCACCCAGCTGACGGTCGTCGCGTTTATTGGCATTTTGCTGTTGATCGGCATTGTTAAAAAGAACGCCATTATGATGATTGATTTTGCATTAGATGCGCAGCGACGACAGGGCTTATCTTCTGAAGAGGCGATCCGGGAAGCCTGTCTAAAGCGCTTCCGTCCTATCATGATGACCTCTTTAGCGGCGTTTTTTGGCGCTCTACCCATGGCCATTGCAAGCGGTGGAGATGCGGATTTACGCAGCCCATTAGGGATAGCCATTTGTGGTGGCTTGCTCGTTAGCCAGCTCCTAACACTCTACACCACACCTGTGGTTTACCTTTATATGGAGCGCATCAGCGACACAGGTAAAGGTCTGTGGCTACGCCTTGTAGGACGTGACCGAGCACAAGAAAGTCACTCATTGAACCCCACCAGCACTGTAACCAATGATAAAAATGGATCATGATGAATAATCGAATAACACAAGTGTTTGCCTTGACCTTAATTTCCTTGGTACTCGCAGGCTGTAGCGCCGTAGGACCAGATTACCAGCGTCCCGATGCGCCCAGCAGCGAGCAATTCAAAGAAGCAAAAGGCTGGAAAAAAGCCACTCCATCTGACTTACAGCCGAAAGGTGCTTGGTGGGATCTGTATCAAGACGACACCTTATCTGCCTTGATCGCACAGGTAAGAATCAGCAACCAGAACGTCGCTGAATACGCAGCAGACTACGAAAAAGCAAAAGCGGTGGCCGAAGAAGCAGGCGCGAATCTGTACCCATCTATCGGTGCCACAGCGAGCGCAACACGTTCTGGTAGCCAGAGCCAAACCAGCAATGCGTACTCTGCGCAAGGCACCGTAAGCTGGGAAATCGATTTATGGGGCAAATTACGACGCACGCGTGAAGCCGACCGCGCCAGCGCACAAGCCAGTGCTGCGCAATTAGCCTCAGCGATACTCAGTGCCCAATCTTCGTTGGCTCAATATTATTTTCAGTTGCGCGTATTAGACGAAAAAATCCGCCTTTATCAGGCTAATATCACCGTGTATCAGCACTACTTGAAAGTCGTCACCAACCAATACAAAGTGGGCAATATTTCCAGTGCATCCGTGTCACAGGCACAGACTCAGCTCCATAGTACGCGCGTCTCTATGCTCGATTTACAATGGCAACGGGCACAATACGAACACGCCATTGCGGCGCTCATCGGTAAACCGCCGGCGGCGTTTTCATTAGCCGCTCAGCCACTGAGCTTTCAATTGCCTGCGGTCCCTAAAACGCTGCCTTCCGCACTCTTAGAGCGTCGCCCGGATATTGCCTATGCGGAGCGAAACATGGCGTCTGCCAATGCGTCCGTGGGTGTTGCCATCGCTGGGTATTATCCCGATTTATCGTTATCAGCCAGTGCCGGTTTTGAAAACAGCGTGCTTGGCAATCTCTTCGAGTTGCCATCCAGAGCGTGGTCTGTTGGGCCTTCACTTAGTGGCAATATCTTTGATTTCGGGGCAACCAAAGCCCAGGTAAAACAAGCCAAAGCTGAGTATGCCGCCAATATCGCTAATTACCGTCAGACGGTACTCAGCGCGTTTCAAGAAGTCGAAGATTATCTGGTAGAGATGCAAGTGCTTGAGAAAGAAATACAGGCTCAGCAACTGGCGACTCAATTTGCTAAAGAGTCCGCCCGCGTTACTTACAATCAGTTCAAATTAGGCATGATTGATTACTTAGATGTCGCCACAACCGAAGCCACCAGCTTAAGCCAGCAACAAAGCCAATTGAGCTTAATCAGCACGCAATTGGTAAACAGCGTACAGCTTATTGCGGCGTTAGGAGGAGGCTGGAACAGCGACCAATTACCCCGCGCTAAAGCTCAAGAAGAAACCACTGAATAAGCGACGTTATCATGGAAAAAAGTGCAAAACAGCCTCTGAGTTAACTGTTCTGCACCCAAACTTTACCGCTTAGCTAGCGGTTTAACTGGCCACCAAGCTTGATGCTTTGTGCGATATTACGAGCAGTATAAGTAACGTTAGCTTCAGCTTCAGCCAACACCTGCTCTAAAGAATGCAAAAAGGGGATGATGGGGAAAATAGCCAACATGCCTTTTTCCAACATAATTTCAGCCCCTTCACCGAGGCAACCAGCAATACCAATCGTCGGTAAACCTTTATCTTGGGCTTGCTTTAATACCCCCATTGGGGTTTTGCCAAATGCCGTTTGTCCATCAATACGGCCTTCACCGGTAATCACCAAGTCGGCGCCTTCAAGCTTCTCAGCAAACGCGACCGTCGCCATGACGATCTCGATTCCGGGCTTTAATTTGCCACCTAGAAACGCCTTAACCCCAAGTCCCATCCCACCTGCAGCACCAGCCCCTGCGACCAAACGCTGGTCTTCTCGGCCACTGCTGACAATCACATCCGCAAAGTGTGCGAGTGACAGATCTAATGCTTGAACCATTGCTGGCGTCGCGCCTTTTTGAGGGCCGAAAATCGCCGACGCACCGCGTTCACCACATAAAGGGTTGTCCACATCACACGCCACCTCAATAACACAAGCCGCCAATTTCGGGTGAACCAAGCTCGCGTCGATCCTGTTAAGTTGCTTCAACGCAAGACCGCCGAATGGAATCTCCCTGCCATTTACGTCTTGTAACTGATAGCCCAATGCCTGCACCATGCCTGCGCCACCGTCGTTTGTCGCACTGCCACCTAGGCCAAGAATAATGTGCTCAATACCACGATCTAAGGCATCCTTAATCAATTCACCAGTACCATAGCTGGTGGTGATACGCGGATCACGTTGTTCTCTGGGGACCAGATGCAAACCCGACGCTGACGCCATTTCAATAATCGCAGTACTGGGTTTACCCGGTTGGCTACCTAACACACCATATTGAGCCTGAACGGGCTGTCCAAGCGGCCCTGTGACGCTCAAATCAATAAAGTAACCTTCTGTGGCGTCCACCATGGATTGAACTGTGCCTTCACCACCATCGGCCATTGGTACTTTGACGTACTCAGCATCCGGAAAAACATGGCGAAAACCCGCTTCAATGGCATTAGAAACACCTAACGCGCTCAGACTTTCTTTAAATGAATCGGGAGCAATGACAATTTTCATAAAAATACCCATTAAGAAAAAAAGCAAATCATTAACAAACGCACTCACATCCAGAAAATCGAGCGCTCTAAAAGAGTAAAACACACTCAAACATAAGCGCCTGAGTGCTTGATAGATCTATAGCAAACTAGCCTGTTGGCCTTTAAAGCAATACTAGACTCAACAAATACACAGCGCACATCGCGGTCACACCCTGAATAAGCGTCGCCATGGTTTGTGCTTTATAAGCCTGATTCACGCTCATGCGGCTAAACTGAGCAACCACCCAGAAAAAACTGTCATTCGCATGAGAAACCGTCATCGCACCCGCACCAATCGCCATCACTGTTAGTACGCGTCCCATTTCACTGTCTAAGCCAATCTGACCAAGCAGTGGCGCAACCAACGCAGAGGTGGTGACCAAGGCAACTGTTGATGAACCTTGCGCAGATTTAAGAGCGGCAGACACTAAGAAAGGCATAAAAATTCCCACGCCTAAGGCCGACAAAGACGATCCCAAATAGTCACCAATGGGCGTCGCTTTAAGCACAGCACCAAATGCTCCACCAGCGCCGGTGATCAGTAGAATAGGGGCCGCAGATACTAAACCTTCACTAATGCGCTCACTAAACGCCGTGACCTTGTTATCGCCTTTTAATAAAGGCAAAGATAAAAACAAACCAATCAACAAGGCATTAACAGGCTGCCCTAAAAAAACAAGCGTTTGATAAAGGCCACTGTGACCTAGCGGTAGAGAAGGGAAATTGGCAATAGAACCAAAACAAATAAGCAAAATGGGTACAAAAATAGGGGCAAAAGCTTTTATTGGGCTTGGTAGCACTCCATAACTTTGCTTAAGCGCATCGTAATCTTTATTTTCTATTTTCAGCTCAGCGGCACCTTCACCATCAGGCTCAACGTTAGAAAATCGGTTTGCCCACAACATTCCTGCAATCGCAGCAACCGCAGACACCAAAAGGCCCACGCCAATAACCAAACCTAAATTCGACTCTAATCCAAGATTACCAGCTGCAGCAATCGGACCAGGTGTTGGCGGTACAAACGTATGAGTTGCATACAAGCCCGTCGCCAAAGCCACACTCATAGAAACGCTCGACACCTTCATACGATTTGCCATGGATTGCTTAAGGGAGTTTAAGATGACAAAGCCAGAATCACAGAACACAGGAATAGAAACGATGTAGCCTATAATGGACATGGTCAGCGTCGGGAAACGCTTTCCTAATAGCTTTATCACCACATCGGCCATGGTAATGGCAGCGCCACTTTTTTCTAAAATGGTGCCGATAATCGTACCTAAAACAATCACTAAACCGATATAACCTAGAATCCCACCAAAACCAGACGTTATAGTTTTAGCAATGGTGCTGCTCGGTAAACCATACGCAAATGCAGCAATAAAAGCCGCTAGGATTAAGGTAAGAAAGGGGTGAAGCTTATATTTAGAGGTCGCCAAAACAATAAAGATGATGACCGCAATCAAGATGAGTACGAGAGCCATGATTTTACCTTTTTAATTTTTATTAGGTAGAGCGAGAAAACGCTCAGTATTAGAACGGGTTATTATTCACCAAAATAGCATAGGAAGCTTTAGACGATTGTCTGGAAATGGCGGGGAGATTTTTCTATTTTTTGTTCATATACACAAAAAATTAAGCGTATATGATAAATAAGAGCGTTATTTCGTAATCAATTGCCCTAAGTACAGGCTGAATAATCCATCCAAAGAATGAATATTAAGATGGGTTAAACGTTGAATTTTATCCAATCGATAACGCAGTGTATTTCTATGGATATGCAGTGCATTAGCGCACGCTTGAAGGTCACCGAAGTGTTTGATGTAAGCAGATAACGTCTTAATTAATAAGCCTTTTTTATCAGCTTCCAAAAGAGTTTGGTAAGGCGAAGAAAGCACCTCACCACGCCATGTTTGCTTCATGCCAGACAACAAAACCTGTAAGGAATACTCTTCAAAGAGATACTTCTGCTCATCTGGTTTGAGTTTTTTCCCTGTAGTAAGGGCATCTTGCGCTGTTTGATAGGAATGAGACAAGCCTTCTAAGCCTGGAAAATAGTGCCCCAAGGCTATTTTAGTATGCCCAGCAAGCGGCTGGGGCAAACGCTTCAATAATTGATCAATACGACGACTCTCAAGTTCTGGGTCCCACGCGAAGCCATCAAGAAAAGCAGGTTTTAGAATCACCAATTGATTCAACGACGTCATCGCCACCAAGTTGTCGCGCTCTGGGTGCTGCAATAAATGCACGAGCTCTTTTAAACTCCCCGTGTTATCACTGACTTCGATCACAGCAGCCACTCTTGGCATATCGAGAGCAATGCCAAGCTGCCCAGCCCAAGAAACCACCTGTGGTGTTAATTCAAAATCCGCACGAATCAGCTGTAGAATAAACTCTTCTTTTTGGCGGTTTTCCCACTGTATGGTTTCTTGAAGGTTGGCTTGCTCAACGATCATTTCCGCGGTCATTTTTAACAATAAACCATACTGATTAAGCTCACTAACGTCCCCAGTAATACCAATCACACCTATGATATTTCCATGATGGTGCAAGGGGACATTAATGCCGGGCTTTACGCCCATTAAGCTATCTGACACGTCTTGGTTAATTTCAACGATCCGATTATGTGTTATCGCCAGCAATGCGCCTTCGTGAACGGTGCCAATACGCTGACTGTCACCAGAACCTAGAATGGTTCCCTGACTGTTCATCACATTCACGTTGTAATCCAAAATGGCCATGGTTCGGCTGACAATTTTCATGGCAATAGCGTGGTCTAACACATACATAAAACGCTGCTCTCTTAAAAAGCCACAATGACTCGTCCACGTACTTTACCATCAAGTAAAGCAGAAGCGGTTTTGGCGACGTCATCCAGCGTAATTTCTTGACTAATCGCATCGAAATCTTCCGCTTGTAACAGTTCGCCTAAGCGCTGCCATGCTTCCATTCGATCCGCTAAAGGTCGCATCACACTGTCGATGCCAATCAATTTAACACCACGCAGTATAAAGGGCGCCACAGAAGCAGGGAAGTCGAGACCTTGTGCTAAACCACATGCAGTCACCACACCACCGTACTTGGTGCTGGCACACACATTGACCAAAGTATGACTACCAACACAGTCAATAACCCCAGCCCAACGTTCTTTTTGCAACGGTTTACCTGGCTCAGACAAGGTAGCACGATCAATAACATCGTTTGCACCCAGGCTTTTTAGATACTCTGTTTCTTCCATTCTTCCGGTAGACGCGACCACTTGATAGCCAAGACGGTTTAACAAGCGAATCGCATAACTGCCCACGCCACCGTTTGCGCCAGTCACTAAGATTTCCCCAGAATCCGGTGTCACACCTTGTTTTTCTAATGCTAAAACAGACAGCATTGCGGTGTATCCTGCGGTGCCAACGGCCATCGATTGTTTCGCATCGATACCGCTTGGCAATGGAATAAGCCATTCACTTTTCAGACGCGCTTTTTCCGCCAATCCACCCCAATGCATTTCACCCACACCAAAACCGTTAAGCAGCACCCAATCGCCTTCTTGAAAGCGTTCAGAATCGCTTTGCAGCACTTTACCAACCAAATCGATGCCTGGCACCATAGGAAAAGAACGAGCAATACGACCTTTGCCGGTAATGGCCAACGCATCTTTATAATTTAAGGTGCTGTAAGCAACTTCAACTAAAACATCCCCTTCAGGAAGCTGAGATTCTTCTACATTGCTCAAAGTACAGGTTTGCTGGCGTTCTTCATTTTGATCAATAATCAATGCACGAAACATAAGATCTCCTTTTAGACCGATCGTCTATTTAAATATATAAAAAAACCAAAAGTAGTCTTTTGGTTGGTTTTTTAACGCGATTTGGCTGTAATAGCCTGAATAAAAAATGACAGAAAAACAGTCAACGGCTGAGTACTTTTTATCAGTCGAGTACGATGAACCGCCCCTTCCCAGCCAATCCAAAATGCCTGAGCAGTTTCTTCAAGGCTTCCGGTTAATTGAATGTGTCCCTGTTTTTGCGCTTCCAATAGGCACACAGCCACATGTCGTTGCCAGCTTTCGTAGGTCGCTTGCAGCTGCTCTCGAAACGCATCTGACAGTAATGCAGACTCTTGCTCTAAATTACCAACTAAGCAGCCGCGCTTAAAATCATGGCGCACAATACCGTCTTGAGCATCCTTCGCAAAGCGCTGTAATCGCTCGAGAGGAGGGAAGGCGTCGTCCAATAAAAAACTACTGAGCTTGGCTTCAAAATACCGTCGGTAACGTTCAAGAACCGCTAACCCAAACGCTTCTTTGCTAGCAAAATAGTGATAAAAAGACCCTTTTGGCACCCCAACAGACTTTAAAATCGACTCTATGCCACTGCGGGTAAAGCCTGTTTCCGTCAATACCAACATGCCTGCGCGCAATAGAACTTCACGGGTATCTTGCGTTTCATTTGGGTGTTTTTTCGGACGCCCACGACGCGGCTTGACTGCCCCTTCAAGCACGCTTGTTGTTGGTATGGCTTCGGATCGTAACAAAAAAATTTCCTACCTAATGACATGATGAACTTATAATTTAGACCACTTGTCTATTAAAATCAAATACGCGCTTAAATCATCACAATAATGCGCTTTCTTTTTGTTTGTCTTTGGTCGGAGGGACGCCAAAATAACGCTTATAATCTCGACTAAACTGATGAACACTTTTGTATCCAACGTCTAAAGAAATCTGGCTTACATTTTTAAAGCCTTGATTTAAAAGCATTTGTGATTTTAAAAGACGCAAACGTTTTAAGTATTGTAATGGCGAAGAGCCCGCTATCGTTTTAAAGTGATAATGAAAGCTAGACACACTCATATTGGCTTCTTCCGCAAGTTGCTCAACTCGCACTTCTTGGTCTAATTGTTGATGCAGTTGCTTTAAAGAGTGAACAATTTGAGAAAAGCGTCCTTGGTTTACCACCAAAGCTCGTAATGCGCTGCCTTGTGAGCTTTGCAATGCTTCAAAAATCACTTCACGCAATCGACTTTGCCCCATTATTTTCGCCGTTTTCGGATCATGGAGCGCTTCGACAAGTCGCGTTACAGCCACTTCCATGTTGTCGCTCATGGCGACTGAAGACATGGGAAAATAGGGAACAGATGACGGAATTTCGTCTTCATGGGTATCAATAACCAGCTCAGATAATAATGCAGGATCGATGGTAATCGAAACGCCAAACAAGGGAGCGTCTTCACTGGCGAAAGTTTCGCATTCAAAGGGCAAGGGTAAGGTTTGTACAAGGTAATGGCCGGAATCATAATGAATTTCACGATCGCCTAGATAGCCAATTTTTCGCCCCTGAACAATGA
This sequence comes from Marinomonas sp. NPDC078689, assembly GCF_044542435.1. Classification (NCBI taxonomy): domain Bacteria; kingdom Pseudomonadati; phylum Pseudomonadota; class Gammaproteobacteria; order Oceanospirillales; family Oceanospirillaceae; genus Marinomonas; species Marinomonas sp. NPDC078689. The sequence goes on along the minus strand of NZ_JBITUJ010000005.1, from coordinate 148,563 downwards.
TGGTTAAGCCTGGGCTGTAAATAAGCGGCATTCTAGGTATGGATTTCGCACACTTCATTAACCGTACATTTTCAATCAAGCTGTCTGAAAAGCCATCGTCTTCAATAAGAGGTTTGATCAAATCGACTAATTTTGTTTTCGGCATGCATTATCCTTTGATCTACTGTAATCAATAGTAAAAATATAATATTCAAGATTGTGTAGGAAAAGTTAAGTTTGGGCTATTTGGAGGAATTGGCAAAATTATAACAAGAATGCACAACACACAGTAGGCTTTCATCTTTTACACTGCATGGCACATATCCCATCATAATTATTTGAGAGAGCATTATGAGCCAAGCAAAAGCGTACGCAGCCCGTTCTGCAACAAGCCCTTTAGCCCCCTTTACTTTTGAACGTCGCGCATTGCGTGATAATGACGTTAATATCGATATTCTGTATTGCGGTGTTTGCCACTCAGACATCCATGTCGCAGAAAGTGATTGGGGACCAAGTGAATACCCAGTCGTACCTGGTCATGAAATCATTGGCCGCGTGACAGAAATTGGCAGTCGTGTCAGCAAATACAAAGTAGGCGATCTTGTTGGTGTTGGCTGTATGGTCGACTCTTGCCAAACTTGCCCATCTTGTCAGCAAAATTTAGAACAATACTGCGATGCGGGCATAAAAGGAACGTACGGCGCCCGTGACATGATTGATGGCAGTCTAAACCATGGTGGTTATTCTGATCATATTATCGTACGCGAAGAATTTGTTTTATCGATTCCTGAAGCATTGGATATCAGCAAAGCCGCGCCACTATTATGTGCAGGTATCACCACTTATTCTCCATTGCGTCATAATGGTGTGAAAGCTGGAGACAAAGTTGGCGTTATCGGTATGGGCGGTTTGGGCCATATGGGCGTTAAATTCGCGAAAGCACTTGGCGCTGAAGTGACCATTTTTACCCGTTCTGAAAGCAAAGTCAGCGAAGCCAAACAACAAGGCGCCGACCATGTTATTGTTTCGACCGACGACGCTCAAATGCAAGCGGCCGCTTCTAGCTTTGATTACTTGTTAGATACCATTCCAGTACAACACGACTTGAACCCTTACCTTAATGTTTTAAAAGTCGACGGAACGCATATTTTGGTTGGTCTAATAGAGCCTATTGAACCTGCGCTTCACACTGCTAATTTGATTTTGAAACGTCGAGTACTCACTGGATCATTAATTGGTGGTATCGCAGAAACGCAAGAAGTGTTGGATTTTTGTGCGGAACACAATATCGAGTGCGATGCTGAAATGATCAAGATTCAAGACATCAACGAAGCCTACCAGCGAATGAAAAAAGGCGATGTGAAATATCGTTTCATTATAGACATGAAAAGTTTAAAAGAAGACGCTTAAAAAAACGGCTTAATCCCACGCTAAAGGCGTAACCGTTTACATCAAAAGCACCAGATTGAAGACGACCTTTTTAAGACAAGGTCGATCATGTCATGATGGTGCTTTTTATTATCCCACCACTGACCATCGAAGCGAACCTATCGCTGCACACTGCTTACCGCATTTCTGCCCTATGCCTAATGGACCTTTACTCATAATGTCGCCCGATTGTTGGCGATGAGACAGGGGTTGTTGCCAACATCTTGGGAATGTCTAAACGCCTATCGGGCCGTCAACAGTCCATGGCTGCAAAGTAAAACCGTATAAAAGTTACTCACAATTTAACAAAATCGAGACTTTCATCCTTTCTCCACAATCTCTTCTGCATGTTGAAAACATGGAAAAAGCAGAATTATTCACATATCACTTTCTACAGAAATTAAGGAAATCTAATTTTTTTTGATTTTTTACTTGTGGATAGTTTTTATAGGAAAGAGCCATAAAGCCATGTTAATAAAACAACAAAAACCTTATTTAACATAAAGATACGTTAAAAACACTCAAAAAACACGCTTGTTGATAAGTATGGTGATAGGTTCATAAGAAGTTTTGCACAGTTTTTAACAACTCAGAGGTAAAAAAATCGCCGTGTATAACTACCCCTTTTATACACAGGCTCAGGTTATCCACACCACAAGATAACCCGCCCTGTCTTAACAAGTTGTTATCGCTGTAAAATCATAATTTATATGAATATTTTTAAGTTATCCACTGATTTTAGGCTGCTATATAAACATAACAAACATAAAAAGACATATATATAATATACTTATATTAATATTGATGACCGGGTAATGGGCTCTAGCGTCGCTTTCTTTTTCAAAATTAGCCGATATACTAAGCGCCCTGATTCGAGTTGTTCGTTTTTTATTCATTTTTTATTCCGAGGTTCCCGTGGATTTCCCAACCCGCTTTGATGTGATTGTGGTCGGTGGTGGACACGCTGGTACGGAAGCTGCTTTAGCCGCTGCACGTATGGGTGTGAAAACGTTATTGTTGTCCCACAACATTGAAACTTTAGGACAAATGTCCTGTAACCCTGCTATCGGTGGTATCGGGAAGTCCCACTTAGTAAAAGAAATTGATGCTTTAGACGGTGCTATGGCACTGGCTACAGATAAAGCTGGCATTCAATTTCGTACTTTGAATTCTCGTAAAGGTCCTGCAGTGCGAGCGACTCGTGCTCAAGCGGATCGTATTCTTTATAAAGCCGCTATTCGCTACCAATTGGAAAACCAAGAAAATCTTTGGTTATTCCAACAATCTGCTGAAGATCTTATTGTTGAAGATGGCGAAGCAAGAGGGGTTATCACTCAAACTGGTATCCGCTTTAACAGTAAAACGGTTGTGTTAACAGCTGGAACATTTTTAGGCGGCATTATCCACGTTGGTTTACAAAACCACGCGGGTGGGCGAGCCGGTGATCCACCATCAATAGGTTTGGCTGAAAAGCTACGCGCTTTGCCATTTCGTGTAGACCGTTTGAAAACAGGTACGCCACCACGTATTGATGCGCGTTCTGTTGATTTTTCTCAAATGCAGGCGCAGCCAGGTGATGACACCACTCCTGTGATGTCCTATATGGGCAACCGTGGAATGCACCCACGTCAAATTGAATGCTTTATTACTCATACCAATGAAAAAACACACGATATTATTCGTAGTGGTATGGATCGTTCTCCTATGTACACAGGTGTGATTGAAGGTGTTGGCCCACGTTACTGTCCTTCTATTGAAGATAAAATCGTGCGTTTTGCGGATAAAAACTCTCATCAGATTTTTATTGAGCCAGAAGGTTTAACCACTCACGAACTTTATCCGAATGGCATTTCAACGTCTTTGCCATTTGATGTGCAAATTGAGCTAGTTCGCTCAATGAAAGGCATGGAAAATGCTCATATCATTCGTCCTGGTTACGCTATTGAGTACGATTACTTCAATCCTCAAGACCTAAAATACTCTTTAGAAACCAAGCACATGCCTGGTTTGTTCTTCGCTGGTCAAATCAATGGTACAACCGGTTATGAAGAAGCGGGTGCACAAGGTTTGTTGGCTGGGATTAACGCTGCGCGTCTTGCTCAAGACAAAGACGCTTGGACGCCTCGCCGTGATGAAGCCTATTTAGGTGTGTTGGTGGATGATTTGATCACCATGGGAACCAAAGAACCTTATCGAATGTTCACCAGTCGAGCGGAATACCGTTTGATTCTTCGTGAAGACAATGCAGACATGCGTTTGACTGAAAAAGGCCGCGAACTTGGGTTGGTTTCAGACGCTCGTTGGGAACAATTCTGTAAAAAACGCGAAGCCATTGAACTGGAAACTCAGCGTTTAAAATCCAGCTGGATTGTGCCTAATTCACCTGAAGCAGACGTTATAAACCCTAAGCTTGAAACGCCAATAACCCATGAATACAGCTTATTGGATTTATTGAAACGTCCGAATGTGGTTTACAGCGATATTGCCAATTTGAAGAATGCGCCAGAAACTCCGGTTGATGAACAAGTGTCTGAGCAAGTTCAAATCGCGGTGAAATACGCCGGCTATATTACTCGTCAAGCGGAAGACATTGAGCGCTTACGCCGACAAGAGAATACCGAATTACCTGCGGATCTGGATTATAGCAAGATGGAAGGTTTGTCTAATGAGATCAAGCAAAAGCTGACTCAATCCCGTCCAGCAACGCTTGCAGCGGCATCTCGTATCCAAGGTGTCACGCCTGCGGCAGTATCCTTACTATTAATTCACTTGAAAAAACGTGCGATTGCACGCAAAAGTGCCTAGAATCAGCAGCCGATAACGCCTTTTAATTGGATTCGACTGTGACTCACTTTGATGCCATTCAAAAAGGCGCCCAACAAATGGGCGCCGATTTATCTGATACAACGATTCAAACGCTGGTAGATTACCTTGCTATGTTCCAAAAATGGAATAAGGCCTACAATCTTACTGCGATTCGAGATGTTGATCAGATGATTTCATTACATCTACTTGATAGCTTAGCCACTTTGCCCTTTATTACCGGAGACGACATCATCGATGTGGGAACCGGTCCTGGCTTACCTGGTATGGTGCTTGCTATTTGTTTTCCTGAAAAACGTTTTACTTTGCTCGACAGCAACGGCAAAAAAACCCGTTTTCTAACCCAAGTTAAAATGGAACTGGGCATTAATAATGTCACGGTTGCTAATGAGCGCGTTGAGAAACACGCTTATCAAGGTCACTATGATCATGTTATTTCTCGAGCCTTTGCTTCGCTTCAAGACATGATAAACTGGACCTTGCCGCTACCAAAGGACACAGGTAACTTTTTGGCTATGAAAGGGGTATACCCTAGTGAAGAGCTTGCTGGGTTGCCGTCTGGAGTAGAGGTCATCCATATCGAACCGCTCAATGTGCCAACCATACATGCCGAGCGTCATATGGTCGTGATGGCACGTAAAGGATAAATAACCATGGCGAGAATAATCGCAGTCACGAATCAAAAAGGTGGGGTGGGTAAAACCACAACCTGCGTCAATTTGGCCGCTTCTTTAGCGGCGATGAAACGCCGTGTGCTTTTGATCGATCTCGACCCTCAAGGTAACGCCACAACGGGAAGTGGATTAATCAAAGATCAGCTAGAAACCAGTGTCTTTGATGTATTGGTTGGTAGTCATGGGGTGAAAGAAGTCATGAAAGTCGTGATGGAAGACACCCCTGATCCAGGTAAATATTGGGTGCTACCGGCCAATGGTGATTTAACCGGGGCTGAAGTTGCCTTGTTGGATTTACCGAGTAAAGAAACCCGTTTACGGGCGGGACTTTACGAAGTCGATAATGACTTTGATTATATTTTGTTAGATTGTCCGCCTGCATTAAACATGTTGACCGTCAATGCGTTGGCGGCTTCGCAAGGCGTATTGATTCCTGTGCAATGCGAATATTACGCTCTTGAAGGGCTTACTGCGCTGTTGCAAACCATAGAGCATATTACTCGTGCGCTGAACCCTTCATTGGAAATTGAGGGTATTCTGCGAACTATGTATGATCCTCGGCCCAGCTTAACGCACGATGTGTCAGGCCAACTGCAAAAGCACTTTGGCAGTAAGGTTTACGATACGGTAATTCCAAGAAATATACGTCTTGCTGAAGCGCCGAGTTACGGGCTTCCAGTGCTGCATTATGAAAAACAATCTCGTGGTGCCATTGCTTATCTCGCACTCGCGGGCGAGTTTATTAGAAAAACGCACTCTTAGAGTGCGAGCATAGCGATTATACTGATTTCAATTAAGGTGTTAGAAGATGACGATGAAAAAAAGAGGCTTAGGTCGCGGTTTAGATGCCTTGTTAGCACCGCAGGCCACGACGACCGAATCACAGACACCTTCTGGTAGTGAGCCTATTAAGGGCTTAACCTATTTGCCTGTAGAGTGGCTTTCTAAAGGTAAGTTTCAGCCTCGTCGTGATATGAACCCTGCCTTGTTGGATGAGTTGGCGTCTTCGATTCGAACTCAAGGCATCATGCAGCCGATCGTGGTTCGTCCAAATGGCACAAATCAGTATGAAATTATTGCTGGTGAGCGTCGTTGGCGGGCGGCTAAATTAGCCGACCTGACTCAAGTGCCGGTCATTGTTCGTCATGTTGAAGATTCGGATGCCGTGGTATTAGCGTTGATTGAAAACATTCAACGTGAAGACTTAAACCCTGTTGAAGAAGCATTAGCACTGCAACGTTTAGTTGAGGATTTTCACCTAACTCAGCAGCAAGTTGCTGATACCGTTGGTAAATCTCGTTCTACCGTGGCCAATTTATTGCGTTTATTGGGACTTTCTCCTGAGGTGCGTCGTTTATTAGAACACGGTGATATTGAAATGGGGCACGCACGTGCTTTGTTACCCTTAGAGCAAGAAAAACAAATACAGGCTGCCTCTCAAGTGGTGACTAAATCTTTGTCAGTTCGTGAAACTGAACGTTTAGTGAAACTACTTCAAGCCCCTGAAAACACAGAGAAAAATACGCCTGCCTTACCTGATTTTAACGCCGAAGCTGAGAAAATTAGTCAGTCTATAAACGCTTCTGTAAAAATTCAGCCGTCCGCAAAAGGCAAAGGAAAAGTGGTTATTGAATACCGCAATCCTGAGCATCTTGAGCTACTGATCAGTGAGCTCTTTACGAAAAAATAAAGTAATTTTATGACAAGTTGATTTTCCCATCTGGACATAATTACTAAGAAGTGGTGAGAGTGGTCAGTTTCGGTTGATCACAGCTTCTAATACTCATATAATGCGTCGAATTTTAGAATTGAGGGAAGAAAATGCACCTTCCTTGCTTTATTTTGGTGCATCGCAAAAAGGTAGTAGAAAATGACTAACAAGAAGCCTTTAACAGCGACAGCGTTGCTTCTTGCTAAGAAACAATCGGTCATTCGCTTCATATTTTTGCAGATTCTTTTCGTTTTCTTCATTTCTTTGGGAATTTTTTGCTTTCTTAGTGGTCTCTACGGGTACTCTTTTGTACTGGGGGCTCTTTGCAGTTTGGTTCCTAATATTTACATGGCATGGCGTGTCTTTGGTTATCGAGGAACTCGCCCAGCTAAGGATGTCGTAAGAGCATTCTATAAAGGAGAAACCGGTAAGTTGGTTTTGACAGCGGTGTTATTGTCGCTGGTTTTTCTTTTTATTAAACCCTTAGCGGCAGGCAGTTTTTTTGCTGGCTTTGGTGTTGCGATTTTGAGTCATTGGCTCAGCCCTTTTGTACTGAATAAGTAACCGTACAGAAGGTTAAGATTTTAATCATTGAAAGAGCGTGGATATAAATATGGCAATTGAAAGTCCAACGACTTCCGCATACATACAACACCACCTTCAGAATTTGACTTTTGGTCAGCATCCTGATGGTTCGTGGGGTATTGCCCATAGTGCTAAGGCAGCGTCGGAAATGGGGTTCTGGGCAATTCATTTAGACACAATGGCGGTTTCTATCGCACTTGGTGTTCTATTTTTGTGGTTGTTTCGCATGGCAGCAAAGAAAGTGTCTGCAGATACACCGTCTGGATTGCAAAACTTTGTTGAATTGATGGTGGAGTTTGTTGACGGCAGCGTCAAAGAAACCTTCCATGGAAAAAATAAAGTCATTGCTCCACTGGCGTTAACCATTTTCGTTTGGGTGTTCTTAATGAACGCGATGGACTTGGTTCCAGTCGACTTTTTGCCTGTTTTGGCAAATTGGGTTGGGGTTAACCTGTTTGGCGCAACCGACGGTCATGTGTACTTCAAATTTGTCCCTACGACAGATGTGAATGCGACCTTGGGTATGTCTCTTTCGGTTTTTGCTTTGATCATTTACTACAGCATCAAAGTAAAAGGCGTGAGTGGTTTTGTTGGTGAGTTAACATTACAGCCGTTTGGCAAATGGATGATTCCTTTCAACTTGTTACTTGAAGGTGTTGGCCTGCTTGCGAAGCCTGTGTCATTGGCATTGCGACTATTTGGTAACTTGTATGCCGGTGAATTGATCTTTATCTTGATCGCTGTTCTGCCTTGGGGCTTGCAGTGGGCGCTTTCTGTGCCTTGGGCAATCTTCCATATTTTGATTATCGTGCTTCAGGCCTTCATCTTTATGATGTTGACCATTGTGTACCTAAGCATGGCACACGAAGAGCATTAAAAAAGAGTTCTTTAGTTATACTTATTTCTTGAATCTAAAACTGTGAAAATGTAGGAGTTAAAATGGAAACTGTAGTTGGTCTTACTGCGATTGCTGTAGCCCTTCTTATCGGTCTAGGTGCCCTAGGTACTGCGATTGGTTTTGGTCTACTAGGTGGCAAATTCTTGGAAGGCGCTGCGCGTCAACCAGAGATGGTTCCAATGCTGCAAGTTAAAATGTTCATCGTAGCGGGTCTTCTTGACGCCGTAACTATGATCGGTGTAGGTATCGCATTGTTCTTTACTTTCGCGAATCCTTTTGTTGCTCAGGTCGCTGGTTAAGATTCTGCGACACTTTGCAGAAACTATTTATAAACGACTTAGAGCGAGGATATTAGCGTGAATTTAAATCTCACACTTGTAGGCCAAGCTATCTCGTTTGCGATTTTTGTCTGGTTCTGCATGAAATATGTGTGGCCACCAGTTATTGCTGCGCTCGAAGAGCGTAGCAAAAAAATTGCAGACGGTTTGGAAGCAGCGAACCGTGCTTCACGTGATTTAGAGTTAGCTCAAGAACAAGCTGCTCAAACATTACGCGAAAGCAAGGAACACGCGGCCGAGATTATTGAACAAGCCAACAAACGTGCGAACCAAATGATCGACGAGGCGAAAGAGCAGGTAATTGCCGATGGCAAGCGTCTGCGCGAAGCGGCTCAAGTAGAAATAGAACAAGATGTTGTGCGTGCTAAAGAAGCATTGCGAGCTCAAGTTTCTGTTCTTGCTTATGCCGGTGCCGAGAAAATTTTGGGTGCCACTATTGACGAAAAAGCACATAGCGAGATCGTTGAACAACTCGCCAAAGAGCTTTAAGCGAGGGTCTAATGGCTGAATTAAAAACAGTCGCGCGACCGTACGCTAAAGCGGCTTTTGAAGTAGCTCGTGAGCAAGGTCATGTAACAGAGTGGGCTAGTATGTTGAACATATTAGCGTCTGTTACCTCTGAACCTAAGCTTAAGATCGCACTTCAGAACCCTGCTTTTAGTGCGGAAGAGAAGGCAAACGCTCTAGCGGAAGTTTGTGCTGAAGTAACGACAGAACAAGGTAAAGCATTTTTGCTTAACCTTGCAGAGAACAAGCGTTTATTGCTGTTACCTGCTATTTCAACGTTATTTCAAGAGTTCAAATTGAACTTCGAAAAAGCAGTAGATGTTAAATTTACTTCAGCGTTCGAGTTATCAACTGAACAAGCACAATCATTAGCCGCTTCGTTGGCGAAAAAGTTAGATCGTACGGTCAACTTAACCAATGAAACAGACGCGAGCCTAATTGGTGGCGTGGTTATCCGTACCGGTGACTTAATCATCGACGGTTCAGTACGCGGTAAATTAGCGAAACTGGCCGAGGCGATAAACTCCTAGTATTTCGTTAAATCGAAAACAGGGTTGAGGAATTTAGCATGCAGCAACTGAATCCATCTGAGATCAGCGAGATTATCAAGAAGCGCATCGAGAACCTTGATGTTTCTTCTGATGCCCAGAATGAAGGCACAATTGTCAGCGTGGCAGACGGTATCGTTCTGATCCACGGTTTGGCAGACGTAATGTACGGGGAAATGATTGAATTCCCTGGTGGTATTTTTGGTATGGCTTTGAACCTAGAGCGTGACTCTGTAGGTGCGGTTGTACTGGGTCAATACCAAGACCTTGTAGAAGGTCAAAAAGTTAAATGTACAGGTCGTATTCTGGAAGTTCCAGTGGGTCCTGAACTACTAGGTCGTGTTGTTGACGCATTGGGTCACCCAATCGACGGCAAAGGCGCGATCGACACTAAATTGACAGATAAAGTTGAGAAAGTGGCACCGGGCGTTATCGCTCGTCAGTCCGTTGATCAACCTATCCAAACTGGTTACAAGGCGATCGATGCCATGGTTCCAGTGGGTCGTGGTCAACGTGAGTTGATCATCGGCGACCGTCAGATTGGTAAAACGGCGTTGGCTATCGACACTATCATCGCTCAGAAAGACAGCGGTATTAAGTGTGTATACGTAGCCATCGGTCAGAAGCAATCTACTATTGCTAACGTTGTACGTAAGCTTGAAGAAGCTGGCGCAATGGAATACACCACGGTTGTCGCAGCCGGCGCATCTGATCCAGCAGCAATGCTTTATCTTGCTCCATACACTGGCTGTACAATGGGTGAATACTTCCGTGACCGCGGTGAAGACGCATTGATCGTATATGATGATTTGACGAAACAAGCTTGGGCTTACCGTCAAATCTCATTGCTACTACGTCGTCCACCAGGTCGTGAAGCGTACCCAGGTGATGTGTTCTACCTTCACTCTCGTCTTCTAGAACGTGCTTCACGCGTAAGCGTTGAATACGTTGAGAAGTTCACCAATGGTGAAGTGAAAGGCAAAACAGGTTCTTTGACTGCATTGCCAATCATCGAGACTCAAGGTGGTGACGTATCTGCTTTCGTACCAACGAACGTTATTTCCATCACTGATGGACAGATCTTCCTTGAAGCGAGTGCATTCAACGCGGGTATTCGCCCAGCAATGAACGCAGGTATCTCGGTTTCTCGTGTAGGTGGTGCAGCGCAAACTAAGATCGTTAAGAAACTAGGCGGTGGTATTCGTCTGGCCTTAGCTCAGTACCGTGAATTGGCGGCATTCGCTCAGTTCGCATCTGACTTAGATGAAGCAACTCGTAAGCAGTTAGAGCACGGTAAACAGGTTACAGAACTGATGAAACAGAAGCAGTTCTCTCCAATGCCTGTCGCTGACATGGGCGTAGTCCTTTACGCTGCTAATGATGGCTACCTTGAAGATGTTGAAACAAGCAAGATTGGCAGTTTTGAAAGCTCTCTAATCAGCTACATGAACAGCGAACACGCTGACCTTATGGCTGATATTAACAAAACTGGTAATTTTAACGGCGAGATTGAAGCGACATTTAAAGCGGCAATCGAGAAGTTTAAAGCGACACAAACTTGGTAATGAGCTTGGTGATAGGCTGTTAACGCAGTCCATCACCAGTCTTTCTTTGCAGTTTGTGAAATAACATTCTCACAAGGGCAGTTCTATTATGGCAGTCGGAAAAGAGATACGTACTCAGATTTCGAGCATTAACAATACGCGTAAAATTACTCGTGCTATGGAAAAAGTAGCAGCAAGTAAGACGCGTAAAGCTCAGGATCGTATGGCCGCTTCTCGTCCGTATGCGGAACGAATTCGCCAAGTAGTTGGTCATTTGGCCAACGCGAATCCTGAGTATAAACACCGTTACCTTACCGAGCGTGAGGCGAAGCGTGTTGGTTATATCGTAATCTCTTCTGATCGTGGTTTATGTGGTGGTTTGAACTTTAATGTGTTCAAAGCAGCATTAAAAGGAATGAAACAGCAAGCTGACGCTGGTGTCGAAATTGACATCTGTGCGATTGGCGGTAAAGCCGTAACATTCTTTCGTAACTACGGCGGAAACGTAACAGCAGCCTTCACTGGTTTGGGTGATGCACCTAAAGCAGACGACTTAGTCGGTAGTGTGAAGGTGATGCTTGATGCATTTGATGAAGGTCGCATTGATCGTCTTTATGTGGTTTCAAATGAGTTCGTGAACACCATGACTCAGACCCCTAAAGTCGAGCAGCTTTTGCCATTGAAAGCAGAAGAGAATACAGAGTTAAAGCACCACTGGGATTACATCTATGAGCCAGAAGCCGTTGAAATTCTAAACGAGTTATTGGTTCGCTACATTGAATCTCAAGTATATCAATCTGTCGTTGAAAACATTGCGTGTGAACAAGCAGCTCGTATGCTTGCTATGAAGAACGCAACCGACAACGCAGGCGATATCATTGATGAATTGCAGTTGGTGTACAACAAGGCTCGTCAAGCAGCGATTACTCAGGAAATTTCTGAGATAGTCAGCGGCGCGGCAGCGGTTTAAGGTATTTAGGTATTAAGAGGATCCGAACATGAGTAGCGGACAAATCGTACAGATTATCGGTGCGGTTATCGACGTGGAATTCCCACGTGATAATGTGCCAAAAGTATATGATGCCCTTACCATCGAGGGTAAAGAGTTGGTGTTGGAAGTTCAACAACAACTAGGCGACGGTGTTGTTCGTACCATCGCCATGGGTTCCACTGACGGCATGAAACGTGGCTTGATTGTTGAAAACACAAACAAACCAGTTTCTGTACCAGTTGGTACTCAAACACTAGGACGTATTATGGACGTTCTAGGTAATCCAATTGATGAAAAAGGCCCAATTGGCGAAGAAGAGCGTTGGTCAATTCACCGTGCTGCTCCTTCTTATGCTGATCAGTCTTCTAGCAACGAATTGCTAGAAACAGGAATCAAGGTTATCGATCTTGTTTGTCCTTTCGCGAAAGGTGGTAAAGTTGGTCTGTTTGGTGGTGCCGGTGTAGGTAAAACCGTAAACATGATGGAACTTATCCGTAACATCGCAATCGAGCACAGCGGTTACTCTGTATTCGCTGGTGTTGGTGAGCGTACTCGTGAAGGTAACGATTTCTACCATGAGATGACGGATTCGAACGTAATCGATAAAGTATCTCTTGTATACGGTCAAATGAACGAGCCACCAGGTAACCGTCTTCGTGTTGCTTTGACTGGTTTGACTATGGCTGAGAAATTCCGTGACGAAGGTCGTGACGTACTTTTCTTCGTAGATAACATCTACCGTTACACGCTTGCTGGTACGGAAGTATCTGCATTGCTAGGTCGTATGCCATCTGCGGTAGGTTACCAGCCTACACTTGCTGAAGAGATGGGTGTTCTTCAAGAACGTATCACCTCTACTAAGACTGGTTCTATCACGTCTGTCCAAGCGGTATACGTACCTGCGGATGACTTGACTGACCCGTCTCCAGCAACAACCTTCTCTCACTTGGACGCAACCGTTGTATTGTCTCGTGACATCGCATCTTTGGGTATCTACCCAGCGATCGATCCTCTTGACTCTACTTCACGTCAGCTTGACCCTCTGGTTATCGGTCAAGAGCACTACGACGTAGCACGTGGCGTACAAATGGTATTGCAACGTTACAAAGAGCTTAAAGACATCATCGCAATCTTGGGTATGGACGAGTTATCTGAAGAAGATAAGCAAACGGTTAACCGTTCTCGTAAAATCCAGCGTTTCTTGTCTCAGCCTTTCTTCGTAGCAGAAGTCTTTACTGGCGCACCAGGTAAGTATGTTTCTTTGAAAGATACTATCCGCGGCTTTAAAGGCATTTTGGATGGTGAGTTTGATGACCTTCCAGAACAAGCGTTCTACATGATTGGTAGCATCGACGAAGCCGTCGAGAAAGCTAAGAAACTTTAACCATCACGCGAAGCAAGAGCGTTTAGGCGTTCTTGCTTAGTCTGACTAAGAGAGGCAACTTATGGCTATCACAGTACACTGCGATATCGTAAGCGCTGAACAAGAGATCTTTAACGGTACCGTTAAATCTCTTGTGGCTGCAGGTGATTTTGGTGATCTGGGTATTATGCCTGGTCATGCGCCATTATTGACGACTCTGCAACCAGGTCCTGTTCGTGTGGTTAAAGAAAATGGTGACGAAGAGATCATCTTCGTGTCCGGTGGCTTCCTAGAAGTTCAACCGCACCGTGTCACCGTCTTGGCCAACACGGCCATTCGTGCAAGAGATCTTGACGAAGAGGCGGCACTAAAAGCGAAGCAACATGCTCAAGAGCTTTTAGCCAACCAAAAACCTGATGTTGACTATTCTCGTGCAACAGCGGAATTGGCAGAAGCCATGGCTCGCTTGCGTACTATCCAGCAGTTCCGCCATCAATAAGCGAAACGCTGGATCTGAACAGTCTAAAAAGCAGCCCTAGGGCTGCTTTTTTATGTCTTGTAAAAGACGAATGAAAGTACACAGAGAAGGGTTACAGCATCTTCCAAAGCGTATCGAAGATGATTTGTTGAGCCTTGGCGATGTCTTGAGACTCTAGTACGACAGCGGAAGGGAAGTTGTTGCTGGCGAGAGAAATAATCGCACACTTAGGCGGATAGATTGCAATGTAGCTGGCGTCTACCGGGCCTTCGGTTTTGATCCACTTACGTTCTGATAATTCCGCTTCTTCACCACCTTCTCCTAATGCGATGACTTTTACGTTAATGCCTAGCTTTACACGTTGTTTGGTGTAGTTCGGAAACGGACGATATAGGTAAGGGCGAATCGGTTTAGATGAAAACACGCAATATTCTTTATGGTCTTGTTGCGATACGACGTTTAAAATGTCGCGCAATACCCACTCTATGCCATCGTCACCCTCATAATAGCGAACGTCAGTATGGTGATAATCCGGCTGCTGTTGGCTTAAATTGGGAATGATAGTGCTTTTGAGTGACTCAATGGTTTTGTCTAATTGGAGGCGTTTGTCTTCCGCGAGACTGAGCAAAATATCTGGATTTTCCGCCATAAAAAAGCGGCGTTTCCCTTTTGGAAAATAACTGATCACCCCTTTGCTCTGCAATTGTTTAAGCGCTTCATAGGCGGTACCACGGTTAATACCGCTGTGTTCAGCTATGTCTCGAATAGACGAAGGTCCAAGCTTCAACAAAGTTTGGTAGAGCTGTGTTTCTCTCGGGGTGAGACCGAGTTGTTCAAAAGCATGTTGGATCATAAGAGTCACAAAAACCAAATATCAATAGTAGGGTGCAGAATACTCGCCCGTTTGTGTTGGTGTAAAGGCATGGAACAAGACATTTAATAAGTGATAAAACGCAAAGCACTGTTTTTTGCGAGGAGTAGAAAGTGACTGACGATCAACGATTTGGCGGAATTCGCCGTTTATATGGTGATGCGGCCTACCTGACTTTTTCTCAAGCACACGTCTGTGTGGTGGGCATTGGTGGCGTTGGTTCGTGGGCTGCAGAAGCCTTAGCGCGCTCGGGTATTGGTAAAATTACGCTTATCGACATGGATGATATTTGTATCACCAACACCAATCGCCAAATTCATGCATTAGACGGCAATATCGGCCAATCAAAAGTGGATGTGATGAGCCAACGCATTGGCCTGATTAATCCAAACTGTGAAGTAACGGTGGTAGAAGACTTTATTACCCCTGAAAACCTCTCTGAGCTGCTTGCAGAGCAATTTGATTACATTATTGACTGCGTTGATAGCATTAAGCCAAAAGCCGCTCTAGTGGCTTGGTGTAAGAGCAACAAGCGTTCTGTTATCACGATTGGTGGTGCTGGCGGACAAACCGATCCGACCAAAATTCAGACCGCGGATCTGGCAAAAACGATTGGCGATCCATTAGCGGCGAACTTGCGTAATTTTTTACGTCGTTATTATAACTTCAGTCGAAATACCAAACGCCGTTTTCACATTGAATGTGTGTATTCCATTGAGCAGTTGAACTACCCACAAGGCGACGGCACGGTTTCTAAAACGAGACTGAAAGGGGATACAGAAACCAAAATGGGGTGTGATACTGGTTTTGGTGCAAGCACCGCAGTGACCGCTACTTTTGGTTTTGTTGCGGTGTCAAAAGTGCTCGAAAAATTAGCAAAATCGGACCAATAAACCTTTAATATTTCTTATCTATATTGATCAATCCATTGTGAAAGAGACCGACTATGAGCTTGTCAGAAACAACAAAACCCACCGTAATCTATGGTGAAAAAGGCGCGAATCTGTCTTTTCGAATTATTCGTTATGCACTGATGTCTTGCTTGCCATTGCTGGCGGTGTGTATTTACGTGAACAACTATTTCTTGATCGTCCCCGTATTATTGTTGATAGGCTCACGCTACATGACAGCAAAGTACTGGAAAAACACACCTTACGTGGTGTTTAAAAATGAGCTGTTTGAGGTTAAACCGTCAAAAGTTACCGTTGTAAAAGCGATTCACTACAAAGACGTGGTGAGCATACAAGAGCACAAACGTGCTTGGTCTGTGGACTACAAAGACAACGGCAAGGAAAAACAAGTGGTGATTGTGAAGTTTTGGCTAACACCCGAAGGCATTGAGCGTATTCGCACGGAGCTGGATCGCCATGTATCTAGCGTGGTAATGCCTTTTCAGCCATAAAGAAAAAGCGAGTAGGCGCCGTTACTAGAAAGCCGCGACAAGCAGGCTGCCTAGTAACGGCGTTTAGTTATCTAGACGACAGTATTTGATGCGCTTTATAAGCCGCTAATACTGTGGCGGTTTGTACATTGTGCCCTGCTATAAAGTGCTCACCATAAAGGGTTTCATCAGGGTATTCTGTGATGAGTTGTAAAGGAATATCTCCCTCTTTGCTGTGCGATATTAGGCAAGGAAAACTATTAATAATGCGAAACATTGAGTCTCCAGCATGGACTTTATAAAGCTCAATTTGCTTGTCATTAAACGCCAGTACGCCAGGCAGTTTGACTAGCTCTAATGTAACCTGATGAATAAATTCCTCGGCATAAGCTGACCATTCGGGATTAGAGTTATGGCGTAGAATTAAGAAAAAGCCTTTTGGTATCGTCCACATAGTAAAGCCGTGGGGAACATAGCCCGAAAAGGGGCGTGTCCATTCATGGGATGGATAGCCATGTAGATTGATGTGCAATTTAGCTTGGCTTATAGCACGTGCTTTATGGCGAATTTCTTTTTCATAAAATGGAGCTTCGATTCGATATTCTAAGTCATCACCGAGCGCTGTATAGCGAGCAGCATGATGCATATGACATGGGTTATCGTTAATTAATCTCTGATGCAGCGCATACCCGTCAGGGTTTTCTAATGGTGAAATGGTAAAATGGCTGTTTGGTTGCTCATTTAAATATTGTGCGGCACGTAATGTTCCAACGACACCTGTCGTTTCATTAGCATGCTGTCCACCGCTTATCATCACAGGAAAGTCAGTGCCATAGTGATAGCGGGCTTGAATGGCTTGGCCTGTGATCGTGCTTGCGGTGAACTCAGTCCCTTCAATAAGTGCCAGCTCTGCGCTAACTTGCGCCATGCTTAAGGGAGCACTGGCCTTTTCTAAAATCTGCAAACTGTGTGTTTTATTGATCTGATAAGGTCGTGTTTCTATGCTTAGGCTAAGAGATGAGTTTGCCGAATAGGTAATTTCTGGGACTATTTGTCCTGGTTGACCTTCTCGGTCGGTTGGTAGGTAGCCTTGTTTTACCTTAAACCATTCCAGTATTGAGAAATATAAGTCTTCATGTAAGGCCTCACTGAGGCTAATAACCTCGTGTTGGTAAGCCAAAGGAAACTCTTTCCAAGGTAACGAAACCTGAATATTAAGTTCTTCAAAGTAAGGACTATTTTCTCCCCATGAATGCTCAGAGACCGCTTTCATCGCCGAACTAAAAAGCATCTCGTAATCTGTTATTAGACGCTTATTTTCTAGGTTTTCTCCTTGCGGATTGACGACTTTTAGCCAACCGCATGGCGATAAATGTTGTTGACCTATAACATCCAGATGCAAGTAGTTTGGCGCAAACACATGATAGGAAAGTGGCGTTGCATCTAGTCTATATAAGGTGACTTTGTAGAAATCGACACTGTCTTTATTTTCGCTAAAATTTACTGGTGCTTCGAGCAACGCCGCTAACGGGTAAGTTTCTAATAAAAATCGTTTTTCTGAGGCGGATTTATGGACAGGATAGGCTACTTCAACAGAGGTTAGCGTACTCAAATCCAGCGCTAATTCTTCTAAGAAAAAGTGTAATAGCGGTTTGTAGGCGCTGCGTATTTTAGCCTTTACGCCGACCTCTAATAAGCGTGTTTCCAGTTGTTGACGCTGCTCTTTGTCGGCAAAGATCCAAGCTTCAACCTCTTGTCCTTGACACTCAGGATGCGAGAATTTCTCGATCAACTGCTCTGTGGTTGGTATGAAGTTTGTCGAAAATATATGGTTCATCGTGACGTTCTACCTGTTGGATCAAGACTGTCTCGTAACCAGTCACCTAGTAGATTTAGGCCTAATACGGTGAGCAAAATAGCTAATCCTGGGAAGAGGCTGACCCACCATGCATTTTGAATATAGGTTCGGCCGTCAGCTAGCATACCGCCCCAGCTAGGGGTTAATGGGTCCACGCCTAATCCAAGAAAAGTCAAACTACTTTCTAACAGAATGTTATTGGCGACGTTTAAGGTCATCAGTACGATAACAGGGCCAATTAGGTTAGGCAGTAGATGACGGAATAGAATGCTAAAGTTACTAACGCCGATAGCTTGTGCGGATTGGATAAATTCACGGTCTCTCAATGATAGAACCGAGCCGCGAACTAGCCTAGCGTACTGTACCCATTGGGAAAGAATAAGCAGAATGATCATATTGCCTAAACCTCCACCGACAATCGCGATGAAAGTGATGGCTAAAAGTATGAAAGGCATCGCTAATTGAACATCCGCAAAACGCATGACAATTACGTCCCAGAAACCGCGATAATAGCCAGAAATTAAGCCCATAATAACGCCTAGAACAACCGCGCCAGCAACAGATAAAAAACCCACTTGCAGAGACACTTTGCCACCGGCTACCACTCGCGCGAAGATATCTCGGCCCAGCGGATCGGTACCAAATAGGTGGTCTGGGTTAATAAAAGGACCGAGTAAACGTGCCGACAAGTTGATTTTATCGGGACTTTGGAACAGCAAATCTGAAAAAATCACTAAAAAGCAAATACCACCAGTGAGCAGAGCTCCGACAATAAATTCCATGCTGTTGTATCTGGATAAATGAGCACTAAAACGATGTTGAGACATGACTACTCCGTGCGAATACGTGGGTCAATTAAGCCATACGCAATATCAACCAAGAGGTTAACGCTTACGATGAGCATGGATAAAATAGTGATAACAGCTTGCAGTACCGGATAGTCGCGGCCACTTACTGCATCGAAGGCAAGAGTGCCTAAACCTGGCCAATTAAAAACCCGCTCAATGACGACAATGCCGCCTAACAGGCCGCCGAATTGCAAACCAAAATAGGTAATAAGCGGAATCGCACAGTTACGTAGGGCGTGTTTATAAAGCACAGTGTTTTCACTGAGTCCTTTTGCCCTTGCTACCATGATGTATTGGGATTGCAGAGTTTCTAGCATGGAAGAGCGTACTAGTCGGACGTTTGTTGCGACTAAAATAATGGCCATAGTAAAAGCCGGCATAAGGAAGCTGGAAAAGCCATACATACCGCTTGGTGGTAGCCACTGTAGCCAGATAGAAAAAATCAATACCAGCATCAGAGCTAGCCAAAAATTGGGAAAAGATAGACCGATTAATGAAGAAATTCGGATCACCTGGTCAGCCCACTTTCCTTTAGACACGGCAGCTTTGATACCCAACGGAATTGAGATAACAATGGAGATGACCATGACAGAAGCCGCCAGCATAACAGTGGCAGGTAACGCAGTGCTGATGAGCTGATAAACTGGAGTTCCGCCTAAAAAGCTACGCCCAAAATCAAAATGAAAAAGGCCTGACAGAAATTCAAAATACTGAACAAAAAAGGGCTTATTAATACCTAATGATTCTCGAATCATCGCCAAATCTGCTTCTGTGACACTGCCAGCACCTTGTGTCAGCATAAGCGCAGGATCGCCGGTTAGGCGAATTGCAAAAGCCACCAGTAAGGTGACGGCAAGCAGTACGAATATTGCTTGTAAAAGTCGTTTTATTAAAAAGTTTACCATTCCCTTTTCCCTTATAAAGCCAGCTTCTAATAAGGCTGCCTTTTCAGCATTAAGAGAGTGACATCCCTCATTTAACGCTGAATACTGTGTTATGAATTGAGATAGCCCCCGTTTAAAAGCGCTTAAATCGGATGTTTAAACGGGGACGTTAGTGCCTCTTTTTACTTGGCGCTCACGTTACTCGACGCTCACGTCGGTAAATCGCAAGCGGTTGTCAGCAACCGGCACAAAGCCTTTGACCCTATTGGATACCGCATAAATGGCATTTAGGTTGTAAAGTGGCATTTCTAATGACTGGTCCACTGTGTATTTCGCAATGGATTTGAGAATGGACTCTCGTTTATCTCGGTCGGTAATATCGCGTTGAGATTCTAATAATGCATCGAGTTTTGGATCGCTGTCATAAGGGTTCCATTTTTCCCCTGAGTGGTACATGAAGTAGGCGGTATTGTCATAATCGAGGGTCCAACCCCCCCATGATTGTTGAAACATTTCACCGGTTTTACCTGCTGGAATAATGTCATTTAGCAACACGCTTGTTTCATATGGTTTGATAGTGGCGTTTACGCCAATGATTTGCAGATAACTGGCAATGGCTTGAGTCACCTCATTAAAGGTTGGATCATTACCGCGAATATCTATTTGGATCTTGGTGCCAGGTTTAACACCAGCCTCTTTTAACAGCTTCATGGCTTGTGATGGATCATAAGCCAGTGGTTTCATCTTTGGATCATTACCAAATGAGATTGAGCTTTGGAAGCTACTAATTGGTTCTGCTTGACCGGCTAAAATAGAGTCAATGATGGCTTGACGGTCAACCCCGTAAATTAAGGCTTTTCTGACTTTCGCATCTTTAGTGATGCCTCGCTGAGTATTAAAGCGCAGAGCGTAGACACTCGGACTCACGGTAGATATAACCTTTAAATCTGGGTCTTGCTCGATAGTCGAAATCATACCAATGGGGATATTGGGGGTAATCAGGTCTATGCGTCCGGATTGAAGCTCAGCTACTGCGGTAGAAGGCTCGCTGATAAAGCGGTAGTTAAGATTGGAGATCTTAGGAGCTTTGCCCCAAAAGTGTTTATTCGCTTCTAATTTGACGCCTACTTTTGGTTGATAAGACACCACTTTAAAAGGGCCTGTTCCAATAGGGTGGCTATTGAAATACGCATCGCCTTTTTCTTTAATGTATTTCGGCGGCACTATCATGGCGCCATAACCTGCTAGTTTGGTTAATAGTACAGGATCGGGTGCGCTCAGGTGAAAATCAACGGTATAGTCATCAATCACTTCTACAGAATCAATACTGGAGTAATTGGAGCGTTGTGGGCCTTTTCTGCCTTCGTCACCCATAAGTCGGTCAAAGGTAAATTTTACGGCAGCCGCGTTAAACGCCTCACCATTTTGAAAGGTCACGCCTTTACGCAAATGAAAACGAATACGCTTGCCCTGATCAAGCTGTTGCCAAGATGTCGCCAGCCCTGGCTGCAGTTTTAGGTCTGTATCACGATAGGTTAGGCCATCATAAATATTGGTGGCCACCGCGGCCCAGCTGACGAGAAAGGTATCGATTGGGTCCCAGCTGCCAGGGTCTTGTGAAGAGGAGACGGTTAGCGTTCCTGTGGCATTTGCTGTGGCGGTGGCTAAGCAACTTGCGATAGCAATACTTTTTAGCATTGTCCTTAAAGGTGATCTTTTGTTCATTATTCATTGCTCCGTTAATTTGTGATAAATGGCATTATTATTGTTGTAGTTAGTTATTAGGCTTCAGCGACAAAGTGTCCTGGTGTTATTTCTATATGGGGCACTATGCTGGGTTCATTATCGACACGTCGTACTGGGCTTGGAATTTCCCCAGTTAGCCGTTTTGAGCGCCTTGTGACAGTCGGGTCTGCAACGGGAACCGCACTGAGCAGGCGTTGGGTATAAGGGTGTGTTGGGCTTTCAAGAACCTGCTGGCGTGAGCCAAGTTCTGCAACTTGACCAAGATATAACACAGCTACCCTGTGGCTCATTTTTTCAACTACCGCCATGTCATGACTAATAAACAAATAAGCGATACCAAACTCTTCTTGTAGCTCCATAAAAAGGTTAATGATCTGAGCTTGAATAGAAACATCGAGCGCTGAAAGCGCTTCATCGGCAATGATTAATTTAGGATTTGAGGCCAACGCTCGGGCAATACAGATGCGTTGTCGTTGGCCACCAGAAAATTGATGAGGGTAGCGCTTGGCATGTTCAGCGGTTAAGCCGACTCGTATTAATAGCTCTTCAACTCGTTTTTTGATCTTCTCTTCACCACGGATTAAATCGTGAGTTTTGATCGGTTCAGCAATGGAAAAACCTATGGTTTTTCTTGGGTCTAGCGAGGCTAAAGGGTCTTGGAAAATATATTGGATTTCTTGATGCAGTCTTTTCTTATCGACTTTGCTCATTGTCGCGAATGGTGTTCCTTCAAAGCTGATCTCACCGCTGGTGGCTTTTTGCAGCTGTTGAATAGTACGACCTATGGTGGATTTCCCCGAGCCTGATTCACCGACTAAGGCTAAGGTTTCGCCGCGAAATATATCAAAGCTTACATTCTCTACCGCATGTACCCTATGGGTCACCTTGCCCCATAAATTTTTCTTACTATCAAAACGCGTGACCAAATTACGTACGCTAAGCAGAGGTTTTTCATCGTAATTGGCGGTTTTCTGAGAGACTTCCTCACCGACTAAACACGCTGAGCCATTCTTCATTATGGTAATGGGAAAACGCTTCGGGAAGGCCTCGCCAGTCATACTACCTAGCTTAGGAACAGCGGATAACAAAGCTTGGGTATAGGGGTGTTGAGGGCGTGCAAAGAGCTCTTTAACTGGGCCGTTTTCAACCTTTTCACCTTGCCACATAACGACCACATCGTCGGCTATTTCTGCCACAACACCCATGTCATGGGTGATGAAGATGACGGCCATATCGAGCTCTTTTTGCAAATCATGCAGAATGGTCAAAATCTGAGCTTGAATGGTAACGTCTAGGGCGGTGGTAGGTTCATCCGCGATCAGTACTTTAGGGCGGCACGCGAGGGCCATGGCGATCATGACTCGCTGCCTCATACCGCCAGAAAGCTGATGTGGGTAGCGGTTCAGCATGTCTTCGGCATCCGGTAAACGCACCATCTTTAGTAGCTGTATGCTTTCTTTTCTTGCTTCTTCTTTGCTGAGTTTTTTATGTAACGCGAGGGATTCAGAGATTTGATTACCAATGGTAAAAACAGGATTAAGGGAGGTCATGGGTTCTTGAAATATCATCGCGATGTCTTTGCCGCGGATGCGCCTCATTTCATTCTGTGACTGGGAGAGCAAATCCACTTCGCCATTGCCGCTGGAGAACAAAATGCGCCCAGCTGGATAGGTGGCACCATTTGTTTCTGCCAAACGCATAATAGATTGAGAAGTAATGGATTTACCGGAACCCGACTCACCTACGATAGCCAGTGTTCGTCCAGGCATGACGGAAAAACTTAAATCATTGATAACACGTGAGGTGCCGAACTCAACAGATAGATTTTCGACTGTTAATATGGGAGTAGGTGAAATGTCTGCCACGAAGTAATCCTTATTATCAAAGCGCTTTTACTATGAGTACGTTAGTTTTATGGCCTGTTGCTAAGAGAGATGCGTGAGGCCTGTTACCGTCTTTTACGCAGGAGCGTATTTTTCTGTACTTTAATAATGTGAATTTATATCCATGACATCCACTTATATTATTGTATAGTTGATAACTAAATATTATTGAAAAGGCGCATTTCTTATGAAATTCAGACAGCTGGAAGCGTTTCGTTACATAATGCTACGAGGCACAACCGCAGCAGCCGCGGCTGAAATGCATGTCTCACAACCTGCTGTCAGCCGATTATTAAGTGATTTAGAATACGATTTAGGCTTTGCTTTATTTGATCGACGCAAGGGACGGCTTTATCCGACTCAGGAGGCGGCGGAATTTTTTCGTTCGGTAGAAGAAAGCTTTTTAGGCATGGAAAAGCTGGAATCTGTGGCGTCGAATATTCGTACACGAGCCCCTAGTGAGTTGAAAATTGCCAGTACATCAGCGATTGCGAGCAGCTTATTACCACTCGCTTTGAAGGAGCATAATAAGTATTTTCCAGATGAACGGGTGATTATTCATACAGATGCTATGTCTGAGTTGGTAATGAAGCTGCAAACGAACTCAGTGGATTTAGCGATTGGCTTACAACTGCCACAATTGATTGGTATTGAGCGTGAGCTAATTGGTCATGCGCGTTTCGTGTTTGCTGCTCGCTCAGACCACCCTTTGGCTAACAAAGCAGTAATTACAGCTGAGGACTTAATCGGTGAGTCTGTGCTTACTGTGGTGGATCATTCTCCAGCATACTGGAGCGAGCTAGGTGGTGTTCTTAGTTCGGTAAAGTCTCAATTGAAACAGAATATTATGATAGACACTTCGCACACTGGGTATGGAATTATTGCAGAAGGTATGGCTGTTGGTGTGTTAGAGCCTTTTGCGGCAAGAGTATGGGAAGGAAAAGGGGTAATAGTTCGTCCTTTTGAGCCCGCTGTATACTACCCATATGGTTTAGCCTACCCAACGAATGCACGGCAGCATAAATCTCTTTATAACTTTACTCAGACGCTGAAAAAAGTGGCTCAAGGTATGAAAGAGTTTCATTATGACCTAACGTGACAATGGGTTGTCTTGAATCTGCTTGAGGATGGCCAACACACCATTACTGCGTGAGCTAGTGAGATAGCTGGAGAGGTTGAATTCAGCTAGCTCTGCTTTTAAGTCCATTTTTTGTATGGTTTGCTGCGTTTTTCCTGTCACTAGGCTGATGACCGCGACGAGTACACCCCGCATTAGTTTGGCGTCGCTGTCGGCCTTGAAATAGCGACGTCCAGCGTCTTCTACCACTATTAGCCAGACCGCGCTTTCACAGCCTTTGATTTTATTGTCTTCTGTTTTCTCTTCACCTGATAAGCGCGGCAACGCCTTACTCAAGGTAACCAATGCTTTAAACGTTTCTTCTTTGCTGCGGCAGGCTTGCAGCTGTTGTTTAACTGTATGTGGCGTCGGAAAATCAGTCATCGCCTAATATCTCAATAGCTTCTAGTAAAACATCGCAGAATTGATCCGCTTCTTCGAGTGTATTGTAACAAGCAAACGAGGCTCTTAACGTACCACTGACACCTAACTGTGCCATTAATGGATGGGCACAGTGGCTGCCCGCTCGAACCGCGACGCCCTTGCTATCTAGGTAAGCGTTTAAATCGATGGTATGAATATTGGGTACACTTAACGACACCAATGTGGTGTTCTTCTCTGGTGAATAGAGCTCGATACCACCTTCTTTGATGAGCCGAGTGTAGACGTGATTGGCGAGTTTTTGTTCCCATGCTAATAATGCGGGCCTGTCTTGTTGGGTAAGAAACTCACAAGCAGCAGCAAGGCCGATGGCACCTTCTATATGAGGTGTGCCAGCTTCAAGGCGATAAGGTAACAGGTTAAATTCGGTCGCTTGATAGGCCACATGACGCACCATTTCGCCACCCGTTTGGTAAGGGATTAAAACCTCTAATGCCTGACTCTTACCATATAAAACCCCAATGCCCGTTGGGCCATACATCTTATGGCCGGAGAAAACATAGAAGTCACAATCGATGTCTTGTACGTCCACAGGGTAATGGGCCACGGCTTGAGCGCCATCTACTAGGGTAAAGGCATGGTATTTTTGGGCTTCTGCGATCATGGTTTTTAATGGCGTGCTTACGCCGATGGCATTGGAAACCTGAGTCGCAGCAAAGATGCGGGTTCTGTCGGTAAAGTATTTCTGATACTCATTTTCCCATTCGCCATTTGAGGTGAGAGGCAGTACGCGCAACCGTGCTCCGGTACGAAAAGCCAGCTGCTGCCAAGGAACAAGATTGGCGTGATGCTCAAGGCTGGTAATCAGAATCTCATCGTCTTTTTGTAGTAGGTGTTCTAGACCATAAGCGACCATATTAATCGCTTCTGTGGCCCCTTTGCTCCAGATAACATGGCTGTTTTTTGGGGCATTAATAAAGTGCGCTAAACGCTCTCTGGCTTGCTCAAAATGATTGGTGGCTCGGTCGCTGAGAAAATGCGCACCACGATGAACATTGGCGTTAAAAGAGCGATAGTAGTCTTGGATGGCGTCTAAGACGAACAATGGCTTTTGCGTTGTTGCCGCATTGTCGAGGTAAGCCAACGGGTACCCATACGCCGTTTGCTGAAGAATGGGGAACTGGTTGCGCAAGGTATAAGAATCAAAAGCCATAGACAGTCTACTTTTTGCGTTGCTGGTGGTCTTAAATAAGCGTGTTGCAGCACGCATTAGTGTTAGGTAAAAGCCTAAAAAGCGCCAATACTGCTGTTAACTTAATGAAATTGTACCTTAACTTCCTAGGGTCATTGGGAATTATTGGTATTTTACTTGCCTTTTTTGCTTGTCTTTTTTGATAACCCCCTTACTCTTTGATAACAGATAGTAGATGACAAACTAGAAAAGGTACAAAGCGGTGGCGGATTTTTTATACAAAGGGGTAGTGGACTGGTTTTTAGATCAAGTCTCACAAGAAGCGATTGCACCTGGTGATCGCATGCCCTCGTTACGAGCGTTGGCTAAGCAGCTTAGTCTTAGCTTAAACACTGTGATCCATGGCTATGAGATATTAACGGAAGAAGGTTGGATCGAATCTCGACCTAAATCTGGTTACTTTGTTTGTCACCGGAGCGATATTAAACCGGCGCTTTTATTGGCTGGCGAAGCATTGCGTAAATTAACGCCTGTAGGCAGTAAAGCGGCGTGGTCTTGCCTTGCCCACCGCGGTGCCTTGGTCGATCAAAGCGATGCTTTCCTAGCGTCTTCTGTGCGTTCCGAAGAAGTGGATATACCCGTTTTAGGAAAGGGCCACCTGACTGTCCGTGAAACCGTCAGTGAACACCTCAAAGGGTTAGGGATTAAAAATCACGCCTCGCAATTATGGTTGGGGCATTCCCCCTTGACCATGCTGACACAAAGCATTCAAACACTGACTCAGCGTGATGACACTGTGTTGGTCATTACGCCTTGCGATCCTCGTTTATCATCTACATTACAAAGTTTGGGCCGCCAAGTGATCAGCATAGCGGCTGGAGACCGAGGTGTGGACCTTGATCTAGTGGTTCGCTGTTTGCAGGAAAATGAAATAAAGCTTCTGATTTTACCTGGGCAGTTTGCCTTCCCTGCAGGGCTTGCGATCAGTAATTTAAGCTTGCGTCGCTGGGTGGCCATTATTGATGAGCTAAAACTGCCAACCATTGAATGGGATCTTTGTTCGCATTTGGCGCATCGAGCAGGCTCGCTAATGACCTATAAATCGTTAGATTCGTCCGATCATATTGTTTATATCGGAGGAGTAGAGACAAAAGGGGTAAATCGTTCTGCTGGCTGGTGTTTGCCAGGTCGCCATCAGAGTGCGTTAGAAGGCGCATTTCTGTCGGTGGACATGGCCTTGAGCGATGCCCAGCAACACGCCTTGAGCGAGGCGTTATTATCGACAGGAAAACGCTCGTTAGTGCGTCGAGCTCGTCAGGTTTGGGCCAATTCTGAGCGTATAAAAGCGCACCTTGAAACCCATTTACAAGGGCAAGTCAGTTTTGCCGCTAGTAAGGGAGGAATCGGACTTTGGATGAAGTTAAAGGCGCCACTAAATCAACAGGATATGACAGCATTACTGGCCAATTACCGCCATGTTATCGTGCCAGGTCAGTTGATCAGTGACGAGCCAGAGGCAGATCACTGGATGGCGATTAACGTTACCTTAGATGATATAGAGCCACTGGCTAAAAAACTGGCTGAACGCTTGTCTTTGAAGGCCAAAAACGGACCAGAAACCAACCTAACAAACACCGCTGACAGCGCTAAATCTGAACCTCTGGATCGTCCTGAAAAAGCGATAAAAAGCACGCCTTTAACGGATTCTGAGGCCGTTGATAAAAAAGAGGACAGAAAACACCATGATGCGTCTGCTAATCCTCTTTATAACCCAATGTTGGATCTGATTAACCACGATTTTGGCTAAGCGAGCGCCTTTTTAATGGCCGCTAGCATGGTGGTTGAATCTTGGTAATCCAATGGAATAGGCGTTAGGTGATCTCCCAGCAATAAGGCCAGAGAAGGGAATGAATTCAAGCCCAAATGACGCGCTTGATTGATTTCCTGCTCTAGCAATTTTTCATTTTTCACATGGGCCATGGCCTTTTCGAATCCGGCTGCTTTTAAACCAATGTGTTCGGCACACGCGGTTAGTGTGTCTAGGTCTGATGGGTTCTGCGCGTTAAGATAATAGGCTTCTTGGATCGCATGGTACATCTCATCTTCAAGGTCTGAATCTCTGGCGACCAGGCAAGCGCGGCACGCAGGATAGGTCGAGCGACGAGGCTGAGCATTGCGCCAAAAATCAAAGTTAAAGGTCGTACCAAGAGACGCACTAATGTGCTGCCAGGTTACTTCTAGCTTGGCTTTCATGTCTTCTGACATGGGCGTGTCTGAATCGACGGCTAGCCCACCTAACATAGGCTGAATCGAAAGCTGCTTCGAATCGATTAAAGGTTGCAGGCTTTTTTGCAGTTTGGTCCAAGTAGGGCGAAATCCCCAACACCAACTGCACATAGGGTCATAACAGTAAATTAGTGTGGCTGTCATAGGTGATTTCCATCAAAAAATGAATAAAAGAAAGCCTTCAAGGCTAACAGCCTGACTCTTCACTGAACAGTATTTTTTTGCGTAATTTACCCGAAGAAAGACATTAAAAAAGGCCATTTTAACATGGTTAAAATGGCCTTTTAAGTGGCGTTATTTCACTCTAGGTTCGGTGAAATTCGCGCTAGTCTTTGAGAATCGCCGCGATCGCATCGCACAAAGGATCCATGTTTTCATGGGTCATTCCAGCGACGTTGATACGTCCAGAACCCACAATATAGATACCAAAGTCTTTGCGAAGCTGAGCCACTTGATCTGGTGTCAAACCTGAAAAAGAGAACATGCCGCGTTGCTTAGAAATAAAGGAGAAGTCTTGTGTTACGCCTTTAGTTCGCAGTGTATTGACGAACAAGCTGCGCATCTCATGGATACGAGAACGCATGCTTTTCAGCTCCATTTCCCACAAACTACGCAGCTCTTTGCTGTTAAGAATCTCAGCGACAATGGCAGAGCCATGGGACGGTGGATTCGAATAGTTCGTACGGATGCAGCGTTTCACTTGAGTGAAAGCCGCGTCGGTTTGTTCTGCGGTTTCGCAAACAATCGTCAAGGCGCCAACGCGTTCGTTGTAGAGGCCAAAGTTTTTCGAAAAGGAGTTTGCGATCAACATTTCAGGAACATGTTCAAGGAAGGTACGCAAGCCTTTAGCGTCTTCTTCAATGCCTTCACCAAACCCTTGGTAAGCGAAGTCAAACAGAGGCAAGAACCCTTGTTTGCTGCAAAGCTTGGCCAATTGGTACCACTGTTCTGGTGTTGGATCTATGCCAGTCGGATTATGGCAGCAACCATGAAACAGAACCACGTCGCCAGCTGGCACTTGAGAAAGGCTGGCCAGCAAGGCTTCGAAATCCAAGCCTTTTGTGTTGGCATCGTAATAAGCATAGCTGCCGACTTCCAAACCAACGGATTGGAAAACCGCTTGGTGGTTTGCCCATGTTGGGTTACTGACCCACATGGTGGCTTCTGGCAAATGTTTTTTAATGAATTCTGCTGCAACACGAAGTGCACCAGTACCGCCAGGTGTATGGGCGGTCTGTGCAAGTTGTTTGGTAATGATGTTGTGTTCTTCACCAAACAGAAGTTTTTGTACCGCTTGTCGATAGGCTGGTGCGCCTTCGATACTTAAGTAGCTTTTTGTTAGTTCTTGGTTCAACAAGCGCTCTTCTGCTTGTTTTACCGATTTTAATATCGGCGTAGCGCCTTGTTCATCCTTGTATACACCCACACCTAAATTGATCTTATTGGGATTTAGATCATTACGGAAAGCGTCATTTAGGCCAAGAATAGGGTCTGCAGGAGCAGCTTGGATATGTTCAAACATGGTGACTCCCCAAAAGGGTTATTTGCTGTTTTTATTATCGGTTAAAAGATCAGAAATCAGAGCGTATGGTACTCCAACACAGACATAACCGCTATAAAAAGGGAGCAAAGAAGGGCGAATAGGCAGTGTCTTTCAGTTGTTTTATATCAATACTTAGTGCGTTTTTGAGCGTAAAAAAAAGCGGCCAAGCAAAAATCTTAGCGAAAAAGAGAGCATCGCTGGAAGAAAAGGTCAGCGAGCTTGAGCAGCAGATAGGGTGTCTGCTGCTTAATAAATTACTTTTTTAGTGAGACAATTGAAAAAGTGTCTTACTCGTCCCACCCGTCAGAAATCGCTTGGTGTAAGCGTTTTTCCTCTAAATGCTGTTCAATGGCACGACGTGCTTTTAGCATGCGTACACTGTCTTCCTTTTGATTACGTTCGCTTTTTTCCTTCTCTAGGCTAATAGAAGCGTGAAGGATGTCGGTTTTTACTTCAGTCAAAGTTTCAGAAATATGATTCATCGCTATACCCTTTGGCTAATTCGATGACACTGAAATGCACAGATCACTGTCATCGACTGTTGAAAAAAGTCAAAATAGACAGACAACTCGTTTTCAAGTTTATAAAAAACGCTAATCGATCAAAAATCAACCTATTTTTGCGCTTTTTTATGACAAACATATTAAATAATTACGGCGGAATGTAATGGACGTTTCTTTTATCCTCGACTCGTTAAATGATAAACAGCGTGATGCAGTGGCCGCACCATTGCAAAATAGCCTAGTACTCGCGGGGGCAGGATCTGGTAAAACTCGCGTATTGGTGCATCGCATCGCGTGGTTAATGCACGCCTATGAATTGTCGCCTTATAGCCTGATGGCGGTGACCTTTACCAATAAAGCCGCGCGTGAAATGCAAGGGCGTATTGAAGAGCTTGTTGGAGTGCCACCACAAGGTATGTGGGTGGGAACGTTCCACGGTTTAGCCCATCGATTATTGCGTGCCCATTGGCGTGATGCTGGTCTGAAAGAAAACTTCCAGATCATGGACAGTGACGATCAATTGCGCTTAGTGAAGCGCATCATGAAATCCATGAATATTGATGACACTCGCTGGCCGCCGAAGCAGGTCTGTTGGTTTATCAACGCGCAAAAAGACGAAGGCCGACGCGCAGCCCATGTGCCAGACAGCCACGACCCTTTTTCGAAAGGCATGCGAGAACTTTATTATCATTATGAAGAGGCGTGTGAAAATGGTGGCTTGTTGGATTTTGGCGAGTTGCTGCTACGCGCCCATGAGTTAATGCTGACGAACCCACCATTGTTGCGTCATTATCAAGAGCGCTTTCGCCATGTGCTGGTGGACGAGTTTCAAGACACCAACACCATCCAATATGCCTGGTTACGCGTTATGGTTGGTGATCAAGGCACTATTACCGCGGTGGGGGATGATGACCAATCCATTTACGGTTGGCGTGGCGCAAAAATCGAAAATATTCAAAACTTCACTAAGCATTTCAAAGATGTACAAACCATTCGTCTGGAGCAAAACTATCGCTCGACGGGGCATATTTTGAATGCCGCCAATGGCTTGATCAAAAATAACGACGATCGTCTTGGCAAAGAGCTTTGGACAGAAAGTGGCGAAGGGGACCCTATTTCTCTTTATGCTGGCTTCAATGAGCAAGACGAAGCGCGTTTTATCATCGGCATCATTAAGCAATGGCGCGACAAAGGCACGTCGCTGAGTGATATGGCCATTTTGTATCGTTCCAATGCGCAATCCCGAGTGCTGGAAGAATGTTTGGTGCGCGAACAGATTGCCTATCGCATTTACGGTGGTCATCGATTTTATGATCGTCTAGAAATCAAGAACGCCTTGGCGTACGCCCGTTTAGCGCTTGATCCAAATGACGATGGGGCAATGGAGCGAGTCGTCAATGTGCCGCCTCGTGGCATTGGTGAGCGCAGTATTGGCACCTTGAGAGAAATGGCTCGTGATGAAGGCTGCTCTATGTGGCGAGCCGCGCAAATGATTGTAGAGAAGAGCTTGATGCCGGCTCGCGCAACCAATGCCATTAAGTCTTTCTTACATTTGATCGAAGGTTTAAACACGACGGTTCAGCAACCAGACCTCAACTTAAATGACATCTTTGAGCAAATCATTGAAGAAGCAGGTTTGATCCCGTTTCATGAAAAAGAGAAAGGTGAGAAAGGCGAAGCACGCATCGAGAACTTGAAAGAGTTGGTCGGCGCGGCAGGTGGCTTTAGCTGGAGTGATGAAGACGAAGAGTTCAGTTCGCCCTTGATGGCTTTCTTAGACAAAGCCGTATTAGACGCTGGCGATGCGCAAGCGGATGAATACCAAGACGCGGTGCAATTGATGACTCTGCACTCTGCGAAAGGCCTGGAGTTCCCTCTGGTGTTCTTGACTGGGGTGGAAGAAAATCTGTTTCCTAGCAAGATGTCCTTTGAAGAGCCGGGCCGCCTCGAGGAAGAGCGCCGACTTTGCTATGTGGGCATCACTCGCGCGATGGAAAAACTCTACATCACCTACGCAGAGTCTCGTCGTTTGTTTGGCAGCGAGTCTTTCAATAGCCCATCGCGCTTTATCAAAGAGATCCCAGTCGAGTGCTTAGAAGAAGTTCGCCTGCGTTCACAAGTGAGCCGACCTGTTTCTATGCAGCGTCCTGATTATCAGACAGAGAAAAACCGTCTGCAAAACAGTACGGTACTGAACAACTTCAAAGCGCCAGAAGTGAATGTCAGCATGGGAGATCGGGTTAAGCATCCGGTGTTTGGGGAAGGCTTGGTCATCAACTACGAAGGCCAAGGCCCACAGGCTCGTGTGCAAGTGAACTTCGATGACGAAGGCAGCAAGTGGCTCGTCTTGTCGTTCGCTAAATTGGAAGTTTTGTAGCTTCGGTGTAGATGAAATATCTCCTTGTCTGATTTGCTTGCGCCTGCTTCGCAAGCTCAGCGCAAATCAGACAGCGAGATAATTTAAAAAAGTCTGCAGGGTCTTTTTCCTGAATAAACCTCTTACTCGCTCTCTTTCCTCCATTCTTTAGCTACTAAGTCCAGAGTGTTGGGCTATTTCTTTGCTTACAGCAAATTTCATTTATTGCCTGTAAACTGTTTATAACAATAAAGAGTAAAAGGAAGGGGTAGAGCATGGCAATTCGTGTTGGTTTGATTGGTTTCGGCTTATCTGGGCGTGTTTTTCACGCGCCGTTTGTGATCAATGATCCTGATATGGAGATGGCGTATGTGTGCAGCTCTAAGGTAGAAGAGGTGCACACCGCGCTGCCAGAAGTGACTGTAGTATCGACAGCAGAGGCGGTTTTTACCGCTTCTGATGTGGATCTGGTGGTGATTACGACACCGAATGCGTTGCATTTTGAGCAGGCAAAAAGTGCGCTCGAAAGCGGTAAACATGTGTTGTTAGAAAAACCCTCGGTGACGAGTGTGAGCCAGATCGAAGCGCTTTGCTCCTTAGCCAAGCAGCAAGGTTTGGTGTTTTGCGTGTATCAGAATCGTCGCTTCGATGGGGATTTGCAGCGCCTGAAAGCCCTTATTGATGGCGCAGAACTGGGTGAATTAAAGCACCTAGATTCTCGTTTTGACCGCTTTCGGCCTCTGGCTCAAGCCCGTTGGCGTGAAGAGCCTGGTGTGGGGACGGGGATTTTCTGGGACCTTGGACCGCACATATTAGACCAAGTCTTGTTTCTTTTCGGCGCGCCAAAATGGCTTCATGCGAGTATCGATTGCCTGCGAGAAGGCTGCCAAACACACGACTGGTTTGAGCTGGAGCTAGGCTACGACGATAAGCGCATTCGTTTAGGATCAACGCCATTTGAAGCAGGTGACATGCGTCGTTTTAATGCGCGTTTTACACAAGGCAGTTGGCAATGTGTGGGGTTAGACCCACAAGAAGAAGCGTTACGTGCTGGGCAAATGCCCTGGCAGTCTGAATTCCCCTCACAAGCCGCACAGCAGCGTAACACTCGTTTTGTCGCCCACACTCAAAATGACATAGAAACGTTCCAAGAGTCCGCCACACAGGGCGACTACGCGGCTTTTTATCGTCAATTAGGCCATGCCATTGCCGGTAAAGGTGATGCCCCTGTTTCCATGGAGCAGGCTTGCCAACTTATTTATGGCTTATGTTTAGCGGAGCAATCCGCCGAAACCGGCCAACGAGTGGCTTGGGATTACACGCCAAGATTAGGCTAGCGCTGTTTTTCAAGACAAAAAAAACCCTCTTTCGAGGAAAGAGGGTAAATCAGTTCAATAGGGAGGTCTCTATTGAAAAAGAAACTTTGACTCAGAGACATGGGTCTCTGAGTCGTTTGCATTACTCGTCTAAGCTACCCAACTCAAGCAAGGTCGCGTTACCGCCGATTGCTGTGGTGTTGATAGAGATAGCGCGCTCTGTAACAAAGCGCAAAATGTAATGCGGTGCCGCAATAGTCGTTAAGTTCTGGCTGTCATTTTCAATGACTAGCTGACAGATCAAGCCGCTTTTTGCTGCTAGGCGTTGGTTTAATGCTTGCGCTTCTGCGTCATCACACAAAATGGCGATGCCCGCTAGGTTATTCGCTTCAACGATAGAATCTAGTGCTGATTCTGCGATGTTTTGAATCACACCTTCAGGAACCGACGTGGCGATTTTATCCATGATTTCTTGGCCTTTAGGGCCCACGGTGATGACTGGGTTCCCCGCAATCAAGGCCGCAAACACTTGACCAACTAAACCAACGATAGCCGCTTCACTGTCATCGTTAGAAAGACATAGGAAAGCACCACGACCTTGAGTAGAAAGCTCATTGCTTTCACCTGTTGGTCCTACCATAGTTAACGTTTCAGCGATTTCACGCTGAGCGTTATCGATCTGCCAAACCGCCATTTTACGTTGCGCTTCAGGGAATAGGGTAAGGGTGCGAGCTAAATGCTCGTCACGACCTTCTACACCTAGAGAATCCCATGCTTCAAATACTTTGTCTGCTACTTGAATTTGAACAGGTTGTACGATTGTCATTGCCTTGTCTCCTCTGCTCGCCTTAAAGTTGCTTTTCAATAGCGAAGCGTTGTAG
This sequence comes from Marinomonas sp. NPDC078689, assembly GCF_044542435.1. Taxonomy (NCBI): domain Bacteria; kingdom Pseudomonadati; phylum Pseudomonadota; class Gammaproteobacteria; order Oceanospirillales; family Oceanospirillaceae; genus Marinomonas; species Marinomonas sp. NPDC078689. Next base: position 113,650 of record NZ_JBITUJ010000005.1, on the reverse strand, counting down.
ATAATGTGGACCGCCCGCTTTAGGACCGGTACCTGATAAGCCTTGGCCACCGAATGGCTGTACACCAACAACGGCACCAACTTGGTCGCGGTTAATGTACAAGTTACCAACGCGAGCGCGACGTGCGATACGTGCACATGTCGTTTCATTTCGGCTGTGAACACCCATGGTCAAACCAAACCCTGAGTTGTTGATGGTATCGATGATCTTATCTAGGTCTTTCGCTTTGTAGCGAACCACGTGCAAGATAGGACCAAATTTCTCATCCGTTAGCTGATCAATAGTGGCAATTTCAAACGCAGTAGGTGCAACAAATGTTCCTTTGTCAGCAAACGTCGGCAATGCGGTTTCGCCGATCAATTTGCCTTCTACTTTCATGCGTTCAATGTGCTCAAGCAACATGGCTTGGGCTTTTTTGTCGATCACTGGACCCACGTCTGTGCTGTGTAGGTAAGGTAAGCCAACAGATTGTTCTTGCATGGCGCCTTTGATCATCGGAATAACTCGATCAGCGATGTCTTCTTGAACAAACATGACACGCAGAGCTGAACAACGTTGACCAGCAGAAGCGAAGGCGGAACGCACGGCATCACGAACGACTTGCTCAGGCAGAGAAGTAGAGTCGATTAGCATGGCATTCTGACCACCTGTTTCTGCGATAACAGGAACCGGTGCAACACCACGAGCTGCCAAGGTACGGTTGATCAATTGTGCTGTGCCGGTTGAACCTGTGAAGGCCAAACCTGCAATGCGTTTGTCGCTTGTGATTGGCGCACCAACGGTTGCACCGTCACCTGGAAGTAGGTGAAGTACATCAGTAGGAACACCGGCTTGGTGCATCAATTCAACCGCACGAATCGCGATTAAGCTGGTTTGTTCAGCGGGTTTCGCCACCACTGTGTTACCAACAACCAATGCCGCTACAACTTGTCCAGAGAAGATCGCCAATGGGAAGTTCCAAGGGCTGATACAAGTGAAGACACCACGACCTGTCAGTTGAACGCTTTGTTCTTGACCTAGGTAGTTAGTAAAGGTGTGAGGCGCTGCGAAGTTGCTGCGCGCTTGTTGCGCGTAGTAACGGCAGAAATCCACGGCTTCACGGACTTCGTCAATACTGTCCTGAATGGTTTTACCCGCTTCACGATGACAAAGCGCGATTAGCTCTGGGTAGTTTTCTTCCATTAGGTCGGCAGTTTTGTCTAAGCAATCAGCACGCTCAGAGGCAGGACGTGCAGACCATGCAGGGAAAGCCGCATCCGCTAGATCAATGGCTTTAGTAACCGTTGCTGCGTCTGCCCAGTCGATTTGACCCGCAGTTTCACTGTGGTCATATGGACTAGTAATGGTATGTGTTTGGCCTGTTTCTACTTTTTCGCCACCCACGATAGGGAAAGCACGCCATTGAGTGTCTTGCGTCATGAAGGCATCAATTTTGGCTTTAAATGGACCCCAATCAGATTCGATCTCGATGTTTGGACCAAACGAGTTTTTGCGGTCTTCAAACATGTCGATTGGCAGTTTGATGTTTGGGTTCGATAGAGACTTGCGGCCTTCTAGCGTTGTTACTGGGTGATCTACCAATTCAGAAATTGGGCAACGAGCATCGATCAAACGGTGAACGAAAGAGCTGTTGGCGCCGTTTTCTAGTAGACGACGAACCAAGTAAGGTAGCAAATCTTTATGGCTACCTACTGGTGCGTAGATACGTACACAGATGTCATTGCCTTTGATTAGGCTGTTGTATAACGCATCGCCCATGCCGTGAAGGCGTTGGAATTCGTATTCTTGCGTGGTCGCACCTAGCTCTTGTGCTAAGCAGCTGATGGTCGCAATTGTGTGTGCGTTGTGGCTCGCAAACTGCGGGAAGATGTTCGCGCGAGTGTGTTCGCTCAATAGGAAACGGGCACAAGCCAAGTAAGAAGTGTCTGTCGCTTCTTTACGAGTGTAAACCGGGTAACCATTGATGCCACGTTGTTGGCAAAGTTTGATCTCAGAATCCCAGTAAGCGCCTTTTACAAGACGAACAGGGATGCGGTCACCTTGTTCTTTAGCCAAAGCGGCAAGCCAAGCGAGAACAGGTAGCGCGCGTTTTGAGTAGGCTTGAATAACCAAACCAAATAAGCCCCAGCCACGAACACTTTCGTCACGGTACAGTTTTTCGAACAGGTGAAGAGACAATTCAAGACGATCTGCTTCTTCTGCATCGATAGTAATACCGACGTTCAATGCACGTGCTTTCGTGATAAGGCCTTTTACGCTTTCGAACAACTCAGTCATCACGCGTTCTTCGCTGCCCACTTCGTAACGTGGGTGCAGTGCAGACAGTTTGATGGAGATGGTTGGGCGGTAGCCTTTGGTGTACGTATCACGACCAACGGATTCAACCGCTTGCTCGTAAGACTTTAGGTATTTGTCTGCATCTGCAGAAGTTAGTGCGGCTTCACCCAACATGTCGAAAGAGTAGGTGTAACCTTTGTCACGGTAGCTTTTGCCACGAGACAAGGCTTCTTCGATGTTGCGACCCAGTACGAACTGATGTCCCATGATTTTCATCGCTTGGTTCATCGCTTTACGAATCACTGGCTCAGAAACACGGTTTACCATGCGGTTTACTAGGTTGGCTGGTGTGCCATCGCTTTTTTCGTCCATAGTGACGATTTTGCCGGTTAGCAAAAGTCCCCATGTTGACGCGTTAACGAAGAAGGAATCAGAGTTTTTAGCGTGAGAAGCCCAATCGGCCACACTTAAACGGTCTTTGATGAAAGCATCTGCAGTGGCTTTGTCTGGCACACGCATTAGTGCTTCGGCCAAACACATCAGCAAAATGCCTTCTTTTGTGTCTAGGCTGTATTCCAGCAACAAGGCGTCGATCATAGACATGCTGTCATCGTCTTTACGCACTTGTTCGATCAATTGTGTAGCAGCATCCGTGCAGGTTTTTAGCGCAGCGTCAGTCGGCTTAGCTAAAGGTAATAATTCGTTTAACCACTTTTCCTCATCCGTATTGTAAAGAGGAGAAATGAGCTGCCACAATTCGTTTAGTGGTCGCTGAATGAAGTTGGGTTGTAATACTTCAATTGCTTTAAACATGGTCGGATTCTCCCGCTACAAATCAAAAAGCCGGTTGGCTTTTTTTGATTAGACCGTGTGTTGTTATAGAGCATCAGGCGATTTTTTGCTTTTTTATTAACGGTTCATTTTTACTGTTAATTTTCAAAAAATTGCATGTCTGGATAATGGACACACTTTAGTGACAGAGTGTAGAAACTGTCTTTCGAAAAAGTCGGTTTTTTTTATAAGAAAATCCGATTTTAATGGAAGAAAACGTACATCGCTCGATAACTGTGCAAAAACTGTCGCTAAAATGATCGAAATGCTTACGAATGGTGCGTAAGTGGTTTTTAGATATTGTCATTTAGCGAAATGGAATATTTTCCAAAAACGTGGAAATATTAACTTTTTGGAAATTGTTTTTGATAACGCAGTGGCGTAATCCCCAATGTTTGAGAAAACACATTCGTCATTGCACTTTGACTTGAGAAACCACACATCTCTGCCACTTGAATAGGCGGAAACCCTTCGCTCAATAATTTTTGAGCGCGTTCTAAGCGCTTGCGCATTAAATATTGGTGAGGCGTCATACCGGTTCGTTCTTTAAAGCGTTCGTGAAATTGGCTCACACTTAAGAAACAAAAATTGGCTAACTGACTAATATGAACACGGCGCGATAAGTTGAGCTCGATAAACTGATCCAGCTTAGTAATGTCCAGCTGGTTGCCACGGACTCTTACGTCTTTGTTATTCGTCAACTGATGGCGAATAGCGCTGAGTAAGGTGTTACCACAGGCTCTGGCTAACATTGGGTCGTTTGGGTATTGTTGTAGCTCGCCAGATAAGGCGGAGGCTAGAATTTGTAACCTAGGATTTAATTGAAAGTAGGCCGCTTGGTCAAAGAGCCGTGACACTATCTCATATTCTTCGTCGGTAATGGCTTTTTGTGGTGGAATAGGAAGGTTAACCACCATGATCTGATTGTCGCCTAGGCCCGCAAAGGCATGACTGTTTTCAGATGGCAAAATACAGCCACCACCAGTAGGAAGCTGTCTGCTTTTACCCTCAATATCGAAGTCCGTCTTACCATCAACCACCACCACAAGTTGATGGTAATCATGGTCGTGAGTATCGGCTTCATTAGGCAAACTGAAAACGTCAGATTCAGAAGAAGTCAAAGTACATAAACTCATCAATATAGTAGTGGAAAATAATCCCAAGTATAGCTGTCTTAATAGGCCTTTAGTAGAGGGGAGATGATGAGATTTATTCAGTCCGTTAGTTCGTTCTCGCGGTGTTGCGTGATAGTAAAGACACCTTATTGATCTATAAGGTGTCTTCGGTCGGTAATGGCTAGTTAACTTGAACCACTAAGTTGCCTAATGCGCCTGATAATAAGACGTCATCGTGCGCTTGTGCGAGTTCGGTTAATGGGTAACTTTTACGAACGACGGGTTTTAATACGCCTTTTTGAAACAGCGGCAGCATGCTTTTGGCAATAAGTTGTAGATCTTTTGGTTGAGCATTTGCCAAGGCGACACCAATAACAGAGGCGTCACGAGCCATTAAGTCTCTAGGGTTAATCTCCACGGTTCCTCGGTTGCCAACAACGGCCACACAACCACCAAAAGCCAAGGCTTTTAAATCTTGATCTAGGTTGTGATTGGCGAGCATCTCAATGATCACATTAAAGCCGTTTTCAAGTGACTGAAAAGGCGCTAAATGATTGTCTTCATTGTGCAAGATGACGTTCGTCACACCCAGTTGATTAAGCAGTTCAACACCCGCTTGAGTGCCTGCGCTGGCAACAACTTCCATTCCTGCGGCTAACGCAAGCTGTACTGCTGCCGTACCAACGGCGCCAGTGGCTCCATGGATCAATACTTTGTCGCCGGCTTTTGCTTGCGCACGTCCAAACAGTGCGCGATGCGCCGTTGTGAAAGGAACACCAAGGCAAGCACCTTCTTCAAAGCTTAGGCAGTCCGCTAGAGGGAACAGTCTATCTGGCGCACAAATGGTGTATTCAGCGGCAGAACCGCCTAGGTTGCGGCTAAAATACACGCGTTGTCCGACGGTAAAACCAACAACGTTTGCGCCCACTTCCATAACGGTACCGGCACCGTCTGAACCTGGTGTATGAGGAAAGGTCGCAGAATAATTATTTACACCTGAGCGAATGTAAGTATCGACAGGGTTGACGCCGGCCGCGCCGACTTTTACCAATACCTGATCTGCATTTATTGTTGGTGTGTCAACGTCAACCAATGTTAGATCGCTTGCTGGGCCATAATTCATTATCTGCATTGCTTTCATAAAACTCTCGCTTATCACCGTAGTTGTAATTGTTGTTTACGTAGAATATTACTGTAAGGAAACAGTCTATGGGATATCGGAATATATGGGAATCTTCTTATGATGAGAAATAGTCCCTGAGCGGTGTGCTGGAAAGTCTGTTTTTAACATTTCTGTAACACAGTGGCGTTATAGTTCGGGCTTAATATGAGTAGTCTGGTGATAGAGTAAGCAAATATCTTATATTGGTGTTCTGTTTATTTTCTTGGGAAGGACTGCTTAATGGCTTTTTAAGCCTTGATGAAAAACCAAACGCTAAAGCAATACAGTCAATCAACGGGTTTCCATTAAACCGCATTACAGTCATTAAGGCATCGAGGCGGAAGGACTAATTATGAAAGAACTAACATCAGATCACACATCGAAACAGTTTAACAACGAGCTGGAAGCTTTACGTCAGCACTTTCTGACGATGGGTGGTGTGGTTGAATTACAAGTACAGAATGCCGTTCAAGCTTTGATTGATAGCAATGGTTCTTTAGCTGAAGATGTGAAAGACAAAGACGCTACGGTAAACGAGCTGGATGGCATCATCGATCAGGAATGTAACCGTATACTGGCAAAACGTCAGCCAGCCGCTGGTGACTTACGCATGGTCTTATCCATCAGTAAAGCCGTCAGTGAGCTTGAACGTATGGGTGATGAAGCGAAGAAAATTGCACGATTAACGCTGAAATTGATTGATGAAGGTGAGTCTCCTCGCGGTTATGTAGAGATCAACCGTATTGGTCAAATGGTGTCACGTATGATTCGCGATACCTTGGATGCTTATGCCCGTTTAGACATCGATGCCGCGATTGCCGTTGTAAAACAAGACCATTCGGTGGACCAAGAATACAAAACGGCGTTGCGTTCTTTGGCTACTTACATGATGGAAGACCCTCGCAGTATTTCTCGTGTATTGAACGTTATCTGGGTCTTACGCTCCTTAGAGCGAATTGGCGATTACTCACGTCATGTATGCCAGCATTTGGTGTTTATGGTGAAAGGGGTGGATGTTCGTCATACGCCAGCCCATGAGATTGCTGCCCAAGTAAACCAGTAATCACCTTGTTATATTGATCGCTTGTTTTGATGAGTATGAGCTGCTCTAGGTCGCGTTGTGACCAAGGGCAGCTTTTCCCTATCGCGCCTCTCAATTCCCCATTCTTTTACGTATTTCATATTGGTTCTTGATCTGACTTTGCCTATCATTCGATGATTATTTTCATTGATTAGGTAAGCACCCATGTTTGAGATAGACGTCAACTCGAATAGCACACCTGAAGTGTATTATCAGGAATTGAACGACCAGTTGGCCGGCTTGTTGACAGGGGAGCGTGATTTGATCTGCAACGCCGCTCAGTTTTCTGCGTTTATTATGCAAACGGTAGCGGATTTAAATTGGGCGGGTTTTTACTTTGCCCGCAACGAAGCGCTGGTTTTAGGGCCTTATGTTGGCAAAGTAGCGTGCACTCGGATACCTTTTGGACGAGGCGTATGTGGCGCCGCTGCCTTACACCAAGAAACCCAACGCGTTGAAGATGTGCATGCCTTCTCAGGCCACATCGCGTGTGATTCCGCGTCGGCGTCTGAAGTGGTTATCCCGGTTGTGGTTGAGGGGCGCTTAGTGGGAGTGTTTGATATGGACAGCCCATCAACAGCACGCTTCTCGGCAACGGATCAAATCGGTTTAGAGAGATTGGTTGACACGTTTGTGGCCGCAACGGATTTCACTTGGTCGCTGTAAGATAAGGTGTTGTTACGCGCTTTGGCCTTGCTTGAAGAATGAGGTAGCTGCCCGCCACACTGGCGGCCATAGCGCGGTGAAATAAGACATTAAGACAATGCTATGAGCGCTGGAAAAAGTGCTTGATGCGTATGTTTAGCTGAGATTGCGTTAGGGGAAAAGTGATACTTTGCGCGCTCGCTAAGTAAGGGCAGTGTTCTGCATCCAGCTCAAGGAGATGATCGTATAAAACCAGCGCGCCATTTTTTTGCCATTGTAGAATACTGGCTTCTGTTTCTGGGCTGATCAAGTCAGGTTCAGTGATGATCACCAGATCAATTTCCTCTTCTTCGTGATGAGGGCCTTCCGAATAGTATCCCGCCTCAATATTCAAATCCCCTAATTGCATGCGTAGAAATTGGGCTAAATGCATGTCTTTGGTGAAAATAAGCGCTCTTTTTTGCAAAGAACAAACGAAAGTCTCTCTCTCTTCTGTGTGCTCTTGGTCTGTCTCATAAGGAATATCAACCCAGAACTCGGTTCCCGTATTGGGTTCGCTCGAGAAGTGAATGTCGCCCCCCATTAAGTGAACGAGCTGATAGCAAAGGGACAGACCCAGTCCAATGTCGCTTTGTAATATAGAGTGCTGGTCATTTTGTGTTAGAGGAGACGAGCGTAAGTGTTTTTGAAGCGAGTTTTCTAACCCAAAGCCCGTGTCTTTTATGGCTATTTGTAACATGGCAAAGTGATTGCCCCCGTTGCTGTTCTGCGGGGGCGCCAAGCTAGAAGGTCTAACATGAATGCTAATGCTGCCTTTTGAGGTATGGCTAATGGCGTTTTGCAGTAGCTCTAAGAGGATTTCCTTTATGCGTTTGAAGTCTAGATTGATCATGGAGGGTAAGGCAGGATCAATATAGCTCACTAATTTTAAGCCTTTGGGCTGTAATTTATGGGCGAAAATATGCACATAGTCGTCGAGGTTTTTTTGCAATGATTCGGTGGTTGTCACCAAATTGAGCTTTTGCGCGTCCATCAAGACCAAATCAGAAAACATATTAATCGTATGCAGCAGCTCATTTGCCGATTCTTTAACGTTCGTTGAGAAGGTGGGGCTGGAGCCGTTGTTTTTGTCTGCTGAGCTGGAGGGTTGTCCTAATAACGCCTGGATTTGAGGTCGTGTTTCTTGCACGACAAGCGCCAATATTTTGGCTTTTTCATCATGAATATCTTGGACTTCTTGAACCAACTGTTGGTTTTTTTTCTGATTCTTTCTGAACACAGATAAGCCTTTCACAATGCAAAAGCAGAGTAAAAACAAGCTCGCAAGAAAGCACACCATGAGGATGCGGACGCGTTCTAGATTGTCCCCTAGGGCGCGTCTTTGTCGGGCGATGTATTTATTGGTGCCTTGACTGACTAGCACGGTAAATTCGTTAACCTGGTTATCGAGTCGCTTTAACCGAGTCGTCATATCATTGAGATAGGAAAGGTCGCCTTCTTCGATTTTCGACAGGTTTAAACTGATCAGCTCCAGTTCACCAGTAATGATATTGAGCAGGCGTACGGTTCTGCCACCGGTTAAGCCGCGAATCAGATAACCCACTTCACCGTTACGTAACAGGTCGACACGGCTCATTAATAGATCGTATTGCGCATAGGCAGCGCCGTTTAGAGGCAGATCGTTTTTATCGAGTTCTACCAGATAGTTAAGAAAGCGATACGACTGCAACTGAAATTGTAATGAGTTCCAAAGAGAGTCTTCATAAATTCGTTGCTTGGTCGCTTGTGAGCCATCGCTAGAATAGATAACGAGACTGAAGGAGAGTAATAGAGTGCTAATGAAAAAAGTGGCTAACCCGTAAAGGTACCAGTGCTGCAATTTAGGCGGAAAGAGTTTTTGCATAAATCGCGTTAGCATATTTTATTCTTCCTGAGCGCTATTGGTGAGTACCTTGATCGAGCTGACTTGCCAAATGGCTCGCCAATAGTAAACCTCATTGCGCAAATGCTCATTATCATCAAATGGGTAGAGCACCATTATTGGCCCTAGGTTTCTGATACTAATGTTTTTACCGTCTTTTTTAATGGCAAAAATAGCGCCGTACTTCACAAAATCGCTAACTGGAATATCAATGACATACTGATTAAGCGCCCTGATTCTTAACGTGGCGCCTGTGCCACCCACTAGCTTTAGTAAGTCCATGGCGGAAAAGCCAATATAGTCGTGTGGGCGTTCGTTTTTGCTAACCCAACCCATGGTTGTGGTGAGCTTATGCTGAGGTAAGGCCTCCAGCATTTTTCTGTCGAGTTGTGCGCTGTCGCCAACGTTCGTATTGGCGACATTACCCGTTAAGGTTAATAGTACGGGTCCAGTAGGCTGAGGCAGTGCAAACACTGGTGTGACGAAAAGTAGCATCACAGATAATAGAAATGCACGCATACATAGATCCCTTATGATTTAGTCATTCTTCATCATAACAAAGTGCGGACAATTTGCAGAGAACGTGATTGAGCACAATAACGTCTATGGTTATAACAAACGCCCAGTAAGTTATATAGGGCGCTGTTAGGAGAGAGTCAAGCTTGGTTACGCAAGTTCAGCAAGGCGAATGCATGCCGCTTGGTGTTGGTCTGATAGCTTTTCGAGAACCGGTTTTTGCTGGGTACATTCTTCATTCGCATGCGGACAGCGAGTACGAAAGACACAGCCTGATGGTGGATTGATCGGGGAGGGGAGGTCGCCGAGAAGGAGTTGGATCTTTTTGTTTCTCTCATGCTTAGGGTCTGGCACTGGCACGGCAGATAACAAGGCCTGGGTGTATGGATGACGAGGGTTATCATACAGAGCATGTTTGCTTGCCAATTCGACTGCGTTGCCAAGATACATCACAAGAACACGGTCTGATATGTGTTTTACGACACTCAAATCATGAGCGATAAAGACCAAGGACAAACTCATTTCTGCTTGGAGCTCTTTAAGCAAATTTACGACCTGCGCCTGAATAGACACATCCAATGCCGACACGGGTTCGTCACAGACCACCAATTTGGGTTTGAGAATCAAAGCGCGAGCAATGCCGATGCGTTGGCACTGGCCGCCAGAGAACTCATGAGGGTAGCGGTTAATGACATTGGGCAATAAGCCAACACGGTCCATGATAGCGCGTACCTGATCTTTCACTTCCTGCTTGGACAGATGAGGCTTAAAGGTGCGTAATGGCTCTGCAATGATGTCACCGACTGTCATGCGTGGGTTCAATGACGCCAACGGATCTTGGAAGATCATTTGCAGTTCTTGGCGTTTGTCGCGCATTTGTTTTTTGTCGAGGTCGGTTAGGTCTTGTCCTAGCCAAACAACATGACCTTCGGTAATCGGCACAAGGCGCAATAACGCGCGTGCTAGCGTGGATTTACCACAGCCTGATTCGCCTACGACGCCTAGGGTTTCGCCTTCAAAAATGGTCAAGTCGACACCATCGACGGCTTTTAACGTTTGGCCTTTTTGCCACGGCCATGCGTTATCAGATTTGACATTAAAATGGACTTTTAGATCTTCTACTTTCATCAATACAGTGTTGGTTGCGTTATTCATACAGCCTGCTCCCAATGAATCGGTTTATGACAAGCGCGCAATTTTCCTGCTTGGTACTCTTCTAGCGAGGGTGCTTCTTTACGACAGCGGTCCTCTGCGTGCTGGCAGCGTTCTTGGAATGGGCAACCAGTGGGTAGGTTTAATAAATTGGGTGGGTTGCCTGCGATGGTGGCCAACGTGCCCTCATTGCTATCGAGACGAGGAATCGCCTCTAATAAGCCTTGCGTATAAGGGTGAGTCGGATGGTAGAAAATATCGTCTGTTAGGCCATATTCCATGGTACGACCCGCGTACATCACCAGTACCTTGTCGCAGAGCCCAGCCACCACACCTAAATCGTGGGTGATCATAATAATGGAGGTATCGAACTCCGCTTTCAGTTCATTTAAGAGCGTCAAAATCTGCGCCTGTACTGTTACATCAAGCGCCGTTGTTGGTTCATCGGCGATGAGCAATTTCGGCTGGCATAATAGCGCCATTGCTATCATTACTCGTTGGCGCATGCCGCCTGAAAACTCATGAGGATACATCTTCATCCGCTTACGGGCTTCTGGCATCTTGACCGCGTCGAGCATCTTCACAGACGCCTCAAACGCATCGGCTTTGCTCATGCCTTTGTGCAAAATCAGCACTTCCATTAATTGCTGACCGACTTTCATGTAAGGGTTTAATGACGTCATAGGATCTTGGAAAATCATCGCGATTTTTTCCGAACGGATCTTATTCATTGCCTTTTCATTTAGGCTAAGAATGTTCTGTCCTTCAAAGCGAGCTTCGCCTTCGATTAGGCCATTACCGGCGAGCAACCCCATGAGTGCAAAGGCGGTTTGGCTTTTGCCTGAACCGGATTCACCAACGATGCCAAGTGTTTCGCCTTGAGCGAGATTGAAATTAAGGTCGTTGACGGCGGTTACTTGGCCATCTGGCGTAGTGAAATTGACCCTCAGATGGTCGACTTCTAGAATGTTGTTGGTCGCCTGTTTGGGCGTATTGTTCAAGGATGTCATGGTCGCCTCCTAGCGGTCTTTTGGATCTAGAGCGTCGCGTAAACCGTCGCCTAGGAAGTTAAAACAAAACAGGGTGACGACCAAAAAGGCCAAGGGCCAAGCTAGCTGCCAAACCGCAATTTCCATGTTTGGAGCGCCTTCTGAAATCAAGGCTCCCCAGCTTGTCATTGGCTCTTGTACGCCAAGCCCTAAGAAACTGATAAAGGATTCTAGGAGAATCATATTCGGCACCAATAAGGTCGCGTAAATGATCACCACGCCCAACACATTTGGCACGATATGACGCAAAATGATTTTGGGTGTGGAGACACCACAAGCGTAAGCGGCTTCAATGTATTCCTTGTTTTTTAAACTTAAGGTTTGGCCGCGAACGATCCTCGCCATGTCTAACCAAGAAACGGCGCCAATGGCGACGAAGATCAATAAAATATGACGACCGAATACCGTCATCATAATGATCACGAAAAACATAAAAGGAAACGAGTTAAGGATTTCAAGAAAACGCATCATCACACTGTCTACGCGGCCGCCCATATAGCCAGATGTGGCGCCATATAGAGTGCCAATGACGATGGCGACAAAGCTGCCGAGCACCCCGACCATTAAGGATATTTGACCGCCTTGCATGGTGCGTACGAAGATATCTCGGCCTAGTGGGTCGGTGCCAAAATAATGCCCTGAGGCGATGCTAGGGCTGCCTAATGTTGAGATATCGGAGAGGGCTTCCCAGTCGATATCAGCGTAATTCCATTGGCTTAATATAGGGCCAAAGATGGACAATCCGGCGATTATCGACAGTATGATTAAGCTAATTACCGCGGCTTTATTACTGAAAAAACGACGTCGAGCATCCTGCCATAAGCTGCGGCCTTCTACTTCGACAACCTGCTCGGCGAATTGTGTTACGGCCGTTATATTTTCTTTATTTGTTATCATGGTGACGTGCTCTAGTAACGAATTTTTGGGTCAATGAAGACATAAACGATGTCGACAATGGCGTTAAAAAGAATGGTCAACGTGCCGATCAAAATGGTGATGCCCATGACCATAGAGTAATCACGATTGATCGCACCATTTACGAAATGCTGGCCAATGCCCCCGGTACCAAAAAACTGATCCACCACCACGGAGCCGGTGATAATGCCGACAAAAGCCGGGCCTAGATAAGACACCACAGGCAGCATCGCTGGGCGCAGTGCATGACGAATAATAATGTGCGACTTCGGCAGGCCTTTTGCTCTGGCGGTACGGATGAAGTTGGAATGCATGGTTTCTATCATGCTGCCGCGAGTGATACGGGCAATTTGTGCAATGTAGCTGGTGGACATGGCAATAACAGGCATGATCAAGTAAGGCCAAGCTCCGCCATTCCAACCACCGGCTGGCAACCAGTGATAATGAATGGAGAAAAAGAGAATGCACAAGGGGGCAATCACAAAGTTTGGCAGTACCATGCCGATGTTGGCAAAGGCCATCACCCCATAGTCGAGCAAAGAGTTTTGACGCAATGCGGCAAACACACCACATAACACACCGATAGAGACAGCAACGACAAAAGACCAAAAGCCGATTTCAGCAGAGACTGGAAAGCTTTGTGCGACCAATTGGTTGATGGTGAAGTCGGTGAAACGAAAGGAATACCCTAAGTTGCCGTGCAGCAGATCCCAAAGGTAATGAAAATATTGACTCATTAGGGATTCATTCATGTGGTACTTGGCTTGCAAATTTGCCAACACGGCGGGCGGCACACCACGCTCTGAGGTAAACGGGCTGCCCGGAGCAAAGTGCATTAAAAAGAACGAAAGAGTCACTAAAGCAAGCAGCGTAGGAATCGCTTCAAGCAAGCGCTTAATAATAAATCTGAGCATAAAAAACACCTGATTAGGTCGCCGCTAGACGGCTAATACTAGGAACCGTTAATTGGGAGTAAATACCCAGCGCATGACTGCGCTGGGAGAGGTCGAAGCAATCTTAATGGGCGATGATGTACATATCGCGAGTGTAGATATTGTCTTCAAGGTTGGGTTTGTAACCGCCGACGTAGGTTTTCACTAGGCGTTTGATTGAGTATTGGTAAATAGGCGCAACGGCCATGTCTTTATCAATCACTAAATCTTCTGCTTTTTGATAGAAGGGCGCAGGGTCCTTCGCTTTGGCCGCTTGTGCCATATAACCATCATATTCTGGGTTGTTGTAATGGGCGTTGTTACTGGTATTGGTAGATTTAAACAAATCCAAGAAAGTAGAGGCTTCGTTGTAATCACCTACCCAACCATCACGCGCTACGCCAAAGTTGCCTAGGTTACGAGTGTCGATGAAGGTTTTCCATTCTTGGTTTTCAAGTGTTGCGTTGACTCCCAAGGTTTTTTTCCACATGGACGCCACCGCGATGGCAATCTTCTTATGGCCATCGTTGGTGTTGTACAGCAAGGTGAAATCAAGTGGGTTGTTCTTATCGTAACCGGCTTCTTTCAGCAGTTCTTTTGCTTTTGCATTACGTTCAGCTTGTGTCCACTTCGCGTATTCAGGCTGTTTTGCTTTAAAACCATCAACAGAAGGAGGCGTAAATGTATAGGCTGGGATCTCCCCAACGCCAGTGACGTATTTGGTGATGATAGTACGGTCGATCGCGTAAGAAAGCGCTTTACGGACTCGAACATCATCAAAAGGCGGTTTTTGGTTGTTAAAGTCGTAGTAGTAGGCCGCTAATTGCGGTGTGACTTTTACTTCGTCCGGCGTGGTTTTCAATAACTCTTTGTAGCGGTTAGTCGGAATACCTGAAAAAGAGGTAACATCCAAATCCCCAGCTTGGTAACGGCTGAACTCGACGGTTGAATCTTTAATCGGTAAGACAGTCACCTTGTTAATAATGGTTTTTTTGTCGTTCCAGTAATCATGGTTACGGACAAACACCATTTTCTCATTAACAATCCAAGTGTCTAACTTGTAAGCGCCGTTGCTGACCAAGTTGCCTGGTTTCGTCCAGTTGTCACCAAATTTTTCAATGGCTTTTTTGGGCGCTGGGTACATGGCCGAGTTCACGGTCATTTTAACGAAGTAAGGTACTGGATGATCTAGAGTGACTTGGAAAGTGTATTTATCCAGTGCTTTAACCCCCATGTCAGCCGGTTTAGCCTTACCGTCAATGATGTTTTGTGCATTAATGATACCAGCAAGGGCCGCGTACCAAGAGTAAACAGAGGCGGTTTTTGGGTCGACAAGGCGCTGGAAGCCATACACAAAGTCATTGGCTGTGACTGGGGTGCCGTCAGACCATTTTGCATCGTGACGTAAGTTAAAAGTGTAAACGGTATTGTCGTCATTTACCGTATAGCCTGTGGCCACGCCAGGTACTAGCTTGCCACCTTCGCCTTCACTGTAAAGTCCTTCAAAAAGATCTTTAGCGCGAAGAGAACCAGGCGTTCCTTGGATCTTCTGCGGATCTAGTGTCGCTGGTTCTCTTTCACCGCCTTTTACTAATTCTTGTTTGTCCGCTAGCTTTACACCCGCCGGCACATCGGCTGCGTGTACCTGCATAGCGGTAAACGATGCTGCGATAACCGCACTCGCAAGTAACGTTTTTGTCATTTTCATAGTGTTCCCTTCGTAGTTAACTTTTGTTTATGTATTTTTATAATGGCAGCCGTGCATCGCATGGCATTAAGCGACCGCTGAGCTTTCATAGTTCATCAATTTACAAAAGGTCACAATCGAAATTCCGCATCAAGCTATGCGTCAAATAAACGCTGGGGATAAAATCGACCTTGTTTAAGCCGGTTAAAAAGACGCTTTTCAAGCGGCTTAAGGGGGAAATAGCGGCGTGTCATCTGGATAGTCGAGACTCTGTATGGAGCCCATGATAAGCGCGTGTTACTCTCTGAGGATTGATGATAAAAATTGACTAAATTTAAGGTAGGAAGAGTGATTACACAGCCATTTAAGGCCGCAGGTGCGTTTTTGAAAGCATTACCTTTGGCCGTTTCACCTGGGTTGAGAATATTTATTGTGGTGCCCTTGTTAGCAAACTTTGCCTTAATGGCTCTGCTTTACATGGTGGCATTGAGTTATTTCAATGATCTGATTACCATCGCGATGGATTATCTACCCGGTTGGCTGGCCTTTTTGCACTGGTTGTTCTATCTGATTTTTGCCGCCATTATCACAGTGTTACTGTTTTACAGCTTCTCGGTTGGTATCAACATCTTGGCCGCGCCTTTTATGGCGTTTCTTGCCGAGAAAGTGGAAGAGCGTCAAACCGGAAAAGTATTCGATGAGGCGCTTAATGCCAAAGCCATATTGGTGATGACGGGACGAACGTTACAGCGTGAACTGCAAAAAATACTGTATTTCTTACCGCGTTTTATTTTACTGCTGATGCTGTCATTTATTCCCCTCGTCAATGTTGTTGCGCCTGTCTTGCTCTTACTCTTTTCTGCTTGGATGCTATCGTTGCAATATATGGATTATGCCTTTGATAACAATAAGGTAGCCTTTCACGATATGCGTCAGATGTTGCGCACTAAACCTTTGTTATGTTGGACATTCGGTGGCATCGTTATGGTGTGTCTAACGATACCTTTGCTTAACTTATTTGTGATGCCGATTGCGGTGGTTGCCGCGACTTTATTGTGGATTTCGGTATTTAGACCACAACACGGAGATGTGTCTTCGTTAGTGGGCCGTACGAGTGGACTTTTATAATGTCGATAAAAATTCTTGTCGTGGATGACGCGTCCTTTACCCGTGATTTGATCAAACGAACAATACGCCAGCAATTCCCAGCGTCTGTTGTGGAAGAAGCCGTAAATGGCCGAAAAGCTCAGAAAATGCTTGAAAAAAGCCAATTTGACATGATTTTGTGTGATTGGGAAATGCCGGAAATGACGGGTGTTGAACTGCTCAAATGGTGTCGTGAGCAGGCAAATTATAAAAAGGAAGATATCCCTTTTATTATGATTACCAGTCGTGGCGATAAAAGTAATGTGGTGGAAGCGGTGCAATCCGGGGTTACGGATTATTTAGGCAAGCCATTTTCGAGTGAACAGCTGGTTAATAAAATTTTAAGCGCGTCCAAAAAACATAAAATGGAAAGTAAGCTTGCTGCCGAAAAGCCTCGAAATGCAGCGAATGCGGCAGGGCAAGGTGGTGTTGCGGCGGCTTCGATCGATGTCCTAATGGGAGCTGGCAAATCGACTCGGCCAGTACAGGCGACGAAATTTACTCATCCGGCAGCGACGGCTGTCACGAGTAAAGACGTGAAAATACCGACCATGGTGAGATTTGAAGAGAAGCAGTTTCGCTGCATGGTCATTCAGCTGAGTAAACAGGATGTGACTATTCTGATTAAGAGCGATGATGTGGTGCCTCAAGTACTAGGGCAGGCGGTATTAGATTTAGAGCTAGCTGGCCAAGTGAACCGGCTGAATTACTATATTCAATCGGTGGCCACGACAGAAAAGAAACACGACTCCACTTTTCTTACCGTGATCTTAGGGCTTATTGATCAAGATGCAGAAAAAGAGGCGTTTATTGGTAAGTTATTTAATCACTTCTAAGCGTTCATCGTATTAGAAAATGGCTCGCTTTTTAGCGGGCCATTTTTTTATTCTTCGGATATCGGGGCGCTAGAAACGGAGACAGAAGGGATGCTGTCACTGCGTACTCGGCTTGCAGGGAAATGACATGAGAAGACGCTGCCCTGATTCAAATCACTGCGGATTTGTAATTTCGCATCATGATGCATGAGCACATGTTTAACGATGGCGAGTCCGAGGCCTGTTCCTCCTGTTTTAGAGCTACGTCCCTTGTCGACACGAAAGAAGCGCTCAGTAAGGCGTGGTATGTGTCTTGGGTCAATGCCTAAGCCATTGTCTTTCACAGAGAAGACACCGTTAAACTCACTCGACTCCCATGTCACGACAATCTCTCCGCCATCAGGTGAGTACTTAATGGCATTCACAACTAGGTTAGAGAAGGCGCTGTAGAGCTCATTATAGGAGCCATAGATGCGATCATTAGTGGTGATCTCAAAACGTATCTGATGTTTCTCTGAAAGTATCGGGGTGGCCATTTTTTGGATGGCTGACGAGAAATCTTGCATGGCATTCCACTGATCTTCTTCGCGTTTTTCGTTACTTTCCAACCGAGATAGCAACAATAGGTCTTCGATTAAGTGTTCCATTCGAACCGACTGATCAGACATGTTTACTATGCCTTTTTGCATGCTAGGAGGCAGGTTTTCCTTGAACATGTCTAGGGTCTCTAAGTAGCCCTTGATTACGGTAAGAGGGGTTTTTAGTTCGTGAGAAGCGTTGGCAACGAAATCTTTGCGCATTTGTTCTAGCAAGTGAAGTCGGGTCACATCGCGGACAAAAATGAGATGGTCATTCTTATCATAGAGCGTGGTTTGAATTTCCAAATACACCCCTTCTTTCGCAGGGGACTTGATGATCAGCGGTTCCCCAAAACGCTTCTGTGTGAAGTAACGAAAAAAGCTGGGGTTGCGCATAATATTGGTAATGGCTTGGCCACGGTCAACCGGTCGCATGAGGCCAAAAAAATGGCCGGCGGAATTGTTCCACCATTCCAGATTTCCCTCGCTGTCTGCCATGATGACGCCTTCTTTTAGCGCCGCGGTAGAATGCTCGATTCTGGTTAATGCTTGCTGCATACGACGCTTAGATTTGCGTTGTTTTTTCTGCAAGCGATAGACGGCATCAAAGATATCCCCCCAGATACCAGATGCTTCCGGCGGTGGTGCTTTGCCGGAATAGCGTAACCAGTTATGGAATTGGTAAAGCTGATAAAGTTGGTGATAAAGAGAGCCAAGCAGATAGATTAAGACAACAAGAAAAGTCTGCTTAATAATTAACCCGATAACGACACAGGCCGCTAGCCCAAGTAGCCAGCGGATAATAGATTGTCGCCAAATGGTTTTCATATGTTATGCGGTCCGTTTAGCTGAGAATCGGTAGCCCGTGCCTCGGACTGTTTGAATTAACGAGTCGTGGTCTGTGCCAATGGCTTTACGGAGACGACGAATATGAACATCAACGGTTCTTTCTTCAACATAAACATTACCGCCCCATACTTGGTCGAGCAACTGCGCTCTGGAGTAGGCTCTTTCTTGATGCGTCATGAGGAACTTAAGCAAACGGTATTCGGTTGGTCCCATGTCTAAGGGCGTGCTGCCAATGGTGACTCGTTGACTAATTGGGTCAAGCACCAAACCATCAATTTCAATCGGTTCATCAACCCCTTGTGGCGTTGCTCTGCGTAACACGGCTTTTAAGCGAGCGACCAGTTCACGAGGTGAAAAAGGTTTGGTGATGTAGTCATCCGCACCGACTTCTAAACCTTGAATCTTATTGTCTTCTTCGCTTTTCGCGGTCAATAAAATAACGGGGATTTCCGCTGTGGTGCTGTCTTTTTTTAAGCGTCGAGTCAGCTCAATTCCGCTACCGCCTGGCATCATCCAGTCACAGAGAATTAAGTCTGGTCTATGGTCCACAATAATTTCATGGGCTTGTTGGCTATTTTCGGCTTCCATGTATTCGTACCCAGCCATTTCTAGGGCAACCGCGATCATTTCGCGAATGGAAGACTCATCATCAATGATTAATACTTTTTTACCGGTCACAGGATTCACCCTCATCTCAGGAACGGTTTTATTTAATCCGCAAAATGTGACAATTAGGTTACATTGTCACATGTTTGCCATATTTAAACCAAATAACTGACGGCCAAGCCGATGAAAATACAATATCCGATGCGATTATTGTCTAAAAATGCATGGAAACAAGGTAGGCGTTCTCTGCCTTTCGCTTTGTTAAACTGCATGTAAAACAAAACAATAGCAACCAAAATGGACAAAAAGTACGGCCATTGTAAATGCGAAAGCACCCCAATCCACAGTAGCAGAGATAGGGTCAATGCTTGCAAACAAAGGATTACCAACAGATCGTATTGTGCGAAGAGAATGGCAGTTGATTTAACGCCAATCTTGAGATCATCAGGGCGATCCGTCATGGCATAGTAGGTGTCGTAGGCGATGGTCCACAGGCAATTTGCCAAAAACAGCATCCATAGCTGGGGGTCTAGTAAATCGCCTCCCTGCGCGCTGTAAGCCATTGGAATGGCCCAAGAGAATGCAAGCCCCAGAAACAGCTGAGGAAGGTGAGTGTAGCGCTTCATAAAAGGGTATAACGCCGCGAGACCAAGGCCGACAAACGACAAAAGAATCGTACGCAGATCGGTAAATAACACCAGCACAAAGCTTAATACGACCAAGGCAGCGAATAGCCCTAATGCTTCTTTCTCACTGACTCGCCCTGATGGAAGAGGGCGATTTTTAGTGCGATCAACATGGCCATCAATTTTGCGGTCGGCGTAGTCATTAATAACGCAACCCGCGGAACGCATACTAAAAACGCCCAAGACAAAGATCACCACCAATTGCCACTGGGGCCAGCCATCGGCCGCTAGCCAAAGCGCCCATAGTGTTGGCCACATTAATAATAACGACCCAATTGGGCGATTAAAGCGAGTTAGATCAGCGTAATCGTGTAGTTTACTCATAGAGGTCTCAGAATAGGCTTGATGTCGAGAATAGTATCAAAGAAAGCTTCGTTAACTAATATACCTGGCCCATATTGTTGAAAGACGGAGCGTCTTGCCCAGATTTTTTTATTCACGTCTGGGAATAAGCAAGCCGGTAATTCGGCGATTTCAATGGTGCTGCGAGATAAGTTGCGATGACGAAATAAATACCCGCCAAGCGGTTTTTCTTTTAGTTGGCTGACTCTACGCCAGTGACCTCGAAGCGATTGTGCTGGAATGATCGAGCGGCCATAAATCACAGCTTCGCCATTAAACTTCAGGAGCACGGTGCGAATACGAGCGGCATGCCGAGGAGAGAGTCCCAACTTTCTTCTTTCTCTTTGGGTTGGCTTGCCCCAGCCGTCCTCTAATATTTCTACGCTCAAGGTTCCCGCTTGTTGTAACTTCTTAGTCAATGAGGCCGCAGTGGAAAGCCAAGGCCATAAATCCGCTGGGATTTTTGCTTTGTTCACTCTGTGTATAGGGTGCCAGCGGTAATCTAATTGCTGTGCAATGGTATGGTTGATCTGCATTATAGGGCTTAAGACTTCTTACCGTTGATCAGGGCGACCATTTTATACAGTTCTGCCGAAGATTGCTGGACTTTGCTATGACAGGCTTCTACTTGTTCTAACGAAACCCCCATGCGCTCAAGAACAGAGGGCTCTATTTCTTGGTGACTATTAAGCTGGTGTGTAATGTACAGAAGATTCGCTAAGTTGGCGTATTCACCTTGGTAGCTAGGGGATTTACTGTAACGAATCGCAATACAGATATTCTCTGGAATATCCCAGTGCTTTAGTAACCATGAGCCAAGTTGTTCTTTGGTGAAACGCAAAATTTGCATTTCGACAATGTCTGACGTTAGGTGGGCATTGGCTTCTTTGTAGCGAGATAAAATAGAAAAATGGGGCGGCATCATAGTGCTAATCGCGAGAAATCCGAAATTATGCAACAGGCCCGTTAGGTAGGCATGCCCGCTACTTGGGCGGTGGGCAATAGGCACGACTGCAACCAGCGCTTCCATCAAAGCGGCATGGGAGACTGAGCTAAGCCAAAAATCTTCATAGTGACGAGGGCCGTCTTCTGGTTGCGCAAAAGCATTTCCCATTGAAAGACCAAGTGCCAAGTTCATCACCATATCATAGCCAAGCACACGAATAATCGCGTCTTTAACGGACTCTATGCCCCCTTTTGCACCGTAATAGGGGGAGGCCGCCCAGCTGACAACTTGTGCTGCCAAGCTTGGGTCTAGGCTAATCACATCACACAGCTCATCCATACCGGATGACTCATTGGAACTGAGTCGTATTATTTGGTTAGAAATCGCCGGCAGAGGCGGGATTTCTAAGGTTTCTTCCAGTCGTTGCTTGAGTCGGATCGATTGGAATTGACCGAGAGACTCCAGCATTTGTTGTTCGTCATTAAGATAATTACTGGAGGGTTTTTGGATGTCGTCTATGTGAATGGAAATGTTTTCGAAACGGCTAAGAGGGCCTGAAAAACGGGTGATAAAATCCTCAGTAGACAGCTGATGATATTGGCTGTTCGCATTACTGCGAATCTCGATAAAAGATTCTTTTAGAAGGCTTTTTTCTATGATGCTAGAGCAGTTAGCAGATTGTAAAAGAGGGTCACCAGCGGTGTTGTAATTAGCGATGGGATCAAAGCGACGCTTTGTTAAACGTGCAATAGCGGCCAAGTCTAGCATGCTATCTTCAGGGAAAATAACCTGTAAGCGCCCTGTATGGTCCGCCAAATGGACCACTCGTACTTTTTTGGTATGGGTTAACTCTGGTGCTACGAACTTCATAAATCAGCTCAAATAGAATCGTTGCTTAAAACGTAAAAAAGGCTCCTAAAAGGAGCCTTTTAAATATAGCAGTTTTTGAATGATTAGTGATTCAAAATTTGGCTCAAGAACATTTGAGTTCGATCATGTTGTGGGTTATCGAAGAACTCGTGAGGCTCATTTGCTTCCACGATTTCTCCGGCATCCATAAACACAACGCGGTCAGCAACGGTTTTAGCAAAGCCCATTTCGTGGGTAACACACACCATGGTCATGCCTTCTTCTGCTAATTGAACCATAGTGTCCAATACTTCCTTGATCATTTCAGGGTCAAGGGCAGAGGTTGGCTCATCAAATAGCATGATGCGAGGTTGCATGCACAAGCCTCGTGCAATCGCCACACGTTGTTGTTGACCACCTGAGAGCTGTCCTGGGTATTTCAATGCTTGGTTAGCGATTTTTACACGCTCCAAGTAATGCATTGCCATTTCTTCAGCTTCTTTTTTAGGCATTTTACGTACCCAAATCGGAGCCAACGTCAGGTTTTCTAGGATAGTGAGATGAGGAAACAAATTGAAATGCTGGAACACCATGCCAACGTCTTTGCGTATGGCTTCGATGTTTTTCAAGTTGTTATTCATTTCAATACCATCGACCAGGATGCTACCTTTTTGATGTTCTTCTAAACGGTTAATACAGCGAGTCATAGTGGACTTACCAGAACCAGAAGGTCCACAGACAACAATGCGCTCACCTTTTTTAATACTGAAGTTAATGTTCTTCAATACATGAAAGTCGCCATACCATTTATTAACATCGTTAAACTCGATGATTGCAGATTCACCCGGCTCTAATTGGGCGCGTGCCATGTTCGTATTTGTCATTTTAAAGGCCTCAAATTCTTAACTAATTCCGCTTGTGTCCGGTGTCTAATTTACGCTCTAGTGCCATACTGTAACGTGACATACCAAAGCAGAAGATCCAGTAAACAAGGGCTGCGAAGGCATAGCCTTCCACTGTTGTTCCTAACCAATTTGTATCGTGATTGGCGGCTTGTATCCTTCCTAAGAAGTCAAACATGCCTACGATATAAACCAGTGTTGTATCTTTAAATAAGCTGATGAACGAGTTCACAATGCCTGGAATAACCAGCTTCAGTGCTTGAGGCAGAATAACCAACACCATTGATTGCCAATAAGTTAACCCCATTGCATCAGCGGCTTCGTATTGGCCTTTTGGAATGGCTTGTAGCCCACCACGAATTACTTCGGCCATATAGGCAGAAGAAAACAGAGTGATACCGATCAATACTCGCAATAATTTATTAAAGTTTAGACCTTCTGGTAAGAACAGCGGGATCATTACCGATGCCATAAACAAAATAGTGATCAATGGTACCGCACGAATCGTTTCGATAAAGACCAAAGAAACAGATTTCGCAACAGGCATGTTAGAGCGACGTCCTAACGCTAATAGCGCCCCTAAAGGGAAGGAGGCAACAATACCAACCACACCCAATAAGACGGTTAAGAACAAGCCACCCCAACGAGATGTTTCCACTACTTCTAAGCCAAATACGCCGCCTGCAAACAAGAAGTAAGCAACCACTGGGTAAACCAGCAGAATGGTTAAAGACAGGAATAGCTTATTAATTGCCTTGATGGCAAACATACCAATGAGAAGAACAATTAGGATTACGGCTAAATTAATGCGCCATGTTTCCTCAGATGGGTATAAGCCATACATGAACTGTTCGAAATAGACATTGATAAACGCCCAACAGGCACCGCCAGCAGTACATTCTGCCTTAGATGCACCTTCCCAGGTTGCGTTGATAATACCCCATTCAATAATGGGAGGAACGAGCAAATAAATAATGTAAATGCTGAATAAAGTTAAGAACACATTCAATGGAGAAGAGAATAAGTTCTGACGTACCCAAGCCACAGGACCTACCGCAGTAGACGGTGGTGGGAGGCTGGGTGATGGTTTAAATTCAATAGCCATATTTAGCCTCCTAGCGCTCAATTAATGACATTTTTTTGTTGTACCAGTTCATGAACAATGAGATCGAAAGACTCAATGAACCGTAAACCAACATACAAAGACCAATGGTTTCAATCGCTTGACCAGTTTGGTTCAGCGTTGTCCCCATGATCACGGCCACCAATTCAGGGTAAGCAATAGCGGCACCCAACGAAGAGTTCTTCGCAAGGTTTAGATATTGGCTTGTTAACGGTGGGATAATAACGCGCAGTGCTTGAGGCAAAACAATCAGACGTTGGGTCATACTGTCGCGCAAGCCTAAAGAGCGAGCGGCTTCTGTTTGACCCCAGTTAACGGAAAGAATACCAGCACGTACGATTTCAGCGATAAAAGCCCCCGTATAAGTTGAAAGAGCCACAAGTACAGCAACAAACTCAGGCGGTAATACCATACCTCCGGTCACGTTAAATCGACTTTTCTGCGGTAAATCAAACTCTAAAGGAAAGCCTGCTGCAGCAAAAAAGAGAAAAGTAACGGCTAGAATAATACCCAGTGATGACCAGTAAGCAGGAAACCATAGCCCTGTACGTGTTTGACGTTTTTTCGCCCATACAATGAGACCGATAGCTAAGGCAATGGAAACTATAAAGCCAACGATGACCAGACCAAAACCATCTTGAGCGATAGGGTTTGGCGAGTAGATGCCACGTTTATTAAGTAGGAAGTCCGCAAACTCATAACTATTACGAGGTACGGGGAGAGCGGCTAGCACAGCAAAGTACCAGAAGAACATTTGCAGTAACAAAGGGATGTTACGCATGGTTTCGATGTAAACCGTTGCAAGGCGTGCAACTAACCAGTTTTTTGATAAGCGAGCCAAGCCCATCACAACGCCAATAATAGTGGCGAGAATAATACCTAGGAGCGAGATCACGAAAGTATTGATCAAAGCAACTAAGAAAGCACGTCCATAAGTGCTGGATTCTGTGTAACTAACAAGGTGTATAAGGATAGGAAAGCCCGCTGGCTCATTTAAAAATGAGAAACCAGTAGAAATCCCTCTGTTTTCTAAGTTGGCTTGTAGGTTACTGAAAAGGTAATAACCAACGAAAACAACGACAGCTAAAAGTACGATCTGAAAGATGAGGGAGCGATTACCGGCATCATTCAGAAAACTTTTGTTACTAGGAGTATTTTTTATATTGCTCATCTTGATTCAGGCAGTAGATATGCTCGTCAGAGGTATAAAGGAAGGGGGAGAGATCCAGCGGCGGATGGCCGCTGGATAATAACCCGAAGCGAGTTACCTAATTCAGATATTAACGTACTGGTGGCGCGTACATGATGCCGCCATTGTTCCATAGATTGTTGATGGCACGAGGAAGGTTAAGCGCAGTGTCTTTACCTAGGTTACGTTCGAACTCTTCGCCGTAGTTACCTACTTCTGCGATAACGTTGTAAGCCCAATCTGCATTAAGACCTAGATCTTGACCCATGTTGCCTTCAGCTCCTAGAAGGCGACGGATGCCTGGATCTTTTGCATCAGCTTTGATCTTAGCGACGTTTTTAGACGTGATGCCCATTTCTTCGGCATTTACTTGTACGTACATTACCCAAGTAACCAAATCTTTCCACTGGTTGTCGCCGTGACGAACCACAGGGCCTAAAGGCTCTTTAGAAATGGTTTCTGGAAGGATGATGTTGTTGCTTGGGTTTTTAAGTTTAGTACGGTGTGCTGCTAAACCGGATTTATCCGTAGTGTAAACATCACAACGACCTGAATCGTATGCGGATACCGCTTCGTCAGCTTTTTGCACGACAACTGGTACGTAAGACATATTGTGCTTACGGAAGAAGTCAGCCATGTTCAATTCTGTTGTTGTACCTTGTTCAGTACAAACGGTTGCGCCATCAAGGTCTAAAGCAGATTCTACACCAAGATCTTTACGAACCATGAAGCCTTGGCCGTCGTAAAAGTTAGTCGCGGTAAAATCAAGACCTAGAGAAACGTCACGAGTATAAGTCCAGGTGGTGTTACGAGAAAGAATATCGATTTCGCCAGATTGTAGTGCAGTGAAACGCTCTTTAGCAGAAAGAGGTGTGAATTTTACTTTTTGAGCATCACCAAAGATAGCGGCAGCAACGGCGCGGCAAGCGTCAACATCGATCCCTGTCCAATTACCTTTGTCATCAGCATTTGAGAAACCTGGCACGCCTTGGCTTACGCCACATTGTACGAAACCTTTTGCTTTAACGTCATCTAGTGTACCTGCGGCAGCACCAGTACTAATGGCGGCAGCAACAGCGGCTGTTGAGAGTAGTTTACAAACGTTCGATTTCATTGATAGCCTCCCAGGCATTTCTTTCTTTTGTGTGTGTTGTATTTTTTCGTTTTTATAAGTCTTGGGACTTATAGGTAAACAATGCAAAAATATTGCCAACATCATGATTATTTTTTTAATTTTAGATACAGAGCATTCTTCTAGAAGAATGTTGCATTACCTAATAGAACGACTGTTGATGGTCTCTAGTCAAGGATAAAGTGCTATAAATATGGTTATTAGTGCATAATTCTTACAAAATAAGCCCATAAAAACAGGAAGGTGTTTAAAAAACAGGCAGTTTTCTTTGTTTATTAAAAAGTGTGTGTTTTTGTAAGAAAACGTGACATCTAATGGTGCATAGCTAAGAAGCAAAATGACTGATATAGGTTAAAAACAGCCAAAAAATACCAATTTGGTGCGTGGACTTTCTTTTGTTTTATATTGGTGCAATTCAAATGACGGTGTTTTTAGGGTAGAAATATATTCTAGAAAGCGCTTCCCATACTTTGTTATCTACATGATAGTATTAACAATACTTTAGTGTGATTAAGGAGATCCATGTCGAATGGAAAGCTCAACTAAACCGCTCGATCGTTTGGACAAAAAGATTCTGCGTGAACTGCAAGTCAACGGCCGCTTATCAAACGTTGAATTAGCCAGTCGTGTAGGCTTGAGTGCGACCCCGTGTTTAGAGCGGGTGCGACGTCTAGAACGTAACGGCTATATCACAGGCTATTGCGCGTTAGTGGACCCTAAAAAGGTGGATGCTGGTTTACTTGTATTTGTGGAAATTCGTTTAAAAACAACTTCCCCAGAAGGTTTCAACGAATTTAAAACCGCGGTCACAGAAATCCCCGAGATTCTTGAGTGTCACTTGATTGCAGGTGATTTCGAATATCTATTAAAAGCGCGTGTGTCCAATATGGATTCTTACCGCTTGTTGCTTGGCGAAACATTACTGACCTTGCCACATGTGCGTGAGTCGAGAACGTATGTGGCGATGGAAGAAGTGAAAAATACCACGGTCGTTAGCATCCCATAAGGGTTGATGACAGCGATATGAAACGAATACAAAAGGCGCGGAAGGGATATTCCAGCGCCTTTTGTTTGGGCGCTGCAGGCGTTTATACGTTCAAATACTGGCTGTGGTTTGGCAGCCATCGAGCCAGTAAGGGCGAGACCCTTTCTGGGTAGTGCTGATGCAGTTGCGTGGCGGCTTTTTGTACATCGTCAAGCAGTGCTTTGTCTCTTTGCAGATCTGCGACTTTAAATTCCCATAGCCCCGTTTGACGAGTGCCTAGTAATTCACCTGGGCCGCGCAGTTCTAAATCTTTTTCCGCAATTTTGAAACCATCACTGGTTTCTCGCATCGTGGATAAGCGTTCTTTCCCTTGTTGGCCTAAAGGGGCTTTATACAATAAGACACAATGGCTGGCCGTTTGCCCTCGACCTACTCGGCCGCGTAATTGATGCAGCTGAGCAAGCCCCAGACGTTCTGGGTTTTCAATGATCATTAAGCTCGCATTAGGCACATCCACACCCACTTCGATGACAGTGGTGGCCACCAGAAGTTGTATCTCATTCGCTTTGAATCTTGCCATAATCTCGGCCTTTTCAGACGACTTAAGTCGTCCGTGAACCAAGCCAATAGACAAACCGTTAAGTTGCTCTGCGAGTAGAATAGCCGTGTCTTCCGCCGCTTGGCATTGTAAGGCTTCTGACTCTTCAATGAGGGTACATACCCAATAGACTTGTTTGCCTTCTTGGCAGGCGATTTTTACACGCTCTATGACTTCGTTACGGCGTTGGTCTGATACCACAATGGTATTAACTGGGGTTCTTCCTGGCGGCAGTTCGTCTATTATTGAGCAATCTAAATCCGCATACGCTGACATGGCCAGGGTACGAGGAATAGGGGTAGCCGTCATAATCAGCTGATGAGGCTGAAACCCTTGTTGTAAGCCCTTTTCTCGCAATGCCATACGTTGATGAACACCAAAGCGATGTTGTTCGTCGATGATGGCCAATGCTAGACGATCAAATTGGACGCTTTCTTGGAAAAGGGCGTGGGTGCCGACGACGATATGAGCGGCGCCCGACGCGATATTTTCCAGTTCGACTTCACGGGCTTTGCCTTTTAGCTTTCCTGCCATCCAAGCGACATTTAAGCCCAGTGGCGTAAACCATTGAGTGAAGTTTGCGAGGTGCTGCTCAGCCAAGATCTCCGTTGGCGCCATAATAGCAACTTGATAACCCGCATTGACGATGGCTGCTGCCGCTAACGCTGCGACCAGTGTTTTTCCTGAGCCGACATCGCCTTGCACTAGGCGGAGCATTGGGTGGCCCGATTGGAGGTCGGTTAAGAGCTCTTGAAAAACACGTTGCTGGGCGTTGGTAGGGGAAAAAGGCAGTTGCTCTAGTAATCCTTGAGCCAGTTGACCTGGTTCTGTTACACGAATCGCCTTGTCTTCTTTGGCTTTGATTTTCTTGCCAATCAAAGACAGCTGATGGGCCATCAGTTCTTCAAAAGAAAGTCGGTATTGTGCAGGATGCGCACCGGCTCGTAATTGCTCTAAATTCGCGTCAGTTGTCGGGTGGTGAAGAAAACGAATCGCGTCGTCTAATGGTGGCAAGCTAAATGACTGACGTATGGTATCGGGCAGCCACTCTTTGAGATTGTAGGGCGTTAAACGCTCCAATGCTTGCTCACACAACTGCCGAATTTTGGCTTGTGTTAGGCCTTCTGTTAACGGATAAATCGGCGTCAATTGATCCGTATCTGAGTGTGTGTCTGTGTTACTAATGATCTTGTATTCAGGATGATAAATTTCAAATCCAGTGCTGCCGCGACGTATTTCCCCAAAGCAACGGATCCGATTACCGGACTCTAATTGCTTTTTTTGCGCCGCAGAAAAATGGAAAAAGCGCAGGCATAAGGTGCCCGTTGAATCCTTGATACGACACAACAAGCTGCGACGTTTGCCCATTTTTATTTCGCAACCGGTGGAAGTGCCTTCAATGACCGCCTCATCACCAAAGCGCAAATGTCCGATGGGCAGCACTCGGGTTCTGTCCTGATAGCGAATGGGGAGATGAAAAAGCAAATCTTGCACCGTATGAAGGTGCAGCTTTGCCAATTTTTCAGCCATGGCATCGCCAACCCCTTTCAGCTCTCTCACATCTTGTGTGTCGAGGTCGTCTATCATGGCGAGCTTAGATATCCAGCTTCTTGCTGGTGTTGCGGATAGCTTGGCTTACCACGTCGATGGCATTTGGGCGTGGGTAGCTTGCACGCCACGCTAAGGCAACAGTACGCTTTGGTGCAGGCTCTTCAAATGGGCGAACTTCTAATAAAGTATGGTCGATGTTTGTGACGGCGGATTTTGGTAGCACAGTGACGCCTAATCCAGATGCCACCATGTAGCGGATGGTTTCTAATGAGCTGCCGTTAACAATGGTGCGTCCTTCGCTAAACTCTTCTTCTTTCACTAAAGGACAAGCTTCTAGAACTTGCTCACTGAAACAGTGCCCTTTGCCTAATAACAGCAAGTTGTCAGTAGAAAGCTGATCCGTGTTGATGTGAGAAAGTTTAGTCCAAGGGTGATCCTTGGGCATTAATACGACAAACTCTTCTTCGTAAATTGGCTGGGTCACTACGTCGGGCTCATTGAAGGGGAGCGCGATAATAATCGCATCGAGCTCGCCATTACGCAGTTTAGGGCGTAAGTTCTCAGTGAGATCTTCTTCAATGATCAATGGCATGTCGTTAGTGATGGCGCGTAGATTAGGGATCATCATCGGGAAAAGGTAGGGCGCAATGGTAAAAATGGCGCCAATTTTAATAGGACCTTTTAGTTGGTTATGACCGGACGACGCCAACTCTTTAATCGTGTTAGCCTGCTCGATAACGCGTTTGGCTTGGGCCACGATTTGCTCACCAATGGGAGTGATATAGACCGAGCTTTTACTGCGTTCGAAGATGGCTGCGCCTAGCTCTTCTTCGAGCTTTTTCACGGCAACACTCAGAGTCGGTTGAGAAACATGGCATTTTTCGGCAGCGTGGCCAAAGTGTTTTTCTTTTGCCAGCATAACAACGTACTTTAATTCAGTTAATGTCATATCGTGCCCTCAACCTAATCATTGTTAATAACTATGATAATACAAAATTTGATAAAGTGTACCAGATAATCTAGTTTGCGCTTTTATTGCTTAAAGAGGTAGTCATGAATTCAAAACGAATCCTGATCGCAGGGTGTGGTGATTTAGGGCGTGGTATGGCGCCGTATTTTGTGGCCAGAGGGGATCAGGTTTACGGTATTCGTCGTACTGGCAGCGCCTTTCCCAAAGGAGTTCATGGGATGACCGGTGATATCACGCAACTGGGAGACGACGATCTGCCTGAGGTGGATCTTATTGTGTTAATCATGACGCCTTCAGGTCGAACGGAAACGGCTTACCGTGCCGCGTATTACGATACGGCTAAGCGTCTTGTAGCGCGTTATCAAAGTGCCCAGACGCCCATTATCTTTGTCTCCAGTACCAGTGTTTATGGGCAAAATAAAGGAGAATGGATTGATCAAAATACACCTCCGCTCGGCAGTAAAGCGACCGCGGCTATCTTGTTAGAAACGGAACAATTGCTCTCGCAAGCTATGCCTTCGATTGCCCTGCGGTGCTCAGGTATTTATGGGCCGAAGCGGTATCGAATGCTCAGCAAAGTGATGTCTGATGAGATTTGGGAAGCAAACAGTTGGACCAATCGTGTGCATCGTCACGATGTTGTGCGCGCTCTGTGTCATGTGGCAGACAAGGTGCTTAGTGGTGCGGCATTGGCGAGTCATTATAATGTTACTGACGATACGCCAGTCACTATGTGGGAGGTGAAGCTGTGTATTGCTAAGCTGCTAGACACTAAAGCGAATCTCCCTGAAAAGGTCAGTGACTTTTTGCCCACTTCAGGCAAGCGAATTAGTAATCAAGCGCTCAAAGAAACAGGATTTTGTTTTCATTACCCTAGTTATGTGAGTGGTTATGATGAGCTAGTAAGCGCTTATCTAGCCGAACACTAGCCATAAAAAAAGAGGCGTCGAGCGCCTCTTTTTAGATCATCTTCATCATGCTGCGAGCAACATGATTGGATAACTAGTCTTCAAGTACCATGATGCCTTCGATTTCAACCTGAACGCCTTTTGGTAGCGCACGAACGCCCATTGCGGCACGAGCTGGGTAAGGTTGTTTGATAAACTGAGTCATCACTTCGTTGACGGTTGCAAAGTTGCCTAGGTCTGTCATGAAAATGTTGAATTTCACAACGTCTTCCAAAGAACCGCCAGCGGCTTCACAAACTGCTTGTAAGTTTTTGAACACTTGCGTGGTTTGCTCAACGATGTCTTCGCTGATCACTTCCATGGTTTCAGCAACCAAAGGAATTTGGCCAGAAAGGTAAACTGTGTTGCCTGCACGAACCGCTTGAGAATAAGGGCCGATTGCTGCTGGTGCTTTTTCAGTGTGAATCACTTGCTTTGCCATGATATTTAATCCCATTTCAATGTTATATCGCCTCGGTCTGTTCTGACTGAGGCGGGTTAAAATATAGAGGTCATGTTAAAGGCTCTAACGACCAACAATGGTCTCACGAGAGACTTTCTCGACGCAACGAACAGCCTTAATACGGCGCATTACGTCTGCTAAGCCAACACGACTAGAAATAGTGATATTCAAACGAAGGCGACTGACACGTCCACGTTCAATAATGTCTAAGTTAGACACTTGATAATCGGTATCGCTGATGGAGCTGGCAATTTTTGCCACGGCACCACGTTCATTAATGTAACTAACAATCAGGCTAATATTGAGATCTTCTTCAATATCTTTGCCCCAAACCATACGGATAAAGCGCTCAGGGCTGGAGAGATGATCTTGAATGTTCGGGCAGTTCAAATGATGAATAATGATCCCTTTATCCACTTGAACGTGACCAACAATTGGGTCTCCAGGAATTGGTGAGCAACATTTCGCATACGAAATCAGCATTCCCTCAGAGCCGTTCACCTTAAAGGATTTCGGCGTGATAAGAGTGTTTTCATCGTAATTTGGGAACAGCTCTCGTGCGACCAAATAACCAACATGTCGGCCTTTGCCGATGGACTCAAGTAAATCATCCAGAGTGTTAAGTTGATGTTGCACAAGGACTTGATCGATTTGCTCTTTCGTTAGTTCTTCAATATTCGTTTTAAAGGCATTTAACGAGCGAGTTAGCAGACGATGTCCGATAGATATCGCATTTTCACGCTGTTTGTCTTTAAGGTAATGGCGAATATTCGTGCGCGCTTTACCCGTGATGGCAAAGCTTAACCAAGCAACGTTAGGTTGCGCATTTTTGGCACTGATGATTTCAACGGTCTGTCCGCTTTCGAGCTGAGTGCTAAGCGGTGCCAGGCGGCGGTTGATGCGACAAGAAATACAGGTGTTACCAATTTCTGTGTGTACGCCATAAGCAAAATCGACCGGTGTAGCACCAGATGGCAGTTCGATGATCTGACCTTTCGGAGTAAATACATACACCTCATCAGGGAACAAATCACTTTTAACATTATCAACAAACTCAATCGGGTTACCTGCTTTTTGCTGGATTTCCAGCAAGCTTTTCACCCATTTCGTTGCTCGATCGTGATTGTTTGGCGCGGCGGCATTGCCACTGAATTTATAAGCCCAATGCGCTGCGATGCCGTTATTAGCGACTAAATCCATCTCTTCGGTGCGGATTTGTACTTCCATCGGTAGGCCATTAGTACCAACAACCGTGGTATGCAGCGATTGGTAGCCATTGGATTTTGGAACGGCGATATAATCTTTAAAGCGGCCTTCGATGGGTTTAAACAAGGCATGAATAATGCCGAGAATGCGATAGCAGCTGTCGTGGCGATCGGTCACGATACGCACACCTAACACATCCATGATTTCATCAAGAGAGCGGCGTTTTTTGCTCATCTTCTGATAAATACTGTAGATGTGTTTTTCTCTCACACTGATATGAGCGTCGATATAGTCGGCGGCTAATTCAGAGCGAATAAAATCTTCAAGTTTTTCGGTATCTTTGCTGCGGTGGCCATATTTCTTGTTGATAGCACGCTGCAGCATGCGAGCCCGCATTGGGTAGTAAGCTTCAAAAGCGAGAGATTCCAGAGCCACTCGAACATTGTACATCCCTAAGCGGTTTGCAATAGGGGCATAAATATCGAGAGTTTCGCGAGCAATACGGCGTTTTTTGTGAGCTGGCATCGAATCCAGCGTGCGCATATTGTGCAGACGGTCCGCCAATTTGACGAGAATGACTCGAATGTCATCCGCCATGGCCATGGCCATTTTCTGGAAGTTATGAGCTTGCTTTTCAATTTGGCTATTGAACTCAAGATGCGTCAGTTTACTAACGCCATCAACCAAACTGGCAACGCCTTCTCCAAACTGCTCAGTTAACGCTTCACGGCTGATGCCGGTGTCTTCGATAACGTCATGAAGGAGGGCTGCTGTTAACCCTTCACTGTCCATGCGTAAATCCGCAAGGATTTCAGCGGCAGCAAGTGGATGGGTAACATAAGGTTCGCCACTTTTACGCCATTGCCCATCATGAGCTTGTTCTGCGTAATAGTATGCGCGTTTTACCTGAGCGACTTGCTCGTGAGGTAAATATTGACTTAATGTCTGAGCTAAATTTTCAATGGTATACATCGCTCACCTCACAACAGCAAATAGAAAGCACGACGGCAGTGGTATGAGCGACACCATCAATATTAGAACTCGTGAATAGGTTGCTTTTGAAGATCAACGTTTTTGGCGTTAATCAAGTTTTCAGCTATTTCACGTAAAGCAACTACGGTTACTTTGTCGTCTTCAAGTGCCACTTTCGCTTCTTCACCACCAGTGGCAAGTTGACGTGCACGTTTTGATGCCACCATGACTAATTCAAAGCGGTTATCAACGTTTTCTAAACAATCTTCTACGGTAACTCGAGCCATTTTGACCTCTGTATTGCGGTTATCTATTTATGCAAATGTAATTCTACTTAACGGCTTCTCATAATGACAAGAGATCATTGATAAGATTGCCATATTTTTGTTTCATTACGGTGTTTTTTGAGCGCATTGCGGTAAAAATCGACTGCATTTGTGTTAACGCGGTCTCAAAGTCGTCATTTACGATGACAAAATCGTATTCATCATAGTGTGACATCTCAGCAACTGCCTTACTCATGCGACGCTGAATGACCTCTTCACTGTCTGTTCCGCGACCATGCAAACGTTCTTCAAGTGCTTTTAAAGAAGGCGGTAATATAAAGACACCAATGGCATCTGGGTAGAGCTTACGCACTTGGCGCGCGCCTTGCCAATCGATCTCTAGAATAACGTCTAAGCCTTGCTCTAGCATGTTGAAAATCGACGCTTTCGAAGTGCCATAATAGTTATCAAACACTTGAGCATGTTCGAAAAAGGCATCTTCGGCAATCATATCTAAAAAATCTTCGTCTTCAGTAAAGTAGTATTCACGACCATGCTCTTCACCTTTTCGTGGTGCTCTTGTGGTGTGAGATATCGAAATACGAACCTTATCATCCGCTTGTAATAATGCTTTATATAAAGAAGATTTGCCTGCACCAGAAGGCGCAGAAAGGATAAATAAGTTGCCCGTGTGTCGATCCATATTACCTTTAAACCCAGTTGAGATTAGCCAAAATATAAGTAATATGACTATATCATAATATGCTGTTTTTCGCTCCGCTTATGTTCTATTGAGGCATTAGAAGGTACTTTCTAGGTGTGTATGCCAAAGGAACACTTTGAATTTGAGGGAAATACAATTCGAATGGTTTTAGTTAGGAAAAATAAGTCTCTAGCATCTAGACTTTTAATAATGAAAAAATGTTTTCAGAGCAAGGATGAGCCGTTCTATGAATACAGCGAAACTGGAAAAAACACACACACCTTTGCTTGAGCAAAGAAGCCACACCTACAAAGTACTTTCAGTGGAAGATGACCTAGATTACCAAGAAGCGTTAATCAACGCTTTGGTGACGCTAAACTACGATGATAAAGATGTTGAAATCCTAACGGCTAATTCAGCAAGAGAAGCGATAAAAGTGATCGCTAAAAACCCAGATATTAGCGTTATCTTGCTCGATGTGATTATGGAAGCTGACGATGCAGGGTTACGACTTGTCGATACGATTCGAGATGGAATAGGCAATGATCTTGTTCGAATTGTATTGTTAACTGGGCAATCAGGTGCAGCGCCAGTAAACGATATTATGAAAAATTATGATATTGATGACTACTGGAGCAAGCCGGATCTTACCCATGATCATCTCCAGACGATTATTTTAAGCAACCTACGAACCTGGCATCATTTAAAAGACATGAAAGAGGCTCGGCATGGCATGCAAATGCTTGTTGAGTCGAGTCAGCGGCTTGCAACTAAACGTGATATTTTGGCTTATACCCAATCGATTCTAGAAGAAGTCTCCCAATTACTAAATATGAAAACAGGCGGTATTGTTTGTTTCTCGAGTGGCTTCGATCATGGTGTTGAACAAGCACTTATTGTCGCCGCCAGTGGGGACTTAGCACATTACTCTCATCAATATTTAGGCAATGTTCTTGATGACAAAGAGCTCATGGTTTGCATCTCTAAAGCCTGTCAGGCTAAGCAACATGTTTTTATTGAAGGTTACTCAATCTTATTCTTTGCCAATAAAGAGCTCGAAGGAAAAGAGTGTATTTTGCTGGTGAAGTTAGACAGAGAGTTATTGCCGAATGATCTGAATTTGCTGCAAGTCATGTGTGAAAATATCAATGTAGGTTTTCGCAATGTTGCTTTGCATGGCAAATTAACTGAGTTGGCGTATTTCGATCCGGTGTCGGGTATTCATAATAAAAACTGGCTATCGCGCGAGATTAAAAATATGTCATTGGTCGATTTGCCATATGCCAAATTACTGATGCTACATGTGGAAGATCTGTCCCACACTGAAACTGTTTTTGGGACAAAATTTGTTGACCAACTTATTCAGTCGCTTTACAGCCACTTACGAACTTATTTTACTGACAACATCAATATTGCCTTGATCGACAGAGACACATTAGCCGTCGTTGTTTATACCAATCAAGAGTATGACGAACAAAAATTAGAGCCGATTATTCATGCCAACCTGAGCATTGAGGATGTCACTCACTCGGTCGATATTGTTATGAGCTCGATTGATTTGGCTTTGTTTGATCATTATGAAGCAGAGCAAATTATTAGTGCTGGAGAAAGTGCATTAGAGCACGCTAAACGCCATGGCTTATCCTTTTTGGTGTATAGCGAAGCATTGGCGACGGCGATGTCAGAGCGCTATGCATTGCTGAAAGACCTTCGTGATGCTGTGGTGAAAGACCAGATCGAGATCTATTTACAACCTAAAGTCTCTCTAGAAAATAGTGAGCTAATCGGTTTTGAAGCCTTAGCTCGTTGGAAACACCATAGTGGTTCCTATATTCCCCCAGATCAATTTATCACCCTTGCTGAAAGCTGCGGTTTGATAGGGCGACTAGACGAAAATATCATGCGCCGTTCTTGTGTGGCACAGAAAGCCTTGATTGAGCAGGGTATTCGTGTCCCTATCTCCGTTAATGTGACGGGCGGAGACGTGGTTCGCCCAGATTATTTTGAGCGATTAGAAGCCTTGTTTAGAGAACTTGATGTGGACTCTCAGCTTATTGAGCTGGAGATCACAGAAACGCAGTTGATCGAAGAAAAAGCCGTTATTTGTAAGCAGCTTGATGCGCTGAAAAAAAGCGGTATGAAAGTAAACATTGATGATTTTGGTACTGGCTATTCGTCATTAGCGTATTTGTCGAGTTTGGCTCTTTCTACGCTAAAAATTGACCGCAGCTTTGTTTGGCGCATGGCTGACTCAGAAAAAGATTGGCAGATACTAAAAATGATTATCGATCTGGCCCAAGTCTTGGGGCTTTCCGTGATAGCAGAAGGTATAGAAACCGATACCCAGAGACAGAATTTGATTGATTTAGGGTGTCAACAAGGGCAAGGCTATCTGTTTGCGCGACCTATGCCGCTAGAGCAGGTGATTAGCTGGGTAGAAGGACATTCTGGGAGCCAGGGTCTAGCCCGATGACGCGCATCCCTAAGAAAATGCTATTTCCGACGACTATGATTACTCTTTTTTTAGTTGTCGTATTGGTAGGGTGGAGTAATTACCGGTTATTCGAAAATCGATATGTCACTCAGTTAACCCTAGAAGAATCTGGACTTTTATCGCAAGGAAGCAGCCTTTTTAACCGTGAATTAGGACATATAAAAAGTACGACGCTTTTCCTTCGGAATAGCGTGTATGCACTTCTTACCTCCCATCACCATATTCCTGAGTCTGTTTTTTGGCAGTCTGATATTTCGCAAATCTTCTCTCAATTTGCGCTGACTTCCCCTTTTATTTCTCAAGTACGCTGGCTTGACTCGAATGGTAAAGAGCTAATACGCATCAACGCCCGTGATGGGAAGATAGCCGTGGTCCCCGCTAGTCAATTACAAGATAAGTCGGACCGCTATTATTTTCAGCAAGCCAAGCTTGCAACAGAAAACGATGTCTATATTTCCCCTGTTGATCTGAATATGGAAAACGACCAAATTGTTCGCCCTCTTGAACCCACTCTACGAGGTGCGGTGTCTATCAATCGTGAGCGTCAAGGTGTGCTAGTGGTCAATTATGACCTGACCAAGTTATTCGCTCAGCTTAGAACCTTGTCCAATGATCGTTTTTTTATGGATGTGGTGAGCGAAAATGGTGAGTGGCTGATCAGTCAAGACGCTCAAAAAGAATGGGCTAGTGCCTTAAAGCAAGATAAACAGACGAACTATGTAAAGTCTTTGTACCCCAAAGTGTGGGCATCCATTTCTTCTGAAGAAGGGCTTTCTAGTCGCATTTCAGAGGGGCAAGTTTGGAGCTCAATGAGGGTAATAGTCGAAGCACCAATCTCGTCTATGGAGACGGAGCAGTCCTCATTTTTGTATTTTGTTGCACGTTCACGAAGTCATGTGCTGGATGAGTATCGAGAATACCTCCAATGGTTAATTTTCTCTTTGGGCAGTGCGGCCTTTCTTATCTTGTCCTTTTTAGTGTGGTGGCAAATGAACGCGTCTTATAAACGCCGTGCTCTATTGTCTGCATTAGAGGCAGAGCAAGCACAGCTCAAAGTCGCCAATAATGAGTTTAACGTGGTTAATCACCAATTGGTTGAGCTACAAAGTGAGTTGGTAGAGAACAGCAAACTATCGGCATTAGGGCTAATGGTGGCAGGCTTAGCCCATGAAATGAATACGCCATTGGGAGGCGTGCGTATGGCACTGTCTTCATTAACCGCATTGATTAATAAAGAGGCGGATTCGTTGTCAGATAGAAATCGTCAGAGTATGGGAAAAACACTAGAAATAGCGGAGAAAAACCTTACACGAGCGATCAATCTAGTCGCGAGTTTCAAACGTATTACCTTGGATCGCTCAGGACAGGATGTGCAGGATTTTGTACTCAATAGTGTGCTACAGGACCTATTAACTGTGTATAAGCCTAGATTGAAGCGCTTTCCTCACGTGTTAATAAAGGATGAGTGTGACGCAGATATTCATATGCAAGGTTTTCCTGGGATCCTTTCCCAAGTGATACAAAACTTGATAGACAATGCGCTGCAGCATGGTTTGAAAGATTATCCGAAAGGCATTATTACGCTGACAGCAAAATGCCAGAATGACATGTTAGCACTAAGCGTCAAGGATAATGGTAACGGTATTTCTTCCGAGGTACGGGAGCGTATTTTTGACCCCTTTGTGACGACCGGACGAGTCGATAAACACACTGGGCTTGGTCTGCATTTAGTTCATCAATGGGTATATACCCTTATGAAGGGCCGAATAGAAATCGAGTCTAAAGAAGGAGAAGGAACGAGTTTTACTATCATCATCCCTTTGGTACAAACCAGAGATGTATCATTAGAGGAGATGTCCAAAGGGTTATAAACCCCTTGGTCATCTATCATTTCCGTTATTCTTTAAAGCCTTTTATATGTGCGTTAATTTGCCAGCGTAATAGCTCTGGCAGCGCCTTTTGGCGAGCTTGCTGGAAAGGGGGAACCTGTTGGCTTTGTTTTTTAACTTCTAAGCTGGTTGCGTCTTTCCAAGGGTAAAAAGCCGGTTGACCACTCATTGGATAAGCCCCCTTGTCATCTATCCAAAGGGTGGTGTTGTAACCAAACGCACGTTGCTTATCGTCTTCTACTGCCAGCATGTTACGCCCAGCAATGGCTTGATAAGAGGTGTCTGATAATGAGTAATTGTACAGCGTTGGAAAGATATCCTTGTGCGAACCGACGCGACTTGGATCGTAGTGCCATTGGCTGTTGTCGAGTATTTTCTTTGGCACATGCAGATAGAAAGGCACCGCACGATCGAGCATTTGCTCTTCTGGGTAATAGGCCTTGAGACGGCGCATTTGATGGTCGCCAGTGGCGGCGATCAAGGTACTATCAGCCTTATCGGAGCTTTCCACGGAACTAATAAACTGACCAAAGGCGTCTGCTGCATATTGGTAAGTTTCTTGAATGTTGAGCTCTTCTTGGCCTTGTGCCTCAGCGTGTCGTTTTACCTCAGGCGTGAGCGCGATAGGTTGCGGTT
This sequence comes from Marinomonas sp. NPDC078689, assembly GCF_044542435.1. Classification (NCBI taxonomy): domain Bacteria; kingdom Pseudomonadati; phylum Pseudomonadota; class Gammaproteobacteria; order Oceanospirillales; family Oceanospirillaceae; genus Marinomonas; species Marinomonas sp. NPDC078689. The sequence continues at coordinate 73,524 of NZ_JBITUJ010000005.1, read as the reverse complement.
GGTAGCGATCCGGTGTGACATAAGGAGGGTGATTCGTAATGGTCAGAATGCTGATAAAGGTCGGTTCTTTCGACTCTTTTAGCAACTTCTCTGCAAGACGATAAGCGTAGTCATCAGGCACGCCCCAATCGGTGATTTCATTGGCAGATTCAGGGTACATCTTCATTAAGGTGTTTTGGTCGTAAACCGCATCCACGCCTTGAACAGGTAAATAGTTCACCAGGTTACGCCACATCATATTACCAGGTGAGATGAAAATGACTTTGTAGCCTGCTTTCTTGTACACATCGAAGGGTGTACCCGTTAGCTTGGTGTGTTGTGCTGAGCTGTGGCTAATGTTTTGCAGAGGGCTGTGAAAGAACATAGCGGCCAGAGACGGCGCGGTGCCATTGTCTTCAGAGACAAAGCGTTTGAAGACAAAATCTTCTGCAAAATGTGGGCGAAGGTGACCGAGCAGATCATTCTTACCGACTTCATCAAATTGCAGCATGTTGCTACCGAAACTCTCCATGAGCACCATCACAACATTGGGTTTGTGTTCTGCAAGCCAAGGGTTTTTAGGTGTTTTTTCTATTAGACTGCTGATGCCCAGCTGTTTCTCTAATTGCTCGCCTTTGGCCTTGCTAACCGGAGAAAAAGACAAATCTTCGTTATGGTCATTGATGGCCCAGTTGAGGCTCATCAAACCATTTGGTGTTATTTTATTGAGTAATAAAAGTTGCGATACCTGCGCATTACCACGTCTTAATGGGAAGGTGCCTAGACTGCCGCGGCTAATAATCGCCAAGATAAGAATCATGATAAAAGTGAACAAAACAAAGAGGGCTAGATTCCACTTTTTAGGGGCTTTGTCTTTTAGGAAATAATGAGTAAAGCGGCCGGAAAGATAGGCCGCAGCCAGTGCGGCAAGCAAACCTCGAATCACGGGATAGCCTTCCCACATATTCGCTAAGACGCTGGCGGTATCGTCTTCAGCCAGACCAAAAGCAAACACATCAAAGGTATTGTGGTAGGTCTGATAGTAGTAATAGTTACTGATGGCGACCATAGCGACGGCAAAAGCAATGAAGCCAAATATCCAAGGTAAGCAGACTCTGAAAGCGCGCCATGTAATGCGACTGCTTGCCATTAGGAGACCCAATAAAGCAAAGGGCACCATTAGCATACCACCGACACGCAAATCGTAGCGTACACCGGTTGTCCACATGCGTTGTACGTCGTCGCTGTGAGTGGCTAATTGACTAGGTTCAGAGAAAACCGCCAACATGACATAGCGCGACGCCATCAAAATCAGCACGAGATACAGTATTTGAACCGTTAAAGTGACGAACAGTGAACGAACTCTCGTTTGATACATGAACCGATGATTCCTAAGCGACAAATATGGAGAAAAAATGGAGTATAACACTCTCCCTTTTTTTTTCGACTGAGTACTTTTTTGATCACCGATAAAACTGTATTTCTTACGCTTTTATAAGCCAATCGCGTTATTTCGACGGTTTAGGGCTCGCCATCCAACCTAGAATCATCCACAAAAAGCCAATTACTAAGAGCACATAGAGCGGTTCATCCCATGAATGACGCCAGTCATGAAGAGCCCCAATAAGCACCGGACCCAAGGCGGCTAATGTGTAGCCAATAAGCTGCGCCATACCTGAGAGTGCCGCGGCTTGCTTGGGACTATTGGTTCTTAAGCTGACAAAGGATAAACCCAAAATAAATCCCATGCTGACCCCAAAACCAAAGCTCACGGCCCAGACACCAGACCAGCTAGGAAGGTATAAAAAGCCAAATAAACTCAACCAAGTTAAGCCTGTTGCAATTAAGCACAGTCGGCGGTGGCTGCCTAAGCGATGGATAAAGGGCGCGAGAATTAACGACGGTAACGCCCCAGCCAGCTGTAAATAGCCTTGATACAAGCCGGCGGTTGAGTCCGTATAACCGTAGCTCACCAAGATGGAAGGCACCCAAGCGACGACGATGTAATTCACTAATGAGTTAACGGCGAGAAACCCAGCCACTTGCCACGCAGTAACAGAACGCCATAGTTTGGGGGACACTTCAGTGTTATTGATTTGTGGCGTGTGGTGCTGGGTTATTTTGCACGTAAACCAAACCACCAATGGCAAAAGAATCATTAACCCTTGGCAAGCTAATGCGAATGACCAGCTGCTCATTGGTAGGGTGAAGCCCGACCCTTCAGCAAACACGCTTAATGGCACCGCAAAACTGGACATTATGAATCCGCCCACGCTCATCATCAGGACATAAATGGCAGTGAGCTGAACAATGTGATTTGGGAATTCACGTTTTAATAAACTGGGCAGCAAAACATTACCAATGGCGATACCGGCACCAATCAGCACAGCGCCCATGTACAAGGTACTGAGTGAGCCAAGGGAGCGAGCCACCATCCCTAGGGCTATTAAACCAACTCCAGTGGCTAAGATACGTTCGATCTGAAAATGTCTGGTTAACCAAGACGCCACCGGTGCGAATAGCGCAAAAATAAGCAGAGGCAAGCTGGTTAATAAACCGGACTGAGAGCTAGATAGATGTAAATCTTGGCTGATGCGGTCTAATAATGGCGGCAAGCCAGTAACGGGACCGCGCAAATTGAGTGAGATAAGAAAAATAAATACGAGCAAGTAGGCGGCGTCATGTTGTGCGAGGCGACGTAAGGTATTCATAGTGTAATCAGCCAAATTCGGAAAAGAGTGAGAGTGTTATTCCCTGTTAACCCATCAAGGAAATGCCGCTTGCTTGTTGGCGGCATTCTACTTTATAGCGCGGTTAGTAAGGGCATTATAATTGTTGCCAAGACGCTGCTTGTGATTCGAGTGATCAGTGTGCGAATTTTAACACAACGACACCGAGAATAATGAGTAAGACGCCGCTATAACGCATTAAGGATGTTGGGTCCCCATAAAACCAAATGCCAACTAAAAAGGTGCCTGAGGCACCGATTCCTGTCCATACTGCATAGGCAGTTCCCATCGGAATCTCTTTTTGGGCGAGCCAAAGTAACGTGCCGCTGATAAACATAAAGAACACGGCGATGGCGATTCCTGCGATTTTGGAGCCGCCGGATTGCGCTATTTTCAAGCCAATAGGCCAGCCGATTTCAGTAAGACCGGCAAGTAGCAAATATAACCAGCTCATTAGGGTAGTTCCTTACGGCGTGTATGAGGAAGGAGAAAAGTAGGTTTGCGCTTTATACTATCAATTATTATGATATTTAAAAGTTATTAACTATCGATATTATTCATATGATAAGTCTAGAACAGATCAATATGCTGGTGTTGTCGGCCGAACTCGGTTCATTTTCGGCGTGCGCGAGACGGCTTGGAAAAGTGCAGTCGGCGGTTAGCCATGGGATTAGTAATTTGGAGCTGGACTTGGGCGTTGAGCTATTTGATAGAAGCTCTCGTAGCCCCAAGTTGACACCAGAAGGCGAGCGTTTAATTCGCAGCGCGCGGTCGCTTTTGGCGCAATCTTATGAATTCGAACAGATTGCAGAATCGATTTTGAGGAATGAGGAAAGCGGACTTACCATCGCAGTAGACGACGCTTTATTAGCGCCTTACGTTTCAACCGTATTGCAACAGTTTGCGCTGACGTTTCCTTACGTTCAGATTGAGCTTGTGTCTTTGGCGTCGCCAGACATAGTTAACGCCGTTGCTACCGGTAATATAGACATAGGTGTGATGTTTGCTGAAATTGAAGCCAATAAACAAGTCGATTTTTGCTATGTGGGCGGGGTCGATTTTATTGCCGTTTGCCATGAAGCCTTCCCTTTAGCTGGGCAAAGAGTGAGCTCAGAGTCTGATCTAGCGCCTTATCGTCAGGTGACGGTTCGAGGTACGCGTAAGAAAGAGCCTCAGGCATTGATCAGCATAACGCCCAATGTCTGGTGGTGCTCTAGCAATTACGCCGCGCTGGAGTTGGTGATGCAGAAGGTCGGCTGGGCATACTTGCCTTTACCCTTGGTTTCGCCGCTCATAGAACACAACAATATTCATAAAATAGACGTGGTTTTCGACCATAAACCTTGGTCGGTGCCAGTGGATCTAGTCTCCAAAAAAGGCGCCCAGCGAGGCCCTGCTTATGAATGGTTGTTTGACGCCTTTAAACAGGCGTTTGCAGGGTGAGTTGTGAGGTATAGCAAAAAATGCAGCCTCTAGAGTATTAGCTAATGTGCAGCTGAGACTGGTTTCGTCCGCTGTTTTTGGCTTTGTACAAGGCTTTATCTGCTTGATTTATAGCGGCTTGTAGATCTGCGGTCTTAGCATCCACTTCGGAAATCCCCACACTAAGCGTGAAGTTGACTAACTGATTTTGGTCAACCTGAACGCTAGTGTGGGCCAAGGTGGTACGAATGCGCTCGGCTAATACGTGGGCTTTTTCTCGGGTGGTATTTGGCATCAGAATAACGAACTCTTCTCCGCCATAACGGGCAACAATATCTTGCAGACGGCACTGTGCTCTGAGCACGTCGGCGACGCGTACAATGACTTGATCTCCTAAGCTGTGCCCATAGGTGTCATTGATGTTTTTGAAGAAATCGATGTCGAGAATGGCCAGTGAAAGAGGGAATCGTATTTGTTTATCTTGGTTTAACAATGCACTGGCTTCTAAGTCAAATGATCGGCGGTTCAGCAGCTGTGTTAATGGGTCTGTGGAAGCCAGTAGCTGCAACTCCGCTTGGGTCGCCTCGAGCTTTTCTAATGTGCGAATACGATTGGCAATGATCAGTGATAGCACAAGCGATTCTAACAAAATCCCAATGCCAACTCCGTGGCTATTGATATAGTTGAAGCCAATTCTTCCCTGATAAAACAGCACAGCCAACAGGCTAAATGTAACGAAAAAACCATGGCCAATTAAAAATAAAAGGGAAAGAGGGTGCCGACGCACAAACATTGAAATGGTGACGCATAGGCTGATGGACATAACAATAAAGGCCAGTGTACTGGCATATTCAAGCGCACTGATAATGTCAAACAAACCATAGATAGAATTGGTGGCTAATATGGCAATGGTCGTCAGCAAAGCTTTGTGTTCGATCGGGTATTTTTTTCTCGTTTCAAAAATGTTGATCATGAAGAACAACAAACAGATCGGCATGGTGCCGAGGGCGATATTCCATTTCAGTGTGATAGAGCCAAAGACATCAAAAAAGCTGGCAAATAAGCCGTATGAAAGGGCGATCCAAAAGCCCCCTGAAACCAAGTAGCAGGCATAAAAAAGATGTTCTTTTAAGCGCGATGACAAAAACAGAAAGAAGTTATAAATAATGAGCGCCAATACCATACCCACAATCAAGGTAATGTCATTGTATTGGTTTATGAGTACTCTTTTTGATAAATCTTGACTGTAGAGTTCAACGCTAAACACTTGATAAATATAAGAAACATTCTTCAAGTAAAGTGTTGTGACCTGTTGGCGTGGGAGCGTTATGTCAAACACAGCAGTGCCCTGATACATCCACTCGTAGGTGTCTTTATTATCCATATCCAACAGCCGCTTACGGGTGACTTGGCCATTGACTACTTCATTAAGTTCAATGGCATGATTGTAGTAAGCATAAGGATTATGAAGGTAGAGAGTGATCGGGGAGTCGCTGGTATTTTGAAGTACTATTTTTGCCCAAGTTGTCTTTGCGTTGGACCCCAAGGTGATTGAGTTAGAAGACGCTTCAAAGTGTTGGTTTTGTACTTGGCTAATGGGCATATTGCCGGATGGATCGACAAAATACCCCATCTGGAACTGTTCCAGCTTTTTAAAATCATGGTTGACCTGAAGCGTCGGTGGCGCCGCATTCACGATCGAAGACAATAGCCCGCACAAAAGCATTATTAAGACAACAATCGATGAACGGGAGCCTGTGCCAGTCATTTGTCGTTTTCCATAACTAGAATGGTGGATAATCAATTTTATTTTATCTTAACCGATTGATCAGATAAAAACGCTTTAAATCGTTTAAAAGACATTTATTGATGGATTACCCTTTAAACCTACAACGAAAAGCTATCTGTTAAGAATGCCTATTTTTAATCAAATTGTCCGTGGATTTATTCTATCGGATTTGGTGAATTTATAAGTAAAACGTATTGTTTCAATTTACTGATTGCCACAAGGTCTAAAAACTGCAGCTAGTTAGAAATAGAGAAGAATGCTATTTGTGGGGCGTTCTGAAGATCGCAAGTCATACTCAATGGGTCTACAGCTTGTTATCAATAAAGTCACTTTGTGTAGATCCCTGGTAGCGGGTTTCCAGTTCTTTGCACTATCGCTCTTTCCATCGTGCAAGCTGAATCTAAAAGTGGGATATTAATCCCACTTTTATGATAAAAACGGGAATATAGTCCCATTTTTCGCGTGTTAGATTTGGTTGGATTTAAAAGTTGGACTATATTCCCATTAATGTTCGAATAGTGGGAATATAGTCCCTTTGGTTAATGTTATGGCTAAGCGTGATTTACACAATGTGTTGTTTCCAAAGCAGCGCAAAATCCTGACCCACTTTGGTGAGGACTTGTTGTTGGCAATGAAACGACGCGGTTTTACAAAAAAGCTGCTATGTGAGCGAACGAGCTTTATCGATATCGCTTTAAGAGGTGGTACTGCCCAACACTTGCCTATGGCTTTTACTAAACCTTAGTGGTTAGCAATGGAAAAACAGTGCCGTTTTTATGCTGCTGTTAGGGTTTAAAAATAGCAATTTTGAAAGGCTTTATCGAGTGATTTTTCAACACTCCATTTTTTATGGGTACAGTAGTGTCCACTTTATGCTTTATTTTGCTATAATGGATATAACTGTATCCATTTGGTCTTTGCGGATGAATTTTACCTTACTTGATGATACCGACGTCAGCCAAGCCTATGCGTCTTATTTGCGTGAGTTACGAAAACAGGCAAAGCTGTCACGAGCAGCGCTTGCTGAGCGAAGCTGTGTACCTGCGGCCACCATTAAGAAGTTTGAGCTAACTGGGCAAATTTCATTTCGCCAATTATTGTTGCTTTGGCAGACCCTTGACTCGCTTGGGCGTTTGTATGGGCTCACACAACCTAACAAAGAACGCGCTGCTGTACCCACGAGTATTGATGAGGTGCTAAAAGATGAGTTTTAACCCCATTCAAAAACTCGCCGTGACTCGCACCTTAAGTTCAGGTGAGCAGGTTGCAGTAGGGGTCTTGGCGCAGAATCGTCAAGGTGTTTTTTTTCAGTATGCAGACAGCTATTTGCAGCAGTTTGGCAATTTATCACCTTTTACCTTGCAAGCGAATGCGCAAGTTCAAGCCGCACCTAGAGCGCCTCATCAAGGAGTACATGGCGTATTTGGAGATTGTTTACCCGATGGCTGGGGCATGCTGTTGCAAGATCGTATTTTCCGGCAAAAGGGCATCCTGCCTAATCAATTAACGGCGATGGATAGGCTGGCCTTTGTTGGTGATAAAGGCATGGGAGCATTGTCTTTTTCTCCGGTGTCTGAGTTTTCAACCACGACGAACGCTGACATTGATTTAGCTACTTTAGGCTTAGAAGCGCAGACGCTGTTCGATTCTTCAATGTCAGATTATATAGACGACAACCACGATGAGTTAGATGGACATACTCAACAGGTATTGGCCGCATTAGTCGCCGGAGGTAGTTCGGGTGGGGCAAGGCCCAAGGCGCAGATTTATATGCCCGCTGGGGAAACTCAGCATTGTCGAACCTTTGCTCAGCCTGGAGATGAGGCTTGGCTGATTAAGTTCACCTCGAAAAATCTAGCGCTCGGCCATGAAGAAGGTTTGTGTGAGGCGGTTTATTTACAAATGGCAGAACTTGCTAAGTGTCAACCACCGCAATGGCAACTCATTGAAGCACCATCCTCAAGCGGTGCGCCTGCGTGGTTAGCGCTTAAGCGTTTTGATTATGTGACTGAGCAGGCAGACTTAGGCAGCGAGCGCAGTGCAGGTTGCTTGCATATGCACAGCGCTTGCGGGCTGCTGGATGCGGACTTTAGAACGCCAAGCTTAGATTATATTGACTTGATCAAAGCTAGCCGTCAGTTGTGTAAATCTCCAGCGGCTGGGCAACTGCAATTTCGCCGTGCCATGTTTAACCTGCTGTCGTCTAACCAAGACGACCACAGTAAAAACTGGGCGTTTTTGCAAGCGGATGACGGTCAATGGGATCCTGCACCTTTTTACGATGTTACTTACAGCCCACATCCATTCAACGAACACGCCACTGCGTTCGGAGGTTATGGCAAAGCGCCACCGCTTAAGGTGATGCAAAAGCTAGCGACCAGTGCTGGCTATGGGAGTTGGCATGAGGCAAAGCAAGTCATTGAAGAAGTCGCAGAAGCCATCAGCCAATTTACTTATCTTGCGATGCAACAAGGGATAAGTAAAACAACAATGTCTGCGATTGCGAAGACATTGGATCAGCGCAAGCAGGAAAATGCCGCGTTTTTTCTATAAATTGCCAATCTCTCGAAGTAAAGTGAACCAAGATCTGAACAGGTCCTGTCGATTAGATCGACATATCAATTTCATGTGTCGATTTTTTACTGTTTTTTCGACATAACTTTCTAGTGTGTCGATCTACTCGACAAATCAAGACATAAGCCAAACGACTCACCAAAACTGGGTTTTGGGTAGGAAGTTTCAAAGTAATACGCCATACCTTGGGCTTTTGGGGCAGGTAGCTGTGTGTACCCTCAAAAAGCTGCATGATCTGGGCATTTATCTACCTACTGCGTCCGTTTAACTCTTTAATAATAGACATGCAAACTCCTAACTGAACTTAACAGATCAGTGAGATTGATTTTCACTCAAGCGAGATAATTTACTTGCGCGATTATCAGCAGTTGATAAGATACGAAGCTTATGTATAAACGTACAGTCTTTTGATGGATCAAATGCTGTTTTACGCACTCGCTGGCTTTATTGAGAGTAGAGAGAGGACAGTAGGGAGTGCGAGCAAACGATTTGAGTAAGCTATGCGAGTAAAGAAATGAAAAACGTAAAACAGTCGCGCTGTGTAATAGGCATTAAAGGTCAAACGCTCGATCCCGATTACCCCGTCGATATTTGGTTCGATTCGCTGAAATCGGTGGCCAATGTGCTGTCGAAAGAAAATCAGCAATTGTTAAAAGTGATTGCCGACCAACAGCCGCAATCGGTGACTGAGCTGGCCATGCTGACTGGCCGAGCGGTCAGCAATGTGTCGAGAACATTGAAAACACTTGATGGTTTGGGCATCGTAAAGTTGGCATCTTCAGGATATGCAAAACCAAAAAAAATAGAGCTGCAATACCAAAAATTCTTGGTCTTAGTATAAAGGATACGTATGAGTTTAAGACAACTTTTAACAGAAATAGCAGGTGGTTGGGAACAAGCAAAAAATGAGCAGTTTACGAGCCATCCAATAGCCAATTTACTAAGACAAGATTTAATTAAAGCAATTGAAAGCAAGCTGCCATCTCCAGCTAATTACCTAATAAAAGCGAGTGCTGGCGCTGGGAATTGGGCCGACGTACCTTGGCTCTCGATACTCAACCCGTCAATTACAGAGTCAACGCAGTCCGGTATTTATCCTGTTTATTTGTTTCGTTCAGACGGTAGTGGTGTTTATCTCTCGTTGGGTTTTGGAACTACAGAGCTTAAGAAACAATATGGAACAGCTTTAGCAAGGCAAAAAGCTGAGGAACTACGCAATAACATAAGGAGTTTTGATAGTCGACTGAACGCTTGGGACCAGAAAGTTGATTTACGCTCTAATACAACATTAGGCCGATCTTATGAGTGGGCTTCAGCTGGTGCAAAATTTTATCCTCTGGAAAATATGCCTGATGAAGATACTCTTACCTCTGACCTAAAAGAGCTGTTAGATATATATGCAGATGTAAATTTAGATACTAATCAGTATTCGCAACATGCACATGCAGTTAGTAACGCACAAGCTTTATCCAAACCCTTCCTTCTTCTCGCAGGTATCTCAGGAACAGGTAAAACCCGCTTTGTGCGTGAGCAAGCAAAAACATCACAGCAGTTTGCTGATACCTATTGTTTGACCTCGGTGCGCCCCGACTGGCATGAGCCGAGCGATTTGCTGGGGTATATTTCACGCTTAAATGGCGCTGCGGAATACATCGCTACTGATGTATTGCAATTTATCGCCAAAGCTTGGTGTGCGATTGCTGATAGTGGCTTAACCGTTGAAGTGCAAGAGAGCGAAGACCAAGGCGAGCGTTTAGTCGTAGCAGGTGAACGTGATGAGTTAGATAAGGTGCTGCCTTATTGGCTGTGTTTGGATGAAATGAACCTTGCCCCTGTTGAGCAGTATTTTGCTGATTATTTGTCGGTACTGGAAACCCGCGAATGGCGTTGGACAGATGACAGCTTTACCTACAATAGTGATGCGCTATTAAAACCCGCCACCATTAAAGAAGTCGCGGATAAAGAAAAGCTGCGCGAAACGCTAGGCTTTGATGATGCGCAATACGATGAACTGTGGGCACATATTTGCCAATATGGTTTAGGTATTCCGTTTAACCTGCTGGTCGCGGGCACGGTGAATATGGATGAAACCACTCACGGCTTTTCACGCAAGGTGATTGACCGAGCGCTGAGCTTTGATTTTGGCGTGTTTTTCCCGAACGACTATAACGATTTTTTCACCCCAACTAGCTGCAATAAGCGCCTTAGCTATCCCATTTGGTCACATGCTAGCAAAGCAGATGTTGATTATGAAGTAGTCATTGAAGGTGGAGTAAATATTAATGTTGGTGCTGCAACGGTTGACTTCTTAAACCAAGTAAATTCAGTGCTAAAAAACACACCGTTTGAATTAGCATTTCGCGCACTTAATGAATTACTGCTTGCTGTTACCGCTAATCAACCCAAAGACGAAACGACTTTAAAAGCCGTGTGGGACGACTTTATGATGTGTAAAGTATTGCCGCGCATCGAAGGTGATGAAGATAAGTTGTCTGGGCATGGTGAGGGCAATATCTTAGAGGAATTGTTAAAAGTTTTGGAAGCACAGCTTGCTGATGTTTGGGAAGCAGGACGGCCTGATTTGTACCGTGAGAAAGAAGAGCCGAAAGGTGAAAATATTATTGTGGATTGTCGCTCTAAGGATAAATTGAACTGGATGAACTATCAGCTTGTTCGTGGGTTTACCTCTTTTTGGCCTTAAATCAACGGAACTTTGATGCTTTGGTGGTAATGGAATATGGTTAAAAAAAATACTGAAACGTTGAGTTGTGAACATGATGATTTTGATATTCATGTATCGACAGATAGCTTAGATTCCCCTCGAAATAAGCTAAAAAGAACCTATTCGTCAAGATCGATTGAGCTACCTAAAGGGGAAGAAATACTTGTTCTGGTTGGTTCTCAGCCAATGTTGCCTAGTTTTGATATTGTGGGGCCACCACACCTACAGCCGTTCTTTTTTGAAAACCGTCAATATTGGTTTGAAATTGAGTTTAATGACCATGTTGATAAGAACTCATTTTCCGTAAATCACAAGTATGCTTTGCTTGATCAATGCTTCTCACCTCACCCCAAGCGAAAAGCGTTACATGCAGCAATTAACTTTGGTAATGATGTTGGCTTATGTCGTTTTGAAATTGAATACAGTATCAATGGGGTTCAACAAGTTGTTCCTGTGGTTTTTAACGTCTTCGCGACGAAAATGGTTCAGGTTCTAGATTTGAGTATTATGAACCAAGAAATTGATCGTGTTTATCCACTATGGCGATATGCTATTAGTGGTAAAACAACGCATTTTCAAGGTAAATCATCTAGGCAGCCTGAAAAGTTTGAGCTTTTCTGGTTAGCGCAATTTGAGCGTCTAGTTGCGGAGTTTAATCAAGGTGTTAAAAGAATATTGAGCGCTCCTCATAATCGCTTGCAGTCTTATACGATTCATCAAAAATTAGAGAAGGTAAGCAAAAGGCTAGGAGCAAATCAGGAGCAGAGAGCAAAGGAATTGATAGCGTCAAAACGCACATCTCGGCTTGCTATCAAAAAGCAGCGCTTGAACCTTGATACCCCAGAAAACCGCTTTATTAAAATGGCTTTGGTGAAAACCAAAGTGAGCTTATCTCAGATACTTTTAGCCTCTCGGGAAGAGAAAGATTCAAAAGTCTCTATATCTTTTATTAAAGACTTAGAAGTATGGCGTGATCAGGTTAGTAGATATGCAAAGCATCCATTATGGCAAGAGGTGGGTGACTTTAAAGGGCAAAATACCGAATCTAAAGTGCTGCAAGAAGCCGCTGGCTATTCAAAAGTATATAAAGTCTGGCAGCAACTGAAATACTATTTAAATGGAAGCAGTGGAGAAAGCCAGTTATCCATGAAGTCTGTTGCGGATATTTATGAGATTTGGTGCTTCTTAGAAGTGAAGTCGATTATCGAGTCTTTGGGTTTTATACAACAAATCAAAACGCTTAGTAACCTTAAACAAATACAGTTTGAGAAAGCATTTCCAAAGGACGAGATGGCAGCCGCTTTTGTATACCAACACAAAAGTGATGGTATGCAGATAGAGCTTGCTCATGAGCCCTCATTTACACCTAGTGGTTCTGCTAATCGGACTTGGCTTGCAAATCATCGGCCTGACATTGTGCTTCGTGTCACATTGGAAAGTGGTGAATCCTTCTTTATTTTGTTTGATGCAAAATATCGTATAGATTCTACGCAGTTTGGTGATAAAGATGCCGTACCAGAAGACGCTATTAATCAGATGCATAGATACCGTGATGCGATCATTCATCAGCACCTCTTCGAATATGAGTCACCTCTGAAAAGTCGCCCCGTTCTTGGCGCGTTTGCTTTGTATCCGGGATTTTTTCCAAATCAAAAAACTGAACAGAACCCATATGCTGAAGCTATCCAGGAAATTGGTATTGGTGCATTTCCACTATTGCCAAGTGAAGATAGCCAAGGTTCACATAGCTATTGGATAAAAGAATATTTGGCACATAAGCTTGGTAAAACTCGAGAGGTTTTGGACTATAAAAAATCGTCTCCACATGATTATCATTTTGTTGAAGATTCTGCTCGTATTGCGCCTTATGGCGTTCATGTATCTAGACACTACGGTTTGACATTCGTGGCGCCAGTGAATGAACTTGATCGTGACCAAGAGTATTTGGAACAAGCTAGAACAGGTAGTTTAAAGGGTTACCATACAAGACTTATTGCAACTAATCGTCAAAATGTACACAGGAACATTATACGTGAAGTACGTTACCTAGTACTCACAGTCCGTGACAGTGATCAAGATAGAGAGCAGCTAGGAAAATACTTGTATTCAGTCGCTAATGTGAAGCTTTTACCGAGGCGTGACATAGACAAGGAGCTAGCTGGAAAGGATAGTGACTCTATTGAAAAATACTGGGTGTTTGAGTTTGCTGGAGCGCCTGTTCTTTTAAACCGCGTAATTAGAAAGCCTTATGAAGAACATTTTAACTTTAAATTAATGAAAGCAGAGTGTTTACAAAAGGTCACGTATTGGGAAGATATTCAAGGCGACCTGGAACTATACGAAGGTTTGAGTTCTATTTGGTAAAAATACCTAAAAAGTATATTGCTCCCTATTTTTATTTGTTCGTGAGAAAAGTAAAGATGAATATGGCCGCACCATGGGTTTTGTTAATTATGGTGAAGTGGAGTATGTATCTCACACAGGCTCCCAATCTATGAGTATTACCTCGAAGCTAAAACAGCCCATGCCGAACTTTATGTGGCAACAAGTGGCGAAGTTAACCGCGGGCTAAGCTGTTTTTTTAACGGCCTCAACAAACTCTTCAAAGTCACCTAATCGATGCTCGACCACATACTTCACGATGTCTAAGTTTAGTGTTTGGTAGTCATGAACTGCAATATTCCTCAAGCCAACCATTTTCTGAAGACTTAACGCGAGAGGCGCAGAAATAAAACCGGCTTTTTTGAGTAATTCAAAGCTGTCGCGACTGCTTTGGGGGATGCCTGTTTGGTGCTGCTTATTAAGTATATTAGCTGCATCAATGCTGGATTCGCAGGCGCGCTGAAGGTTCAGAATAATAGAATCTTGGCTGGTGTAATCGGTATCGAACTGCTCTTTCGCAAGATCGTAAACGTCTCGAATGCGCTTCAAGCAGCGATCAACCGTTGCTAGCTTATTGAGTACTGAGTCGTTCATTTTAAGTATTCCTGCAAAATGTCAGCCCGTTCCTCGTTCAAATGCTGATACATGGACATGATCTGCATTTCAAACTTAACCTGTTCGCTCTCGCTGCCGAAAAGTAGCTCGCCATTCATGATGACTTGGTTTTGTAAGACCGTTGAGGCGGTTAATAAGTCTACCAAGTCGACATCCTTATCGAGTTTGATGGCAAGGGTTTGCTCTAGGTCGAAACGTGCTACTGGGTCTAATTTTTTCTTGAGCAGCACGGCAATATCGATATCACTTGAAGGGGTGGCACTGCCATCTGCTTGTGAGCCAAACAAATAGACCAATCTAACCTCCGGCATTAACTGCCTTAGCGTGTGTGTTAGATCCTCTCTATTCAGCATTGTGCCACCTTTTACTTTTGTGATTACTCAATATTCTGGATCTGTTCTCGCATTTGTTCAATCAAAACCTTCAGTTCCACGGCGCTTTGAGTGGTTTCAACGACGATGGATTTAGACGATAGCGTGTTGGCTTCGCGGTTGAGTTCTTGCATTAAGAAGTCGAGGCGACGACCAATTGGGCCTTTTTGTTGCAGCTGACGGCGTACTTCTTTGGTGTGTGTGGCAAGGCGGTCGAGTTCTTCTGCTACGTCGGCTTTTTGGGCCAGCATGACAATTTCTGCCTCTACTCGCATTGGATCAAGATCCGCTTTGGCCGCTTCTAATTTGTCGATCAGGTTTTGCTTTTGTGCCGCTAGAATTTCTGGCAATTTGGCTTGTACGTCGACGACGATTTGATCAATGGCATCTAGGCGTTGTTCGATGATGGTTTTCAGCTGCTCACCTTCGCGTAAACGCACTTGAATAAGTTCTTCTACACCTTGCGAAAAGAGTTCAGAGACGGCTTTTTTCATCATATCGAAGTCGCTACCTTCGTTGTTTAAGATGCCTGGCCATTGAAGAATATCGAGCGGGTTGGCTGGGTTCAAATCTTTAAACCAAGTACCAAGATTATCAATAGCATCGGCAAGTGCTTGTGCATTACTTGCGTTTATATTTAGGCTCGCCGCTGCTTTGTCTACGGCTTGAAAGCGCAGTTGGCATTCTAATTTACCGCGGTTGAGTTTTTTTCTCAGCACATCACGAAAGGCGAATTCAAGCTCACGAAAGCTTTCAGGTAAACGGAAATGTGGCTCTAGATAGCGTTGATTTACTGAGCGAATTTCCCAGCTGATGGTGCCCCAATCGTATACTGCTTCTTGGCGAGAGAAGGCGGTCATGCTTGCAGTCATGTTAAATACCTAAAGTTTGATAGCATATTAATAAATAGAGCCTAAAAGGCCGAATGAATAGTGTACCTGATGAGTAATAGTTTCATAGGGAAGGGGGGTAATTTTGTGTAGGTTCGTTATAATTGCCGCTTTAGAATGGTTCAATTAACAGAGAGACAAATATGCGTCCGAGCGGAAGAGAAGCAGATCAGTTACGTCCCCTTAAAATTACACGCAACTTTACGAAGCATGCCGAAGGGTCGGTATTGATCGAGTGTGGCGATACTAAGGTTATTTGTACCGCAACCGTGGTCAATGGCGTGCCGCGTTTCTTGAAAGGTAAGGGCCAAGGTTGGATTACGGCTGAATACGGCATGTTGCCACGTTCTACACACAGCCGTGTTGATCGTGAAGCCGCTCGTGGCAAGCAAAATGGTCGCACGGTTGAAATCCAACGTTTGATCGGTCGTTCTTTGCGCGCCGCTGTGGATCTTAAAAAGTTGGGTGAAAATACCATCACGATTGACTGTGATGTGATTCAAGCTGACGGTGGTACTCGTACGGCGTCTATTACCGGTGGCTTTGTTGCCTTAGCGGATGCGATGCAAGTTCTGATGGACAAAAAAAGGGTGAAAGAAAACCCAATCGTGTCACAAATTGCCGCGATCTCTGTGGGTGTTTATAAAGGTGTACCTGTGTTGGATCTGGATTACCCAGAAGATTCTAATGCCGAAACAGACATGAACGTTATCATGAATGACAAAGGCGGTTTCATCGAGATCCAAGGTACCGCAGAAGGCGAAGCGTTCAGCGATGAACACATGGTGGGCATGTTGGCTGTGGCTCGTAAAGGCATCGCTGAGATCATTGAATTACAACGCAAAACACTTGCTGATGGTGAATAATTAATCTCCGTTATGCAAAGGGTTCTTGTTTAAAAAAATCAGCTTCGGCTGATTTTTTTTTGGTTCTTATTTCTAGGTGGCATGACTTTTGGCGGTAGCCAGTAGGAATCTGCCTCTAATGCTTGAGTGTCTGTTATTTCTGAGTCATATTGGACAGCGTGTGTGTCTATCATGGAAATAGTCGTTAGGCTAATGAGGCAAAAGGAAGTTCCCAGCATGAAGTATCTTAATAGGTCGATGATAAACAGTGTGCTGCTAGCAGGGCTTTTTTGCCAAGGAGCGAATGCACAGGACATTACTCTGTACGGCGTGCACTTTCCGCCCTATATGATAGATTCCTCCATTTTGCCTGCCACAGACGACGTAAATAAAGACGCTGGCGTGTATGGCATGGACATAGATCTAGTCCGTCAGGCTTACGCGACTCAAGGCGTGACTGTGCATTTCGAGTTGATGCCGTGGAAGCGCATCATGAGGAATCTACAAGCAGGTGTTGGGCTAGGAGCCGTGTCTTGTCGACCGTTACCCTCGCGGCACGACTTTGCCCGCTTTTCTCAGATAATCAGCCAATCTCGCAGCGTTTTTATTACCCGACGTGACTATTTAGCCCCTGGTGCCTATCCGATGGCAACCGCCAAAAAACACCATACTATGGCGATGAATGGCTGGGCTCAAGCGACTCTATTGGAAAATGCCAAGATTGACTATCACACGGTCGGCAGTATAGCGCAGGGTTTTAATCTTCTATTACGACGGAATCAGGATGTGTTTCTGACGGAGCGAGCGGGTGCGTATTTTGAAGCGCGACGATTAGGCATAGAGGATAAATTGAGCTTTTATGAGGTCAGCGATTTGGCCGAACAGCACTATACGGTTTGTTTTAGCAAGCACTACCCAAACGCCGATAAATGGCGTGTCATTTTAGATAAAGGATTAGATGAGGTGAAAGCCAATGGTGAGTGGCGCGAGATTCTTAAACGTTATCGATCAGAAGGGATGTTGGATTAGCATGAAGAGAAAAGGAACATCATGTTAGCGCTGCGTAAGAGACTGTCGTATAAACAGGCAAAGTGGGCATTAGGGTTAATGCTGCTATTGAGTATCATCATGAGCTCGTTTCAGATCATTGCGGATTGGCGAGAAGAAAAAGACAGCATTCATCATCGAATAATGGCGACATTCAACACGGTGAAAAGCGCGACCACTGAGGCCGCCTACACACTCAACTCGAGTCTGGCTGAACGAGTATTAGCAGGCTTGATTCAGTCTGACGTGTTTCGAGAAGTGACGTTAAGAGACGAGCTAGGCAATCAATTAGCCTACCTCTATCGCCCCGTTAAACCCTCGAACTTTCGTTGGCTGTCTGATTACTTATTCAATGGTTTAACCAAGAGGGTAGTGCTGCCACTGAACTACGATGGCCGTATCACAGTCGGCTCAGTGACGGGGGTGGTGGATGTTGGTGCGGTTACCGCCAGTTTTATTTCACGAAGTGTGCGCTTGGTGGGCATCACCATAACGATGACCTTGTTATTCGGCATTTCGATGATGACCTTATTCTATTTGCTGACTTCTCGCCCTTTGAATCGCTTCATTAAAAAGCTGTCTCAACTCAGCGACAAAACCCTTTCCAGCACAACATTGCAATTTGAAGAAACGTCGCGGGATGACGAGCTTGGTGTGTTGGCGAGAACCTTTTCAGCATTGTGGCATCAGCAGAAATATGTGGAGAGCCAGTTAGAAAAGAGTGAGTCATACTTTAAAGCGGTGTTGCATCAGTCTAGTGAGTGTATGTTGCTGGCGAATTTGAAAGGTCGAATTTTGGACTGCAACAGCGAAGCGAGTCATTTGCTCAGGTACGACCAAGAGCATTTGCTGACCCTCAATATCCAAGATATTGATCCTAAACATCATTTATCGTCAATGGAACTAAGCCTGACGGGAACAGAAGACGTTAAGTTATTTGAAACGGAATACCGTCGTAGTGATGGCCATTTTATTCCTGTAGAAGTGCGCAGTAACGTTATTTTCTTGGATGAAAAACCGCACTTTTTGGCCTCTGTTCGAGACATTACTGAACGTAGAAAAGACCAAGAGAAAGTGAGGTATCTGGCTTATTACGATGCGTTAACCGAATTGCCAAATCGTCGCTTTTTTAATGAACGTCTAGAAAAAACCGTAGAAAAAGCAAAACAATCAGGCGTTGTTGGCGGCTTATTGTTTATTGATTTAGACCGCTTTAAAAGCATCAATGACTCCCTTGGGCATCATGCGGGTGATACTGTTCTAGTCAGAACGGCAAAACGAGTACAGTCGTTGTTATCAGAGCAGGATGTTGTGGCTCGTATTGGAGGCGATGAGTTTGTTGTTTTGCTGCCCAGTTTGTCCGCAGACAGCGACAAAGCGCAGGCAGAAGTGACGCGCCTAGCGAATGATATATTGGACGCCTTGAGTCGACCGATTCACTTGAACCGTACTGAAATATTACTCAGTGCGAGTATTGGTATTAGCCTCTTTCCGTTGGATCAGTCCGATGGTATGAACATTTTACAAAAAGCGGACACGGCCATGTATCAGGCCAAAGAGAATGGCCGTGGCAATTTGCACTTCTACAATGATGCGATGAGAAATTCAGCCGCTGAACGGCTCGCCATGGAAAAGGCATTGCATTACGCGCTCGAGAAAGACGAATTTTATTTAGTGTATCAACCTCAGGTAAACGATCGTGGCTATATCATCGGCTTTGAAGCCTTGTTGCGCTGGCACAATAGGGAGCTAGGGCAGGTTCCTCCGGGGCGTTTTATCCCCGTTGCAGAGGAAATCGGCTTGATTAGCGAGCTAGGTCAATGGGTACTAGACACGGCATGTCATCAGTTAAAAATATGGCAAGATGCCGGATTACCGGCACGATTTAAGGCGTTGGCAATCAATATTAGCCCTTCTCAATTCGCCAAAGACAGTTTTGTCGACACCATTCAAGATGTTATCGAGCGAACCAATATTGACCCTAATTTATTAGATCTCGAAATCACCGAAGGTATGTTGGTAGAGAGCATTACTTCTGTTGCGGCAAAAATGCGCAGTCTTAAGGAGAAAAACGTACATTTCTCCATCGACGATTTTGGGACTGGGTATTCGTCTCTGCGCTATCTTCAGCATCTACCGCTTGATCAATTAAAAATAGATCAGTCGTTTGTGAGGGATATTTCCAGCGACCCCAACAGTCATGTGATTATCAATACCATCATATCCATGGCCAGCCACATGAACCTTTCCGTATTGGCAGAAGGCGTGGAGCATGGCGAAGAAAAAGACATTCTAATGCGCATTGGTTGCTCACGCTTCCAAGGCTACTACTTTTCGCGCCCAGTAGAGGTCGATACAGCGACAGCCTTGTTGCTCAACGATGCCCCGTTACCATCGAATATGGATACTAAAAGCAGCATCACAGCAGCCGCTCAAATCTCAGCTGGCGGTTAATGTTAGCTATTGTGCGCGTTTTTGACCCTCACAATGGAGGACTTCTCTGTCATCATCTTGGCTACCTAACAATAAGAATAAGGAGGTACCGGTGAAAAAGTGGATGGTAACAGGATCGCTGCTCATAGGATTAAGTTCGAGCGTATTTGCGGCGCCAGTCGATGGTCAGTGGTATTTGCAAGACGCTGGCAGTACTCAAGCTAAGCTGGATGCGGCGGTAGACAGTGTTGCGAAAGAGATGAACTTTTTTGTGCGCATGATAGCGCGGCCGATTCTGGAGAAAGAAGCCAGAATTTGCCACCAATGGCAGCTATCGACACAAGCCAAGCAATGGCAGTGGCAGTGCGATACAGAAGCAGCAGAGACAATCCCATTAAATGCAAATCGCTTTAAAACCCAGGGCGATGATGATCGCGAGATTTTCTCGACATTCCATCAAACCGCGAACGAAGTGGACGTCATACTGGAGTCCGAACGCGGTAAACGCACCAATACATGGAAGATGTTAGACGCGAATACATTGGAATATACGGCCACGTTAGAGTCGGAGAAATTGCCGAAGCCATTAACTTGGACTTTGACTTATACGCATACGAAACCGTAAATTTTCATGATAAATCGCCTTCAATAAAAAGAGCCGTTCACAATGTGAACGGCTCTTTTTTGTTGCTCATATCTAGGCTAAAAGCGGGTTTCTTATTCGCGTTTGATCGCGCCAGTTGGCGCGTAGTCTTGTGGCGCTAAAGGGGAATGCGCGTGGATGTAGTCTTTCAGTACATCGGCGTCGGTGTAGCCTGAATTCACAAAGCTCGGGTGCTGGCTGATTTTAGGGTAACCGTCACCACCGCTGGCGGAAAACTCATTGAGTGCCACCCGATAATGACGGGTTGGATTGAGCGGCTGCCCATTCACTTTAATGTGCGTCGCTTTGCCGTTTTGTAGTGTCAGTGATACGCCTTGAATCTGAGCGAAGCCACCGGTTCCTGGCGGAATAGAGGCGACGGCAGACAAGTAATCGGTGAGTTCCTGCGCAGAAAAGTCGATGTAGGACACCATGTTGCCAAACGGCTGTACTTGGAGAACGCTTTTGTAGGTGATTCGACCTTTAGGAAGGTCATCGCGGATGCCTCCTGAGTTCATAATGCCAATGTCAGCCTTGGTTTTTTCCATCATGGCGCGGGCGATTAGATTGCCTAAATTCGTCTCGCGGTAACGCACACTGTGTCGATCACCGATAAAACGTCCGTTAGCGTCACCGACTTTCACGCTGAGCTCTTTTTGGCCTTTTTCTTGGTAAGGCGTAAGCAGCGCTATCATGCTGGGGTCTTCGGCGATTTTATCGTTGAGCAACGCGCGAGTGTTGTGAGTTTCTGCGGAGGCGGCGGTTTTCTTCTGTAGGTTGATAGGGATGAGTTTATAGTGAGAAGACACAATCGCGCCATTTTTGATCACAAGATCAAGACGACCTAGGTATTTTCCCCACTCGTGCGCTTGTAAAATCAAGGTGCCATTTTGCACGTCAGGTTTGAATAAAGGGTCTTGAGAATGGCCTCCGACAATCACATCGATACCAGGTACGGCTCGTGCTAAGGCGACATCACCAGGAGCATTGCTACCGTGTTGACCATTATCATAATGGCCCATATGCGTCACAGCGATGATGAGATCGGCTTGCTTACGCAGTTCAGGAATGAGTTTTTTGGCGACTTCGATTGGAGAACGAATTTCGACGCCTTTCAGATTTTCTGGGTTTCCTTGCTTGATGGTGTCGTCTGTGGTGAAACCGACAACCGCCACTTTAAGGCCCCCTTCTTGAAAGATTTTATAAGCCTGAAACAAGGGGGCACCGGTGCTTTTGTCGAACACATTGGCCGAAAGAAAAGGAAATCCAGCCCACTCTTGCTGCTTTCTCAGCACTGGTAAGGTGTTATCGAACTCATGGTTGCCTATCGCCATAGCGTCGTAGCCGAGTAGGCGCATGCCTTTAAAATCGGGCTCTGCATTTTGCAAATCGGACTCAGGCACGCCGGTATTAATGTCTCCGCCAGAGAGCAATAGCATGTGCGCGTCATCTAAGGCGACTTCTTCGCGAATATTATCGACCAAGGTTTTACGCGCTGCCATGCCGTATTCGCCTTGGCTATTTTTCCAGAAATGCCCGTGATGATCATTGGTGTGCAAGATGGTGAGGTGGTATTCCTTGCCTGGCTGCCAATCTGGTTGCCGTGGCGTCATCACGGTACAGCCCGCTATCAGAGCAATAACACTAAAAATGATGAGGTGGTGCATAAAGCGAGAGAGTCGTTTCATGTCTTGGTTCCTTTAAGATCGTGATGATGCGCCATGCGTGCGCCCCTTGAATGAATGCGGAATAGGCTCCGTGACATTACGATGGGGATTAATATGGGAAGGTAACGCAAATGGGGAATGAATTCGAGACACTATCTTGTAAAGAGCGGCGAGTACTGGCTGAAAAGGGGGGGCGTAGAGAATGAAGGCCAAAAAAAGCCAACCCGAAGGTTGGCGAAAATAGTGCTTAGGTACTATCAAAAAGAGATTAGGGTCTAGCAAAAAGAGATTAGGTGCTCTCAAAAAGAGATTAGGTGCTCTCAAAAAGAGATTAGGGTCTAGCAAAAAGAGGCTTAAAATCCATCAAAACCTGTTTAAGTGCGACCCAAAAAACATCTAGACGTTTATTAAAAACGCCTAGATGTTCCTAAAATCGCTTAAATATCCAAACGATGGCCTGTCTTTGGTTCGAAAATAACGGCTTTAGAGGTATCAAACATCATGTCGATCACAGAACCCGGCTCGGCAAGGTAGCTTGGGTTAGAGCGACAGTTAATTTCCGCATCATTGATTCGGGTGATGATCATGGTGTCGGCACCCATTGGCTCCGTTACTTCTACTTCTACGCCAGTGGTCATAACAAACTCTTGGCCCTCTTTATGAGGTTGTGGTTCGGTAATCATTTCTGGACGCAGACCCAGTAAAACGGTTTCCCCTATGCGGCTTTTCAGCGATTCAGGTCTTGGGAATGGAATCGCCGTGGTGGTGTTGGCCGCTAGCTCTAGCATTGGTGTACCATTTTGATCGACGACTTTTGCCGGGATGAAGTTCATCGCCGGAGACCCCATAAATCCGGCCACAAACAAGTTGGCTGGGTTGTCATAGATTTCTTGTGGGGTGCCAAGCTGCTGCACTTCACCGTCTTTCATGACCGCAATACGGTCGGCCAAAGTCATGGCTTCGATTTGGTCATGGGTTACGTAGACGATGGTTGTGCCGAGTTTCTTGTGCAGTTTTTTAATTTCGGTACGCATTTCGACACGCAGTTTTGCGTCTAGGTTAGAAAGCGGCTCATCGAATAAGTACAGCTGAGGGCGGCGAGCAAGCGCACGTCCCATCGCCACACGTTGGCGTTGACCGCCTGATAATTGTGCCGGCTTACGATCGAGTAAGTGACTAATTTGTAACAGTTCAGCAACGCGCTGTATTTCTACGTCGCGGTCTGCCTTTGGTACTTTGCGCATTTCTAAACCAAACGAGATATTTTGCTCTACCGTCATGTTTGGGTACAAGGCATAAGATTGAAACACCATGGCGATATCACGGTCTTTTGGGCTGGTGTAGGTGACGTCTTTATCGTCGATCAGAATGCGACCTTCCGTGACGTCTTCTAGTCCGGCGATGGAATTCATCAAAGTGGATTTACCACAACCTGATGGTCCCACCAAAATTAAGAATTCACCGGCTTCGATGGAAATGTTAATGCCTTTTAGAATCTCGGTTTTACCGTAGCTTTTTTTAACGTTATCTATGGTTAGGTTTGCCATGTTATTGCTCCAAATTCTGTCTAAATCGCCCGCGCAGTGAAAAAATGTATAGGCGCGAGCGGTGTTGTTAACCTTTTACGGCACCGGCGGTTAAGCCACGGACGAAGTATTTTCCTGCTAATACGTAAACGACTATGGTTGGCAAGGCCGCGATGATGGCAGCGGCCATATCGACGTTATATTCTTTACCACCAAAGCTGGTATTCACTAGGTTGTTCAAGGCAACGGTGACGGGTTGAGAGTCAAAGCCAGAGAACGCCACACCAAATAAGAAATCGTTCCAAATTTGTGTGAATTGCCAGATGACGGTCACGACGATAATCGGTGTAGAAACCGGCAAAATAATGCGATAGAAAATGGTAAAGAAACCGGCGCCATCAAGACGTGCCGCTTTGACCAATTCGCCTGGAATAGACTGATAGAAGTTACGGAAGAAGAGCGTTGTAAACGCCACACCATAGACCACATGCACAAAGACCAAACCTGTGGTTGAACTGGCAATGCCTAACCAACCTAGTGTCTGTGCCATTGGCAGTAATACCACTTGGAAAGGGATAAAACAGCCAAGTAACAAGGCGGCAAAGAACAGGTCACTGCCACGGAATTTCCATAAAGAAATAACGTAACCGTTGATCGCGCCCAGCAAGGTGGAGATCGCCACTGCAGGAATCACAATTTTAAAAGAGTTCAAAAAGTATGGGGAAATCCCCGTACAAGTACTGCCAGTACAGGCGCCAGACCAGGCTTTAGTCCAAGAGTCGAAATGCAAATAAGCCGGTAACGACAATAATGTACCGTTACGCACTTCTTCTGAGTCTTTTAAGGAGGTAATTAACATGATGACCAGTGGCATCAGGTAGAAAAAGGCCATTACCAAAAGCACCGTATATAAGGCGATGCGTAACACCTTGCTAACGCCGGATGTTTTACGAGCGACTGGGTTATTTTTCATTTTTTTCACCTCGTAACTCTGAGTACAAATAAGGGACTAAGATCGCCAAGATACAGCCTAGCATCACCATTGCTGATGCCGAGCCCATACCAATTTGGCTACGAGTGAAGGTGTAGGTGTACATGAAGTTAGCCGGTAAGTCAGACGCGTAACCTGGACCGCCATTGGTTAGCGCTTGAACCAAGTCGAAACTCTTAATTGCAATGTGGGACAAGATCACCAAAGCACTGAAGAAAACAGGTTTTAGCGACGGTAAAATAATACGGCGATAGGTGGTAAAGGTGCTGGCACCATCAAGATGAGCGGCTTTGATTAAGTCACCATCTACGCCACGCAGACCCGCTAAGAAAAGCGCCATTACAAAACCAGAGGCTTGCCAGACGGCCGCAATAACCAAACAGTACACCACCATGTCGGGGTTGGTGAGCCAATCAAATTTAAAGTTCTCAAAGCCCATGTCTATCATCAGCTTTTGAATGCCATTGGTTGGGTTTAATAACCACTTCCAGGCGGTACCAGTCACGATAAATGAGATCGCCATTGGGTAAAGGTAAATGGTTCGAAGCGCGCCTTCTGCACGGATTTTCTGATCTAGGAAAATGGCTAACATGATGCCAAGGAATAAACAGATCAAAATAAACAAGCTGCCGAAGATGCCGAGGTTAGTCAGCGCCACCATCCAACGGTCGTTGTTAAACAAGCGCTCGTATTGATCCCAGCCAACGAATTTGTACGAAGGCAGCATACGAGAGTTAGTAAAAGAGAGCACGGCGCTCCAAATCATGTAGCCATAAATACACACAATGGCGATGATCATGGTTGGCGCGAGTACAATTTTAGGCATCCAATCGGCCAAACTGAAGCGCGCAGAGCGTCCTGACTGAGTCTTTTTTGACCCAGAATTGGCGGTGTTAGTATTCATAATTGATTACTTCACTACAAAGGAGAAATAAAGAGGCTGACCAGCGGTCAGCCTCGCGAGCAGGTGGTGATGATTACATGCTTGCTTTAACAGCGCGGGCCAATTTGTCAGCCGCTTGTTCTGGCGTCATGCTTTCTGTGTTGAAGAAGTTTGTGATGACATCAAACATAGCGCCTTGAACCATAGAGTTCACTGCCATGCCGTGAGCCATGCTTGGCAATAGATCGCCAGACGCGGATGCGGCATTGAAGGCGTCCATAGACGAGTCGGCACAAGTATCGAATTTATCTCGAGGCATGCCTAAACGTACTGGGATAGACCCTTTCGCTAAGTTGAAGGTTTCTTGGAATTTAGGCTCAAGAATCAAACGAGCCAAGTCTTTTTGGGCTTTTTGTGTGTCTTTGCCATCGACTTGGAACATCGCAAGAGAGTCGATGTTAAACGTGTATTGACCACTGGTGCCCGGTGCTGGCACACAGATGTAATCGATACCTGGTTTTTTGCCCGCTGAAGTAAATTCGCCTTTTGCCCAGTCACCCATGACCTGCATCGCCGCTTTACCGTTGATAACCAAAGAGGTTGCTACGTTCCAGTCTCGGCCAGAGAAACCTGGGTCGACGTATTGACGCATCTTTTTGAAGGTCGTTAGTGCGTCGATCATTTTCGGACCTTTAAGCGCATCGTCTTTTAGGTCGATGAAAGCCGCTTTATAGAAATCGGTTCCTTCTGAAAGAGCAATGGCTTCGAATAGTGTTGCGTCTTGCCATGCTTGGCCGCCATGAGCGAGAGGAATGAAACCGGCTTTTTTGATTTTGTCGGCCGCGACAAAGAATTGGTCCCAAGTGGTTGGAATCGATGCGCCCGCTTTACGGAATACATCTGGGTTTGCCCACAACCAGTTTACACGGTGTACGTTGACTGGTGCCGCAACATAATGACCATCGTATTTCATGACATTACTAACCACAGGAGGAAGAATTTGATCCCAGTGTCCCGCTTTTGCGACATCGTCTATATTTGCTAAGAAACCTAGATCGCCCCATTCTTGGATAGTAGGGCCTTTGATTTGTGCTGCGGCTGGAGGGTTGCCTGCAATAGCGCGGGATTTTAGAACGGTCATAGCGGATTCACCACCACCACCGGCGACGGCAAAGTCTTTCCAAGTGTCGCCAGCATCTTCCATTTCTTGTTTCAGAACGTTGATTGCTGTTGCTTCACTGCCCGATGTCCACCAGTGAAGTACTTCTACTTCACCTGCTTGGCTGTTGGCTGCTGCCAACGCGAGTGCCACGGTAGACAAGCCTAATGCAATTTTCTTCATGATAGTGACCTTTGTTATTTTTATGGTATCCAAGCGCTGAAGGCTTGGTTTATTGTTAACTTGAAGGGCATCTACGCAAGATACCTTATCAAGAGTCTCAATTTAGCAGAGCGCTTGCTGTTGATGGGTAAGATAGAGCAACCAAATGTAACAAAGTCTTGCAAAAGCGCGGCGATTTGAAGGAAAACGGATAGTAAAAGAGAGAATAATTGACTTTTTTTGCGGTTTTCCTCTTAACAATGTGCATAAACTTGCACTGTGTGTTGAGTGAAAAAAAGCCCTTTATTCAGTGCCTTGGCAACCATAGCCGAGCTTCTAACCCTTTTTCTGGTAGGTTGCTCAAAACGACTTCACCGCCATGTGCTCGAGCAATGTTCCTCGCAATACTGAGCCCTAAGCCCATGCCGCCTGGGTGACCTGAATGATCTGGCGTGAGGCGAGTATAAGGCTGGAACATTTTGTCTATTTGTTCACTTGGAATCCCCGGACCCTGATCGCAAATGCGAATACAAAGATCATTCTCACTGTCTTCTATTAATACCGTGGCCTTTGCTCCGTAATACAGTGCGTTGTCGATCAGGTTGCCCAAACAGCGTTTAATGGCGAGAGGTTTGCCTATATAAGGGTGGTTTAATTGGCCGCTAATGGTGAGTTTTTCTGTGCTTAAATTGGCGGTGCTTTGCATGTCTTTTAGCATGCGTAAAATATCCAGTTCGACACGATTTTCGTGAATATCGGTTTCTTTTACGCTTTGTAATGCCCCTTTTACCAACATATCCAGATCTTCTAAGTCTCGAATCATCGCTTCTCGGGTGTCGTCTTCATCGAGTAACTCCGCTCTCAGCCGCAGTCGAGTAATAGGCGTTTTTAAATCATGAGAGATGGACGCAAACAGTCGTTCTCTGTCATTCAAATAGCGTTGAATCCGCGCCTGCATGTCGTTAAAGGCGCGTGCGGTATTGCGCACTTCCACACTGCCGTATTCCTTTAGAGGTTTTGAATCGCCTTGACCAAAGCGCTCTGCGGCTCTGGCTAGCATGGCGAGTGGGCGAGTCACCCGACGCAGAATCAACAGGCTAAGTAACAGCACAGTGATCACCGAGACTGTCATGGTAAAGAGGCGTTCACCGGTGAGGGCGGAGGTGCCATCCAAAAAGTACGGGTCGGGCATTAAGCTGGCGAGGTATAACCAGTCTTTGTCGTTAATCGGGATTTGAATAATGATAATGGGCGGCGTGAGAGGTTTGACTAATAAGCTGTGATTCCCCCATCGCTCTGGCAAATCGGTTAAGAGCGTGTGGTTATTGATGACGTGTAGGTCGTCTGGGCTAGAGAAGGCAATTTTGGCGTTGTGGATGCCGAGCTGTTTGACCAAGGTTGATTCTACTTGGTTCTTTACTATGTCCATTAAGGGGGAGTCGTGAAGCTCGTTAATGCGGATTTCTTCACGATTGAGAGTCACGAAAAAGCGCGTTCCCCCCATGCTTTGTAATTGATCAATGACAATGTGGCGGTAGTTGCGTGGCAATGAAGTGAAGTAGCTGACGGTAGAGGCGATACGGTATGACATATGCCTTGATACTTCGAGTACGTTTTTCTCTGTATCAGAATTCAGCTGACGAAGCCAAATGGTCGAGCTAATAAACTGCGCACTAGCCACGCCCAACGCCATGATGATGAGGATCTGCCCTGTGAGGGAGTTAGACCAGCGCTTAATGCGCTTATTAATGCGACTCATCCACATGTGCCATATCGGATGTCATTACATCGGCGGTTAAAATATAGCCTTGGCCTCGAACGGTTTTAATCAGCTGGGGCTGTCTTGCGTCTTCACGCAGGCGTTGACGTAAGCGGCTGACATGCACATCAATAAAACGATCTAGGGGCGCGCTATCACGGCCGCGAGTATTTTCTGCAATGTGTTCTCGGGTAAGTACTTTGCCAGGGCTTGCCAAAAAAAGCATGAGCAGGTTGTAATCCGCGCCAGACAAAGACTCTTTCTCGTTCTGGTAATTCAGTTCTCTAGAGAGGGTGTCTAAGGTGAACTGAGAGAAATGATAAAAGCGTTGAGCCACATTAGGCGCTTCTACTATTTCGGTGTGTTCCATGCGTCGTAAAATGGCTTTGATGCGCGCCAGCAACTCTCTTGGGTTAAACGGCTTAGCCAGGTAATCGTCGGCGCCAATTTCTAGGCCAATAATGCGGTCCATCTCGTCTGAGTTCGCAGTCAGCATAATCACGGGCACTTGCGATTGGGTGCGTAATGAACGGCATACGGAAAAGCCATCTTGCCCCGGTAGCATGATGTCGAGAATCACTAAGTCGACGTCTTGAGAAGGTTTGAAATCGGCCAGAAACGCTTCGCCAGACTCTGCGGTTAAAACCTGAAACTGGTGTTTCTCTAGGTAGGTTTGTAGCAAGGTACGAATGTCGTCATCGTCGTCAACGACGTAGATACATTTGGCTTTCGTCATTATTATTCTCAGTGAAAGACAGTAAAGTTATGCAGAGAAGTTTCAGTCTAACAAGAAACCCAAAAGGAACCAATTGTTACAATGATCGAGGATAGCGAAGTCAATTAAATAAATTAAATTGATTTAATTTTCGTCTCCCTGCATAATTTTTCACCTTTCAGACCTCATTGCTCAATATAGAGAATCACAAGATGACGACAAAAATAATGGCGTTCGGCGAAGCCCTGATCGACTTCCTTTCTAACGGTGCGACACAAGCTGGCGAACTGGAATCTTTTACTAAATTCCCTGGCGGTGCACCGGCGAATGTCGCCGTTGCTGCAGCACAGCTTGGTGGCAATAGCCATTTTGCTGGGCAAGTAGGTGACGATGCGTTTGGTCACTTTCTAAAAAGTTCTCTTGAAAGCTATGGTGTGGTGACGGACAGTATGCTGATGACAAACGAGGCAAAAACAGCCTTGGCGTTTGTTAGCTTAGACAATACAGGTGAGCGCAGTTTTGAGTTTTATCGCAACCCTTCTGCGGACATGTTATTCCGTGAAGCTGACTTTAAACCTACTTGGTTTGAAGGACACGGCGTGTTCCACACCTGCTCTAATACTTTAACAGACGAGTCTATTACTCAAGCGACCTTGGCTGGTATTCGGATGGCGCGTGCCGCGAATTGGGTCGTCAGTATCGATGTAAACTTGCGTATTAACCTTTGGCCTGACCATAACGTCGATACCCAGCGGGTGATTGACTGGATGCAAAGTGGTGACGTGGTTAAAGCCAGCCTAGAAGAGTTAGCAGTACTAGCGGATGACCCATTTGCCTTGATTGATGAGAGCCTAGCCGCTGGCGTGACCTTGTTTGTGTTAACTGACGGTGGTAATTCCATTCGTTTTTACAGTAAAGCACAAGGCAAAGGCGAAGTTGTGACGCCAAAAGTGGACGTAAAAGATACGACGGCTGCCGGTGATGCTTTTGTTGGCGGCTTGCTGTATCAATTGGCGGAGCAAGGTGGTGACAGCGATTCTTTGGCGGCACTATCACAAGCACAACTGACGGACATTATTCGTTTTGCGGCCGCCTGCGGTGCCGACTCAGTGACCAAACTTGGCGCGTATCCTTCTTTGCCTACGCTTGAGCAAGCGCAAGCGCGTCTGAGTACCTTTTAATGTAAAGGTGAGTGATTGATGCGCTGCTCGTTTTAGAGGCGCTGATCAATTGCCAAGAAATGTCTAAAAGCGAGGTGTGTGCTGGTCATACACCTCGCTTTTTTATTAGAGCCAATAGGCGGAGATGTTGGCCTCTGGATCAAGGTGGTAGCTAATCTGTGCTTGCAGCAACTCTGCGGAAGATAAGGCATCGGTGAGAGCATGATGAGCTTTGTAACGTGGTAGGTGATAGCGTTGGCGACAAGCGTCTAAGCGTAACGATGGCTGTCTGGCGATGATGCGCTTCCACCAAGGGGTTTTATTTTGCGCCAGATGTTCTATTTGCATGGTGTCTAGGACGGGAAAGTACAAAGGGAAACCATACACATTTAACGCCGCTTCGCGTAGAAATTCACGTTCGATAGACACGCAGTGAACCACGACGACCTTGCCTGAGAGCACGTTAAGAATCTCATTGAGGATGCGGTGCAAAGGCGGCGCTTCGGCTAACTCCGTATGGGTGATTTCATGGATGGTCACCGACTCGGCATTAAGGGTACGTTCTGGCTTTGCCATCCAATACCCAGCACCTTGGCAGCGAATGATTTTATGATCCATCGGCACACACCCTAAGCTGATAATTTCATCGTTGAGTGGGTCAAGTCCGGTGGTTTCTAAATCCAGCGCCAACAAAGGGGCTTCTTTTAATGGTGTGTCTAGCGCTATTGTCCCTGCTTCATAATAACGTTTAAGAGGGCCCTCTGGCGCCTCTTTAGCCCATTGCTTGAACATCGCTTGCCAATCTTGGAGCGGTTGAGCTTTGGGTCCTTTAATGGCGGTCATCAGTCGCGTAAACATCTAACTACGCTTCCCAGCATAGCGAAATTTAATAAACTCCTGCTGTCTTTCGACGATGTGAAACGCGTCTCGTAGGTGTCGTTTTTCAAACGATGATAACAGGGCAGGGTTAACGTGGTTGGTCACGATGAGTTCTTTTTCGATCTGATCTTTTTGGCTGCGAATGCGCACCATGCCAATCATTTCTAAGGCCAGAGCCAAGTCCTTCGCGCGGCCATCAGGTAACAAGCCCGCGTTGTCGATATCTTCCAAACGTTCTAGTGTGTTTAGCTTGTCGCTGCCACAGGCTAAGGCATGCACTCGGACAATGTCTATGATCGGGGCAATGCCTCTTTCTTTCAGGTTAAAGGTTCGAGACTGTTTCCCTTCGCCGTCCAATACAAATTGTCGAAAGAAGCCGAGTGGCGGTTTTCGTTGGTTCGCGTTACGTGCCATAAAAGTCAGAAAGCCTGGGTTGGCTTTTGCTTCTTTTCGTATGTGTCGACTTAGATCCTTCGCTAAGTACTTGTCACCGTATATTCCTTTTAAATCAAAGAAAATAGACAAATGTAACAAGGCTTCGGCCTTAGGTTCTTTGATCCAGTCGCTGAAATATTTTTTCCACTGATTCAGCGGCTGACGCCAAAGCGTGTTAGACGCCATAACATCGCCGGTGCACAGAGGATAACCACACATATCTAGGCTTTTGCAGACCCAGTCGCTTAGCTTTTCAAAGTATTCACCATGCGCTTTAGGGTCATAGTGATTGCTTAAAATCAGCGCGTTGTCTTGGTCGGTTTTAATGGTTTGTTCTTCGCGTGCTTGAGAGCCTAGTGCGACAAAACAGTAGGGCACAGGCGGCTTACCAAATTTCTCTTCGCCCAACTTTAGTAAGCGTTTTACAAACGCGGTGCCAATATGGGACATGGCATTACCGATCATTTGGGTATTGGCATCAGCGAGGACCAGCTGAGTAAAGGTGTGCGTCATTTTGCGGCTGATCGCCTGCAATCCTTCGATGCTGGTTTGCTTGTAAATGTCGCTAATCAGATAAATACTGCCGTGGCTTTCCGCTTGGATAATATCGCCGGTACTGACCACCCCAACGGGCTGACTTCCCTTCAGGATGGGAATGTGATGAATGTTTTTTTCCATCATCTTCAATACGGCTTCAGCCGCATAATCGCCACTGTCCATGGTGACAGGATCAACCGTCATCACTTGACCCACTGGCGTATCGTAATCCAATCCCGCTGCGACGACACGGTTACGTAGGTCGCGGTCTGTTAAAATGCCAACTAAGATGTCGTTTTCCATGATGAGGAGGCTGGATACTTTGTTATCCGCCATCATTTTTGCGGCCATGCGAATATTCCCATCGATACCAATCGTGATGGGATTTCGGCGCAGTAGACTAACAATAGGGCAGGTCATCAAAGAGATGCCAGAGCTCTGGGATTCCATCGCCACTTTTAGTCTAACTTCTTGTTCAAGTTCGAAAAAATCAGAAAAACTATCGTTTTCTTCGTAGAGTTTTAAGAACCAACGAGCGGGAATACGATAAAGTAGGCTGTCTTCAATCGCGCGCATTGATTGAGAGAATTTACCGCCACGTAGAAGAGAAGCGTAACCAAACAGCTCCCCTTCATTCATACGCCGAATCAGCTTTTGTTCTTTGCTAAGGGCTTCAACAGCGCCACTACGGATGAAGAATAGAGTGTGATTGAGTATGCCAGGTTGGATCGCCCATTCGCCAGCTCGCAAGTACTGAACCTCTACTTCCTTGACCATATCGTTCAGTTGCGGATCATCAGCAAGCTCACTAAAAGGCGCGTGTTGGCAAAGTGCTTCTACTATCTCGGTTAATTCGACATCCATAACGTATTCCTAGTGATTAAAGCATTGGCGATATAATACTGACTAACCCCATGACTAAAAATAGCACGCAAGCGAGTCGACGGGTAAGTGTTGGGTTGATACGGTCCATTATCCAGTTGCCGGCAAAGACCACGGGGACATTGGCGAGCATCATACCAATGGTTGAACCAAGTAAAACCAGGCCAACCGACCCATAATGTGCCCCTAATAATACGGTAGCGATTTGAGTCTTGTCGCCAATCTCGGCAAGGAAAAATAAGATAAGCGTGGCTGTGAAGGCGCCATATTTGAGCATGCTTCCTTCTTCGCTGTCGTCTTTATCTGGAATCAGCAGCCATAATCCGACGGCGATAAAACTGACACCCACCACCCAGTTAACCCAACTAGCAGGAATCCAATTCGCCGCCTCAACACCAAACCAGGCAGACAGGGCGTGATTGATTAACGTGGCAAACAGCATGCCTAAGATAATCGCCGTTTTTGATGGAAAACGGGCAGCAAGAAAGAGAGCAAGAAGTTGTGTTTTGTCACCCATTTCAGCAAGGGCAACGGTAGAGATAGAGGTTATGAGTGCTTCCATTATTGGGAATTCCTAGGTGGGCAGATAAACAAAAGACAACACACTTGAGCCCACCTGAGCCAAGTCATTGTCTTAAGTCTCATCAATCCCATTCGATAGTGGTTCGAATTTGGACTTCTTTGCCACGAGCATGAGGCTCAATTATGTTGACAAAGAATCTTTGCAAAACGCAAAGAAGATTACTCCCCTAAGAGGCCGCGAATAATAAAGGACTTCTCGGCTGAAAACAATACGAGCGGCCAAAGCCGCTCGTATTAACACTGTTTATCGTCTGCTTTATTTATAAAGATGCATGTCGCCACGCAGTCCTTTAAACAAGG
This sequence comes from Marinomonas sp. NPDC078689, assembly GCF_044542435.1. NCBI lineage: Bacteria > Pseudomonadati > Pseudomonadota > Gammaproteobacteria > Oceanospirillales > Oceanospirillaceae > Marinomonas > Marinomonas sp. NPDC078689. Next base: position 39,446 of record NZ_JBITUJ010000005.1, on the reverse strand, counting down.
CAACACACATTACCAGCATCAGTAAGGTAAACGGTAAGCCGATGGTCACCGCCGCCGCTTGAATCGCTGACAGGGCTTCTGAGCCGCCGCCAACCAACAAGGCAATGGCAATAACACCTTCTAATACCGCCCAGAAAACACGCTGAATCATAGGCGCATCTGTTTTACCACCGGCGGTAATACCGTCGATGACCAGAGAGCCTGAGTCAGATGAAGTCACAAAGAAGACCAACACAAGCACGATACCAATGAAGGAAGCGACAGAGGTTAGCGGCAAGCCTTCTAGCATTTGGAACATCGCCAAAGACACATCGGTTAAGCCACCAGCCAGAGCGCCAGTGCCATGAGTGATTTGATCCAGAGCGGAACCACCAAAGATAGACATCCAGACAATGGAGACAACTGTAGGCACAAGTAATACTGCGGTTAGGAACTCACGAACCGTACGGCCACGAGAAACACGCGCGATAAACATACCTACAAATGGGGACCAGGAAATCCACCAAGCCCAGTAGAAGATAGTCCAACCGTGGTAGAAGGTTTGGTCTTCACGGCCAATCCAGTTACCAAGCGGCACTATGTTTTCGACATACGCTATTAAAGTGGTACCCATGGTGCCGAAGATGACGCCGGTATTACCCATGATCAAAACAAACGCTGCAAACACAGCCGCGATGATCATGTTGACGTTACTCAATAGCTTCACGCCGCCTTCAAGGCCACGAGCTACAGAGAAAATAGCCACTGCGGTAACACCACAAATCACCACAATTTGTGTGGTTAGAGTGTTCGGGATATTAAATAGGAAGTTTAATCCACTGGCGGCCTGTTGAGCACCAAAACCAAGGGAGGTTGCCAAACCAAAGATGGTGGCGATAACCGCTAATGTATCGATAGCATGACCGATAACACCCCACACTTTTTCCCCGAATAAAGGGTAGAAAGCAGAGCGAATAGTAAGAGGCAAGCCTTTGTTGTAAGCAAAGAAGGCAAGTGACAATGCAACAACCGCATAGATCGCCCAAGGGTGAAGACCCCAATGGAACATGGTTGCGCCCATTGCCATTTTCATTGCTTCTGGTGTGTTGGCGGTGACATTAAGCGGTGTACCGTACCAGCCAGTGTAATAAGCCACCGGTTCTGCCACACTCCAGAACATCAAGCCAATACCCATGCCCGCGGCAAACAGCATTGAGAACCAAGTAATGGTTGAGTGTTCTGCTTTGGCTTCACTGCCACCCAAACGAATTTTACCCATAGGGGACAGAATCAGAGCGATACAAAATAGGACAAAAATATTGCCTGAAATTATGAAGAACCAATCGAAGTTATTGATTGACCATGTTCGAGCGCCCATTAATACCTCTTTGGCATCGGCAGGGAACATGATGGTAGCAATGATAAATGCAAGGATGATGATTGCACTGGTGCTAAATACCGGGTTTAGGATATCCATTCCAAGGAAACGAATATTGTCTTGCCCCACGGTATACGAGGTATTGTATTCTTGCCGGCCGTTGCTCGGCGCCTTGTTTTTCATAGATCTCTCCTGAATAAGTGAACACTTTTCGAATCTTTCTAAACAAACTACGTGCAGCCAATTGGCCAGTGTTTTACCACTCCAACTTCATCATAGAAAAAGGACTGGAGGTGAACTGTTCTTTTTACGTCATCTATTGTCCTATTCCGCCTCAGCACGCCAAGTTTGCTTGTTATTAATCTCTTTGCTCAGCGTTAAGGCCTGCAAGGAGTAAATAGGTCGCGTGGTGTTAGGTGGTAGTAAAGACACTATCAGGTCTTTTATAACAATTAGATGACACAGATAAATAGTCCGATGGCGCTAATTATGTTGTTTAGACGATGTTGTTTTAGATAAACACGCTATGTCGTGTTTATCTAAAACAAGAATAAAGTGGGACGCTGTTGGTTCCCACCCTATAAATAGGCGGCAAGATTTACATTTATTTGTTTAGATGTCAAACCATTGTCAAAAAAGAGGACATTAAGAAAGAAACAATTCAAGCAACTCATTTAAGAATAATTTGCCCTTCTCTGTGGTTTGCACTTTGCCATTCGACCACTGCTCAGCGTCTAAAAACCCTTTCTTAATCGCGGTATTACACGCTTTTAGCAATGCGTCTGGTAGCGCTTGGTAGGTGTAACGCTGGTAATCTTGTAAATCGAAGGTTTCAAACAAGCGCAGGCGATTCATCATAAATTCCAATGGCAAATCTTCTTGCTCTATGGATTCTTTGATCACTAATGCTTCGGGCAGTGTGTTTAGGTAATGGTTTGGGTGACGAGTTTTACGAGTGCGAAAGATTTGCCCATCAGGGAGAGTCACTTTACCGTGAGCCCCCGCGCCAATGCCAAGATAATCACCAAAGCGCCAATAATTTAAGTTATGCGCGGCTCGACGATTGTGTTTGGCGTTTGCGGACACCTCGTATTGTGCGTAGCCGTGTTTTTCAAGCAGCGCCTGACCTGCGTCTTGAATTCCCCATAGCGTATTGTCTTCAGGCAAGGTTGGCGGACGTCGATAAAATTCCGTGTTGGGCTCTATGGTGAGTTGATACCAGGATAAATGCTCAGGATCGAGCTGAATGGCGAGGGCCAAATCGTCCAGTGCCATATCAAGGCTTTGCTCGGGCAGGCCGTGCATCAAATCGATATTAATATTATCGAAGCCCGCAAGACGAGATTTCTCCACCGCGTGGATGGCTTCTTCGCGGTTGTGGATTCTGCCTAGCGTTGTTAGCAGCGTTGGCTGAAAACTCTGGATGCCAATAGACAATCGGTTGATGCCTGCTTGACGAAAGTGACGAAATTTCTCTTGTTCAAACGTGCCTGGGTTGGCTTCCATGGTGATTTCTGCGTTATCCACCCAAGTGAGCTTGTCGCGTAGCGCATCCATTAAACGGTAGTAAAAGTCTTCGCTCATCAAGCTCGGCGTACCGCCACCAATGAAGGCGGTTTGAATCGGCCGTCCTGCTACATAAGCCAAATCCGCGTCTAAATCCGCCAACAATTGCGCTAGATAAGCGTCTTCGGGCAACTTGCCCTCTTTTTCGAAACGATCGGCTTGGTGTGAGTTAAAGTCGCAATAGGGGCATTTTTTAACACACCAAGGCAAATGGATGTAAAGGCTAAGCGGCGGCAAGCTGGCGGTGAGGTTTATCATAGAGAAGCACTGCGTTGTTGGAAGGCGGCCACCAGCTGTTTTAGCGCTTGGGCGCGATGACTTATTTGATTTTTCACTTCTTTTGGTAAGCTGGCCGCACTGCAGCCGCATTCGGGTACATAAAATAGCGGGTCATAGCCAAAGCCTTCTTGGCCTTCCGTTGTTGGTAAAATACGGCCTTCCCATACCCCATGGAACACCAAAGGCGTTGGATCGTCTTTATGGCGCAAATACGCCAGTACACAATGAAAGCGAGCGCTACGTTCATGATCTGCAACGCCCTCTAGTTTCTCGAGCAAGAGCGCATTGTTGGCGTCGTTGTCTCCATGCTCTCCGGCGAAGCGTGCAGAATAAATACCGGGTGCGCCGTTTAAGAAATCGACTTCAATACCAGAGTCATCGGCTAATGCCGGTAGACCGGTATGCGCGCATGCATTGCGAGCCTTTAAAATGGCATTTTCGATGAACGTCAGACCGGTTTCATCCGCTTCTGGTACGCCAAACTCGTTCTGTGGTTTTACATCAAAGCCTAGGTCTCCCAATAAAGCGTTGAATTCTTTGATTTTACCAGCGTTATTGCTGGCTAGTACGATGGTCTGGCTCATCGTTTTTCCTCTGCAGTAAATGCGATATTGTGATGTAAAAAGGCGACTAAATAGCCGCCTTCTGGTGCTGTTTGCTTTTTATACTCTGTTGCACAATGGCTTAACGAGTAATGTGAAAAATGGCGGTTTCGCTGAACATGTTAGGCATGGTGCGAATCCACCAATGATCTCGTAGATGACCATCGACTGCTGCCCAGCGCAAAATCTTAATGCCTTTTTCGTTGCACAGGCGCTCAAAATCTTGGAAGGTGAAAAAGTGAATGTTAGGTGTGTCATACCAATTATAAGGTAAGAAATCGGACACGGGCATTCGACCTTTGAGTGCTAAATGCAGACGGCTGCGCCAATGACCAAAGTTTGGGAAGGTAATGATGCATTCTTTGCCAATGCGCAACATTTCATCGATCAATAAATCTGGACGACGAAATTGCTGCAAAGCGTGGGTCATCAAGACCAGGTCAAAGCTATGATCTTCAAAGTTTTGTAGGCCTTCGTCGATGTTCTGCTCTAAAACTGGAATGCCTTTTTCAATACAGGTATTGAGATCCTCTGGGCCAATTTCTAAGCCATAGCCAGTGATTTGCTTGTTGTTCATCAAGTGATGAAGAAGTTCACCTGGGCCGCAAGCCAAATCCAATACACGTAAATTAGGCTGAATCCATTCATCGATCATTTCTAAATCAGAACGCATTATTGAGCCTCCTTTAAGATTCGATTACCGATGCGCGTTAAAAAACTGTTTAGCGTTGTCATATAACGAGGTATAGGAAACAAGAAAGCGTCGTGGCCTTCAGCGGCTTCTATTTTTGCGTAAGAGACATGCTTTCCTGCTTTTACCAAGGCATTGACTATTTCTTCGCTTCGCTCTGGGGCAAAACGCCAGTCGGTGGTGAAAGAGACCAATAAAAACTCGCATTGGGCACGGCTCAGAACCGCGGATAAGTCACCATCAGTTTCGGCAGCAGGGTCAAAATAATCCAGAGCCTTTGTCATCAACATATAGGTGTTGGCGTCAAAGCGTTTGGTAAAGGCTTCGCCTTGATAACGCAAGTAGCTTTCTACTTCGAACTCGATGCCATAGTTGTATTGGTAATTATCATGGCGCATCTGACGGCCAAACTTCGAGCCCATGGCGTCATCGGACAAGTAGGTAATGTGCCCTAGCATGCGGGCCAATCCAAGGCCATTGGTTGGCACGGATTGCTTGTTTAAATAGCGTCCGTCATGAAACTCTGGGTCACGTCGGATGGACTGACGCGCCACTTCGTTAAACGCAATGTTCTGGGTCGATAGGTTCGGTGCTGAGGCGATGATCACCGCTGCTTTTAAGCGTGTAGGAAAGCGAATGCTCCATTCGAGCACCTGCATACCGCCAAGACTGCCACCCACGATGGCCGCAAAGGTTTGAATGCCTAATCTGTCCGCCAGGCGAGCTTGGCTTTCGACCCAATCCTGCACGGTAACAATAGGGAAATTTTCACCCCAAATATCACCGGTTTCCGGGTTGATGCTGGTCGGACCAGTGCTGCCTGAACAGCCGCCTAGATTGTTTAAACTGATGACAAAAAAGCGCTCAGTGTCGATGGCTTTGCCTGGCCCAATAGCGCTGTCCCACCAACCAGGTTTCTTGTCCGACATGGCGTGATAACCTGCGGCATGGTGATCACCACTGAGTGCGTGGCAAATCAGAATGGCATTAGAAGCATTGGAATTCAGAGTTCCATAAGTTTCATAAACAAGTTGATAGGCTGGTAAATCTTGGCCACAAGAGAGCGTAAGAGGTGTCTCAAACTGCGCAATATGTGGCGCCACGATACCAACAGAATCGACTGGAATAGCGTCCGGCATAGGCTTTAGGTGTCCTGGTGAAAGTCATCGCGCTTTGCTGAGATAGCAAGCGGACAGTGTGAATCTTGGAGCACAGTCTAGCGGTTGCGGAAGACCTCATCAAGAGAGGTGAGGAGAAATGCTTGCTTGTGCTAAACATGGGGGCAGATCATGGTTGTGCGAATGGATCAAACCCCCGTTGTTAAGGTCGATTTAGTGGTTTGCTTGATTCACTGCAAACAATCGATACACCAGTTGGCCAGCGGTTTTTTCTTTCTGTAAGGTCCAAGAGGCTGGCAAGCTAGGCAGAGAGGCTTCTTTTTCCATTTCGATGTAGACCAATGCCGTGTCTGCGAGCCAACCGTTCTCAAGCAGAGGCACGATTTGCGCTAACCAGTTTTTACGAAACGGCGGGTCTAAAAAGATAAGGTCGAGAGGTTGGGGTGTCGCAGTGGCCAAAAACTCAGCGGCATTTTGTTGTACTACCTGATAATTCTCTGCTTTTAATGTGGTGAGGTTGTCGTTCATTTGTTGCGCGACGACTTTTGAATTGTCGACAAAAATGGCGCTCTTCGCCCCACGTGATAAGGCTTCTAACCCCAGTGCGCCAGAGCCACAGAATAAATCGGCACAGCGTGCGCCTGGTATTTCGTAATTTATCCAATTAAACAGTGTTTCTCGGACTCTATCTGGTGTTGGTCTCAGCCCTTCAATATTAGGGATAGGCAGCTGTCTTGAACGCCATTCACCAGAAATGATGCGCAGTTTTGACGCTCTTTCTTTGGATTTTGTGGATGAGTGAACACTGATTTTCTTTTTCATTAGTAGACCTGAATCTCTTGATAAGACGGTGTGATGAGCAGCGATTCAAGGGCCGCTTTATAGTCGTCTTGGTTAAACGTATCGATGGCATCTTGGTAGTGGCTCGCAAATTGAGCCAAGGTTAGTGAGCTGTCTTCTTGGGTCGCACTGGTTGCAAGTAACGCCCACCAGCTTGGGTCTAATGTGCGTTGCGCAAGCTGACTTTTTAACTGATCTAGTAGCGCTTTAAAGCGTGCGTTATCCTGTAATGAGGGGATGCGAGCGAGCTCGATCATGCTACGAGCACTGACTTCGTTTGCCGCTGGTGTTTTCTGTTTTGACGCTAACAATGGTTCTGTATGTTGTGCTCGCCAATAGGCCCATGGATGCTTGGCTGAGAGCGTTAAATTAAGGCGTACATAACCAAATGTGCCTTGATTGCTCAAGCTATCAATCAGGTCTGCGCCCCAGATCTGTAAGCTAAGCCACTGTTTTACTGATGAGAGCGGCGTGAGCGCCAGCATGCTCTGAGTTTCTTTCGGTGGTGTGATTTGTGTTGCTTGTGGGGTGGGCGCTGGCTGCTGCCATGATATTGGCGAACCCTTTGGCGTATGGCTGGCGACGGAGAAATGTTTGCTTAGCGTATTTAGGCTTGCTTTGATGGCGTCTTGTGTTTGTTTGGTCATTTCACCAATGACAAAAATAGCGGAAGCTTGTTGGGTGAGTTGAGCGTAGTGGCTTTTGATTGCGGCGAGTGTAATCGCTGGCGAAGAGGTCGCCGCTGTGTTGGCAAACAATATGTTCTCTAGCGTTTGTTGGGTTGGCAATGTGTTATTGAATCGTCTATTCCAGTGATCAAAAGCCCGTGCTTTAAATGCGGGGGCGGATAACCATTGAGACATCAATGTCAGTGTCGGCATAAGGTAGGCCGGTTCACTGTTGAGTGTCAGCGCAATGGTTTGACTTTCATGGTCGTAATCGCTGCTCACTTTTGCCGCAAGGGGTGCTAGTCTCTGATTGATGGTCGATGTGCTCAGAGGCAGTGAATCTGCCATCAATAATGAAAGCGTGGCGTCCGTGAGAGGGGCGCTTTGTGATGTGTTTTTAAAGGTAAAGCGCAATTCTAATTTATTGGTGTTTTTCCATTTTTCCTGAGACAGCCAAATGACCGGTATGCCTGACTGGGTTTTCCAGGTTTCTACTTTAGGGGTTGGAAAACGCGGCGCTGGTGCGGTTAAATTTAATACCCAGATAACCAGGGTCGATAGCACCATGACGGCGGCCAAAGCAGGGCGGCTAAAAAGAGGTTTTTTACTGTTAAACATATCGAACCGTAAGAAAGACAGGCGCGATGTGTGGCTTTTCCACAAAACTAGACCTGTTTGCCAATAGGAATGATGATAAAATCACCGCTTTCAGTGCCAACCATAGTGGCTGCTGTATTGAATAATAGCATTTCACTGGTGTAAACAGCACCAGTCTAGACATAAGAGACCGACTTGATGGAATTTGTTAACCAGCTCATTGCTTTATTAACACCGTATCTTGGTGAGTATGCCCGATATGCGCCGATTGTCATTGGTACTGCGTTGGCCATTTTAGCGATTATTATTAAACGCCGCGTAGTAAAAGGATTGGGTGCAGATGTTAAGGCTGCAAAGAATAAGGGTATAGAAGAACAGAAAGCTGAAGAAGCAGTAGAAAACTCGCAGAAGTCTGATGCTGCGGAAAATGAAGCGCGCACTGAGCCGGTCGACGATACCGCCACGGAAACAATGACCAAGACTGTTTCTGAGGCAGAACCGGCTGAAACAGACGTTGTGGTTTCCGCCCCAGCAGAGCCCGTTGAAAAGCCCACTCTGTCTTGGTCGCAACGTATCAAATCAGGTTTGTCTCGTACTCGTAATGGTCTAGGAAGCGGATTATCTTCGATTATTTCGGGCGGTAAGAAAGTCGATGAAGACTTATTAGAAGAGTTAGAAACACAACTGTTGATGGCGGATGTTGGTTTTGATGCGACACAGTCACTCATGGATGAGTTGACCGGCAAACTGAAGCGTAAAGAGTTAAAAGACGCAGATGATTTGTTGGCCAGCTTGAAAGCACAGATGCAAAGCATCCTAGTGGGATCGCAGAAAGAGCTTGTGCCAGTCAATCAAGAAGGCCCTTTTGTTATCCTGATGGTTGGTGTGAACGGTGTGGGTAAAACCACGACCATTGGTAAGTTAGCGAAGAAGTATCAAGCAGAAGGCAAAAGTGTGATGCTGGCTGCAGGCGATACCTTCCGTGCGGCGGCCGTTGAGCAGTTACAAGTGTGGGGCGAGCGTAACAATGTCCCTGTGGTGGCTCAGCATACGGGAGCGGATTCTGCGTCGGTTATTTATGATGCCATTGAATCGGCAAAAGCCAAAGGCGTTGATATTGTTATTGCGGATACGGCAGGGCGTCTGCAAAACAAAACCAATTTAATGAACGAACTGTCAAAAGTGGTTCGTGTCATGCAGAAGCTTGATGTTAAAGCGCCTCACGAAGTGATGTTGGTGCTAGACGCAGGAACCGGGCAAAACGCATTAAGCCAAGCTAAGTTGTTCACGGAAACCGTGGGTGTGAGTGGTATTACACTGACCAAATTAGACGGTACCGCAAAAGGCGGGATTATTTTCGCCATTGCTAAGCAATTTGGTTTGCCGATTCGTTATATTGGCGTCGGTGAGCAGGCGGACGACTTACGTCCTTTTGTGGCGGAAGAATTTATTGACGCTCTGTTCGATAGTGAGTAAGAGTGGTTGCTTGTGGATAGAGAAAAGACTCAAACGACCCTCAGTGTTTGCTAATGACATAAGGATACCAAGACAGCGTGGAAATTGAATTTCAGCGAGTTGGAAAGAAGTACGACAGCGGTCAAGAAGCCCTATCGCAAGTGAGTTTTCATTTGCAGCAAGGTGAAATGGCGTTTCTAACCGGCCATTCTGGCGCTGGCAAAAGTACCTTAATGAAACTCATGATGATGATTGAGCGACAAACATCAGGGCAAATCCTAGTGGATGGGGTGGATCTGCGCACCTTAAGTCGTCGTGCTATCCCTCAGCACCGACGCCGCGTAGGTGTGGTTTTTCAGAACCATCAGCTGCTGTTTGATCGCAGCGTTTTTCATAATGTGGCCCTGCCTCTGCAAGTGAGTGGGGCGGATCATGAGCAAACGGCGAAACGCGTTCGGGCTGCGTTGGATAAAGTCGGATTATTGAGCAAAGAGAAATACAACCCAATGGCGCTGTCTGGCGGTGAGCAGCAGCGTGTGGGGATTGCTCGCGCTGTGGTCAATAAGCCTCAGTTGCTGTTAGCGGATGAGCCAACAGGAAACCTAGACCCACGTTTGTCTGCGGAAATTATGAACCTGTTTCAAGAATTCAATAATGTGGGCGTGACCGTACTGGTGGCGAGTCACGACTTGGCTTTGGTCGCGCGTATGCGTCACCGTGTGTTGACCTTGAATCAGGGTCGAATGGTAAACGATGGAGGTTTTGGCTAATGTCTCAAAAACCTTCTCGTCGTGGTGCCACACGACAGTCCGTTAAGGCGACGAAACATAATTGGCCAACACGGCCTTCTTTTGATGTTGGGCAATACCTTCGTCAGCACCAAGCTACGTTGGCCGAAAGCTTCATGCGATTGGTGAATTACCCTCTCGCGACCATTATGACGGTGATGGTTATTGCCATCGCCCTCTCATTGCCTGGCGGTTTGTATGTGCTGTTAAAAAACGTGCAATCTGTGACGGACAACTGGGAACAGCAATCTGTTATTACCCTGTATTTATTTCCTCAAGTAGACGATACCAAGGCGCTGGCGTTATCTCATCGACTGTCGGCTCGCGCTGATGTGGCTTCTGTTGAGTATGTTTCGAAGGAAGAAGGGCTACGTTACTTCGAGCGTTCCAGTGGCTATGAGCAGATTTTATCGTCGTTACCGGAGAATCCGTTACCGATCGTGTTGAAGGTAGTGCCAAGGGAAGTTGTTAATTTACAGTCGTTAGCAGAGCTCCAATCTCTACGTGATCAACTTTCGGGTCAAAATGAAGTGGAATATGCGGAGTTGGATGCACAATGGTTACAGCGCCTTGCCAATATACTGAGTTTTGGGCAGCGTTTTGTGTATGCATTATCGATTTTGCTGGTGGTGGCTGTGCTGCTTATCGTGGGAAATACTATTCGTATGGCGGTTGAAAGTCGTCGCGATGAAGTTCTAGTGATGAAGCTTGTTGGGGCAACGGATAGCTACATTCGTCGACCATTTCTCTATATGGGGTTTTGGTTTGGCGTGTTGGGCGGATTCTTTGCCACCCTTTGTATTCTCTTGCTTAGCTGGTGGGTTAGTGCGCCAGCAGAACGCTTGATTGAGCTGTATCACGGTGGCTTTCAGCTACAGACTTTTAATGCAGATGAGATTGTTTTATGTTTAACTATAAGCGCATTAATTGGTGTATTAGGTGCTTGGATTGCAGTTAATCGTCATATTGCGCATATAGAATTACAGTGACACAGATCGTGTTTTTTGTAGGTAACACAAACGACACGCTATATTCACATTTGTGCCACACACAACAGAAATTAACTTGCTACTATCGATTCATAGATAATATGAACTTATAAAGGTGGAAATAGAGATGGGTAAAGCTCTCCAGCCTACAGATATGATGATTCCAGGTCAGAACCTAGAATCTTACGTACAGGCCGTCAGCAGAATTCCAATTTTGTCAGCCGATGAAGAACGGGCGCTGGCGGAACGTCTTTATTATAAAGAAGACCTTGAAGCCGCTCGAACATTGGTAATGTCACACTTGAGATTCGTGGTGCATATCGCGAAAAGTTACTCAGGTTATGGCTTGGCGCAAGGCGATTTGATCCAAGAAGGTAATGTGGGTTTGATGAAAGCGGTAAAACGCTTTAATCCTGAAGTGGGTGTTCGCCTAGTTTCTTTTGCTGTGCATTGGATCAAAGCTGAAATTCATGAATTTATCCTTAAGAACTGGCGTATTGTGAAAGTGGCGACAACAAAAGCCCAGCGCAAAATGTTCTTTAATCTACGTAGTGCTAAAAAGACATTGTCTTGGTTTAGTAACTCAGAAGTAGAGTCTGTTGCCAGCGATTTAGGGGTGACTCCTGCGGTTGTGCGTCAGATGGAAGGTCGTTTGAGTGCCTCAGACATGGCGTTTGACGCTTCTGCAGATGACGATGATGACAGTGCTTTCCAAGCGCCTTCTCAATATTTGGAAGATCATTCTCATAACCCAGCGACCTTATTAGAAAATGGTAACTGGGAAGCCGACTCCAATAGCCGTCTTGAAGAAGCGATGTCTGATCTGGATGAGCGTAGCCGCAATATTTTGGTTCAACGCTGGTTGTCTGACAGCAAGTCAACATTGCATGAGTTAGCCGATGAATACGGCGTTTCAGCGGAACGTATTCGTCAATTAGAAAAAAATGCGATGAAGAAAATCCGTATTGCGATGGGAGACGGTCAGTTTAGCTGATTGACCTATTCGTAATAATCAAAAGCCCTCCTAGTGAGGGCTTTTTGCATTCTGAAGACCGTTTCTTTTGGTGGTATCGACTATTGGCTGTGTAATTCATTGCCGGGTAGGAATTGCCAAGTTCGAATGATTTCTAATTGATCGACTTCTTTTTTCAAGGCCTCAGGAAATACCTCAAAAGGGGCAGCAAGCCTGACGATTCTCATGGCGGCATCGTCTAATACTCGAATCCCTGATGAGTGCAGTACGTCAATATTCTCAACGTGCCCATTGGGAAGCAGCATCACGGCTAAGCGTAATTGACCATATAGATGGTTACGTTTCGCTTCGGCAGGGTAATGAATATTGCCAATTCGTTCTATACGGCGACGCCAATCATCAAGGTATTTTGCATCCACAGCGGCTTTAGCCGATACCGATGTAAGGCGGCGGATTCTGGGACGTTTGGCGTAGGCTTGACGCTGTCTGTCTAGTAACGCTTCGAGAGTAGAAATATCGACCGACAGATGGTCTGGAATTTGTGTTTCACCTTTGAAGCGCTCTTCTAAGGTTTTCTGCTGCTGGTCAGGGACTTTTCGTACCTTAAAAACCGCCTCAGAATGAGATGTTGCTAACAGTGGTTGATCGTTTTCAGGTTCGCTAGAGGCAATTTGCGGTTGTACCGGTGGTGTAATGTCTTGAATGTTATCCGATAAAAATCGTGCCGTTTCTGTGGTGGTTAATTTATGCTTGCGCAGTTCAGTACCACTGGCTTGTTGGTTGGCCTGAGCAATAAAATCGGCTTCTTTAGGGGCTTTGGAAGAGTGTTGAACTAGGGTGATTTCTAGCGTTTTTGGCCTTGGACTGGGCAGTGAAAAATCGAAGCCAACAAATATTGCCATTAGCACATGAGCACTAATGGCAATAAAGAGGGCAAAAGTAAATCTATCCGCCACTCGCATTGTGTTTAGGACGCTAAGCGGGCTTCTATCGCATCCATCAGCACTTTAGCGATGTTTAGATCAAACTGCGTGTCCAATTCACGTACACAAGTCGGGCTAGTGACGTTAATTTCAGTTAGGTAATCCCCGATCACATCTAGGCCTACGAACATAAGCCCTTTTTCTTTCAAGGATGGGATCACTTGATCGCAGATCCAACGGTCACGGTCAGTAAGAGGTCTGCCTTCACCACGGCCACCAGCGGCTAGATTACCGCGCGTTTCACCGGCAGCAGGGATGCGTGCCAATGCGAAAGGAATCGGCTCGCCATTGACCACTAGGATTCGTTTATCTCCCTGTTTAATTTCAGGAATAAACTTTTGTGCCATGATTTGCTCGGCGCCCATGTTGGTGAGTGTTTCTATGATAACACTGACGTTGGCGTCGTCTGCTTTAAGACGGAAGATGGAACTGCCGCCCATGCCGTCGAGTGGTTTAAAGATAACGTCACCATGTTCTTGATGAAACGCTTTCAATAAGTCGGCACGGCGTGTGACTAGTACTGGAGGACAGCATTCAGGGAACTGTGTCGCAAACAGTTTCTCGTTGCAGTCACGTAGGCTTTTTGGATCATTGACGACCATGGCGCCATCGCGTTCGGCTTGTTCTAGAATCATGGTGCTATAGACAAATTCACCATCAAACGGTGGATCTTTGCGCATCAAGATAACATTTAAGTCGCCTAAGGCTATTTTGCTTTCTTCGCCTAAATCGTAGAAGTGTTCTGGATTTTTATGGACCTGTAGAGAGCGTGCCATAGCGAAGGCTTTGCCGTTCTCTAGGAACAAGTCTTTTTGCTCCATATAGATGAGTTGCCAGCCTTTTTCAGCGGCGGCCCACAGCATAGCAAGAGAGGTGTCTTTCTTGTAGTTAATGGTCCCGATTGGATCCATTACAATACCAAGTTTAATTGTCATGTGTCGTTTCCTGCGGCGATGAGTAGAGTGAAAAAATGAACGTATCGCTTATCATCAGTTGTTAGGGGTTGATGCTATAGAAATATGGGGGCACTGAGAAGAGAAAAACACCCATTATCTGGCAAACATAAAGGATTATTTTATGTCTTGGTCGACGCTGTATATGGTCCATTTTTGTAGACTACGCTTTTGATTGGAATACACTTCTGCGACCACTCGTCGGTTTTTCATTTTGCCTTCATCTGTGCTGTTGCTAGCAATTGGCTTGCGGTTACCATACCCAACGGCGGTTACGCGGCGTGGCGCAATTCTAAACTTATCAATAAGAATCTCGCTAACGGCGTTCGCTCTGTCTTGTGATAGTTGCTGATTTATTTTGGCTTCGCCCGCGTTATCTGTATGCCCTTCAATGCGAACTTTGGTCTCTGGGTTGTCCATTAAGAAGTTTGCAAGCTGCTGGATTTTTCCATAGAAGCGAGGGCTGACCACAGATTTATTTGGCTTAAAAAGAATCTGCATATCCATGGAAAAAACAGACGAACTCTTTTCTGGGCAACCTTGTAATGTCACTAAAGCCCCAAGAGGCGTATTCGGACAGACATCACGAGAGTTGATGACTCCGTCATGGTCATCGTCTTTTATCGATTGAGGATTGAAATTTTTCCCATAAAGAGAAAAGTCGTCAGCAGCGTATAACGCTGAACTGACGACACTCAAGATAAAGAGGAGAAGGTGTTTTATTGCCAACCTCCACTTTGTTCATCGGAATCTAAGAACAGTTGCTCTTCGAGGCTCTTTTCGTTTTCTTTTTTGGCCGGAGCGGTAGGCTTAGGTCCTGTGTTTTTTAGTATCGACTCACTTGGCTGCACCGATGACTCGGCGGCCTTTAGCTCTTCGCTAGGGGACTGGTTTTTGAGTGCCGCTGGCTCAGAATCAAAATGATCTTCGAAGCCAAGTAATGGCGGACGATAAATTCTGAATGCTGTCATTAGGTCGCCTTTTGCATTGAATAGGCGGAATTCAGAGAACAGTTCGTCATAATCGGCATTAACGTAATCTTGGCGGGCTTCAAACAGCTCATTTTCACTGTCGAGCAGATCAAGCAGAGTGCGTCGACCTAGACGGAATTGTTTTTCATAGGCAACTTGAGACTCTTTGGTCGCCACAACATATTCTTTTATGTGTTCTTTTTGGCCTGTGGTTGCTTCATAAGCCGCCCACGCTAAGCGCACAGTTAACTCTGTGTCTCTAAGTGTTTGGCGACGAATCTCAGACGCTTGAGCAATCTGTTGCACGGCGACTTCTTTGTTGCGTTTGTAGTTGCCACCATTGTAGAGATTGTAGTTGAGGCGAATCATGGCTTGCAGGTCTTCATCTGGACCTTCAGAGCCGTCGATGTTTTTATTCCAGGTTCGCTCTACCACAAAGTTGACCGTTGGGTATTTGGACCCTTCAACCGATTTCTTGAAATGCTCTGTGGCTTTTATGTCCCATTTAGAGCCTTCAACTGATGGGTTCTTAGCAAGAGATTGCTCAATGGCATCGTTGAGATCTTTGGGCAGCAATGTTTTATCAGGAACCGGATAAATCATATCCTTTGGCGGCAATTCGCCGACTGTGTTCTTGTAGTTACTTTCCGCGTCTCTCAGGTTATTAACGGCCGCTAATCGATTGGAATACGCTTTTGCGAGACGGGCGGTAATTTGGCTTAAATCAGATTGTCTGCCAACGCCTGAGTCGCTTTTTAGTTTGATTTGGCTGTAAATACGATTGTGGGTTTCTAAATTGAGGTCCGCTAACGCAACCAGCTCACGATAGCGTAAGACATTGGCGTACACCTGAGCGACGCTTAGTGCGGTATTTTCAACGCTTACTAAGGCACTCCAACGATCCGACTCAGCTTCGCTGTTCAAACGTTTAACGTCATAAGTGGTGGCAAAACCATCAAACAAAGGTTGAGTTAGTGATAAAGACAGTTCGCGCCTTGTTAGCGTTACGTCTTCCGATATGCCTGAGTCTGCATAGGTTCGTTCTTTACCAGTACCTGCAGCAAGATCAATGCTTGGGTAAAAACCAGAGTGTCTTGAGATCTCTGTGTTTTGCACATCTTCTCGGTATTTTGCAATCGCCTGTCTAACCGTTGGGCTATTGTTGATGGCCGTATAGGTCGCTTCTTCTAGAGTGATAGCGTATAGATTGGCAGAAGAAAAAATGATTCCCAGATAAGTCGCATGTGATATAAAAGTTCTCAATAGCATGTCTTGTTTATCCCTTAATTCATCTCTTGCCGATGCTAGATCCATTTCAGCTATTAGTCTGTAGTTGTTATGTTACATTAACAGGAATCTCTTTTTAGATAAAACAGTTAAACGTCACCCCAGAGTAAATTTAATGCGGTCAGAGCAACAATAGGTGCGGTTTCTGTGCGTAGAACGCGAGGGCCAAGAGCAATCGCATTAAAGCCGTGCAGCTTCGCGCTTTCTACTTCTTGCTCTGTTAGTCCTCCTTCAGGGCCGATCAATAAAGCCACCTGATTATTACTCGGTTGTTCATACTGAGAAATGGGTTTTGCGCTGTGATGGTGAAGCGTCAGCTTTAACATATCGTTACAACCAGCTACCCAATCGAGTAAATTCATCGGAGTCTTAATCTTTGGTACTATGCCGCGACCAGATTGTTCCGCCGCACTGATGGCGACTTGTTGCCAATGTTGCAAACGTTTTTCCAGCCGACCATCCTGCAATTTTACTTCGCAGCGGGCGCTAAAAAGTGGCTGAATTTCGAACACACCCGATTCCACGGCTTTTTGGATTGCATAATCCATTCGCTCTCCACGAGAGAGGGTTTGGCCTATGGTGACTTTTAGTGGAGATTCGTTGTTGAGTGATTCGAAGGTAGATAGCTGGACACTGGCTGAGCGTTTCTCGACATCACATAGTTCGCCATAAAATTGGCCACCTTGGCCATTGAATAGGCGCATAGGGTTGCCATTTTTCAAACGAAGTACTTTGCAAACATGCTGGAATGCAGAATCAGGTAACTCGATCTTGGTGTTTTCAGCCAACGCTATATCAACAAAAATTCGTGGGATTCGCATGTTTTATTACGCTCCGTCAGTATAAAAAAGCCAACAAAAAATCGATAAAGAAAAAAGCCCTCTATAGAGAGGGCTTTATACTGGAAATACGGGAGATTATAAACCAGCGGCGTGACGTAACGCCTCTGCTTTGTCCGTTTTTTCCCAAGTGAAGTTGTCACCGGTACGACCAAAGTGACCATAAGCCGCGGTCGGCAAGTAGATAGGTCGTTTTAGGTCAAGCATTTTAACCAGACCAGCAGGACGCAATTCGAAGTGCTCGCGAACTAGCTGAGAAATCAGTGCGTCGCTTACCTTGCCAGTGCCAAATGTATTGATACTGATAGAGGTTGGCTCAGCAACACCAATGGCATAAGAAATTTGGATTTCACATCTGTCTGCTAACCCAGCCGCAACGATGTTTTTCGCAACATAACGACCCGCGTAGGCCGCAGAACGGTCAACTTTGGATGGATCTTTACCAGAGAAAGCACCACCACCGTGGCGTGCCATACCGCCGTATGTATCGACAATGATTTTACGTCCAGTTAGACCGCAATCACCGACCGGACCACCAATGATGAACTGACCGGTTGGGTTGATAAAGTACTTGGTGTCTTTCGATAACCATTCAGCCGGTAGTACTGGCTTGATGATCTCTTCCATTACCGCTTCACGAAGATCCGCTTGTTTAACGGACGCGCTGTGTTGGGTTGAAAGAACCACGGCGTCGATAGCGCAAGGCTTGCCATTTTCATCGTAGCGGAAAGTCACTTGGCTCTTCGCATCTGGGCGCAAAAAGTCTAGCGTGCCGTTTTTACGTACTTCTGCTTGGCGTTGAACCAAACGGTGCGCGTAGGTAATTGGAGCCGGCATAAGAACCTCGGTCTCATTGGTGGCAAAACCAAACATTAACCCTTGGTCGCCCGCACCTTGTTCTTTCTCACTGGCTTCGTCTACACCAACGGCGATGTCTGCAGATTGTTTACCAATGGCGTTCATGACAGCACAAGATTCCCAGTCGAATCCCATGTCTGAACTGTTGTAACCAATCTCACGGATCACTCCGCGCGCGATTTCTTCGATGTCTACCCAGGCGTCAGTACGGACTTCACCAGCCACAAGAACCATGCCTGTTTTGACTAGGGTTTCACACGCAACGCGTGCTTCAGGATCTTTTTCAAGGATGGCATCAAGGATGGCATCGGACACTTGGTCCGCGATTTTATCTGGGTGACCTTCAGAAACAGACTCTGAAGTGAATAAAGAATACTCTGACATGTTTAGGGCCTCTATCAAAAATGATGGATAAGCGCCAAACAGGCATAAAAAAACCCGCTTAGCATTGAACGCAACTAAACAGGTGATACTGATTCTGTTTAGCTGCTTTTATATAGCGTCCGCAAGCCGAAACAAATCGACGCTGTAAGTGCGATAAATGATCTACTACCTAGGCTAAAATTTCAAGTTAACCTCGCCATATTAATGAGTAAATGACGTTCTTTTTTGCTAGGATGGTTCAGAAGTCATGTTGTTTCGTTTTTCTTGCTTTATTTTGGTGCGTGAGCTACCGGTGAATTGCAAGATTAATTCACAGCATAAAACCTATTTTTTATTGTTCGTTGAGCTATCAGGAGTGGAATAACAATGCCGTCTCGTAAAGAACTTGCTAACGCCATACGTGCTCTGAGTATGGATGCTGTACAAAAAGCTAACTCAGGCCACCCAGGTGCCCCAATGGGTATGGCAGACATCGCGGAAGTGCTATGGAACGATTTTCTAAAGCATAACCCAACCAATTCGAAATGGGCTGATCGTGACCGCTTTGTCTTGTCCAATGGTCACGGCTCTATGCTGATTTATTCTTTGTTGCACCTTTCTGGCTACAACTTATCCATTGAAGACATCAAACAATTCCGCCAGTTGCATTCTAAAACACCGGGTCACCCTGAATACGGTTACACAGACGGTGTTGAAACAACCACAGGGCCACTTGGCGCTGGTATCAGTAATGCTGTCGGTATGGCCATTGCTGAGAAAACCTTAGCGGCTCAGTTTAACCGTGAAGGTCACACTATTGTTGACCACAATACTTATTGCTTCCTAGGCGACGGCTGCTTGATGGAAGGTATTTCCCATGAAGCCTGTTCACTGGCGGGTACCTTAGGCCTTGGTAAGTTGGTCGCGTTCTGGGATGACAACGGCATTTCCATTGATGGCCATGTAGAAGGTTGGTTTACTGACGATACGCCTAAGCGTTTTGAGTCTTACGGCTGGCATGTTATTGCTGGTGTTGATGGACACGATCCAGAAGCAATCAAAGCGTCAATCGAAGCGGCGAAAGCAGAAACGTCTAGACCCACATTGATTTGCTGTAAAACAATTATCGGCTTTGGTTCACCAAATAAATCCGGTAGCCACGACTGTCACGGTGCGCCATTAGGCGATGCAGAAATCGCTGCGGCTCGTGAGTTTCTTGGTTGGAAACACGCGCCATTTGAAGTACCTGCAGATGTGTACGCAGGTTGGGATGCCAAAGAAAAAGGCGCGGCAGCACAAACTCAATGGGAAGCGTCTTTTGAAGCGTATAAAGCGGCTTACCCAGAATTGGCGGCAGAATTTGATCGTCGTGTATTGAAAGGCGATTTGCCTGCGGATTTCGAAGAAAAAGCACAAGCCTTTATTCAAGAATGCCAAGACAAAGGCGAAAGCATCGCGAGTCGTAAAGCGTCTCAAAATGCCATTGGTACCTTTGGTGCTATTTTGCCTGAGCTACTAGGTGGTTCTGCCGATCTAGCGGGTTCTAACTTAACACTTTGGTCTGGTTCAAAAGGCATTCAAGACGATGCCTCTGGTAACTACATCTACTACGGTGTTCGTGAATTTGGTATGAGCGGCATCATGAATGGCGCGTCTTTACACGGTGGTTTTATTAACTACGGTGCGACTTTCATGATGTTCATGGAATACGCGCGCAACGCGGTACGTATGTCTGCTTTGATGGGCATTCAGAATGTCTTCGTTTACACCCATGACTCTATTGGTCAAGGTGAAGATGGTCCTACGCACCAGCCAGTTGAACAACTTGCTAACTTACGTATGACACCAAATATGTCTGTTTGGCGTCCATGTGATGCTGCAGAAACAGCGGTTTCTTGGAAAGCCGCGATTGAGCGTCGTGATGGACCAACATCATTGATTTTCTCTCGCCAAGGTTTGCCTGCTCAAGCGCGTACGGCTGAACAGCTAGCCAATGTCGCGAAGGGCGGTTACGTTCTACAAGATTGTGCTGGCACACCAGATTTGATCTTGATTGCGACGGGTTCTGAAGTTGCTCTGGCGATGTCTTCTGCAGAAGCATTGACGGCAAAAGGTACGAAAGTACGTGTTGTGTCCATGCCTTCTACGACCGTTTTCGACGCTCAAGATGCAGACTACAAAGCGTCCGTATTACCAAGCAATGTGACTAAGCGTGTTGCGATCGAAGCGGCGCATGTGGACTTCTGGTATAAATATGTAGGCTTTGACGGTGCAACTGTTGGCATGACAACCTTCGGCGAATCTGCTCCTGGTGGCGATTTGTTGAAACACTTCGGCTTCACAGTCGATAACGTCGTAGCCACGGCAGAAAAACTGTTGTCCGCTTAATATACATCGAGCAAAAGAGGTGTGCTGATCAGTGCGCCTCTTTTTTCTTCTTTTTGTGAAGGGCTGTGAAAAGCCTTTTGTTGTGATGAAGTAGGGCTATGTTACGAGTCGCTATCAATGGTTATGGTCGAATAGGGCGCTCCGTACTACGCGCTTTATACGAAAACGGCTACCGCGATCACCTTCAGGTGGTGGCGATCAATGAGTTGTCTGATATCGAGACAATGAGTTACCTTACGCGCTATGACACGACGCATGGCCGCTTTCCTAAACCGGTTAATACTAAGCAAAATTCGCTCATCATTGGCGACGACGAAATTCGTTGTTTTCATTGTGAAACGCCGGATTTATTGGATTGGAAAGCGCTAAATGTGGACATGGTGCTGGAATGTTCAGGGAGCTTTTCTGAGCGTGAAGGCGCGCAAAGCTATCTAGATGCGGGGGTTCCTCGCTTGTTACTTTCCCAGCCTGCTGCAGCCGATGTGGACGCAACGATCGTCTTTGGTTTTAACCAGGATCAAATTACCGCCGAACAGTCGATTGTCTCTGCGGCGTCTTGCACTACCAATTGTCTGATTCCCGTATTAGACACGATCAAAGCGTTTGCAGGGATTGAGCATGGTGTCGCACAAACAATTCATTCGGCGATGAACGACCAACCCGTTATTGATGGCTATAACCCTAAAGACTTACGTTTAACGCGCTCTGCACTGAGTTCTATCATTCCGGTTAATACTGGTTTGTCTCGGGGGATTACTCGATTAATGCCCGAATTAGACGGGAAAATAGGCTGCAACGCGGTGCGTGTACCTACGTTAAATGTTTCTGCAATTGATTTGGTTTTGCGTACAGAAAATGCAGTGACCAAGGAAGAAATCAATCAGCGATTACAGCAGGCCGCAACCTTGAAGTATGCTGGTTTGCTTGGTTTTACCAATGAGCCTCACGCGTCTGTGGATTTCAATCATGACCCACGCTCAGTGATTGTTGATGGCACCCAAACCCATGTCATTGATGGGCGTATGGTAAAGCTATTATGCTGGTTTGATAATGAATGGGGCTATGCCAATCGTATGTTGGATGTGGCCAAGCATTGGGCTGATGTCATCATCAGGTAATGTTTCTAGAGTTCGATATTTATAGCTGTTAAATGACGAGGAAATCGTGCATGACCGTAATTAAAATGAAAGACGTTGATTTAGCCGACAAGCGTGTGCTTATTCGCGAAGATCTAAATGTGCCGGTAAAAAACGGCAAGGTAACAAGTGATGCACGCATTCGTGCCGCGTTGCCGACGTTAAAATTGGCGTTAGCCGCTGGCGCAAAAGTTATGGTGATGTCTCACCTAGGCCGCCCAACGGAAGGCGAGTATGAAGAAGAATATTCATTGTTGCCTGTCGCTCAGCACTTGTCTTCTTTATTGGGGCAAGAAGTGCCTCTTGTAAAAGATTGGCTAGAGGGTGTAGACGTTGCAGCAGGGCAATTGGTATTGCTAGAAAATGTACGTTTTAACGCCGGTGAGAAAAAAGACGACGAGGGCCTGGCTAAGAAAATGGCGGCCTTGTGTGATGTCTTTGTAATGGATGCCTTTGGTACCGCTCACCGTGCACAAGCCTCGACCCATGGCGTTGCCAAATTTGCTCCGATTGCCTGCGCAGGCCCATTGCTTGCGACAGAGTTGGATGCCTTGGAAAAAGCCTTGGCGAATCCTGCGCGCCCAATGGCGGCGATTGTGGGTGGCTCTAAAGTGTCTACCAAATTAACCGTGCTTGAATCTTTGTCCGATAAAGTGGATCAGCTGATTGTCGGTGGTGGTATCGCGAACACTTTTCTTGCCGCAGCGGGTTTCCCAATCGGCAAATCTTTGTATGAAGAAGATCTCATTCCACAGGCTAAAGCCTTGATGGCAAAAACCAGCATTCCTCTGCCTGAAGATGTTGTTGTGGCAACGGCGTTTGCGCCGGATGCAGAAGCCATCATTAAAGACGCCAAAGATGTTGGCCCTGATGACATGATTTTAGACATTGGACCAAAAGCCGCTGCGGCGTTTGCTGCCTTGTTGGAAAATTCAAAAACCATCATCTGGAACGGTCCTGTTGGCGTATTTGAATTTGACCAGTTTGGTAGTGGTACCAAGGCGTTAGCCATGGCGATCGCGAAGAGTGATGGTTTCTCTATTGCTGGTGGTGGCGACACATTGGCTGCCGTTGATAAGTACGATATTACTGACCATGTTTCGTATATTTCGACAGGTGGCGGTGCTTTCCTTGAATTTGTTGAAGGAAAAGTGCTTCCAGCGGTTGCGATGTTAGAGCGTCGCGCGCAAAATTAGTATCAAAGAACGACGAAAATCGTTCGTTATAATAAAGGCGTAAAGCCAATCACGTTGACCGGATCGTTTTGATGATGAGTCGACGGATAATAAAACTAGAGAGTGACTAACTCGGCACGTGTGTCGAGGATGACAATGACGATAAGGCGTAAGCCACATAACGCTAGTGATAGTGTCTATGAAAAAATAAATAACCAGAGAGTTCGCCATAACTCCGTCTCCTATGATGTTCATAGGAGATTATTGTCAGAGGAAAACTTTTATGCCTTTAATTAGTATGCGTCAATTGTTGGATCATGCCGCTGAGCACAGCTATGGTCTTCCTGCTTTTAATGTGAATAACATGGAGCAGGTTAAAGCCATTATGGAAGCAGCGAATGAGGTGAATTCTCCTGTTATCATGCAAGCCTCTGCAGGGGCTCGTAAATACGCAGGTTCTCACTTCCTTCGTCACCTTATCTCTGCGGCCATTGAAGACTTTCCGCATATTCCTGTTGTTATGCATCAGGATCATGGTACATCTCCTGCCATTTGCCAGCGCTCTATTCAGCTTGGATTCTCATCCGTGATGATGGATGGCTCTCTAATGGCCGATGGAAAGACGCCAGCCAGTTATGACTACAATGTTGATGTGACTCGCCGTACGGTTGAGTTTGCTCATGCGTGTGGTGTGTCTGTCGAGGGTGAGTTGGGTGTGCTAGGTTCGCTAGAAACAGGTGAAGCTGGAGAAGAAGATGGTGTGGGTGCTTCTGGTATCTTGACCATGGATCAAATGCTAACAGACCCACAAGAAGCGGTAGATTTTGTGAACGCAACGGGCATTGATGCGCTAGCGGTTGCCATCGGTACTAGCCACGGCGCGTATAAGTTTACTCGTCCACCTACTGGCGATATCTTAGACATTGAGCGCATCGCGAAGATTGTTGAATTGCTGCCTAATACACACATTGTGTTGCACGGTTCTTCTTCTGTGCCGCAAGATTGGTTAGAGATTATCAACGAATTTGGTGGTGAAATCCCGGAAACCTATGGTGTGCCTGTGGAAGAAATCGTTAAAGCGATCCGTTACGGTGTGCGTAAAGTAAACATAGATACCGACTTGCGTTTAGCTGCGACTGGTGCGATTCGTCGTAGCCTTGCAGAGCATAAGGGCAACTTCGACCCTCGTAAGTATCTAACCGAAAGCATCAAAGCCATGAAGGCGGTTTGTATTGACCGTTACGAAGCCTTTGGCTGTGCTGGACAAGCGTCTCGTATCCAAACGATGGATCTTGAAGAGATGGCAGTGCGCTATGAGCGTGGTGAGTACCTAAACGGTCGCAATTTTTAATCGCGATTAATGCCTGAAGGCGAGCCTATAGAAATTGTTTTGTACTTTTTATCAGATAATTGAAAAAAAGTGTTGACCAGAAAAATGATTTGCCTATAATGCTCGCCATTCCTTGCGGGAGTGGTGGAATTGGTAGACACGCTGGATTTAGGTTCCAGTGCTTCACGGCGTGAGAGTTCGAGTCTCTCCTTCCGCACCATATTTAAAAAAAGCTGACTTTATGTCGGCTTTTTTTATGTCTAAAATTTGTCATTTCGGCAATTCATTCGTATTTTCTCAGGCTATCGCTTGTGTTGCTTTGTGATACCGCTTATCTTTTTTGTTGCTTACTTTTAATACGGCTTCTTAATTGAAGCGCTATCGGATCAAATAATGCGACGACTCCCTTTCACGCTGTTTGTAATCGCTATTATCAGCGGGTGTATGCCTCTTCAAGCGGCTAATGTGCAGTCGTTCACTATGGACAGCAGCCATTTCTATTCGCTATACCCAGAGCAGCAAGCACTCAGTGATCAGTTTTCTGCCACAGTGAATTCTCCGCCAACCCCAGTAGATAAACCTCAACGTCGTCCTGTGCAGGTCACTATGTTGTTGTTCGGTCGAGCCCAGACACTCAAGAACCATTCGTTAGTTAATGCGTTCCAACGTCGTATGAGTGAGCTGAAAATAGATTATCGACTGGAAACCTTTTACGGCCAGCGTAATCATTATGATGCGGCTGAATACGCTAAGTTAAAACGCTCTCGACCGGATTATTTAATCATTACAGAGTTGGACATAGTGCAAAGCCGTTATGTTGAGCAGGTGCTGCGAGAGGGGCATCCTAAGGTGATGTTCTATGATATGGCGACACCGTTATCGAATTGGCAGAATCATCCACCTTTCATGTATATCGGCTTTGATAAGGTTAAAATCGTCAATATGCTGGTGAGTTACCTTCATCGTCAGCTTCCTCCACACGCTAGAATAGCGGCATTTTTGGCCGACTCTACGGCATTAGGCGATCAGCGCTGCGATGCTTTTCTGGATGCTATGGCAGCGATTAATCGTCCTATTCAAAGAATTCAGACGATGGAAAGTTCGGTTCAGCGCGCTAAAAAAGCCGCCCGTCGTTTATTAGCAGCAAACTCAGTCGATTTTATTTTTAGTTGCACACAAAATATTTCAGATGGTGTGGCATCCGCGATTCAAGCTTTCCCTTCAGCAGGCGTGAAAACAAATAGCTGGGGGTTCTCCAGCAATGAGTTGTCAAACCTAACCAGTCAGCGAACGCTGGTGAGTACATTGTTTCGATGGGACGATTTGGCCATTGCCATAGCAGAAGGTATTAAAGGCGATTTAGAAGGAGAAGCGGTCCCTAAGCTCTACATTGCGCAGGCGTCACTTATTTCGTCAGATTTGGATGCTGAAAGTCTCAAATTGCTCATACGCCGAGCCTATCGCTATTCTGGAGCCGCCTTATGAAAGCGGCCATTAGTCTGCAGCGCCGGGCGTTTTACCGCATCTTATTGCTGTTTTCCTTGGTTTTTATTGTCGTTGGCTTTGTTTCTATTTTGGCCATCGATGGTGCCACTCGCCATGCAGCGAAAAGCAATTTATTAGTGCGCAGTCATGTTGTTGAGCAGGTGCTAAATAGCTATTTAACCCGTGCAGAATATGAGATGGGCTACATTAGCCAAGATTTAATTCTAGGGGATTACCGGCCTGGTACAGAATTGGATATGTTGTTTTCTCATCATGAGGTGCTGTTCTTTGGTGGCTTGGATTTCTTTTATATTGACTGGGCAAAGCGCAAAGGCGCCACGGACCCAAGAGCGCGAGTTTATACGCAAGACAACATCCCCGAGCTGCTGACTAAAGGCATTATTAATCGCTGGGTAAAAGTGTCAACGGCGGACGGTGCTATTCTTTTAATGTATAAAAAGAAGTTGGTGTCTAAGGGGCGTATTTTAGAAGGTTATTTATATGGCTTTGTTTCATTAAACAATAACTTAACGCTATCAAGTGAGCTATTAGATGGCGCCAAGGCAGACTTAATCAGCTTGTATGATAGAGAGACAGGCGCCTTGCTCTTAAAAGAAAGCAAAGCGGGCTTTGACCCGTCAGATAACGTGGTCGCCGTGATGAGTGATATTGAGACACCTGTGTACAGCAGCCAATATCGCTTGAGCCTGTCGAAACGAATTCCCATCTCAGAGTCCATTTTGTCGGTGTGGATGCAGGTGCTGATTTTTGTGTTTTTGGTCTTGCTTGGCTTGTATGCCTTATTGATGTTTTTGATTAAGCGTCTTGTGTTCATGCCGCTGAGTATGATTGCTCAATACCCTGAGAGTGATCAGGTTATGTACAGTGAGTTACAACCGATTCAAGCCAAAAGTCTCCAATACCGTGGTTTTTTAACGGCGAAAGAAAATCGATTCCAATTGTTGTTAGAGTCCACCCATAGCGCGATTATTTTCTGTGATGAAATGGCCGAAGTCGAAGAAATCAATCAGGATGCTATTCGCCTTTTTCCGCATTATAAGAACTCTCGGACTGTGTTTGATTTCATGCCGATCTCTTGTCATAAGGCGATTCAAGAAGTGCTCAAAGGTGGGGTGGGGGTTTCCTTCGAGCTTACTCTTTCCAATTTGAACAAAATTTACCACTGGCGTGCCCATTCATTTATTAATGAAAATGGCTTTAGAAGCATTGTTTTAGTAGGGCGTGATACCACTGAAGAACGGCGTTTGTCATGGCAGCTAGAGCAATTAAAACCGTCGACACTCGATTTGAATCAAAAATTGGAAGTCGAGGTGCTACTGAGTGAAATGACGTATCTATCGCAGTTACCCTCATACTCACCAGAGGGGTATTTGCAAGGCTGGATCAGCTTGGTGTTAGAAATCCTCGAAAGCTTTCAAACAATAGATAACAGCGTTGAGCAGTCGTCCATCGGCAAGCTGCTGAGCCAAGAAAGTACCCATGTGATGCATCAGTTGGGTCTGGACGTTGCGATCATGCGCATTGACTGCCCAGTGGAGTCTGGTGCCGCCATTGTGGCGCTGGACCCATATCTTAAGAGCTTGTTGCATCTGGTCTTCATGATGGCAGTGACCAATGCGATGCAGGAAAAAAGCATCACGGTGCGTTTTGAAAACGGTATGTTAGAAATCGTTGTTAGCAACGATATGGTATCGCGGCCGTTTTTTCAGTGGGTGTTAATGATTGTGCTCAAACCCTTGGGTGGTCAATCTCATAAGTTGCGAAACAACGCTTTGCGGATCCATGTTCCATTCGAATGGCATGGTAAAGAAAATGCTGTGTTATCGAGCGGTTTAGTGGTCGCTTGGGTGGTCAACGACTACTCTGATTCAGATAGGGTCCAAGAAGGGTTAAAGCGCTTAGGTGTGACTGTGAAGGTGTTTTTATCGGGCGATGACTTTTTTATGCAATCGGCGTCGATCAAACAATTTGATGCAGTCATTGTTGGGTGCGATCAAGAAATGGAGGTTCAGCAAACGATAACAGCCGATTTAGAAACACAATATAACCGTACGCAATTACCTGTGGTTTGGTTAAATACACGGCCTGTTGAGTTAGGGGATTATGATGTGTTTTCAGTGACGGGGTGCGTGTTTGATTATAGCCTCCACCAAGCACTGATTGAGTCGACACAACGCAAGGCGATAGTTCCCGCCTTGATGGCGAGCCAAGGGGTATCTTGGATAATCGTAGGCGGTAGTCGCGTCACAAAAGCGATTTTATACGCCGAGTTAGAGCAACGATCGATTGCCTCTCAATGGTTATCAGACTTGTCAGGTTATGATTCGGTTTTACCGTATCACTCCGATGCGGTCATTGTTCTATTAGAGCCTCAAGCCAGCTCAGTCTTACTGAGAGTACAAAGTCATTACCCTAAAGTGCGTTGTTTAGCGGTACAAGACTGGCCAGAAAGACCGGAACATGTCGCACTGTTTGAAATAAGTACCCCGTATACAGGGGAGCAAATAAGTGCACTGGAAGAATTCATTCAGTGCCAATTATTATTAGGAGATATGAATGAGTAAGGTGATTGGTTTAATTGGTGCTATGGATGAAGAAGTAGCCGTTATTAAATCTTGGATGAGCGATGTGCGCAAAGAAAGCATCGCCGGCTGTGATTTTTTCATCGGCCAGTTTGAGGGAAAAGACGTGGTGTTGTTGCAATCAGGCATTGGCAAGGTAAATGCCGCTTTGTCGACCACGTTATTGCTATCAAAATTCTCTCCAGAATACGTCATTAATATTGGCTCTGCCGGCGGTTTTGCAGAGGAGCTAAATGTTGGGGATGTGGTGATTTCTGATCACGTTGTTCACCATGATGTTGATGTGACTGCATTTGGCTACCCTATGGGTCAGGTGCCAAGTATGCCAGCTACCTATGAAGCGAATGCGGCACTGATTAAACAAGCGCAAACAGCCGTTCAAGATGTTAATCGTGTGAAAGCGAAGGTCGGCTTAATCGGCACCGGCGATAGTTTTATGAACGATCCAGTAAGAGTCGAAACGGTCAGAGCCTTGTTTCCTGAGATGGTAGCGGCTGAAATGGAAGCGGCCGCGGTGGCTCAAGTATGCTTTAAATTTGGTACGCCTTTCGTTGTCGTTCGATCTTTATCGGACATTGCAGGTAAAGAGTCGCCACAAAGCTTTGAGGAATACTTGAAAGTTGCGGCGGAAAACTCCTCTCTAATGATTCAGCAAATGCTGAAAAACGGCTAATAATGATATTTTGCAAGGATGCTTTATTGTTCGCCGGTTGCCTCATTTTGTCTGCGCCACTCATGGCGTCAGACCCAGAGAGCGATAAGCCCCTCGAAGAAGAGAGCCATCAAGTGTCGCAAGAAGAAGGCGGTTCTTGGTGGCAGTCGGCTCACCAATCCGTCTCAGAAACGGTCGACAGTTGGTCACGTAATATTGACATGTTTTTGTCAGGTAATAAGCAAGCCCTGTCCAATAAAAGTTATATGCGCTTACGTTTTGGTCCTATCTTGAGTGAAGAGGGGGCAGACGGCTTTTTTGATTTTAACGCGCGTTTAAAACTGCCTAACACAAAGGATAGATTGCGCCTTGTGATTGAATCAGATGGCGATCATCTAACGAGCGACAACGAAATTACAGAAACATCCAGAGACAGTAGCGTGGCGAACTCGGTCGCAAACTCCAATGTGTCAGCAGCGGTTCGATACATCAAGAAAAGCTGGGGTGCAGATTTTGATGGTGGCGTATTATTGGCCTTCCCTTTGAATCCTTTTTTACGCACGCGCTTCTCGCAAGGAGAGCAATATGAGCGATGGCGCTGGTATCAGCAAGAAGAGGCTTTTGCGTATTATACGGAAGGAACCGGGCTACGTTATAAGCTTGGTTATGCTCATCAGCTAGGAGAGGATTTTCAATATGGTGGTCGTTTTGGAACGACTTGGTTTGCGCAAGATGATGAAATTTATTATCGAGAAGATATTTTTCTAAATCAGACCATCAACGAAAGAAACAAATTGTTGTATCAACTCAGCTTTCTACAAGCAGAGGGCGATGATACAAACGGCAACAGCTTTTTGTACTTTGTGGATTACAGCCGACTTTTGCATAAAAACTGGCTGATTGGTCATGTTAAACCACAAATGACGTACGAAGCAGACGAGAATTATCGTGCCGATTTCTCTTTGACCCTTTCTTTAGAAATCCTTTTTGGGAACCCGTATTTAGTCCCGAAGTGAATTCGAGCGACCAGATAACAAACAGTGATTAGATTTGTCGGGTTGGAACTCGTATAATGCCGCGCTCAATGTGGTGAGTTTCCATCGTTTTTAAGAGAATGTGTCATGAGACCGGATCAAATCCAACCTGAACTATACGAACAACAGCTTGAAGAAAAACACGCAGAGCTGACTCGCCTAATGGCCGACCTGCCATTGCCTGATCTGGAAGTGTTTCCTAGTGATCCTACTCACTACCGAATGAGAGCAGAATTCCGTATTTGGCATGAAGGCGATGATCTGTATTACGCTATGTTTGATTCTGCGGAGCCAAGAACGCCGATTCGAACCGATCAATTTCTTGCTGCCTCGACTCTTATTAATGAACTGATGCCAGCATTGATTGATGCCGTGCGCGATATCCCTGTGTTGCGTCATAAGCTGTTTCAGGTCGATTTTCTCACTACCACAACAGGCGAAGCCTTGATTAGCCTGCTTTACCATAAGCCGATCGATGATGAGTGGAATAAAGCCGCTCGCCTAATGAGTGAGGCCTTTCCTGCTTGTCACTTTATCGGTCGTAGTCGTAAGAAAAAACAAATTCTGACACGTGATTTTGTCATGGAGACATTGACCGTTCATGGCCAAAAATTTCATTACCAGCAAGTAGAAAATAGCTTTACTCAACCCAACGCTGGAATCAGTGAAAAAATGTTGGAATGGGCGCTGGATGTAACAGAAGGCCTGTCTGGCGATTTGCTTGAGATGTACTGTGGTAATGGTAATTTTTCCATTCCGTTGGCACGTCGATTTGATCGTGTTGTGGCCACAGAAATATCAAAAGTGTCAGTGAATTCCGCACAGTTGAACATTGCTATTAACGGTATGAGTAATGTTCAGGTGGTGAAAATGGCGAGTGAAGACGTCTCGGCCGCATTGAATGGCGAAAGTGAATTGCCAAAAACCTTATTACAGGCCGGAGTGGACGCTTTGTCGCCATCCGTTGTCTTAGTAGACCCGCCACGAGCAGGACTGGACGATGCCACCGTAGAGTTGGTTCGTAAAGTGGATCGTATTCTTTATATTTCTTGTAACCCTGAAACATTGAAAGCGAATTTGGAAGCGCTGGCGAGCACTCATAAAGTCGTTCGCTATGCCATGTTTGATCAGTTCCCTTATACGCATCATGTAGAAACAGGTGTTTTCTTAGAACGTTTAGACACCGCTGAATAATGGAAAGGGGGCTTATGAGCCCCTTTTTTATTGGTTAAATAGCATGACCATTTTGTTTGTTCTTTGAGCAATGCGCAGAAAAAAAGAAAACAACCGTTTGCATGAGTTTTGCTCTTAACATAATGAAAGACATTCTAGTATCTTGAATACGACATTGAATGTTCTGTGTTAACATATTTACACAAATTCCCCCCACCATAATAGAGAAGTCGAACGAGCCATGAGCAACACCTCACTAGACAAAGACAAAATTAAAATCTTGTTATTAGAAGGCGTGCATCAATCTGCACTGGATGCATTACATGCCGCTGGTTATACAAATATCGAGTACCATAAAACAGCACTGGCTGAAGATGAGCTTATCAGTAAGATCTCTGAAGCGCATTTCATTGGTATTCGCTCCCGCACGCAGTTGACAGAAAAAGTCCTATCCCATGCCAATAAATTGGTGGCGATTGGTTGTTTCTGTATTGGTACGAACCAAGTGAATTTGGACGCGGCCAGTGAGAAAGGGATTGTCGTCTTTAACGCGCCTTACTCGAATACGCGTAGTGTGGCTGAACTGGTTCTTGGTCAGTTGATTTTGTTGTTGCGCGGTATTCCTGAAAAGAATGCAGCCTGTCATCGTGGTGGTTGGATCAAATCCGCTGTAGGTTCGTATGAAACACGCGGCAAACGCCTAGGCATTATTGGTTACGGTAGCATTGGTACTCAGCTTAGTGTGTTGGCTGAATCTTTGGGTATGGAAGTGTGTTTCTACGACATCATCACCAAACTGCCTCTAGGTAATGCGCGTCAGATTAAGAGCTTGAACGAATTGCTAGCAACGTGTGATGTAATCAGCTTGCATGTACCAGAAACCAACTCTACTAAAATGATGATTGGTGCGAATGAGGTGGCGAAAATGAAGAAAGGATCTATCTTCATCAACGCTTCTCGCGGCACAGTAGCCGATTTAGGTGCGGTTGCGGACGCGATCAAAGCGGGTAACTTAAGCGGTGCGGCAGTAGACGTATTTCCTGTTGAGCCTAAAGGCAACACAGAAGAATTTGTTTCTCCATTACGCGGCTTAGATAACGTTATTTTGACGCCTCATATTGGTGGTAGCACCATGGAAGCGCAAGAAAATATCGGTATTGAAGTGGCTGAGAAGCTGATTAAATACTCTGATGTGGGCACCACCATTGCAGCGGTTAACTTCCCTGAAGTGGCATTGCCTTCGCAAGCGGACAATCACCGTATTCTACATGTTCATGAGAACCGTCCTGGCGTGTTGTCTAAAATCAACGCTATTTTCTCTGACAACGATATCAACATCACAGGCCAGTACCTACGTACCACGGAAAAATTGGGTTACATGGTCATGGATGTGTCTGCCGATGCCGGTGAAATGGCGCTAGAGAAATTAAAAGAAGTAGACGGAACCGTCAAAGCGCGCGTTTTGTTCTAGTTTTTCTTTTTTAAATAAAAAAACCAGCGAATTAGCCTATCCTTATGGGTAGGTTATTACGCTGGTTTTTTTTTGCCTTTTGTTTGTGTGGCGAGTCTTCATTAGCGAACATGTGTGATTGACTTAGAAAAAATTTTATTAAGTTTAGAATGATTTAAGTTCGCATTCGAATTGATAGTTTTTGGTGAATCGTTTAAGTTTATTTTTAGGAACAATAAGAAAATGATTACTTTTTAGCAAAAACGACGTTTTTTTGACTATACGCGACCCATTTGACGGCATTGATCTCTAAGTCGTAACAAAATCGTCATTGTTTTGTATTATGGTTTTTTATTGACTACTCGTTTAATGAAAAATAAGAGTCGTATAGGCGTCTGTTTTGTTTAAAGGCGTTATGTAAACTTCTGAAAATAAGATCATAATGGCACTACTCACAAGGAGCTCTAGAATGACCCTTTCACGTCGTCAGTTTATAAAAGGTGCTTCCGCCGCAGGCGCGGTTGCAGCAACCCCTTTTTCTATTAACCAAGCGATTGCAGCGAATAAAGAATTGCGTATTTATGCGTGGGCAGGATACATCACAGACGCTATGTTGGCTGACTTTACAGCTAAGACTGGCATCAATGCGACCTTTACACCTTATGGTACAAACGATGAGTTAATGAACTCACTGCGCGCCACGGACGGTACCGGGTTTGATATCATCATGCCGACAGTCGATCGCGTGCCAGGTTATGTAGATTACGATTTGGTTCAGCCTTTGGATACCTCTCGAATTAAGTGGGATGGCTGTTTGGAGAGCGCTATTAGTGGTTCTGAAGTCGGTGGTGTTGTGAAAGGTAAGCGTTACTTTGCTCCTGCGGATTGGGGAACAGAAGCCATTGCTTACAACACAGAATACGCAAAAGTAGACCCTAAAAACCTAAGCTATGGTGACTTATGGGCGCCAGAGAATTCGGGTGGCGTAACAGTACGTGGCCATTCGGCGCTGGTGGGCATTGGTCTATGGTTAGAAAAAGCGGGCAAACTGCCTTACCCATTATTGGATTCGTATAAAAACGAAAAAGCCATGCGCGCCAATTTTGATGTGATCTTAAAAGTTGCCGCGGAACACAAATCTTCTATTGCACAGTTCTGGTCAACGGAAAATGAAGCGCAAGGCGCGTTCCGTACTAATGGCGCAGTGATTGGACAGACTTGGGATAGCACCGCATTCAAACTCAAATCGGAAGGGGAGCCTGTGGCCTTCGGTGCGCCTAAAGAAGGTGCATTGGCTTGGATGGAAGGGTTTGTTATTCCGAAGAATGCGAACAACGTGGATTCTGTTTACGAGTTTATTAACTGGTATTACACACCAGAAGCCGGCGCTATGTTTGTTGAGTCTACAGGCTATAATTCAACGTCTAAAGGCGCAGAAGCCTTGTTGCCTCAAGCGACAAAAGATTTCTTCGATTCATCCTATACTAAGCAAGATCTTGCTAACCTATGGTGGTGGCCAATTCAAGAACCTTGGTACGTTGCCCTGCGTAACGAATACCAAGATCGTTACCTGTCTGCGTAATACAGATATCGAAAAGCCCCTTGCAGTCTGACTCTGTGAGGGGCTTTTTCGTCTAGCGATCTTCACCTATAAAAATATCAATGAGAGGTAACATGGACAGCAGTGTTCATCTAGATAATGTCGTTATGGAGTTTGGTGATTTCACCGCTATTCAGAAAACCGATTTGAAAATTGAGTCGGGTGAATTTTTTAGTTTCTTAGGGCCATCAGGGTGTGGCAAAACCACCATTTTGAATATGATCAGTGGCTTTCTTGACCCGACGCATGGCGACGTGAAAATTGGCGGTCAAGGTATGCGGGGCGTGCCAGCGAATAAACGTCCGACCTCGATGATTTTTCAAAACCTCGCGCTGTTTCCATTAATGACAGTGGCTGAAAACATTGAATTTGGCCTAGAAGTGCGTGGTGTTTCGAAAGGTGAGCGGAAAAAGGCCTCGGATCGACTGCTAGAATTGGTCGCACTAGAAGGCAGCGGCACCAAAAAAGTCTCTGAATTGTCGGGTGGGCAGAAACAACGAATTGCCATTGCTCGTGCCTTGGCGGTTGAGCCTCAAGTCTTGTTGCTGGATGAGCCATTGTCCGCCTTGGATCTTAAATTGCGTCAGCATATGCGCATTGAGTTGAAAGAAATCCAGCGTAAAACAGGCATCACTTTTATTTATATCACTCACGATCAAGGCGAAGCATTGACGATGTCGGATCGTGTTGCCGTAATGTCTGCAGGGAAAATACAGCAAGTCGCAGATCCGATTACCTTGTACCGAGACCCAAAAACGGCCTTCGTCGCCTCTTTTGTGGGTGAAAATAACGGTATTAAAGGGTGTGTTACTCAGCTTAATAATGGCATCGCTGATCTAGATTGCGGTGTATTGGGCCATTTGCAGGGGCGTGTTCAAAGCGGTGTCAATGTGGGTGACAATGCCACCCTATTTATTCGACCTGAACATTTTCGTTTGGCGGCAGAAAATAATATGTTGACTATTCCTAGCGCCATCGAAGAAGTGAACTTCGAAGGGTCTTATCTAACCTTGAATGCGAATACACAGGCGCAAACCAGCTTGTCGATACAGCTAGGCTCGCATCAGTATACAGACAGCTTAGTAAAGGGCGCACCTGTGTCTTTATCGTACCGTGCTGAAGATGCGGTGGTGATTGGAGGGGCGGATCATGTTTAGCCAACTGAAAGCGCGCTTTGGTAGCAGCTTAGCGGTTGGCATTCTCGGCATGATTGCAATTTGGTTGCTGGGGATGGTGATTTTGCCTCAGCTACTGATGGTGGATTATTCCTTTCGCCCGAACTTATTTCCTTCTGAAATAGGTGGCCCTAAAGATGTGTATTCTCTAGGGAATTACGAAACGCTGTTTAGTAATCTTATCCATTTAAAGATTTTCTTAAAAACCATCTGGTCGAGCGTATTGGTTACAGCGCTTACCTTGTTGGTGAGTTATCCGATTGCTTTTTATCTGGCGAAAGTGGCAACGCCGAGGCAAGCCGCTTTTTGTCTGTTGCTGTTAGTGATCCCATTCTGGATTAATGAAATCCTGCGGACGTTTGCTTGGTACATTATTCTGGCCTATAAGGGGCCATTAAATGCGATGTTGCTGGGCCTGGGTTTTATAGATAGACCGATACGTTTCTTGTCAGGAGATGGTGGTGTCTTAATCGGGATGGTGTATGCCTATATTTTGTTTATGATTTTTCCTATTTACAACGCGATTGAAAGCTTAGACAGCAATCAAGTTAAAGCGGCTCGTAATTTGGGAGCAGGCTGGATTCGCACCCATTGGCGAGTGATCATTCCTCATGCCAAGCCAGGGATAGCGACAGGTTGTATTATGACCTTTATGTTGGCGGCGGGTAGCTATGCCGTGCCTTCTCTTTTAGGGTCACCAGGCAGTCGTTGGTTTACTCAAATCATCTACAATTGGTTCTTTGAGGGTGGCGATTGGAACCAAGGCGCGGCTTATGCCTTCTTATTGCTTATCATCTGTATTGGTTTTATCGCTTTGGTTATGCGTATCTTTAAAGTGGGCTTGGGGGACATTGCAAAATGAAATCTGAAACAATCCTACGTTGGAGTGTACGCTTCTATATTGGCGTGTTCTTTTTGTACCTGTTTACGCCGCTGATCATCATGGGGTTAGCGACATTTAACGACAGCCGTTTCCCTACGGTCTCTCCTTGGAAAGGCTTCACTCTTAAGTGGTTTAGTGCGCTAGCAGAAGATGATGCCATGTGGCATGCCCTCTGGATCAGTGTCATCGTTGCGGTTGGGGTGCTGGTTGTCGCAGTGCCGATTGGTATTTGTTGTGCGTTGTTCTTGTCGACCTTTCAAGGGAGAGGGAAAACCTTCCTCTATTCCTTAATGATGTCCCCATTATTAACGCCTGGCGTTATCGTGGGTATTTCAACCTTGATCTTTTGGAAGGGCTTGTCCGTTAGTGGCGGGGTTATGCTGACCGTCATTGCGCAAACAACCTTTATCGCCGCGTATGTTATGTTGATGGTATTGGCGCGATTGCAGCGCTTTGATCGGACGTTGGAAAATGCGGCCTTGAGTCTAGGGGCTACACAGTGGCAAGCGTTTCGCCGGATTCTATTGCCGTATTTGAAGCCTGCGATCATTTCTGCTGCTGGTATTGCTTTCTTACAGTCGTTTGAAAACTACAACACGACATTGTTTGTAAAAGGCTATGACACCACCTTGACCGTCTATATCGCGTCTAAAGTCCGTACCGGTCTAACGCCAGCGGTCAATGCGTTGGGCCTCGTGATGATTTCGATAACGGTTATCTTGGCGATTGTTTATGAAGTTAAGCGACGTAGAGAGCAGTCCATTCATTCTTAGGATTAGCATGGCGTCGTGTTAGAGGGATTGCCTTGTAACCCAGTAATAGATCTGCCTAAGCCAGTATGGATTCCATACTGGCTTTTTTGCATTTAAAGGAGGTGCTGCAGCAAGGTTTGAATGTCTGCGTGGGCGTATTGATTGTGTTCAATGGCATAGTAGCGCCCGATGTTTCCTTTCTGTTCTGATAATGCAACTAGGATGCCGTTGTCCAAGTCTTCTTGAATTAGGGTTTGTGGACACAGGGCAATACCTTGTGCGGCAATGGTTGCCATCTTTAACAAATGAAAGTCTTCATAGAGCAGTTGGGTGGGTTTGTTTAATGTGAGTCCTTGAGCGCTAAACCAAGCTTGCCAGCTGTCTTGTTGATGGTCGTGAAGTAAATCTGCGGCAAGCATGTCTGTGCTGGAAATGGGCAAG
Organism: Marinomonas sp. NPDC078689; assembly: GCF_044542435.1. Classification (NCBI taxonomy): domain Bacteria; kingdom Pseudomonadati; phylum Pseudomonadota; class Gammaproteobacteria; order Oceanospirillales; family Oceanospirillaceae; genus Marinomonas; species Marinomonas sp. NPDC078689. The sequence goes on along the minus strand of NZ_JBITUJ010000005.1, from coordinate 1,992 downwards.
GTAAAGCGAGCGAGATAAATAGGGCTGCAAACAGGGATGGTTTCTCCGGTCAGAATCTTAGTTCGTAAATAAGGGCTGCTATCGCCTTCTTCATGACTGCCGATGCGTAGGCTGTATTCGTCTAAATATTCTGGGGCGGAAGAATGGTAATTGATGACAAATTCATAATTGGGCTGGGTCTCTTTAAAGGTCAATAAGCGCGGCAGTAACCAAGGTTCAATCAGGGACGGCATACAATAAATGGTCAGTGGGTGATGTCGTTCGTCGGTTGGAGTGGAAAGCAGTTGATCGATATGGTCAAAAGGAGCAGCGAGCTCATTAGATAAGCGTCGACCTTCCGGTGTGACTTTGAGCTGACGGCCTGACTTATAAAATAGCGCATAGCCGAGTTGGGCTTCTAAGCGCTTAATCTGATGGCTAACAGCCGACTCTGTTAAATGTAAATACGCGGCTGTGTGCTTTAAGCTCTTAAAGCGAACGGCGAGGTGAAAGGTGTGCAGTGCCGTATATGGATGACTCATCAACAACCTCTATACTATTTGTCATGTATTTTAAAATAATGTCATTTTATTTGAGTTTCCGGTTTTATTAATCTAAGTCAAATAGTCAATAAGATGGGAGTACATTATGAGTCAAGTAGAAGCGGCGTACCGAGCTGGACCTGGATCAAAACTGGCGGTGGATGCCGCGTTTTATAACTCCTTAAAAGAGGGAGGCGCGCAACGTACCTTAGTGGAAACGATTAAGATTCCGATGCGCTCTGGCAAAGCATGGGAAGTGCCGGCTGGTCATGTGTTCAGGGTACGTGTGTCTGACGGACCACAGGTTGGGGATTTCAATATGTGGAACAAGCATGACCCTCGTGAGCGTATGTGGGCTTCTCGTACTCGACAAATGCAAAGAGCGCACGTCAGCATTCATGATCGTCTTTGGTCGACCTTACCTTTTCTCCGCCCTATGGTGACCATCATAGATGATAGTTTGGCGGACTATGGGCAAGATGCAGAGGGCGGTAGAGTGCATGATTTATTGGGCACGCGTTGCGATCCTTATGTTAACCGTTTACTCACAGGAGAAGATTTCGACTTTCATTGCCATTCGAACTTGGTGCGCGCGGTACTACCGTATGGCTTAACAGAATTTGATGTTCATGATGTGCTGAATATTTTCCAATGTACGGGCCTCAATGATGAAGATAAATACTTCATGAAAGCCTGTCCTGCTAAGAAGGGGGACTATTTGGAGTTTTTTGCAGAGATGGATCTATTGTGTGCGCTATCTTGCTGCCCTGGTGGGGATTTGTCTGTAGATCTATGGGGACCAGAAGCAAAAGATCCATTATCAACCTGCCATCCGCTGGAAGTGGAGATTTATAAGTTAGAAGCCAGTGCATTAGAAGGTTGGGAAGAGCCTAAGAGTGCAGGTTACGCTGGTGGCCATGGTCTTAGTGCGCCAAATGTCGACTGGGAGGCGAAAAAAAAAGCCCTACCGTCTAACGAATAGAGTAAAAAACAAACAGAAAGTGGCCTTTTTGTTGGTTAATTAAACGATTTTTGTTTTCTTTTAAATTAATTGCGATAAATGTCACTTTTTCTCAGAAAAGGGTTGCACTAAATCTGTAGATCCTTAATATACGCCCTCGCTGACACGGACAACGCTTCACAACAACGAAGACGATGTCTAGCTTACTAAGTAAGCCAACAGGTTAGCACGCTCTTTAAAATAGATAATCAGATAATTTGTGTGGGCGCTCGCTGGAGTCTTCAGAAGATCATCGCCGTTCGGTTTACCGGAAGGTAGTTGATCAAAAAAATTGAAGTCTTACGAGAGTCTACAAACAATTCGCTTTATGTTGATTTGTTGTCTTAGGATGACAGATTAATTAAGTTATTTGTTAGTGTAACGATTTGAGTGAGCAAGCTTTTTAACTGAAGAGTTTGATCATGGCTCAGATTGAACGCTGGCGGCAGGCTTAACACATGCAAGTCGAGC
>NZ_JBITUJ010000004.1:216306-326537 GCF_044542435.1 Marinomonas sp. NPDC078689 | reverse complement strand
AAGACAGTACGTGCCTAAGGGCATTGATCTAAGAAGCGTTACAGAAGAGAAAATAGACTTCGCGATGAGACGAATAAACAATCGCCCAAGGAAGTATTTAGGATTCAAGCAGCCAGCCGTTATCTTTAAACTGATGTGTTTGGCTGCTTGAAGTGAAAAGTGTCGCACTTCGTACTTGAATTCGGGGCTATCTAAAACAGACAACAAAGTAGGCCCTATATGATTTCAAAGTGTATGAAGAAAACTATTCTAGCTTCCAGCCTTTTGTATATTTCCACGAACCTAGTCGCTGCACCTCAATATTACGGTGTTTTAGAGATGGGTCTTTCACATAGTGATTTCAGTAATTTAGAAGCATCTACCCCTGAAGCAAGCACGACAACTGAGGTTGTTGATGACTCAGGCAACTCTTCATTTTTTAGTGTTGGTGTTGGTATCAATTGGGAAAATAGCCCCCTTAGATCCGAGATTGTATACAGTTCATATGGAGAGCAGAATTTTATAGAAGACACCGTGTTTACTAGCTCTGGAAATGAGCGAACAACTACAAATATCAAACAAGATTCACTCATGTTTAACCTCTTGTACGATATCGATATTAAAAGTAATGTTTTTAAACCCTATGTAGGTGCTGGCGTGGGAGTGCTCAGATCCAAGGTTAGTGCAACTCAGTCGGATGAGCCTGCAACCAGTAGATCGGCTTCTTTTGCAGAGACCTCTGACACAAATTTTATGTGGAGCGTCGTAATAGGGGCTAACTATAGTGTGGCCGAAACATTAAAGGTTGGTTTTGGGTATCGTTACACGGATGCTGGAGAAATTAGTACCGATGATAACTGTGTAGGATCTGATACCTTGATCTGTGATGCTGGGGAAACACACTCAGCGGATCAAAAGTCACAGCTATTGTTTGTCAGTATGAATTACTATTTTGAATAATTGTTATTAAAAATCTGTAGCGGCTTTTCTCTCGCTTTACTAACGATTCCTTAGGGTGTGTTTCTTTTGTTTTGCAAGAGAAATGCCCCTTGTCTACCAGTACCGCTCTTTGTCTATTGTGCTTTGTTGTTGGCTCTTCTGCGCTAATGTAAGTTTCTGTGCACAAACTTTTCACAATTTGATGACTTCATAGTATAGTAATGGAAAACGCTCAGTTTATGACCTATGTCTGTTCTGGTTAGGCTGAGTTTAGAGTCGCATTACGTAGGTAGAGTAACTAATAAGTGAAGACTGTTCCGTTACGCTGGTTGATTGTTATTCCTTTTGTTGTTCTCGCGCTTGTCTTGGGGATGGCGATGTATTTGCTTTCCACTATCACGATAGCCAATATCGCAGATAGAGTGGGAAAACAATATATCAAAGAGGTGGAAGGCCGTATTTATGATAGGGTGCAAGATTTCGTCACGCCTTTGATTAGTATTGTTGAAATGAATCTTGACGTTTTTTCTCATCGGCCAGAATTGTTGAATGATTTAACCCCGATGGCAGGGCGGTTTTACGAACAGGCGATACCTTACTCACAAATGACGTTTATATCTGTTGCAACGACGGATGGGCGTTATGTGAACTCTTCACAAAGTCCGATCAAAAGTGGTCAGCATAATATTGCCGCGAACTTTGTTCATAAGCCATTGACCATGGAGGGATTTGAATACGATCCGAGAGTCTTCATTGGTCCTAAGATTGACTCTGATCCGACCTTTCCTTACGACCCTAGAGTCCGCCCGTTTTACAATCTTGCAGTACAAAATAAGCAGGTAACCTGGGGGGAAATTGAACCTTATTACGGCTTTCCAGTACTTGGTATTAATTTATCGGCGCCTATTTATGGCAAAGATGGTCAGTTATTAGGGGTGACCGCAACCAGTATTGCATTGGTTGAGTTAGACAAATATCTAGCCTCTTTGGATTTGGTGGAAGGGGCCTACCTTTTTTTGGCTGAGGGTAACGGTGATTTAATTGCCACCTCAGAACAAGGTAATTTGTATCAAACGACAAATGGGGTAATCACTCGATCAAACCTAAATAACCATTCAAATAAAGCCTTTCAATTGGCTAGCCAGACGTTAGAAAAAGGCATCCAGGAGTTAGAGGTCGAAGGGAAAAAATATCTATATTATCTGCGGACTATTGATCTTAAATATGGGAAACAGTGGCAGATAGGCATTCTTATTCCGAGCTCTTATCAACAAAGCATTCTCGATAGTTATACGCAAAGTGCGATTATAATCACATTAATTCTGTTCGTGTGTATTGCTGGGATTGGTTATTTAGTCGCTTGGTACATTGGTAAGCCGATTCGTCGTCTTAGTCAGGCTGCGAATGATAAAAACCTTAAAAGTATTCAGCAACTCCCTCATGTATTAAGTGGGGTTCGTGAGATTAATTCATTAAGCCGAGGGTTACGCTTAATGGCGGATAATCTCTCTGACATCATGCAAAACCTAGAAGAAAAAGTCGCAGAAAGAACCTCTTATTTACAAGGGGAGAATGAGTACTTACTAGAGAGTGCTCTGACGGATGAATTAACGGGCTTATATAATAGGCGTGGTTTTAATCAGGTGTTTGAAGGTGCGATACAACGTGCGCAACAACAAAAACAGCAATTGACCTTTGTGCTCTGTGACATTGATCACTTTAAACGCATTAACGACAAGTTTGGTCATACGGTTGGTGACCTTGCCTTGGTGTCTGTGGCGATGAATCTTAGACACCATGTGCGATTTTCTTCGGACATTGTTGCGCGCTATGGTGGAGAAGAGTTTACGTTGGTATTTTTGAATACGGATATTGCGCAAGTGTTATTTAGATTGGACAGTATTCGACAAGGCTTTGAGCGCAATCCGGTGGTGAAAGGAGAATATATCACCATGAGCTTTGGTGTGGTTCATGTTTGTGAAGGCGATATTTTGACCATGGAAGAGCTAATAGAACAAGCCGATAAAAAGCTATATCAGGCTAAAAATGCAGGCAGAGATCAGGTCGTTATCTGATCTCTAGAAGTCGTGTGTGACGGCGTGAATGGTCCCTCTGAGCGCTTGATAGTAGAATCGTAAATCCTCTTTTTTAAACAGAATGACCGCTGTAGTCCATTGTTCCTTATGACATAATTGCCTTCCTCAATCTACATGTAGCGTCAGCCAATCGTTAAAAATTGCTTGTTTGTCATAATTCAATGCTATCAAGGGGCAATGTTGGCGCTACAGAAAGTTGTTTACCCTGTTTATTAATTAAGGATAGTTAAATAGTGAAGGTATCTCATAAGGTTGTTTCGTGTGCTTGCGCGGTCGTGCTGCTCGCGTTCACCATCTACTCGTTGTTCCAATACAATAGCGCTAAAAATGCATTGTTTCAAAGTGCCACAATCAATACTCAGGAAAGCAGTCAGGCATTGGCTTTACAGGTAAATCATTGGTTAAAAAGCAAAATGGCGTTGATTGACGTTATTGCCCAAAGAGTGGATGAAAACTTTAGCAAGCAAACCATTCAAAAGGCATTTGACTTGCCGATTTATAAAGACGAATTCCTGTTGTTGTTTGGCGGTTTAGACACCGATGGCAAGCCGATTGGTAATGACCCATCATGGAATCCACCAGGTTGGGATGCTCGCCAGCGCCCTTGGTATAATATGGGGAAAGAGTACCAACAAGCCGCACTAACAGAACCTTATATGTCTACCAAAGGCGAATTGCTTATTTCTGTGATCTCGAGATTCTCCGATCATGGTCAGTTTAAAGGCACATTTGGAGGGGATTTGAGTTTAAAAACGGTGTCTGAAGCCGTCAACTCACTGAACTTTAATGGCACAGGCTACGCTTTCTTAATGACCAAAGCGGGCACGATTATTAGTCACCCTAATGCCAATTTGAACGGTAAACCTGTGTCTAAGTTACTCAAAGAGGGCGAGCCAGCGCTCAGCAATCACCTTGAAGAGCAGCATTTGCTTGATGGTACGCCTGTGTACGTCTCCTTCAGCTCAGTGCCTAATCTTTATGGTGCTGATTGGTACGTAGGGGTGGTGCTAAATAAAGATAAACTGTTCGCTAGTACGCGAGAATTTGGTTGGGTGGCGTTTTGGAGCACCTTAATCGCGGCATTCTTGGTGTCTGTGATTCTTTATTTTGTTGTCACACGTTTATTGCAACCGCTGCGCGCGCTGCAAGAATCCTTGCATGATATTAACAGCGGCGACGGCGATCTAACCAAACGTTTGGCGGTCAACACAAACGACGAGTTTGGGCAGGTCTCCACCGAATTTAATAAGTTTGTTAATTACTTGCAGCACTTAATCGGCGAAGTAAAAATGCGCTCTCAACATGTGCGTGAAAATACCGACAAATCAGCCGCGTCTTCACAGCATTCTGCCCAACAGTTGTATACACAGCTTGGGGAGTTGGATCAGCTGGCAACCGCGATGCATGAAATGTCGGCGACGGCGCACGATGTGGCGGACAATGCACAGGCTGCCGCTGATCGTGCTAGTCAAGCCGATATTGCTGCCAGCGAAGGGGAAGCGATTGTAGATCGTACGACTCAGTCTATTGCGCATTTGACAGACCAGATGGGTGGAGTGGTCACAACGATTAATGATCTCGTTACCTACAGCGACAACATTGAGTCCATTTTGACCGTGATCACGGCCATTGCCGACCAAACAAACTTGCTTGCATTGAACGCGGCAATTGAAGCTGCGCGGGCTGGCGAGCATGGTCGAGGCTTTGCGGTGGTGGCAGATGAAGTTCGAACACTGGCTTCAAAAACGCAAGAATCTACCGAACAAATTCAGCAAATGATTCAGCAATTACAAAACAGTGTGCGAGGCGCTGAAAGTGCGATACATGAAGGTCGCGAAAGTGCCAACAGTACGCAACTTATTGCCAATCAGGCGAAACAGTCGTTGGCTGAAATCCGCGCAAGGATTAACGATATTAATGACATGACGGTACAAATTGCGGCCGCAGCGGAAGAGCAAAGCGCTACTTCCAATGAAATTAACCGCAATACCAGTAATATTCGTGACATTAGTCAGTCTGTTTCTGATGCCGCTAAAAACCAATCTACCTTGTCTGATGACATGGTAGAGATCACTATTGAGCAGGCAAAAGCATTAGCTAAATTTAAGATATAACGCGCTGATTGAAACTTACTTGCTACGTTCAATCGGGTCGCTTCAAGCTCGATTGATCGTATATGGTGAGTTAGGCGTGCCGTAATTGTCGCTAAAAAAAGGCCTTAATATTCTATTAAGGCCTTTATTATTTCTGTTGTTTGTTTCAACTGCCAGTCTACTGAGCGGTATACCCACCATCGATGACAATGGCTTGTCCGGTTACGCCTTTAGCGGATGGGCTGGTGAGAAATAAACAGTAGTCGGAAATTTCTTTCACGCTGAGTAGGCGTTTCTGTGGCACTAATGGCCATATCACTTCTTCAAGAACGTCATCGAGTGGCACATTTCTCGTTCTTGCCAGCTCCTCCAGTTGGTTTCTAACCAATGGGGTGTCCACATAACCAGGACAAAGTGCATTAACGGTGACGCCAAAGGGGGCGGCTTCCAGAGCGGATACCTTAGTTAAGCCTATCACACCGTGTTTTGCCGAGTTGTAACCAGCCTTGCCAGCAAAGCCGATTAAACCATTGATGGAGGCCATATTGATGATGCGGCCATCCCCTTTTTCCTTCATCAGTGGAAGTATCTTTTTGATTGCTATAAATGGCGCAATCAGCATGATGTCGATGAGTTTTCGGTACGTGTCCGAAGGAAACTCTTCAATCGGAGCTATGTACTGTACGCCGGCGTTATTGATCAAAATATCGATGTGGCCGAATTGCATTATGGCCTCGTCAATGGCGCTCAAAAACTGTGTCTCATTGGTGACATCGCAGACAAAAAAAGCACATTGCTTGTTGAATTCAGAGACGCGCGCTTGCGCCGCTTCGATGGCTTCTTTGCTAAAGTCTAAGATCGCTACTTGCATGCCAGCGGTTAGAAAAGCCTGAGCAATTTCTAGCCCTATACCGCTTGCTGCACCAGTAATTAGAACGGTTTTATTATTCATTGTTATTCTCCAAACAAGGGCGCTAAGCAAGCGCCCTTCGAACAAGGCGGTCGTTAACGTTAGCCGTAGATGACTTTAGGCAACCAAAGCACCAGATCTGGGAAGAAAAACACCAGAAGTACGGCCAATAATTGCAATAAAATGAATGGGATAACGCCTTTGTAGATGTGCATGGTGGTGACACCTGGAGGGGCGACACCTTTTAAATAGAAAAGCGAAAAACCGACGGGCGGGGTCAAAAAGGACGTTTGCAACGCCAAGGCAAAAAGCACCACAAACCACACCAAATTGAAGTCAAGAGCGACCACAACCGGCCCAACCAATGGCAACAGAATTAGACTTATTTCGAGCCAATCTAAAAAGAAGCCCGCCACGAAAGCAATCAACAGAATAACAATGATGATGCCAGATGGTGACAGAGGAATGCCTTGCAAAAGACTGCTAATAAACTCATCGCCGCCTAATGTTCTTAATACCACGGCAAAGGCGGTGGCGCCTAAGAAAATACCAAAGACAAAAGACGTCGTAATGGTGGTTTTACGGCATACTTCGGCCAACATACTGAGGTTGAAGCGTTTATTTAGAATTGCCAATAGCGTCGCGCCAAATGCCCCGACACCTGCAGCTTCCGTAGGAGAGACAATGCCCATAAAGATAGAGCCTAAGACGGATAAAATCAGCGCTAGGGGCGGAAATACCGCTTTGACAGTTGACCAGATCAGTTCTTTGCTAATAGGCGGTAAATCCAACGGCGGATGGCACACTTTAGGGTTAAAAATCGCCGTCAAAATCACATAGATAATGTACAAAGAGCCTAATAAAAGGCCAGGCATTAACGCCCCCATAAAGAGGTTACCAACCGACAAAGAGAGCTGGTCTGCCATGATGATCAGCATGATGCTTGGTGGAATCAAAATACCCAAAGTGCCTGATGATGCGACAATGCCGCTGGCAAAAGAAGGGGAGTACTTTTGCTCAAGCATGACGGGCATAGACAACATCGCAAGCAGTACCACGGAAGCGCCGACAATGCCGGTAGAGGCAGCAAATAAGATGCCTATTAGAATAACCGCAACGCCAAGTCCACCGCGAAAGCGACCAAATAAGTTAACGAAGTTGACCATTAAGCGTTCAGCGACGCCAGAGCGTTCTAGCATCAGGCCCATAAAAATAAACATGGGCAGGGCGACCAACACCCAGTTGCTCATTTGCGCGTAGATTCTTTGTATTATGGTGCCGTAAATTCGCCAATCGGTCATGTAGTAAGTGTCCCAGTCTAGATACTGAGACGACAAAACTCCCACCACACTAAATACGATGGCAAGACCTGCCAATACCCAAGCGACGGGAAAGCCTGAGAAAATCAGTAAAATAAAGCTGCCAAGCATGGCAATGACTAAAAACTCGTATGTTTCGAACACAGTAAATCCCCTAATGATTAGCGCGATGCGTGGTTATCGTTGCTAGGCGTATTGGTTAAAAAAGAGACACAGCGAAGCCAGCGGGAAGTAGCGGCGACCATCAGTAAAGCTAAGGCGATTAGGATGAAAGATTTAATAACCCAGCGCATAGGAAGCCCGTCGAAAGAAGGGGAAACCTCGTTCATTCGGTACGCGCGTTCGACAAACGGCAACGCGTAACTGAACATCACAATGCAAAAAGGAAGCAGTAAAAAGGTGAGACCGAAGATTTCGATCCAAGCCCGCTTGCGCAGCGACCAGTGTTCAGCCAGTGCATCCACACGAACGTGGCCATCATGAATAAAACAATAGGATAGGCCAAGCATGAAGCCTACCGCGTACAAATGCCATTGCAGCTCTTCTAAGGCGACAAATGTGGTGTTAAAGCAATATCGCATTAAAGCGTTGCCGACGATCAGCAGCATTAATATCAGCCACAACCAGGAGGAATATTGGCCAACTTTTTCAATAGCAGACTCAATGCATTTGGATAATTTTGTGTGTGGTAGCTGGTTTAGATTTGAGTTTGATAAGCTGGCCTCAATTTTTGCCAAATCCAGCTCGTTAGTATGATCAGACATACCATTCTCCTTTGATTCCGGATGCGTGCACCCAGTGAAAAACGTCGGCATGGGTTGAAACCACATGCCGACTCACTAAACAGAGTGTCAAATAGAGTTATTTAGTGTCCCAATCACGAGGTAAGTAGCCCAATTTTTTCCATGGACGATGCTCTTTCTGGAAGGCTTTCATGGACGCGTAGATCTCGGCAAATTGAGGGTCTTCTTGAGAGTGTTTTGCCATGACTTTGTCGGTTGCCACTTCAAAGGCTTTCAGAATTTCAGGAGAGTACTGGTGTAAATTGACGCCTTTTTCTTCGAATTTCGCTAGCACGCCGCCTTGTAAGGCTTCGGATTTTGAAATGGCGAGAGTATTGGCGGCCATACAGCTGGTTTCAATTAAAGACTGAGTTTGTTTGTTCAGTTTTTCCCAATCATTGGTATTGATGTAAAGGAACTGGTTTGTGGAAGGCTGATGCCAACCAGGAAGGTAATAATGTTTTGCTACCTGATAGAATCCAAGTTGTTCATCGACCGTAGGGATAGAGAATTCCGTGCCGTCTAAGACGCCCGTTTCCAACGCTTGATATAGCTCGCCGCCAGGGAAGACGTTGATCGACATACCAAATTCCGACATGATTTCACCGCCAAGACCGGCAGCACGGAATTTAAGACCGTTTAGGTCGTCGACAGATTTGATTTCTTTACGGAACCAACCTGCGGCTTCTGGGCTGATAGTGCCGCAAAGAATAGGGTAAACATCATAAGGCTTAAACAGCTTTTTCAGCATCTTATCGCCGCCATGGAAATACATCCAAGCTGTAAACTCATTAGATTCAAGGCCGAATGGCGTTGCTCCGAATAAAGCCGCTGCTGGAATTTGTCCCCACTCATACCCCATCCAAGAGTAGCCTGCAGACAAGTTGCCAGAGCTAACATTGTCAAAAATACTCAGGGCTGGAATCAAGGTACCGGGTTCGAATACTTGCAGATTGACTTTACCGCCACTGCTTTCTTTTAGCATTTTTGACACTTCTGGCATGGTGTCGCCAAGTGCAATCAGAGAAGAGGAAAATGCCATAGGTACTTGCCAACGAATTTTATTGAAGTCGGCATGGGAGGAGGCGGCGAATGTTAATCCAGTCAGACAGGTGGCTGTTATCAGAGCTTTTTTCATGAGTGTTATCCTATTATTCTTATTGTCTATTTTTTTGTTCTGCAGGTTTTGCAAACGCTCTAGTGGAATAAACTGAAGCGTCTTTTGTGCTTTTTATTTGCTATCAAAAAGAATGCCACAATTTTATTTTCTTTATTTTTCAAAGGTTTATTTGGTTTTGGTTTTTCCATGAAAGAAATATTCTATATTTTTTCCGGAAAATCGGACGATTTTGATGCATTAATGATATTTTTTATAAAAAATAGTCCGGATATTCGGAGTTAGACCGATTTTTCGGACGGTTTTTGGTATATTTGTTGATTTTTCGTAAAGAAGTTGTTCAGCTGATTCCATATTTATCGATTTTTTCATAGAAAGTGGACTTACTTATACCCAGCTTTTTGGCCGCCTTGGTGCGGTTGTCGCCACATTCGATGAGCGCTGCCTTGATAATGTTTCTTTCCGCTGTATTCAGTTGCTCCTTTAAACTCCCCGACGCTTGGCGAGCGCTCAAGTCCGCTGGGGTGGGCGTTGCAACAGGAGGCGTTTTTGCTAACTGAACAGGCAGCAGTGACAAGGGGATTTTTCTGTCATGGCTGGTGTAAAAAGCGGCTTCCATAACGTTTTCTAGCTCACGAATATTGCCCGGCCAATCATAAGCCAGCATGGCGGTAAGCGCTTGAACCGTAAGTTTGGGGGCGCGTCTGCCGGTTCTACGTGACAGTTTTTGGAGGAAAAAATCGGCCAGTTTGGCAATGTCCTCACGACGTTCTCGTAACGGCGGAAGGGCAATAGACACGACATTAATACGATAATAAAGGTCTTCACGAAAATCCCCTGATGCGATCAAGCTTTCTAGAGGGCGATGTGTCGCGGTAATTAAGCGAATGTTGAGTGGGGTGGCGTGGGTGCCGCCCACGGATTCGACCTCTCTGTCTTGCAAGACACGCAGCAGTTTGGCTTGCATGGGTAAGGGTAAATCCCCTATTTCATCAAGAAATAATGTGCCACCGTTCGCGAGTTGAAATTTACCGGCTTTACCGCCTCGTTTGGCTCCAGTAAAGGCGCCTTCTTCGTAACCGAATAGTTCGCTTTCCAATAAGTTTTCAGGAATGGCGGCACAATTCACCTTGATAAAAGGAAACTCTGCACGGTCTGACAATTGATGAATCGCGTGGGCGTAGAGTTCCTTGCCAGTACCGGATTCGCCACGAATTAACACAGTCACATCGCCAGAAGAGACTTGCTTCACTTTAGCGCTTAAGGCCTTCATGATCTGGCTGTCGCCAATGACATCATTAAGATGAAAGCTGGCTCCAGAAAGAGTTTTATCCGACGTTAGCTGCTTTTGGCGACGAAAGTCCTGTTCTGCTAATAGCGCTTTTATGTGGGTGTTAATCTGTTTCCATTCGTGCGTATCATGAAAAATCACAGTGCCAATGGCACCAATGACTTCTCCTTGTTCGATAATAGGGAAGCGATTAGCGATCATGTTACTGCCAAGGATTTTTTGCAGTGACAAGCGTTCTGCTTTCCCGGTTTGCACTGTGATGTGCATGCGGGTGTTCTCAATGACGTCGGTGACTTTTTTGCCTTTGACGTCTTCGGCTTTCACTCCTAAAAAACGCGCGTATGGCCGATTGATAAAGAAGATTTTGGACTGATGATCGACGATCACAACCCATTCTTCCATGGCGTTTAAAATCGACTTATAGGTGTTCGCCGCTTGTGTGAGCTTTTCTGTTTTTTTCAATGGCATTGTCGACTCCGTGCAATGACCAAACCGGATGAATTATTATTTTTCTCGCGCCTTTGTACTGCTTAAAAGCGTAACGTTTTTGTTCAATGAACAGCAAGCGCCAAGGTTGCTTGTGACACCAATATTATATTGACTGGGCTTCGTTGCGATCTTTTGTTGGCATGACATCGTCAATGGTCGCATAAGTATCAATGAGTACGTCCAGCATGGCCGCCGCCGCAATAGAAAGGTTGGATCTGGGTTTGCAAACCACGCCAACACGACGGCCAATTTCTGGCTCACCAATCGGTCGGCAATTAAGGTGTTGTTCGTAGGCTTGTTGGCGACAAATAACAGGGACAACCGCAACCCCCATGCCTTCGCTGACCATTCTGACCACAGTGGTTAACTGATGAGCATCGAACGCGACCTTGAGCTCCATGCCCGCGTCTTGCAATGAATTTTCGATCATGGCACGCACACTAGAAGGGCGCTGTAAGGTAATAAAGTCGTATTCTAGTAGTGCCTTCCAAGTGATTTTCGCTTCTGCGTTGAGCGGATGATGCTCTGGAAAGATGGCGATAAAGTTATCTTCATAAAGCGGGTAAAACGCCAAATCCAAGAGGCTGGTTGGTTCAAAACAAATGCCTAACTCCACCTGATTATTGCCCACCATGTCGACGACAATATCAGACAATACATCGTCAATAGCGACTTGAATATGGGGGTAGCATTGGTGGTAGTTATGGATGGCTTTGGGCAGCAGTGAAGCCGCGAAAGAGGGCATAGAGGCGATGGAGATTTTGCCTAATTGAAGCGCAAAACGTTGCTTCATCTCGTCTTCGGCGTTTTCCCATTGAGCCAAGATACGTCGAGCAATCGGCACTAATGCTTCTCCCTCAGGGGTGAGAGAAAGGGTTCGTGTGGTGCGTGTTAGTAGCTTGCCACCGAGACTCTCTTCAAGACTTTTGACCGATAAGCTGAGCGCCGGTTGTGATAGATGCAACTGGTTAGCTGCGCTGGCAAAACTCATTGCGTCGGCGACGGCGAGAAAGGCGCGTATCTGTTTTAAATTCATTTATTTGTAATTCTTATTAATAAATATAAAAAATAAAATTAATTTATTTATCGTCCTGAGTCAAACTGAAGTTACTCGAAGGTTTACGCAATACTTTTTAAAACAGATACTTTTTTAAAATATAAAAATACTCTTACACAATAATAATTAGGAGAAAGTAATGGCGGGTTTTGACAAAGTAGTCACGTCCTATGAAGACGCCATGGCTGGGCTAGAAGACGGCATGACCGTACTGGCTGGTGGTTTCGGTCTATGTGGTATTCCTGAAAATCTTATTCAAGAAATCAAACGACGACAAACCCGTGACCTCACCATAGTGTCTAATAACTGTGGTGTGGATGGTTTTGGTTTAGGCGTTTTGCTGGAAGATAAGCAAGTTCGCAAAATGATTTCTTCTTATGTGGGTGAAAATGCCCTTTTTGAAAAGCAACTCCTCCAAGGTGAGTTAGAAGTCGAGCTCACACCTCAAGGCACCCTTGCCGAAAAAATGCGCGCTGGCGGCGCGGGTATTCCTGCCTTTTTTACTGCGACAGGTGTTGGTACCCCTGTTGGTGAAGGCAAAGAGACGCGAGTCTTTAATGGTCGTGAATACCTAATGGAAGAAGCCATTACCGGTGATTTTGCCATTGTAAAAGGCTGGAAAGCAGACCGTTACGGCAATGTTATTTATCGCCATACTGCGCAAAACTTTAATCCTCTCGCGGCAACGGCTGGAAAAATCACAGTGGTTGAAGTGGAAGAGATCGTCGACGTCGGTGAACTGGATCCCGCTCAAATTCACACGCCTGGTATTTACGTTGATCGCATTATTCAAGGTTCGTTTGAAAAGCGTATCGAGAAACGCACTGTCCGATCAGCAGACTAAAATGCCCTGTCATATTGACGAATAAAATAGACGAATAATAAGAGGCGCAAAGATGGCACTTACTAGAGAACAAATGGCACAGCGTGTTGCTAGAGAGTTACAAGATGGTTTTTACGTGAACCTAGGCATTGGTATTCCGACCTTGGTGGCGAACTTTATTCCAGAAGGCATGGAGGTGATGCTGCAATCGGAAAATGGCTTGCTCGGTATGGGCGAGTTTCCGAGCGAAGAGACGATTGATGCGGACATGATCAATGCGGGCAAACAAACGGTAACCGCGGTGAAAGGCGCGTCTATCTTTTCGTCTGCTGAGTCGTTCGCGATGATCCGTGGTGGTCATGTGGATCTTACCGTCTTGGGGGCGTTTGAAGTGGATGTGAATGGCAACATTGCCTCTTGGATGATTCCTAATAAATTGATTAAAGGCATGGGGGGCGCAATGGATTTGGTCGCCGGTGCTGACAATATTATCGTCACCATGACGCACGCCTCTAAATCAGGTGAGTCAAAATTATTGAGCGAGTGTGCCTTACCATTAACGGGAAAAGGGTGTATTAAGAAGGTCTTAACGGATTTGGCTTGGTTGGAAATCGAAGACGGTGCTTTTATTTTGAAAGAACGCGCACCGGGTGTTTCTATAGAGGAAATCCAAGAAAAAACACAGGGTAAATTGATCGTTCCTGATCATGTACCAGAAATGGTGTTTGCTTAATCCGACTTATGTTAATGGAGAATAGAATCATGAAAGCAGTCATTGTTGCCGCTGGAAGAACCCCGATTGGTGCCTTTAATTGTGCCTTGTCTTCCTTAAGCGCCGTTGAGATAGGTACTCAATTACTCAGTGGATTATTAGCCAAAGAACCTGTTCTGAAAGAACACATTGATGAAGTGATTTTAGGCCAGGTGTTGGCCGCAGGCTGTGGTCAAAACCCAGCCCGTCAAACGGCAATACATGCCGGTCTTACCAAACAAGTTTCCGCTATGACCATTAATAAAGTCTGTGGCTCTGGCTTAAAAGCGGTTCAGCTCGCAGCACAGGCGGTATTAAACGGTGACGCAAAAATGGTGGTGGCCGGTGGTCAAGAAAGCATGAGCCAAGCGGCCCATGTACTGCCGAATAGCCGCTCTGGTAAGAAAATGGGCAATTGGGAAATGCTGGATACCATGGTGACGGATGGCCTATGGGATGCCTTTAACGATTATCACATGGGACAAACCGCAGAAAACATCGCCTCACGATGGAACATTAGCCGTGAAGAGCAAGATGTCTTTGCCGTACAGTCACAACAAAAAGCCGCTCGAGCGCAGGCGGCAGGTCATTTTGTGGAAGAGATTATTCCTGTGGTGATCCCACAGCGCAAAGGTGAGCCGGTTATTTTTGCTCAGGATGAGCAAATTCGATCCAATGCAACTGAAGAAGCCTTGGCTAAGTTACGACCTGCCTTTAGCCGCGAAGGGTCAGTGACAGCCGGCAATGCTTCCACGTTGAACGATGGTGCAGCCATGGTGATAGTGACCTCAGATGAAGAAGCGGCACGTTTAGGCTTGCCAGTATTGGCGGTGATTGAAGCGGCCAGCAGCGCCGGGGTTGCTCCTGAAATCATGGGCACAGGGCCGATTGCAGCGACGAAAAAAGTGTTAGAGAAGGCCGATTGGTCAATTGCAGATTTGGATTTGATTGAGGCCAATGAAGCCTTTGCCGTACAGGCATTGTGTGTCAATCAAGAGCTTGCTTTGGATGCCAGTAAGGTCAATGTAAATGGCGGTGCCGTTGCTTTGGGTCATCCCATTGGGGCGTCTGGCTGTCGAATATTGATTACCTTATTGCATGAAATGAAACGTCAAGAGCGCCATAAAGGATTGGCAACGCTTTGCATTGGCGGAGGCATGGGGATTGCCATGTTGGTGTCACGTTAGAAAGGGTCAGGAAGGCCAGAAAATAAAAAATATAACCATATAAAACCAAGCCAGGTCGCTTATCAAGCGTTCTGGCTTTCACCTAAAATAACTATAATATTAGGGAAACCCAATGACTAATAACGCAGTAAAACAGACTGCTTTGCAGCGCTTGAGTAAATTTTTCGTTACGCTTCTTCAACGTTACCTACCGGACCCATTTATCTTCGCCATTGTGCTTACTCTGGTGGTGTTTGTCTTGGTTATGCCAAGCACTAACCAAGGGCCGATGGAAGTGGTTAATGCATGGGCAGGGGGCTTTTGGAAACTGTTGAGTTTCTCCATGCAGATGGCCATGGTGGTGGTTACCGGTCATGCGATGGCCAGTGCACCAGCGTTTAAACGCAAATTGGCAATGTTGGCAGGCGTGGCCAAAACGCCGGGCCAAGCGATTCTTCTTGTTACGGTAATCAGTGCCCTTGCTTGTTGGGTTAACTGGGGCTTTGGTTTGGTTGTTGGGGCGATTTTTGCCCGCGAATTAGCGGCAAAAGTGAAAGGCGTAGATTACCGGTTGTTGATCGCTTCTGCGTACAGTGGTTTCTTGTTTTGGCATGCGGGCTTGTCCGGCTCAATTCCGTTGGCAATTGCGGGTGGCGCCAACATCAGTACGGTGACCAATGGCGCCGTGACGTCGGCGATTCCTACCTCAGAAACGATTTTCTCACCCATGAACTTAACCATTTTGGCGGTGATGCTCGTGGCGATTCCTTTGTTGAATCGACTCATGCACCCTGCGCCTCAAGACACCATCACGATCGATGCGTCCTTGCTTGAAGAAGAAAAAGTTGAAGCGCCTAAAACCGGCAAGATGACACCAGCAGAGCGGATGGAAAACAGCCGTACACTGTCATTGTTATTGGGCGCTATGGGCTTTGCTTACATCATTTATTACTTTGTTACTAAAGGCTTTGCGCTGAATTTAAACATCGTTAACTTTACCTTTTTGTTCACCGCGATCTTGCTTCACGGAACCCCAAAAAGCTTGTTGAATTCGGTTTCTCAAGGCGCGCGTAACTGTTCTGGGATTCTGCTTCAGTTCCCTTTTTATGCGGGCATTATGGGGATGATGACAGCAACCGGCGATGGCGGCGCGTCATTGGCGGGCGTCATTTCTCAATGGTTTGTGTCGATTTCCAATGAAACCACCTTTCCTCTCTTTACCTTCTTAAGCGCGGGTATTGTGAATTTCTTTGTACCTTCTGGTGGCGGTCAGTGGGCGGTTCAAGCACCTGTGATGATGCCTGCCGGTGCGGCTTTAGGAGTGGATGCCGCGAAAACCGCCATGGCGATTGCTTGGGGGGATGCTTGGACAAACATGATTCAGCCTTTCTGGGCATTACCAGCGTTAGCGATTGCCGGTCTGGGTGCGAAAGACGTAATGGGTTATTGCATCATGGCATTACTGGGTTCTGGTGTGATTATTTCCTTGGGCTTCTTAATTTTTTAAGGACACAGCACACCATGGCAGCCAACAATGGTTGCCACAAGAAATCAGCAGACGCCTTCTTTTTAATGGTGACCAGAGAAGTCGCTTCCCCGTATTAGAAAGAGTGTCTGCTGTTACTGAGCTGTAAGCAAGAGGTTGTGTTCTTGCTTAAGCTGGTCTTCTGACCGTCTATAAAATGGTAATGCTTGAGCCACTTCTTGATAGCGATATCGGGAAGTGGCTTTTTTTGTTTTATAAAAAACGCTACACACAAACAAAAAAAGATAATGTCCCTATCTCGCTCATTTACTTACCTTTTAATAACTCCTTCAGGAGAACGTTCACTTAATAAAAACAAAAGGAATGTAACATGAAGAAACTCATTTCCCTTGGGCTATTGGCGGTCATCTGCTCCGCTAGCCCAGTGATGGCAGCCGGTGAAAAAATTGGCTTGTTGATGTCTGACTTACGTCTTGAACGCTGGCAAAAAGACAGTGACCTCTTTACTCATGCGGCCCAAGCCTTGGGGGCAAAAGTGTATACCCAATCCGCTAATGGGGATGCGAGCACGCAGATTTCTCAAATCGAAAACATGATTTCCCGTGGTGTGGATGTGTTGGTTATCGTCGCAGAAAACGGTGAAGTGCTGGGCAATGTGCTGTCAGAAGCAAAAGCAGAAGGCATTAAAGTACTGGCCTATGACCGCTTGATTAAATTTGCAGACATTGACTTGTATGTGTCATTCGACAATGTGCGAGTCGGAGAAATGCAGGCCGAAGCCTTGATGAAGCGAGTGCCAAAAGGTAACTACTTTTTACTAGGCGGAGCACCAACGGACAATAACGCCAAAATGTTCCGTGAAGGGCAGATGAATGTTTTGAATCCAGCCATTGAACGCGGTGATATCAAGGTCGTGGGCGACCAATGGGCCACCGGCTGGTCAGCCGAAGCCGCACTGAACATTATGGAAAATGGACTGACGGCAAACCAGAATAAAATTGATGCCGTGGTGGCGTCCAATGACTCGACCGCAGGTGGTGCAATTCAAGCGCTGAATGCTCAAGGCTTGGCGGGTAAAGTGGCTATTTCTGGGCAGGACGCTGATTTGGCGGCGATTCGACGCATTGTCGCAGGCAGCCAAACGATGACGGTGTACAAACCCATTTCTAAATTGGCCACCACCAGTGCCGAACTGGCGGTGAAGTTGGCGCGCGGTGAAAAAATCAGCACGAACAGCACGGTAAACAACGCCAAAAAAGAAGTCCCTGCGGTATTGCTAACACCGATTGCTGTGTCTAAAGACAACATTGATAGCACCATTATTGCGGATGGCTTCCATACCCATAAAGAGATATACAACCCTTAAATTATTCACGGTAGGCGCTCGCAAGAGCGCTTTTGCTTTTCATAGAGGTGGCGGTATGAAACAACCCCTATTGGATATGCGCAATATCGTGAAAAGTTTTTCCGGTGTGCGTGCGTTAAACGGAGTCAGTATTACCTTGGGTGACGGCGAGGTGTTGTCACTGTGCGGTGAGAATGGTTCAGGTAAATCGACCTTGATGAAGGTGCTAAGTGGCGTATGGCCTTATGGGTCCTATGACGGTGAGATTTACTTTCAAGGTCAGCAAGTTAAGGCGAGCGGAATTCGAGACACAGAAACCTTAGGCATTGTCATTATTCATCAAGAATTGGCGCTCGTGAAAGAACTGTCTGTCATGGAGAATATTTTCTTAGGCAACGAATTAGGTTCTTTTGCGGGCTTAAATGACGCCATGATGCACAGTCGATCCCGTGAGTTATTAGCGCAAGTAAAGCTTAATATTTCTCCCGATACCTTGGTTCGAGAGTTGGGTGTGGGGCAGCAGCAACTGGTCGAGATTGCGAAAGCGCTGAACAAAAATGTGAAGCTTTTGATTCTTGATGAGCCGACTTCGTCTTTGACCAATAATGAGATTGATATTTTACTGGGCATTGTCAATGGGCTGAAAGAGCAGGGCATTGCCTGCGTGTATATCTCGCACAAATTGGACGAGGTGCTGGCGTTATCAGATTGGGTCGCGGTGATTCGAGATGGTAACCATATCGCCACCAAAGCCGCGGCAACGCTGACTCAAAATGACATCATTAGCATGATGGTCGGGCGTCAATTGGACGAGCTTTTTCCTAGAGAATCCCACCAGATTGGTGAGGTGATTTTACAAGTCAATCACGCGCACGCCATTCAAGCAGGGGCGTCTCGCCCGCAAGTGGATGATGTGAGTTTTGCCCTTCGCAAAGGGGAAATTCTAGGCATTGCTGGTCTTATTGGTTCCGGTCGAACTGAGCTTATGCAGTGCATATATGGTTGTTACGCGGGGCAATATCGGGCCACGCTTGAGCTAGCAGGAAAGCCATTGCAGATACGCTCCCAGCGGGCGGCATTAAAGGCCGGGATCGCCATGGTGCCAGAAGACCGAAAGCGTCATGGCATAGTGCCCATTATGGGTGTGGGGCGCAATATTACCTTGTCGATTCTGGATCGTTATACCTCCCTTTGGGGGGCGATTGATGAAGACACAGAATCCCATGATGTCCATGACTCGATAGCCCGTCTTAAAGTCAAAACCGCCACCTCAGAGCTGGCCATTAAAAACCTCAGTGGTGGTAATCAACAAAAGGCCATTATTGCGCGTTTTCTCTTAACCAATCCCAAAATATTGATCTTGGATGAACCGACCCGAGGCATTGATGTGGGCGCCAAATACGAAATTTATAAGTTGATGTTTGCCCTCGTAAAAGAAGGCGTTTCCATCATTATGGTGTCCTCCGAATTACCAGAAGTGATTGGTATTAGTGATCGAGTATTGGTGATGCATGAAGGCCAATTAAAAGGAGAATTTGGCTATCAGGGGCTAACGCAAGAAAAAATCATGAACTGCGCCATTAACGACACCGCACTTGCTTAAGGAAATATCGAAAATGTTAAAAACAATAAAAACCAATCAATTGCAGCTGTTAGCCATGTTGGCTGCGATGTTTTTGATCGTGGTGTTCTTTTCTTTTGCCACCGATGGCGCGTTTATTTCACCTCGTAATGTGTCCAACTTATTTCGTCAAACCGCCATTGTCGGGGTGCTAGCGATCGGCATGGTGTTTGTCATAATCAGTGCAGAAATCGACCTTTCTGTTGGTTCTATGATGGGCTTGCTTGGTGGCATTGCGGCGATTCTAGATGTTTGGCTTCACTTTCCTATTATGTTGACCGTCTTGATCACCATGGGAGCAGGCTTATTGTTAGGGCTGTTTAATGGCTGGTGGGTGGCGTATCAAAAAGTCCCTTCTTTTATCGTGACCTTGGCGGGGATGCTGGCGTTTCGTGGCATTTTGGTGGGATTGACCGATGGCGCTACGGTGGCGCCTACCTCTGGTGCATTAGGCGTCATTGGCCAGAGTTATGTTCCAACCGGTTGGGGCGTGAGTTTGGTGTTGCTCTTGTGTCTGGGGGTGATTGCTAAGGTGTATCGCCGTCGCCAAGCACAACATAAGCATGGTGTGAGCAACAGTTCGGCCAAATTTGAATACTTAAATGCTGTTATATCGGTGGCTGTGCTGTTGATTTTATTGGCGATATTGGAAGGCTATCGAGGCATTCCGACCCCAATTTTGATCATGGGAGCGCTGATTTTGGTAGCGACTTATGTGGCCAAAAGAACCGCCTTTGGGCGCCGTGTGTACGCCATTGGTGGCAACATCGAAGCCACTAGGATGTCTGGCGTCAACGTGGAAAAAAACAAGATGTTTGTGTTTGGGTTCAATGGCGTGATGGTGGCCGTCGCCGCGTTAATTTTAACTTCTCGCTTGGGCGCTGGGTCGCCTGCCGCCGGTAATATGGCTGAGCTGGACGCGATTGCCGCGTGTGTTATCGGTGGGACTAGCTTAGCGGGCGGTGTCGGTACTGTTTTTGGTGCCATCATGGGGGCCTTGATTATGTCGAGCCTAGACAATGGTATGAGCATGTTGGATGTGCCGACGTTTTGGCAGTTGATCGTCAAAGGAGGCATCTTGCTGTTGGCGGTTTGGTTGGATGTAAAAACCAAAAAAGCTCAGTAATGCGCGCCTTTACCGAGCCATTTGTCGGTGAATTGTGGCGTCAATTCGTGCTTCATCAAAAGGAAATCGTATGTATTTAGGAATCGATCTGGGCACATCTGGTGTAAAAGTTATTTTAATGTCCGAAGAAGGGCAAGTGATCGCCAGTCAAACATCGCCTTTGAGTGTTTCAAGACCGCATCCATTGTGGTCTGAACAAGACCCAGAACATTGGTGGCAAGCCACTGATAAGGCTATGTTAGCGCTTGCTCTGGCGCACGATTTAGGCAGGGTTAAGGCGATAGGTTTGTCTGGGCAAATGCACGGAGCGACCGTATTGGATGCGAAAAATCGTGTATTAAGGCCGGCTATTTTATGGAATGACGGGCGCTCTTTTGACGCTTGCCAGCAATTACAGAGGCAGTGCCCTGAAGTGCAAGCGATTACGGGAAACTTGGTAATGCCTGGTTTTACGGCCCCCAAATTAGTGTGGCTACGGGAGCATGAGCCTGAGGTCTTTCGGCGCATAGCGAAAGTATTATTACCCAAGGATTTTCTCAGATTACGCATGACGAATGAATTTGCCACGGATGTCTCAGATGCGTCAGGCACCTTATGGCTCGACATGGAAGAGCGAGTCTGGAGCGAGCGCATGTTGCACGCAACAGGGCTAACCATGGCACAGATGCCAAAGGTTTATGAGGGCTGCGAGATAACCGGCACGCTCAGCCTTGAGGTTGCACAGCGCTGGTCTTTGCCTTGTGTGCCGGTTGTCGCTGGGGGAGGTGACAATGCGGCGGGCGCAGTGGGTATGGGCGTGATACATAAAGGACAAACCATGTTATCGCTGGGAACATCAGGGGTGATTTTTTCGGTGAGCGATGGTTTTACTGCCAATCCAGACGTTGCCTTACACAGCTTTGGTCACGCCTTGCCCAATACTTGGCATACCATGTCGGTGATTTTAAGTGCTGCCAGTTGTGTCGATTGGGTGGTGCAATTAACGCAATTTGGTAGCGTAAAAGCGGCTTTCCAAGCGCTGGAGAATCGGCCGATACAGCGAAAATTGTCATCGAATCCAGGGGTGGTTTTTTTGCCTTATCTAAGCGGCGAAAGAACGCCCCATAATGACCCTAATGCCAAAGGGGTGTTTTATGGTTTGTCTCATGAAACACAAGCGATTGATTTGCTAGAAGCCGTGTTAGAAGGCGTTTCGTTCGCCTTGCAGGATGGGCTTGATGCGGTGCAATCCGTGCAGCAAATAGAGGCGAGTATCGATGTGATTGGTGGCGGTGCGCGCAGTCATTATTGGTTGCAGTTGCTTGCGACTATTTTGGGGGTTCCTATGGATTATCGAGAAGGCGGAGACGTGGGGCCGGCATTGGGCGCTGCGCGCCTTGCTGCACTTGCGATACATGGGCAGGGCGCATTACAGGGGATTTGCTGTAAACCTAATAGGATCGCTCGATTTGAACCGATAATGAACGATCGAGAGTACTATCAGCAAAAACGTCAACAATATCAGTCCTTGTATCAAGGCGTGAAGGGGTTATCGTCGTTTTCTTGAGAGTGAGACACCCTGTTATTGGTGCTGACTTTGCGGCTGCTGATTATGAATTTTCACCGTGATTTTTCTTTTTTTTCGATCTGGCATTATCTCAATAAAATACCAGTGTATGATAAATATCTATCACTGATACCCATAATAATAAGAGATGAATGTGTATGTTTGAAAAACGTTATCGGCTTAATCTCGTCTTCAACGCCAATAAAGTCTATGACCGTCAAGTGGTTGAAGGCATTGGTGAATATTTACAAGCGGCACAATGTGATTGGGATGTCTATTTGGAGGACGATTTTCGCTCCCGAGTAGAAGGGCTTACTCACTGGGAAGGTGACGGTATCATTGCCGACTTTGATAACCCAGATGTGGAAGCGATTCTGAAAGACTCGACGATTCCGACCGTGGCTGTTGGTGGCTCTTATGCACACAAAACGGATTATCCAAGACTGCCTTATGTCGCCACCGATAACGCCGCCTTAGTCAAACTTGCCTATGATCATCTCAAACAAAAAGGCCTGACAGAATTTGCTTTTTATGGGGTGCCAAGTACCCGCTATAGCCGTTGGGCTGGCGAAAGAGAAAGCGCCTTTGTCGAGCAAGTCCGTTCCGATGGTTATCATCCTTATGTGAATCTTGGCTTACCGACCAGTGCAGCGTCGTGGCAAACCGCGCAACATGATTTAGAAACCTGGTTAAACAGTTTGCCTAAACCCATCGGTATTGTTGCGGTAACGGATTCACGGGCAAGGCATCTATTACAGGCCTGTGATCATCTTAATATTATGGTGCCAGAAGAAATTGCGATTATCGGCATTGATAACGAAAGCATGGCTCGTTATTTGAATCGAACGGCGCTTTCCTCGGTGGAACAGGGCAGTAAAGAGATGGGATACGCCGCTGCTAAAATGCTGCATCGAATGTTACTTGGCTATTCCGTGGAAGACGCTTTGGTTGTTGTCGACCCTGTGGGTGTTGAGGCTAGGCAGTCTTCTGATTACCGAGCATTAAATGACCCCTATGTTATTCAGGCGATGCACTTTATTCGCCATAATGCGTGTCGAGGGGTGAAGGTTGCCCAAGTCGTTGATTATGTGGGCTTATCTCGTACCAACTTAGAAACGCGATTTGTTGAAGAAATCGGTTGCTCAATGCACGAGCAATTGCACATGACGAAATTTTATCGAGCCTGTGAATTAGTTACGTCCACCAATCTTGCCTTTGATGAAATAGCCCGTACTTGCGGCTATCCATCGGTTCAGTATATGTACACAGTGATGCGTAAAAATGTCGGTATGACCCCAAGGGAATATCGTATTTCGTCGCGTCTTGGTAAGGAACAGGGCGGCGAGTTTTAAACACAATAGCGTGCCTTTAGCTAAAGGCGTGATCTGTTGTACTCCCTTAAGAGACATTAAAAAAGCGCCAATTAGGCGCTTTTTTAATGTCAAGATGCCTAACCGCTTTCGCGCGTAAGAGGCATGAAGAATGGGGATTAACGGTAAATGTAGCCGTTAACGATATTTTCTAATCTCTCTTGTCGGCCTGACGTCGGAGTTGGGTTCAGATTGTTACGCAAGGCGTACTCTGCTAAATCTTGAAGTGAGTGTTTGCCCGCTAAAATATCCAAACCTAGAGTGTCATTCCATTGTGCGTACCTTTGCTCTACCAGAGTCGCTAGAGTGGCGTCTTCGATCATTTTAACGGCACGTTCTAGCGATAATGCGAGTGTGTCCATGGCGCCAATATGGGCATGGAACATGTCTTCAAGATCAATGGATTGGCGGCGCAGTTTGGTGTCAAACATATAGCCGCCGGTTTTAAAGCCGCCGGCTTTTAGGATCTCGTACGTTACAAGTGCGTACTCTTCAACACTGCTTGGGAACTGGTCCGTATCCCAACCTAATTGCGCGTCCCCTTGGTTGGCGTCAACAGAGCCTAATATGCCTAGCGAGCAGGCGGTGGCAATTTCATGATGAAAGCTGTGACCTGCTAAGGTGGCATGATTGGCTTCGATGTTTACCTTGATCTCATTCTCTAAACCAAATTCTTTTAAGAAACCATAGACAGTGGCAGTGTCATAGTCGTATTGGTGTTTAGTAGGTTCAGCAGGTTTAGGTTCAATTAAGAGAGTGCCTTCGAAACCTATTTTGTATTTATGTTCGACTACCATCTGCATGAAACGACCAAGCTGTGCGCGTTCGCGTTTTAGATCGGTATTCAGTAGGGTTTCATAGCCTTCACGACCACCCCAAAGAACGTAATTTTCGCCTTTTAGTTTTTTGGTGGCGTTCATTGCGTGAAACACTTGGGTGGCAGCGTAGGTAAATATTTCAGGGTTGGGGTTTGATGCGGCGCCAGACATATAACGTGGATTTGAGAACGCATTGGCGGTTCCCCACAGGAGCTTGACTCCTGTTTCTTCTTGCTTTGCTTCTAGTACATCGACCATTTCAGAGAAGTTACGTATGTACTCTTTAACGGAGCGCCCTTCAGGGCTGACATCCACATCATGAAAGCTATAGTAAGGGATGCCCAGTTTAGTGAAAAACTCAAAAGCCGCATCGGCTTTCATTTTAGCGGCCTCCATTTCGTTTGTCGGTTTGTACCAAGCCCGATCAAAGGTGTTGGCACCAAATACGTCGCTGCCTTGCCAGCAGAAGTTATGCCAATAACACGCAGACATGCGCAAATGTTCTGCCATGGTTTTTCCCATGAGCACCTTGTTGGCATCATAATGTTTGAAGGCGAACGGGTTAGAAGAGTCTTTCCCTTCATATTTAATTGCAGGGATATTTTCAAAATGCTGGCTCATGGTTTACTCCTAACTTGTTATTGTTTTAATGATGCCTTTATCTTTGATGTTTTTTAAAAAGCCAGCAATTACGAAATTTCTTCGTTCCGTTATTGATTTTCCATGCTGAGGTCGTGCGCTGAATAATGCTGGTGAGCGAATGATGGGGAAGAGGGGGCAAAAAATAAAAAGCGCTTACCCTAAGGAAAGCGCTTTTCTAGTGTCAGTGAGGCTGACGTTGGCGTTGTTCTGGGAGTAAAAACGCTTAGCTCACCATTCTATGAGGATCGATAACGAATTTTTTAGCCGCTCCGCCATCAAAATCAGCGTAGCCTTGTGGTGCTTGATCTAAGGAGATCATTTGCACGTTGACGGCTTTAGCGATCTCAACCTTGTCGAATAAGATGGCTTGCATTAGCTGGCGGTGGTATTTCATCACAGGGCATTGGCCGGTGTGAAGAGAGTGAGATTTGGCCCAGCCAAGGCCGAAGCGCATGCTCAGGCTGCCTTGTTGTGCCGCCGCGTCGGCCGCCCCCGGATCTTCTGTGACATACAAGCCAGGTATGCCAATTTGCCCCCCTGCGCGGGTAATTTGCATTGCAGAGTTGAGCACTACGGCGGGCGATTCTTGGTGATGGTTGCAACCACAAGCGTGGGCTTCAAAGCCGACACAATCGACAAACGCATCCACTTCGCGTTCGCCAAGAATGGCTTCAATCTTGTCTTGCATATCGCCTTCTTGTTTTAGATCGATGGTTTCGCAGCCAAAAGAGCGCGCTTGGTTTAACCTGTCTTCTACCATATCGCCAACGATAATACAGGCGGCACCCAGCAGTTTTGCAGAGGCGGCAGCGGCCAATCCTACAGGGCCAGCTCCTGCAATGTAGACAGTCGAACCAGGGCCAACTCCTGCGGTGATACAGCCATGGAATCCGGTTGGGAAAATATCAGATAAGAGTGTTAGATCTTGGATTTTTTCGCGGGCTTGGTCTGCGTTAGGGAACTTTAATAAGTTGAAATCAGCGTAAGGCACCATGACGTAATCGGCTTGCCCACCAACCCAGCCGCCCATGTCTACATAGCCATAAGCCGCGCCCGGGCGCGCTGGGTTCACATTCAAACAAATCCCCGTTTTGCCTTCTTTACAATGGCGGCAGCGGCCACAGGCAATGTTGAATGGAACAGACACCAGATCTCCCACGTGGATGAACTCAACATCTCGGCCGCATTCAATGACTTCACCGGTAATTTCATGGCCTAGAACTAGACCATTGGGCGCGGTCGTGCGGCCACGCACCATGTGTTGGTCACTGCCGCAAATATTTGTCGTGACGACTTTGAGGATAACGCCGTGGTCGCAACGACGTTTGCCAATAGCGAGTTCGGGAAAAGGGATTGCTTCTACTTTGACTGTGCCATTGCCTTGATAGACAACGCCACGGTTTGCATGGTTATTCATGTCGGACATCCTGTGTTTATTGTTATTAGGAACTACATGCTTGTGCATCCATCGACAGAATAGGCTTATTGCTGGATAAAAAGAAACCAAAAGCGACAATAATGGTACTCATTTACACACTTTTATCTAATTTACTCCCATTGGGATTTGTGACCAATCAATGTCTAAAATACCCTTGCTGCAATCCTTCATTCGGGTCTCTTCTCGAGACGTCAGGGCGGCTAAGCTTTCACCTTTAAACCAGGCTGTAATGTAGCTACATTGATCCTTGCTAACGAAATCAGCGTATTGCCAAGCTTCGGTTGTGCCATTAAAAGAGCGTCGGTTAGGCGTCCCCATAATCTTACTCACTTCCGCTTTTCCCATGCCGACTTGTAATGAAAGGGCCTTCTGATTAATTAAGCTACAGCTGCTTATTAGGGTTGCTATGAGAAGCGTCAATATCACGCGCATACTATCTCCAGATTGAATCGAGTTGAGTGCATTATGCCATATCACCTGGGCTGTGTTTCTGTTGATTTAAGGGGGGAATTCGCAAATGTTTAATATTGTAACTAGATGGTTTATATGTGATTTATGGAATGCTTTTTCTACTATAGTTAGCTAAGACTTACACAGGGCCTGTGTGCTCGTTTGTCTGTCGAGTGAGCACCTTCTTTTTTTCTAGACGAAGGTTTTTTTCACAAGCCGCCTCATTATTTAAGGCGATAGGGTGATGATTAGAATGAAGAAATGGAAATTCGCAGATTCGATCAGTAATAAGTGGGTGTTGGCGACATTGCTGGTGGGGTTGTGCCTCACGGCGCTAATCACTGAGCACATCAAATCCAATAATCAACATCGAATTACCAAAGCTGTTCAAGTCGCTTCTGATCAAGCCATCAAAACCGTCAATGAACGTATTAGACTCTATCAATACGGGCTTAGAGGCGCTCGTGGGGCGATTTTAACCGCAGGGGAATATGGTCTTTCTCGCCGTCTTTTTATGCGCTATAGCTTGAGTCGCGACATAGACCAAGAGTTTCCTGGTGCACGAGGGTTTGGTTTTATTCGACGAGTTCAGCCTTCTGACGTTGAGCGTTTCGTGCAAAGAGCGCAGCAAGATGGCTGGTTAGATTTTCACATTAAAGAATTATCGCCCCATTCTGGTGAGCGCTATGTGATTCAATATATTGAACCTGTGGTACGAAATGTTCAGGCTGTTGGCTTGGATATCGCTTCCGAGAAAAACCGTAGAACAGCAGCCAAAGCGGCCATAGATACGGGTAAAGTGCATTTAACCGGCCCGATTACCTTAGTGCAGGCAACGGGCAACCCACTGCAATCTTTTTTGATCCTTATGCCTATTTATAATAGTGGTGCTGCACCTAAGACCTTAAAAGCCCGCCAAGACAGAGCGTATGGTTGGAGTTATGCCCCGTTGTTGATGCAAGAAGTAATGGCTGATTTAGGCTTGAACACTAAGAACGTGCATCTTGAACTATTTGATATAACGGAAGCCGATAACTCTGAGATGTTTTTTGACAGTAATTATAACCAACCTCATGGGCTATATACTCAAAGAAAGAGTTTCCCTATTTATGGCCGTATTTGGGAAAGCCGCTTTTCTGTTTATCCATCGTTTATTGCAAACCTTAACTTACCAAACCCTAGGGATATTTTTGGGGTGGGTGTATTGATCAGCCTTTTAAGCGCCACATTATTAGGTGTTGTCCGAGTAAGCCGACAGCATCGTCAAGAAATTATTTCACAGCAAGCAAAGATTGCAGCCATTGTTGAAAGCTCTTCAGATGGCATAGTTGGCACAACGTTAGACGGTATTATTACCAGTTGGAATAAAGGCGCTGAGAAGATATTTGGCTACAAAAAAAGCGATGTTTTAGGGGATTCTGTCTATCAATTATTGATTCCTGATGATCGTAGTGAACAGGAGAGACAGATATTTGAGAGCATTAAGAAGGGAGAAGACGTTAGCCATTTTGATACGGTAAGGAAAACCAAGAGTGGCAATAAAATACCTGTTTCTGTGGCGATTTCTCCCATTTATGGCGCCAGTGGTTATGTGATTGGTGCGTCTAAATCCGTACGTGATATCTCATTACAAAAGTCCGCTGAAGCGAAAATTCGGGAGTTAAACAATAGCCTCGAAAATCAAGTGAAAGAGCGAACGGCGGCGCTTCAAACGTTAAATCTTATCCTAAATGATGTTCTTAATGCATCGTCTGAAATTGCCATTGTTGCTACGGATTTGGATGGCATGATTACCTTGTTTAACTCTGGTGCTCAACGAATGCTGAAATATTCTAGTGAAGAAGTGATTGGTCAGTTAACACCATTAAGTTTCCATTTTAAAGACGAAATTCTAGCGTTAAAAAAATCATTAGAAAACGACACAAAGACGCCAATAGAGTCAGAACTGGCGACCTTGTTTTACCATGCTATACATAAAAAATCAGACAGTCGGGAGTGGACCTATATAGACAAACAAGGCAAACACCTTGATGTTTCTGTGGTCATTACTCCAATGCATGATGACAAGGGAGTGGTCATCGGTTTCTTAAACATGGCAATCGATATAACCAAGCAGAAAAAGTCAAACGCCAAAATCATCTCGATGCGAGATCAATTATTGATGGCCGCCAATGTGGCGCAACTGGGGATTTGGACATGGAATGTACAAACCGATGAGCTAGATTGGAATGACATGATGTTTCAAATCTATCAGCAGCCAATCACCCTTAAGCGAGAAGGGGTGACTTACCAACATTGGATGGAGCGCCTTCATCTGGAAGACAAAGCTGACTTTGAACAAGCGCTGCAAAGAACCTTGCAGGATGGTGAAGCCTTCGATCAGATGTATCGTATTGTTTTGCCAAATGAAAGTGTTCGATATATCCAAGCGCGAGCACATGTAGAGCTAGATAGGCAAGGCAATGTGACCAGTGTTACAGGCATTAACCGAGACATTACACAAGAGTATGAATTAGAAACTTGGTTACGACGAGCCAAAGAAGAAGCGGATGCCGCTAGTTTAGCTAAGTCAGAGTTCTTAGCTAACATGAGTCATGAAATTCGTACCCCAATGAATGCGGTGCTCGGCATGTTGCAATTGGTTCAGCGAACCGCCCTGGATGTAAAGCAAGCAGATTATATTGCCAAGGCGCATGTCGCTGCGAAGTCGTTATTGGGATTAATCAATGACATTTTGGATTACTCGAAAGTCGACGCCGGCAAGCTCGAAATTGAGCATGCACCATTTTCGTTAACACAGCTAGTTTCAGAGTTGGATACGCTTCTCTCAGGGCTTGCTATGAATACCAAGGTTAAACTCAGTTACGACATTGATAGCAATATACCCGCGTTTTTAGAGGGAGATCATCTGCGTTTATTGCAAGTTCTGACCAATTTATCCAGTAATGCCTTGAAGTTCACCTTGGAAGGGACGGTGGAAGTTTCGATTAAACAGGTCTTCAGTCGCCCTGAGGTTTCACACCTTAAATTCAGTGTAAAAGACACAGGAATAGGGATCGACATGCGTCAGAAGGAAAATATTTTCGAGGTGTTTTCGCAGGCGGAATCTTCCACCGCTCGACGTTTTGGTGGTTCTGGCTTGGGCCTCGTTATTTCTCGTCGTCTAGTGCGTTTGATGGGGGGAGAATTGATGGTCGAAAGTGTATTGGGTGAAGGCAGTCATTTCTATTTCTCGTTGGTGTTACCTGTGGTTGATGAGCAGGAAGTTGCTGTTATTACAGAGCGCCTTGCTGCAACCGCCTCTCTCTCCAGTACGAATCGCTTGCAAGGACTTCGACTTTTAGTGGTGGAAGATAACGCGTTTAACCGTCAAGTCGCAGAGGAACTGCTGCAGGCAGAAGGTGCTGAAGTGACGCTAGCCGAAGGGGGCGAAGAAGGCGTCGCTGCGGTATTAGAGTCTGACCTTTCGGCGTTTGACTTAGTGTTGATGGACATGCAAATGCCGAATGTAGACGGTTTAGAGGCAACCAGAAGAATACGTCGAGACCCGCGGTTTACTCAGCTGCCGATTGTCGCCATGACTGCGAATGTGTCTAAGTCTGATCAAGAAGCCTGTCTGCATGCAGGAATGAATGATCACCTAGGTAAGCCACTCGATATTGATCTGATGATTTGTGTGATCTGTCAGCATGTAGGGCGTTTTAGAAAAGCCGATGTAGAGCCTAGTGCATGTATTGAGTCAGATGCTCATGTGAGTCAGGGCATGATAGAGAACAGAAGAACGGAAGAGGTGGCATCAATCATGGCTCGGTTTGCGAATAACAAAGCGCTTTATGCCAGCTTAAAAGAAAGCTTTTTGCAAGAAACAGGCGTCTTACTAGAAAACCTTGAGCAAGCCATGGCACAGCGCGATAGACAAGTATTATTGAAAACGGCGCATTCTCTGAAGGGGTCAACTGGCACAATGGGGCTTAGCGCTTGTTCAAACACAATGTCTGATATTGAAGCTTTGTTGAAGAGCGCCAAAGATGACAATGTGGTAGACAGTATTCGCTTGGAATGGGATCTGACGCTTTATTTAGAGCAAGTAAAAAAGGACTTAGAAAGTGTATTGTTAGAATTGGGTGTGACGGTATAGGTGGGGAATAAGAAAAGAATCAAAGCTCTTTCGCAGTGTGACGAAAGAGCTTATAGATTCGTTATTAAGCGACGCGGTTTTTAATCACATGGACTACGTTTGTTACCGCCAGAACGGCAAAGCTACCTAGCATGATAGCCAGCGCGGCTAAGTTAAGCGCATCGTCTAAAATAAAGTTTTCCATCGCTGTTCTCCTTGAAAGTGGTGTTCGAGTGCTGAGAGACACTAAACCATGAGGATTGATCGAAATCCACATTTTTTACACAAACACACATATAGAACACACAGTGTAACCAAGCTTATGTGAAAAAATTATTATCAAAGGATGGCGCGGTTAAAATTTCAGGCAAATGCAAAATAAGGTAATCTAAGAAGGCACGTGAAGCAGGGTTCATGCCTTTTCTTTTTGAAAACACAGCGTAGATAACTTGAGCTTTCGTTGTCCACTCAGGCAGTACATGGAGCAGCTTCCCGTTTTCTAAACTGTGCGCGGCCACTGGGTTTGGCAGCAAGCCTAAACCAATGCCTTGAACGGCGGATTCTAATTGCACCCAGCGATTAAAGCAGAACAGTCTAGGATGATGCTTGATAATACAATGACTGCCTTCAGGACCGAATAATTCCCACTTATATTCACTTTCTCGCCGCTCTATCTCGTTGCAGAGAGTTGGCATTCGTACCAATTGATTAGGGTGAGTCGGAGTGCCGTATTGCTCGATAAAACTAGGACTAGCAACCAGAATCATTTTGGTCGTAGCTAATGCTCTTGTGATTAAACCAGGCTCGTTATCAATTGATTTTGTTGAGCGTAGTGCAATATCGATCCCTTCTTCAATCACTTGAACGTGTCGATCTGTGGCGTCAAGAGACACGCAGATTTTAGGATATTGCCGCATAAAATCAGGCAGCAATAGAGATAAATGATGTTGTGCTAAAACGGTGGGGCAACTGACCTTTACTATACCCGATGGCTCGGAGCGTAAAAGCGCCACAGAGTCATACGCAGACTTGCCTTCTGACACCATGTTAATGGCACCTTCGTATAACTGTCGACCCGCTTCAGTGAGGGAAAATTGACGGCTATTACGTTGAATTAATTGCACACCGACTTTTTCTTCAAGCTGAGCCACACGTCGACTTAGCAGTGATTTAGTAATACCTGAAGCGCGTTCTGCTGCGGTGAAACCACGGTTTTCTGCGGTAAGGTAAAAGTAGTAGATGTCATTAAAATCCATGTTTTACCTGATAAAAAAGAAGTTAATTAAGTCGTTTTTGAATGAGCATAATCACAAAACCAATGATGCCAACAAAAAACAGCAAAGTGAAATAATCAATCCCAGCTAACAATATAGATTGTTCATTGAGTAAACTTTCGATCCAGCTAAAGGCCATTTTTTGCGCCACCGCTGAATCCGTGTGCTTGGCATATTGGTCAGCGACTTGCGCTAAGGTTTTTTGGTAAATGGGGTTGTGGCTGGTAACGCGATCATTGAGCAAATCATAATGAACGGTGGTGCGCCATTGTAACCCAATACTGGCCAGCGCAACCCCCATAGATTGGCCGATTTGGGAGATCATATTTTTAAATTGTTGGCCGTGTGAAAACATCACTTCATTGTTTTCTAATTCGCCAAATGTTTTCGCAGCGGCAGTTGCTTGCAGAAAAATGCCGAACACACCGTATAGCACAATACATGGCAGGATATAGGTTTGAATGTCTGTGCTAGAAGATAGGCGTGACATCAGGTAGCCGTATGCACAGATACAGGAAAAACCAATGAGGAAGTACTTTTTGCCATTGGGGCTTTTAGGAAGGCATTTTAACTGAACCCAGGCGCCAATCACCATGGATGTTAACCCTAGGCTATACCAAGTGCCAACAGTGCCCCAACCAAAGCCTAATCCTTTTTCCAATACCTGAGGCAAAAAATAGCTATTAGATCCCATGATTAAGTAGCAAAGAAAAAATACTAATATGCCAGAACGAAATCTCTTATTATCCAGTAGCGGCTTCATAGAAAGCAGCGGTGCTGCATGCTGGTGGCGTATCATGCTACGAAAAAAATAATAAATACTGGTTAACCCCAAGAGTAAAATGACGCTGACTAGGATGGTGTTGCTGTAAAACTCATAGCTTCCTGAGTCTAATGCGTAGAGGGTTAAAAATGAGCCAGTGGCAAGTGCCATCAAAAAATAAGGGTGAGATTGGCTACGCAGTGCTTCTTTAGGGGGAATGCCAGGAAGGCAAAATGATGCACTCGCAGCCGCTAAAATACAGAGCCCCATTAGAACAAGAAACAGATAATTCCAAGAAGCGTAAATAAACAAACAGGCTGACAGAAAAGGCGACAGCGCCATCCCAATGGTTAAGCCATAGACATAGCCTTTTAAGCCTTTAAAGCGTAAAGGGCCTGCAGGAAACAGAGTGATCATAGTGCGAGCGCCACTCATAAAGGCCGCACCCCCAATTCCCATAATGATATGTCCAATCAAGAACTGACTAAAATTTCGGCTACTAAAGCAGACGCTACAACCCAGAAAAAAGATGAGGATTGAAGTTAATATGTAACGCTTCCATCCCATTCTCTCAACTAACCAGCGTTGTTTGGAAATAGTCACAATCGCCACCGCAGCATAAGCTGCAGACGTTAGACTGTACTCTTGAGGTGATACCCCTAACTCTCCCATCAGAGGAGATGCCGCAAAGGCGATCATTCCCACTTGCAAGAAGTTAATGATCATAAGCAGAAAAATAGTCGTAACCATTAACCACTCATGGGACAAATCGGGCACGTATCTGTGCTGAGCAATGCGTCTAATCATGGTTAAACGTTGTCTTTAATGATCTTTTGGATAATAGCGTCGACTTCCTTATCGTTATGATCAAAGATATTCGTACGCCATGGTTGGGGGTTACCAGAAAGCGTACCTAATGCTGGCTTACCAGCATTTTCTGTATTGACGTCCACATGCATTGAAAGCCCAGGCCGAAGTGGGTGTTGTTCAAGCTCTGTTTCGTTTAATACGATTCTGACAGGAACGCGCTGTACAACCTTTATCCAATTTCCCGTTGCATTAGATGATGGCAGTAAGGAAAAGGCGCTCCCCGTTCCGGGCTCAATGCCCAGTACTTTTCCATGGTAGACAACATGGGAACCATAGACATCCGACTGTAGAATGACATCTTGACCTGCGTGAATATTCCCAATTTGAGTTTCTTTGAAGTTCGCGGTAACCCAAACGCCTTTGAGCGGGATGACCGACATTAAATTGCTACCTGCGCTAACGTACTGACCAACTTGCACGCTACGTTGTGCGATATAACCCTCTACTGGTGCGAGGATTTTTGTTCTGTGTAAGGTAAGCCATGCGGTACGTAATGCAGACTCCGCCTTTAATACATCAGGGTGAGTGAGTACCGTGGTGTTGTCTACTTGTGTTTTGCCTGCATCATACGCTTTTAGCGCAGCGTGATAGGAGGCTTTAGCACTGGTAAAGGTGCTTTTATAGTGGCTTAAATCTTCGGCAGAAATAAGATTGTCTTTGCGCAGTTGAATGCGGCGCTGGTAATCATGTTTAGCCTTGTCCAAGGCTTCATAAGCAACATCGACATTGGCTTTTTCTTCTTCTAATGTGGCAAATTCATTACGCACCATACGGATGGTGCTGGCAAGATTTGCTTGCGACTGCTGCAGCGTTAATTGGGCATCCAGTGGATTGATCTGGACTAGGGTGTCGGCTTGATGTACTTGGCGGGTATTGTCCGCCATGATATCTGTGACAGTCCCGGATACTTGAGACATCACGCTAACGATATCTCCAGCAACATAAGCATCTTCTGTTGTTTCGTGAAATTGGCCTAGTAATGACCACCAAAAATATAGCCCGACACCGCTTATTATGCTCAAAAAGGATAATAGAACGAGTGTATTTTTCTTTTTAAGGGTGTGTTTTTCGATCTTGGTCATGCGCTCTTTGTGCTCGTGGAATATAGTCTAGAAGAGGGTAAGGGCGCCTAGAGTAAAAGGATTGGTTGGGGAGGGCAATCTCGAAAAATGAGATTCAAAATCTCACAAATAGGACAATTCTTTTTGTCTCTTTATTCCTTATTTTTTGCGATAAGTCATTGGTTTAAAAGCTATTTTAGGGTTAAAAAATAGAAATATGGCAGAAATAAGAATAAGAAAAAATATAGAATGTATTGTATATAAAACAAACACCTGTTTTTTAACGCAGAAAAACGGCCATCTTAGCGCTCTTGCTAGTTGCTAAGATGGTGGGCTAAAAGGCTTTCAATCATTCTTTTTAGATCATTGAGAGTGCGCTTTGCGCGGTTTTCATTTTGGTTAACAACCACGAGAAAAGTACTGTGTGTCACTTCAAGGTAGAGGCGGGCAATACGCTCTCTTTCACGAATATGGCGTTGTAGACCAATGCGCTTGAAAACTTCAGACATCTGGTTAATAACAAGCTCGTCGTGCTTTTCATCCAGCTCACGCAGCTCCTTAACGGAAAACATGGCTTGCACTAGCGTTAAAATAGCTTTTTGTTTTTTATAGGTTTTTAGATGAATAGCCAAAATTTTATCGATTAAGTCATCGACTTCTAATTCTTCTAGGGGCCATTTCTGTACCTCATTAAACACGGTATCTATGCTTTCTAACCAACGGCTGCCCATAGCGTACAAGATGGCGTATTTGTTGGGGAAATAGTGGTACAAAGAGCCAATAGAAATGCCCACTTCTTTGGCAATGATAATGGTATTGAGGTCATCTAAGCCGACTCGCTCTAATAGTTCGCCGGTCACATCAATAATCTGTTTTGAGCGACGAATAGAACGGCTTTGTACTGGCTCATTGCGTGGCGCTAGATCTTGCTTTTGGCTGTCTTCTAGAGTCACTTTTGGTGTTTTGCTTTTGTTCGGCATTGTTAGACCTTTATGGGTGCAGGGCGGCGCTATTGTACCTTAGTCATAAGGTTAGGATAAGCGGTCTCGTAATGAGTAATACAACATGCCTGCGACAAGCCCAGGCCAGCGCAACAAGGTACCACCAGGGAAATTAGCGCTTGGAATTTGTGAGAAAACATCAAATCGTTCGGCGGTGCCACTGACGGCTTCGGCCATGAGTTTGCCGCCTAATGTCGCCAGTGCGACGCCATGACCTGAATATCCCTGGGCTAAAAATACATTTTTTTCTTGGTGACCAAAGTAAGGCATGCGATTGAGTGTGATCGCGAGCGTCCCTCCCCAACTAAAGTCGATATTGGCTTTTTTTAGCTCGGGATAAATCTCGATCATGTGTTTTTGCACAAACGCCCCTATGTCTTTTGGAAAGCGAGCGCTGTAGTTCTCACCACCGCCCCATAGCATGCGTTTGTCGGCAGAAAGTCGGAAGTAATTAATCACAAACTTTGAATCGGCGACGGCCACGTCTTGTGGGTTAATTCGGTTATAGACTTCTTCAGGTAAAGGCTCGGTAGCTAGGATGAAGTTATTGATTGGCATCATCTTTTTGGCTGCATTTGGGTTTAGATTGCCAAGATAACCATTGCAGGCAAATAAAAGGTATTTTGCTCTTACCGTGCCTTTTGCGGTGCGCACAGAGGGATTATCCCCCGCTTGGTAGTCAATAACCTTGGTTCTTTCGTAGAGATTCGCCCCTTTGCTTTTAGCGGCTTTGGCCAGACCTAGCGCGTAATTTAAAGGGTGGAGGTGGCCACCGTCTTGATAATACTCACCACCGTGGAAATGGGTCGTTCCCAGTTTTTCGGCGACGGACTGGGCATCTAAATAGTCAATTTTATCGTAACCCAATACGTTTCTTTTGTAGTCGACGGCGTCTTTAATGTCTTTTACATGGGAGGCTTTGGACGCCACGTGTAAAACCCCCGATTTATAGTCACAATCTATATCGTGCTCTTTGATCAGCGACTTTACTAAGTCGACCGACTCAACGGACAAATGCCACAATATGTCCGCCGTGTCTTGACCGGCTTTCTTTTTCAACTCGGCATGGCTCATATTATGGCCTTGGCAAATTTGACCGCCATTTCGGCCTGATGCCCCAGAGCCGATCACATGCGCTTCTAGTAAGGTAACACGAAAGCCTTTTTCGGATAGGTGAAGGGCGGCCGACAATCCTGTGTAGCCACCACCTATGATACAAACATCGGTGTCAGTATCGCCGCCTAATGATGGAAAACTCAGGGTTTGATTCGCTGTGTTAGCGTAATATGACGCTTCAAAACCGTGGTTTTTCATAACCTATCCTTAATACTGGTAACAGTAGTTGTCTTAATTTGTTAAATAAAATGACATGCAGAGGAATCTAATTAAAACCGAATAATAATTCAATTAAAAAAACCATATTTAGGAGTATATAGACTTTTTATTAAATTTTTGTTGATTTTTAAGTGATCATTAAATAGGGTTTAAACCGAGTGATGATTCGGTTTTTGGTTTATGAATTGATCATATAAAGGAAAGAAAGACTCTGACGACCTTTTGGGTTGTGATCGCTAAGCACATAGAGAAGGGCGTACAGAGTTTTTTTATTGGAAATTTCACAGTTAATTTTTACAAAAGGTGATGTATGGGTGTCCTAGAGGATTTCCTTAAAGCAAATTCCATTACAGAAATAGAGTCTACGCTACCGGATATGACGGGCAATGCTCGTGGCAAGTTTTACCCAACGCGTAAGTTTTTATCTGAAGAAGAAGGGCGTTTGCCTGAAACGGTTCTCGTGCAAAGTGTGACGGGAGATTGGGCGTCTAACCACTATGATATTGTCGATGCCCGTGACCGAGACATGATACTGGTTCCCGATACAAATACCTTACGGATTGTTCCTTGGGCCGATGAACCGACGGCTCAAGTGATTAATGACTGTTTTGATACAGAGGGCAACCCTCATCCATTGGCGAGCCGAACTATTTTACGACACGTATTGGCCTTATTTGAAAAAGAAGGCTTACGACCTGTTATTGCGCCAGAAATGGAATTTTATCTGATCCAGAAAAACAACGATCCTGATTATGAGCTAAAACCGGCTGCTGGTCGTTCTGGTCGTCGAGAAACAGCGCGTCGCTCTTACAGCATCGATGCCGCGAATGAGTTCAATCCTGTTATCGATACCTTATATGCCTACTGTGAAGCACAGAATCTTGATGTGGATACCTTGATTCATGAATCCGGCGCGGCACAGATGGAAATCAACTTTCTTCACGGTGACCCGCTGGATCTAGCGGATCAGGTTTTTGTCTTCAAGCGGACAATGCGTGAGACGGCGATTAAACATGATATACACGCCACCTTTATGGCGAAGCCAATGCAAAATGAGCCTGGCAGCGCCATGCACATTCACCAAAGTCTTATTGATATTAAAACCGGTAAAAATATCTTTAATGACAATGGTAAATACAGCGAATCCTTCTATAACTACTTAGGCGGATTGCAAAAATACACGCCAAATGCGATCAGCTTTTTTGCTCCCAATGTCAATTCATACCGTCGTTTTGCACCAGAAATGGCCGCTCCTGTGAATATGAAATGGGGAGTTGATGATAGAACCGCAGGCTTGCGTATACCGGTATCGTCGCCAGAGGCGTTCCGCATAGAAAACCGTTTCCCGGGCTCAGATTGCAACCCTTACTTAGCCATTGCGACGAGTTTGGCGTGTGGTTATTTAGGAATAAAAGAAAAGCTTCGTCCGACAGAACCGTCTGGTGAAGAGGCGGCCATCGAAATCGAAGAAATTGAGTTGGCACGAACCCTAGAAGAGGCCTTGCGTCTATTAGAGGATTGCCCTGAGATTTGTAACATCATGGGACAGCAATTCGTTGATGCCTACATAGGGGTGAAACGTACTGAGTTTGAAACCTTCAATAAAGTGATCAGTTCTTGGGAACGAGAGCATTTACTATTGAATGTGTAATTGTCATTTAGGGTTGCATTAGTACTTTGTTATTAATGCAAACACCACAAGCATGTGAGAGAAAAGACAAATAAATCTACCACCACTAAGTGAGGCACATAGGTATGAAAAGCGCTTTATCCCATTCGTTTAAACGTATGATATCACCACTGGCCGTTATGGCGGCGGTGGCAACACCAATAACAGGTTTGGCTGAAGAAGAACTTAAGTTTTTCAACTGGTCTGATTACATTGGCGAACATACGATTGAGAACTTTGAGAAGCAAACTGGCATCAATGTGGTGGCGGATGTGTTTGATAGCAACGAAGTGCTGGAAGCTAAATTGCTAGCAGGCAGCTCTGGCTATGATGTGGTCGTGCCAACGGCGTCCTTTATGGGGCGTCAGATTCAAGCCGGTGCATTTCAAAAGCTAGACAAGTCTAAATTGCCTAATTTGAAAAACATCGATCCAGAGCTACTGTCTTATTTGCAAAATGCCGATCCGGGCAACCAATATGGCGTGCCGTATTTATGGGGCACTACTGGCATTGGTTACAACAAGAAAAAAGTCGAAGAAGTTCTCGGTAAGGACGCGCCTGTAGACAGTTGGGATCTGGTGTTCAAACCAGAAAACATGAAGAAACTTCAGCAGTGTGGCGTCATGTTCTTAGATTCACCAGATGAGCTTTACCCGCTTGCGCTGAACTACCTAGGCATGGACCCGAATTCTCGTAACCCGAAAGACTACGCCCTAGACAGCGCGCCAGTGAAGTTACTTGATTCGGTTCGCCCTTACGTTAGCCAATTCCACTCTTCTGCTTATATTAGTGCTCTAGCAAACGGTGATATCTGTGTGGCGATTGGTTGGTCTGGCGATGTGATCCAAGCACAAGACCGTGCCGCTGAAGCGGACAATGGGGTTGAGGTTAGTTACAGCATTCCCAAAGAAGGCACGCAAATTTGGTTTGATATGTTAGGCATTCCAAAAGGCGCTAAAAATATGGATGCGGCGTTGGCATTCATTAACTATCTAATGGAGCCAGAAGTGATTGCAGAAGTGACTAACTATGTGGCTTATGCGAATCCGAACATGAAGGCGACTGCTTTGCAGGATCAAGACATCTCTAATAATCCGAGTATTTACCCTTCTGCAGAGGTGAAAAAGCGTTTGTTCACCCAGAAACTGCGAGGACCTAAAATTGATCGTCTTATGACCCGCATCTGGATGCATGTAAAAACCGGCCAATAGACATCAGCAAGACACCACGACTTGCACTGAAGCGAGTAGGTGATCATAACGAAAGCCCAGTAAGCAATTACTGGGCTTTTTAATTCACTGAATAAGCTTAACCTTTGTGTTCAATCTTCTATATAGCAAACTTATGGCGTACTATACCGAGCCTCGCCACTTGGTTGAGATTTGACTGTCATTATTGGCCATGTCGTGCGCTGGCCCCTTCACTCAATAATGACAGAATGTGTTCCAACAATACGTTTCCATAAAATATGCCTACGTTTTAATAGGAGTGTTTGCCGCACATGATTCGGCCTCTATTAGTCCTTAGATTATTGACTATGCCTTGTTTATGGATGGGTTTGGTGCAGTTAGTGTTTGGTGAGTTGTCTTTTATGCTGTTTAAAGACAATGTAGCAAGTAACTTTGCCATGCCTGCGTCTATTACTTTAGGCGTTTCTTTGGTGTTGTTGATCGCCTTCAAAAAATACCAGTTACCCTCTGTTTCAACCCGCGAAGCCATGCTGTTTGCCAGCTTAACCTGGTTGGCTGTCGGCGTGCTGGGTGCCATTCCCATTGTTACGATTGCCCACGTCACCTTTACCGATGGGGTGTTTGAATCCATTAGTGCGTTGACGA
Source organism: Marinomonas sp. NPDC078689 (assembly GCF_044542435.1). Lineage (NCBI taxonomy): Bacteria > Pseudomonadati > Pseudomonadota > Gammaproteobacteria > Oceanospirillales > Oceanospirillaceae > Marinomonas > Marinomonas sp. NPDC078689. Next base: position 285,958 of record NZ_JBITUJ010000004.1, on the reverse strand, counting down.
CAACAGGCGCCACAGTGCTGTCTGGTCTTGATGACATGCCGCGTACTTTTTTGATGTACCGGCAGTTTTTACAATGGATGGGTGGCTTAGGTGTGGTTATTTTTGTGGTGGCGATTCTGCCAATGCTTAACATTGGCGGCATGCGACTGTTAAAAGCAGAAACACCTGGGCCGATTAAAGACGAAAAACTGTCACCTAGGGTCGCCAGTACAACGCATTATCTTTGGCTTGTCTATCTGACCATTACCGCCTTGTGCGCCATCTGTTATTACCTAGCAGGGATGTCGGTTTTTGACGCCATAGGTCATAGCTTTTCAACCGTATCAACGGGAGGCTTCTCTACCCATGATGCCAGTATGGGGTATTTTCATAGCAGTTTATTGTTGTGGATTTGCAACGTCTTTATGCTGCTTGGGGCCACTAACTTTGCATTACACTACCGTGTTTATTTAGCGAAGAACATCAAGCTTTACTGGCGTGATGAAGAAATGAAAGCCTTTTTAATGATCGTCTTTGTGATTTCTTGTTTGCTGGCTTTTTATCTTTACCAAAAAGGCGCTAATGCGACCTTTAGCGGCGCTTTCACGGAATCCTTTTTCCATATTATTTCATTCATCACCAGTACCGGATTTGCAGCAACCGATTTAAGTGCATGGCCTGCTGTGACGGCTGTGGTATTGATTTTTGTTGGTTATATTGGGGGGTGCGCTGGGTCAACGGCAGGAGGGAATAAAGTCATTCGGAATATTATTTCCTTGAAGTCTGTCGGCTTGGAGCTGAAGCGGCTGGTACACCCTAATGGCGTGTTTGCGATGAAGTTTCAAGGACGCACGATTGGCGCGGATGTGCGCCATTCGGTGATGGGCTTTATGTGTCTGGCTGCTCTGACCACCATGGTCTTTACGGTTTTATTGATGACGACAGGGCTGAGCTTTGTGGCTGCGCTCAGTGCAACCGCAGCGTGTTTGAATGTGCTGGGGCCTGGCTTTGCAGAGCTTGGCAGCAGTTTCGCGCCTCTTACCGATACAGGAACATGGATGATGAGCTTTGCGATGATCCTAGGGCGCTTGGAGTACTTTACCGTGCTGGTGCTGTTCTTCCCCGTCCTTTGGCGTCATTAGTATTGTTCATTTGTTAGCTTACACTTACAACTAAGAGAAAAAGAGAAAAAGAGAAAAAGGGGAAGTGGCTTGGCCAACTTCCCCTTTTTAATGTTTTTTAATCAATAGCCTGTTATTGCTTAGTTCGAAACAGAGGCTATTTTGCTGGTGGGTTCTTGGTACGGCTCAAGCTCGATCGCTATGCTCTTCGAGGTAGGCGTGTAACTAAACTCACCATGGCTGTTCAGTGGTACCAGAGGGTTGGTCTCTGGGTAATACGCGGCAATATTGCCAGCAGGGATGCTGTAAGGAACCAGTTTAAAGCCGCTGACTTTACGTTCTACACCATCGTCCCACAAAGAGCGTAATGTCACGCTGTCGCCTTCTTGGTAGCCAAGACGCTTGATGTCTGCAGGGTTAATAAACAGCACCTGACGCTCGCCCTTGATGCCTCGGTAACGGTCATCCATGCCATAAATGGTCGTATTGTATTGATCGTGTGAACGAAGCGTTTGCAATACTAAGGTCGTATCAGACGCTAAGTCCTGTGCGTTTTTAGGCAATATAGATTCCGGTAGAGCATGAGTGTGCATAATGGCTTTGCCTGCTGGGGTTTTCCAGTTACGCTCTCTGGCACTGTTGCCTAAATAAAACCCACCTTCTTGTTCTATGCGCTGATTGAAATTGTCGAACCCTGGAATCACCGCTTCAATATGTTGGCGAATGAGAGAGTAATCGCCAGCCAATTCTTCCCAATTTAGCGGAAAGTCCCCTAATGTCGCTTGTGCCATACCCGCGATAATAGCAGGCTCTGAGCGTTGCTCTGGGCTAAGTGGTTCCATTACGCCACCAGAGGCGTGCACCATGCTGAATGAATCTTCCACGGTGACGCGTTGTACGCCAGTGGCTTGATGGTCAATGTCAGTACGACCGAAACACGGCAAGATCAACGCATTTTCACCAATGGTCAGGTGAGAGCGGTTGAGCTTGGTACTGATCTGAACGATTAGCTCACAGCTTCTGAGAGCTTCTTTAGTGGCTTCTGTGTCAGGTGTCGCAGCCGCGAAATTACCACCAAGAGCGATAAAGACACGTACTTTTTTCGCTTGAATGGCTTGGATGGTTTGCACCACGTTTAAGCCATGTTCTTGTGGCTGAGGAAAACCAAAATGTTTTTCCATTGAATCTAAGAAGGCTTTGGATGGGGCTTCATTAATGCCCATGGTGCGATCACCCTGAACATTACTGTGGCCACGTACTGGGCAGGTGCCAGCGCCTGGTTTGCCGATATTGCCTCGTAACGCGAGCAAGTTTACGATTTCGTGGATAATCGCGACAGAGTGGTGATGTTGTGTGATGCCCATTGCCCATGTGCAGATGACGCTGTTGGCCTTTGCATAGACTTCAGCGCAATGATAAATCTCTTCTTTGCTTAAGCCAGATTGAGCCAAAATAGCGTCCCATGGCGTTTTTTCAACTTCTGCTAGGTAATCATCCATACCTTGTGTGTGTTGTTGAATAAACTCATGATCAAAAACGGCTTTGCCTTCTTTTTGCGCGGCACTTTCCATCTCGATTAAGACTTTGACTATGCCTCGAACCGTCGCCATATCGCCGCCAATTTTAGGGCAATAATAGTTTGTATTGGTTGGCTTGGAACCATTGGTAAGCATTTCAATTGGGTTTTGAGGGTTTTGAAAACGCTCAAGTCCACGCTCACGCAGGGTATTGAAAGTAAGCAGTTGTGCGCCACGAGAAACCACTTCTCGCAATGTTTCAAGCATACGTGGGTGGTTAGTGCCAGGGTTTTGGCCAAATACAAAGACGGCGTCAGCGCGGTCAAAATCGTCGATTTCCACTGAGCCTTTGCCTATGCCTAAACTACTGATTAGGGCATAACCACTGGCTTCATGACACATGTTTGAGCAGTCTGGGAAATTATTGGTGCCATAAGCGCGGGCAAATAACTGATAGATAAAAGCCGCTTCGTTACTGGCTCGACCAGAAGTGTAGAAAGCCACTTGATTTGGGTCTTCTTGAGCTTTTAAAGACTCGGCTATTTGAGTGAAAGCCTGATCCCATGAGATAGGTTCATAATGGTCTGTTTCTGCATTATAACGCATCGGTTCAGTGAGGCGACCTTGGTATTCTAGAAAGTAATCACTTTGTGTGTTTAGCCAGCTCACACTGTGTTGTTTGAAAAAATCGGCATCAACACGGCGAGAGGTGGCTTCCCAGTTGACGGCTTTGGCGCCATTTTCACAAAAGCGAATTTTAGCTGGGTCGTGTTTTTCACCCCAAGCACAGCCTGGGCAGTCAAAACCATTCGGTTGGTTTGTTTTGAGCATGGTAAACACGTTACGTACAACGTTGTCGCTTTTTAGCCAGTGTTTGGTTGTACTTTGTAGTGCTCCCCAGCCGCCAGCTGGACCTTTATAAGGGGTAAAGAAATTGTTTTTAGACATGATTTAGTTGCCTTTAAGTTGAGAAGACGGCGCAAAAATTCTCGGAGCGTCTTTCTTGGGTAAATGAATAAGGGTCAAACCATATTGTCGCGCCAGTGCCACCGCTAGGGTGCTTGGCGAGGCGAGATGAATCAAACAAGATAAGCCTGAACGAACGGCTTTTTGTATCAGTTCTGTGCTGCATCGACTCGACATCACAACGCTGTGATTGTGGAGATCAATGCCGTGTTTGAGGGCATAGCCAAGGACTTTATCGAGCGCATTATGGCGGCCAATGTCTTCCATCGCGATGAGAGCCTCACCTTGTGGCGTGATCAAGAGCGCAGCATGGATGGCGCCAGTTTCTTTGCCGATGACCTGGTGTTCAAAGAGGCGGTCTTTTAAGGTGCGTAAAATATCATCTGACAGTATGTCGCTTGGCATGAGAGATGTCAGTTGAGGCAATGCATAGTCTAACGATTCTACCCCACACAGACCGCACCCTGTTGCTCCTAAGCGAGCAACGCGACCTTTTTTAAACTCGTTAAAGCGGCGTTGACTGATAACCAGGTTGATCGCAAATCCGTCAATGCCAGCGTGTTGGGTAGGGGTTCTCTCTATACTAATGTCGCGAATATCTTGTGCACTTTCAATCAAACCTTCACTGAAAGCAAAACCAATAGCAAACGCATCCAGCGCCGTCGGCGTGACCATCATAATGGCATGAGTAATGTCATTAATGCTGATGGCAAGAGGCGCTTCTTCAACCAATGTTACCGCTTCACACTCTGAATCATTCAGTCGTGAGAAATAACAAAGTTGGACGCTCGGCGCGGAGAAACTGGTCATGAGGCTTGCCTTCTGCTCATTGCGAATTGTAATGGTTTGTTATTAATAGTACGTAGTCTGGGAGGTGGCGTCTATCGGGTGGGCGCGCTTCCATGATAGATGTCGTTTTGTATGCGATATCACTTGATATTGGTCAATAAAGCGAAGCGAGAGAGGCACGGTAGGGGGAGCGAGCACACAGAGCCATCCAAAAAGAGGGGCTGTGTCGCTTTAGCGTGATGGAGTAGGTTGATTATGCAACCTCTTAGCCCCTAAGGCAGAGAGGTTGCGTTTAGTTTGTACTTCTTGCCTTTATTTTGCTAAAAATGCTTCTAAAGGGGTTATAAATTGATTGAAAGCTTCAATGTGCGGTAAATGACCAACATTCGGTATTTCAACTAAGGTACTGTTTGGGATAGTTTGCTGAGTTAATTTGCCCAATTTGTCATAGCGTCCCATTGTTTTTCTGACTTCAGCAGACACTAATGGTTTTCCTATCGCGGTTCTATCTCGCGTACCAATAATCAATAAAGTGGGTGCTTTAATGACCTTATAAACATTGCTTCATAAGGTCATCTTGCTCTCTTCATGCGAACGCCCCTATACCGGCACACGTCATGGTTTGCTCTCATTGAGCTTTTCAAGCTATTAAGGCGCTCGGCTAGGCTTACTGGTGCGTTCTATTGTTTATTAATGGCATTTGAAATATGGATTTTTATGATGCTTTTGGTGAGAAATTGTTCATGGAAAGGCTGAATTTTTGAAATATGCTTATTTTTCATGCTTATTAATGACCTTTTCTTTACATCGATAGAGGCCTTCCTATAACCTTAACTTCAGCTGTTTTACTTAAGTAACTTTTCAGTAGGAATTGAAACGCTACCTACGGAAGTAGTTGTTATAAACAGTTTTATCTGGGAACACTGGCTAGACCTTATTAAAGGAATTATAGGAAATCATCATGAAAAAACTTATCTTATCTGCAGTACTTGCTACTGTTTCTGTTTCTTCTTTCGCAGCCTCTAACGGCCCTGCGGGTTGTGGTTTGGGTACAGCGGTTGTTTTCCAAGATGCAAATGAATGGTACGAACACGTTATGGCAGCGACTACCAATGGATCGGCTAGTCAAACAGTTGCTATGACATCCGGTACTTGGGGATGTGAAGATGCGAACGGCCCATTGGCTGGCGGTATTGCTATGTTCTTAAACGATAACCTAGAACCTTTGGCTATCGACATGGCAAAAGGTAACGGCGAAACATTGGGCGCTTTGGCTGACCTAATGGGCGTTAAAGGCGCAGACAAAGCGGTCTTTAATGAGCAAATGCAATCTCACTTCGATACTGTTTTTGCAGACGCACAAGCGAACCCAACAACAGCATACGATGGCATCATGTCCGTTATGTCTGGTTCTAAAGAGTTGTCTAAATACCTAGGTTAATACCTAATTAACCTTGACCAAATGAGGGCATTCTATATGCCCTCATTTTTTGTTGGTAGCTTTTATATTTATGCGCTTTTTAATCTTTTTATTGTTTTCCTCTTTATCGTCTTCCTTGTTTGCCGCCATGGCGTTGCCTTTATCCGACGCTGAAATAGACACTCTTGCGGCTAAAAAAGAGTGGCAAGACTTGCTTCATTACCATGGTGTTGGTGCTATTAAAGGGACTGGCAGCCAGATAGACGATCCGAGTTTTTTTCTTGCGAAAGAGGGCAGTCAAGATCCTGCTGCCGAGCTCAAAGCCTCATTGGCGGGTTTTTTACAAGGCCCCACGCTTAGCGACACCAATCAAGCCGCGCAGTGCCGTTATCCAGCACGTTTTTTCTGGCTTAAAAAACAAAGACCTGATTTGCCTCTGCAACAAATAGAATGCCCAGACTTTGACCCTTGGTTCGCCCAGATCAACGGCGAAAGTGTTTATTTGATTTTCCCCGCAGCCTATTTAAACAGCCCCTCTTCTATGTATGGGCACACCTTGTTTCGGGTGAAGAAAAAAGGCAACGATGCGCCGTTACTGGATTACGCCGTCAATTATGCCGCCAACGCTGACCCAGATGAGAACCAGTTGGTCTTTACTTATAAAGGCCTGACAGGCGGTTATCCTGGCGTCGTTTCCGTGATGCCGTATTACCAAAAAGTCAAAGAATACAACTTCTTAGAAAGCCGCGATATTTGGGAATACAAACTCGACTTGACGCCGTTTGAGGTGCAACAATTTGTGCGCCATGTGTGGGAAATGCAAAACACACAAATGTCGTATTACTTCTTTTCTGAAAACTGCTCTTACCAATTATTAACCTTACTTGACGCCAGCAGCCCGCGTTTAAATTTAGCGGATGAGTTTTCCCTTTGGGCGATTCCAGCCGACACGGTGCGCGTGCTTAAAAAAGCCAATATGATTGATGACGCCAGCTACCGTCCATCGTTGCTGAATAGAATGTCAAACATGCTTAATCAATTGGATGATGAACACATCGATGTGGCAAAAGCGCTGGTTGACAATGAACAGTTGGATCTGACTGAGCTAGACACCTACAGTGATCAAGATCAGGCGCAGATTTTAGAAATTGCTTATGAATACAGCCGTTATTTGGTTGCTCGTAAAAAGGTTACCTCAAGTTACCTGAATGGTCGTTCCATTAAACTCTTGTCTTTACGCAGTAAGCGCCAGCGTGGGGAAGTGTTTACGCCTGTTAAGCCACCAGCATTGCGTGATGATCAAGGTCATCAAACCCAGCGCTTAGGCTTGTCGTTAGGCTCTAGAGACAGCAAGGCGTACTCTGTTTTAGAATACCGCCCGTCTTACCATGGTTTATTGGACCCGCAGGGTGGCTATTTAAAAGGCGCTGAGCTGTCTATGTTTAGTGGCAGTCTGCGATGGGATGAAGCGGAATCCGTCGAAATAGACACTTTTTCGTTTATTAATATTCGCTCATTGGCTCCTAAAAATGCCTTGGTGACACCGAAATCGTGGCAGGTAAATGCGTCTTTATTGCGCGACCATACCATTGATGATGAACTGGTTTTTCGCTTAAAAGGCGGCGCGGGTGTGACTCAAGAAGTGGGTCAAAGTATGTTCTCTGTGCTATTAAACGGCAGTGGCTCGGTAGAAGACGATTACCAAGATGGTTACCGTTTAGAAGCGGGTCCTGAATTTAAATGGCTTTGGTATGGCGAGCAAAACAATCTGCAACTAGGGTTTGAATATCTCACCGATATCAATCTTCATAATGCGGAGCGTCGTACTCTGAATGGCGTTTGGGCGCATCAGTTGGCACCAGATTGGCAGATGCGATTGAGCACTTCCCACTCATGGTATGAAGCAAAAAGTTGGAATGATACCTCGATCCAATTACTGCATTACTTTTAAGCCTTGCTCTATTTAAGTGATTACCTCTGACCTTTTATTGATCAGAGGGATTTCTTTACTGGCGAGAATGCCGTATTCTCGCCAGTTATTTTTCATGCCCAAGCCCATTTCTGTATAGAAAGCGGTATAGAAAGTGAAAATTGCGATTAAATTCGTTTGATTTATTAGCGTATCAAACGAATTTAATGGTACTTACTGTATTCACTCCAAAAAAGCGTAAGACGATCTAGCCCGTATACGGCTGTGTCTATGGTGCTTTGGGCGCTTAGATGGTTCAGCTAGAGCCGCTTTATTCTGTTTTAACGAGTTGTTTTTTTATGTCTTCTGAAAATCGCCTTTCGCGCTGGACTCCTTCTGGTCCAAAAGCTTGGCTACTATTGATTCTAAGTGTATTTGTTCTCCTTATGTTGGTTTATCGAGCTCTAGTCGCACCGAGCCCAGACCCAGAAACCTATGTGTTGCCGAACAGTACAATGAGTGAGGCTGAGATCTCGCCTGTTGAGCAACCGGCAGCAAAAACAACGGATTCGAAAGGCGCTTTACTGTCAACCGACCCTCTTCAAAGTGTTGTTTCTGCCGCACCAGTGCCGCACGTTATTAATCATGTGATCAAGTCTGGCGAAACGCTTGAAAAGATATTTAATCGCCTTGGCTTGTCTCGTAGTGTGATGTATTCCATCTTAGAAGCGGATGAAGAATACCTGGTATTAGACCCTTTATTAGCAGGCGATACACTGAGCTTTGAATTGGATGATGAGGGTAAGTTAAAAAGTCTTTCCCGTCGCATTAACCCGAGTAAAAGCATCTCTTATGTGCGTCATGATAATGGTGGCTATAGCTATCAAGAAAACGCGCTGCCAATCAATTACTCGCAAGAGGCCTTGCACGGCAAGATTGCAGGAAGCTTTTATCAATCCGCGAAAAAGCTCGGTCTGTCTGATGCAAATATCGTGATTATCAGCGATCTGTTTAAAACGCGCATCGATTTCCGTAAAGACCCTCGGGCTGGCGACAGCTTTGATGTGGTTGTAGAAACCGGTGATGTAAACGGTGAGTCGGTCGGAAAAATGCAGCTAGAAGCCATTCAGCTGACGATTAAAGGCGAAACCTACCATGCCTTTTTGCATTCCGATGGGCGTTTTTATGATCAAAACGGCAATGGTTTGACGCCTGCATTGTTACGTTGGCCAACCAAAATCCATTACCGTATTAGTTCGCCATTTAACCCTAATCGCCGTCACCCTATTACTGGCCGCCTGTCTCCCCATAACGGCACCGATTTGGCTGCACCGAGCGGTACAAAAGTATTGGCAACTGGCGACGGTGTGGTGACACGAGTGGCTTATCAAAAATACGCGGGTAAATATCTTGATGTTGATAACTTAGGTCCTTACAGCACGCGCTTTTTGCACCTTAGTAAAATTCTGGTGAAAAAAGGTCAACATGTTAAGCGTGGGCAAGTGATCGCGTTATCAGGCAATACTGGCCGTACCACGGGCGCCCATTTGCATTATGAATTGCATGTGAACGGCAAGCCGGTGAATGCCATGACAACGGACATTCCAACGCTTCAGGAAATTCCTAATGCGAAGATGCCTGAGTTTAAACGTCATGTTGAGCAATGGGTTGCCATGATGAATGACACGCCTTATTAGCGTCGGCTTTTGGGTTATGAATAAACGGTCCTTTTCGAAGGGCCGTTTTTTTTGTTTGCAATATAGTCTTAGAAGCGTTATAAAATGTTATAACATAACATATTGGAGATTATGATGAGAAAACAACTGCACCCAGATTATCGTACCGTTGCGTTTCATGACACTCGAATAGACCGCTACTTCTTTATTGGCTCTACGGTCAAAACAGAGCAAACCATTGAGCATGATGGTAACGAGTACCCTTATATGGCGATCGATGTGTCTAGTGCGTCGCACCCGTTTTATACAGGCGAGCAAAGAACTCACGACGGAGAAGGGCGTATTGCTCAGTTTAAACGTCGCTATCGCCGTAAGCAGTAAAGGGAGAAATACATGAAAGTGGTTAGCTCACTTAAGAGTGCAAAATTGCGCAATGCGGATTGCAAGGTCGTGAAACGAAAAGGGCGATTATTTGTGATTTGCAAATCCAATCCTAGATTTAAAGCGACGCAAGGGGTGAAAAAGAAGCGCCATTAAGGTGTTTGTCGCTTATTAGACTCAACAAGCAATTATCAGTAAGCCCAGTCTAGAAATGCACGCTAAAGTGCTTAGAAAGGCTTAGAAAACGATAAAAGCCTCGCCATGGATAACCGTCATGACGAGGCTTTTTCATGCTCTTTTTGGTTGTGATGGCGCAAAGAGGCGCACGGTTTTTTTCGCTAGCACGAGACCAGTTTTGGCGGTACAGCAGGTGGCACTTTTTTCATACTGCCTTGCTCTTCAAGGCGAGTATGCCAGCTAAATGCTTCTTCTAGTAAGTGCGGTGTATGGCCGCCGCGCAGACAAGCGCGTTCAAAGTAATCGCGCATGGCTTCACGGTATTCTGGGTGCACGCAATGGTTAATGACTTCAATGGCCCTTTCCCTTGGGGCTAAGCCGCGTAAGTCTGCTAAGCCTTGTTCTGTCACTAAAATATCCACGTCGTGCTCGGTATGGTCAACATGGCTGACCATAGGGACGACACTGGAAATATCGCCGTTTTTCGCAATTGATTTGGTGACAAAAACAGACACATGCGCGTTGCGAGCAAAATCGCCTGAGCCGCCGATGCCATTCATCATTCTTGTGCCACAAACGTGGGTGGAATTAACGTTGCCGTAAATATCAAACTCAAGGGCGGTGTTAATGGCAATAATGCCTAAGCGACGCGCAATCTCTGGGTGGTTAGAGATTTCCTGCGGACGCAATATCAGCTTATCGCGGTATTTGTCTAAATTATCAAATACTTGTGCGTTAATGCGCTCAGAAAGAATGATCGAGCAGCCTGAGGCAAAGCTTAGCTTGCCAGCGTCGATCAAATCGAACGTTGAATCTTGCAGCACTTCTGAGTACATGGTGAGGTCTTTAAAGTCAGACTCCAGTAGCCCCATCATCACGGCGTTGGCAATGTTACCAATGCCAGCTTGCAAAGGTCCTAAATTAGCAGGCATGCGCTCTTGTGCCACTTCATTTTCGAAAAAACTGACCAAGTGGCGTGCGATGTTTGCTGTGTCTTCATCTGGCGGTGTGACAGTGGAGAAAGAGTCACTCTGGTTGGTAAACACTATGCCAACAATTTTAGCCGGATCAATCGGGATGGCTGTGCTGCCAATTCTGTCGTCAACCTGGGTTAAAGGCACGGGGGTGCGAGTAGGTCGATAAGAAGGAATATAAATGTCATGCAAGCCTTCGAGTTCAGGCCGGTGAGACAGGTTGATTTCTACGATGACCTGTTTGGCAAAAATAGCAAAACTTGCCGAATTGCCGACCGATGTAGTCGGTACAATATGGCCTTCCTCGGTAATGGCGACCGCTTCAATGACAGCGACATCGGGTCGCGTTAATTGATGGTTACGCAATTGTTCAACGGTTTCTGATAAGTGCTGATCAATAAACATGACCTCGCCATTGTTGATTGCCTTACGCAGCGTGGTGTCGACTTGAAAAGGCATGCGACGGGAGAGGGCGCCAGATTCTGTTAGGAGTTTGTCTAAATCGTTTCCGAGAGACGCGCCCGTCATTAGGCTGATTTTCAATGGGTGTTTTTTGACTCTTTCCGCCAGTGCTTTCGGCACGGCTTTGGCTTCGCCTGCCCGGGTGAAACCACTCATACCGACGGTCATGCCATCTTTAATAAATTCGCTGGCTTGTTCGGCGGACATGATTTTACTGTGTAGGCCACTGTGTCTAATTCGATCTAACTGCATGCTCAATTCTTCTTTAATGTTGTTATTAGGTAATAGAAGGCACATAAAACGGGTGTTGGCTGGACTTTATTGTTTGGATAAAGCAGGCGAAAAGTGGTGCGCAAGAAGGAAGAGTCCTTGCTAGCGGCCGAGAAAAGCCTGAATGCCGAGCCATTTTTTATATGAGAGATATCTAACGGTTTTATGGTTAGCGGATTCTATACTTTTCTTTACGCTGCGTAATTTAGACCTAAGTCGCATAGGGGGATACAACAAAATGCAGGAAAAGCCGCAAAGTTAGAGAAAGTGAGCGTTCATTGTGGGTGTGCAGGGCTTTAAACGGAAAATGGATAATAAAAACAGGGCACTGTGAGCTAAACCTGATGTAAAAAGAGCCATGCTAACCTGTGGTTAGCATGGCTCTTGAGAGGGTTTGATGTGCTGTAGAGGGGGTGTTATTCGGCGGCGCTGTGTTTGCGAGCTCGAACATCTGATTGTGCGCTACGGTAAAATTTCCCCTGAGGTTTGGATTTGGCTTTGATGCCATCGTCAGTCTCTGCAGAGCGCAACAATAGAAAACTGGCCACTCGGGCTTCTTCCAAACGGCCTTGGGTGACGGCCTTGGCGATCGCACAACCAGGCTCACCTTGATGTTGGCAATCACTAAATCGGCAAGCTTCTGCAAGAGATAGAATGTCCGCAAAGCTTTCGATTTTACTGCCATTGTATTGGGCAACTTGTAAATCGCGCAGGCCTTGGGTATCCAGCAGAATCGCCCCTTTGGGCATGGGTTGTAAGGTATTGGATGTGCCGATTTTCGCGGATTGAGTGTCGCCGTTCTGCATCAAAGTGTTGATCAGAGAAGATTTCCCTGCCCCTTTTGTGCCTAGCAAAGCAATGGTTTTGCCTTTTTTAAGCCAAGGAGACAGGCATGCTGTGCTGTCTGAATCTAATGCATTGACGGTTTCAACGATCAAAATAGGGTCTAGTCGTTCTACTTGAGCGCGTTTTTCCTGAGGATCTTCACAGGCGTCAGCTTTTGTGAGTATGACCACCGCATCGGCTTGGGCTTCATGCACCAACTCAAGGTAGCGCTTGATCAGCCCCAGATTGAAATCGTGATCCAACGCGCAAACGATAAACACAGTATCGACATTTGCTGCGGTGTTTTCGAACACAGAGGTGCGGTCTAAACGACGTAAAAAGACATGTTCAGCATCGGTAATGACCCAATCACCCACCGTCATATCAGGCCTATCAGATTGCTCTGGTAGGTTAAACAAACCTGATTCGTCAATTAACTCGTATGTGTTGTTTTGATGGGAACAAATACGTGCAATGCGGTTAGATTCTAAGTCATCCAATGACAACTGTTGTTGAAAATAAGGCTGCCAGCCTAAATCCAATAAAGTGAACGTGGAATCCATTGATATTACCCTAGGCGTAAAACGCTATTATTTAAATAAGGAGCAAAACACCCTAATCAGTTTAATCGAGCGATAGCAAAGACCTTTCTTTGGTCGCTCTGGTCTAACAAGGGCCTAACAAAACACGCGTGATGTCCGAACGATGACATAACGACTTTTGCGAGATTAGCACAGAGAAGAGGAGGGACAAATCATTATATTGCTCTATAAAACGCTTTTTTTTAATAATAATTATGGGGCTGAAAGGGACGGGGCAATTAAACCAAAAAAACCATTTCTCAATGCCGTAAAGAGCGCTGAGAAATGGTTTGAATGGAGGCTATTTAAAGCATTTTTTATCGACATGCTTTGCCTACATAAGGGTGCCTAAAGGCGCTTAGGAACCTGCTGAGTGATGCAGTGAATGTTACCGCCGCCTAGGAGAATCTCTCTGGCCGGTACCCCAATGAGCGTATGGTTAGGGAAAGCGCTGGCTAGGATCTGTTGTGCCTGCGGATCGGTTTTTGTGTCCAATAAGGGAAAGATAACACTCTGATTACTAATCAGAAAGTTCGCATAAGACGCGGCCAATCGCTCTCCTGCGTGTCGTTCCATGGTCTCTGTTTGTTGAATGCCTTGGCTTTCTGTTTCGCTCATATAAAGCGGGCCAGGCATTGGCAGCTTAATGACCTCAATGGCACGGCCTTGGGCGTCCGTCGTTTGGCTTAGTACGTCATAGGCGGCACGGCTGATGGCATATTGAGGGTCGTTTTTATCGTCACACCAAGTGAGCGCAACAACGCCTGGGCGAATCACGTGCAGAATGTTGTCTATGTGGCCGTTGGTTTCATCGTTAAACAAACCGTCTTTTAACCAAACTACTTTTTTGATGCTCAAGTAATTGTCTAACAGTGTCTCGATTTCTTGCTTGCTTAAGTCTGGGTTACGGCTAGGGTGCAGTAAGCATTCTTCTGTGGTGTATAGGGTGCCTTCGCCATCGCAATGAATGGAACCGCCTTCTAAGAAAAGCGGCGCTTGGTAATAGTCGTCACCCGTGATGTTGGCCATTTGAGGCGCCATGGCATCGTCTAAATCCCATGGCGAATACAGGCCAGCCAGCTCGCCTCCCCACGCATTAAACTGCCAGCTTACGGCTCGGCGTTCGCCCTTGTTGTTCACCACATAAGAACCGCCGATGTCGCGCATCCAGCAATCGTTATAAGGGATTTCAAGCACACGAATGTGCTCGTCGAGAGATTGGCGGGCAATGTCGTAATGGCTATTAGGCACTACGACAGTCACTTGGGCAGATTGAGCAATGGCCAAAGCCACTGCGGTAAAGGCCTGTTGAGCGGGTTTACCAGACTCTCGCCAATTATCCCCTCGTATTGGCCAAGCAAGCCAAACCTGTTCTTGGGGTTCGTGTTCACCCGGCATACGAAAGCCATCTTGTTTTGGTGTTGAGTCCAGTTTATTGCTCATAATCAGTCCTATTTTTTACTCGCTAATGGAATTATCAAATTCACCGGAGTTACGAGTTTGCCGGCGTTTTTCCATCCAGTGTTTGAAGGGTTTGGTAATGGGTTGGGCGACGATCGCGATACAAGCCCCATGCTTGGCGTTGGAATTCCAAATGCGCTAAATCGAATTCATGCACCAATACTCCTTCGGTTGTGCGATCCGCTTCGGCAACTTTTGCCCCTGTGTCGTCGGTAATAAAAGACGAGCCATAGAAGGTCAAAGACAAGTCGCGGTATTTTGCGTTCTCGGTGCCAATGCGGTTAGACGCGATGACGGGAGTTTGGTTAGCGGCCGCATGCCCCTGCATAACACGTTGCCAATGTGGTTGGCTGTCTAATTCTGGCTGGCTTGGCTCACTGCCGATGGCGGTTGGGAAGAACAAAAGTTCTGCGCCTTGCAATGCCATACTGCGAGCCGTCTCTGGGAACCATTGATCCCAGCAGATGCCTACGCCAATTTTGGCGTAGCGGGTTTCCCACACTTTAAAGCCGGTATCGCCAGGGCTAAAGTAGTATTTTTCTAGATAGCCATCGCTGTCTGGAATGTGTGTCTTGCGGTAAGTGCCCATTAAGCTGCCGTCGGCATCGATCATGGCCACTGTGTTGTAACGCACGTTACCGGCTTTTTCGAACCAGCTAAATGGCAGCACGACTTCGAGTTCTTTGGCCAGCGCAGAAAGACGCTTAAAGGCGACGTTGCTCTCTAGCGTAGTGGCTAGGGCGTGATAAGACTCGCTGATCTCGATGCAAAAGTAAGGGGTTTCGAACAACTCTTGCAGCAGAATAATTTGCGCACCTTGTTCTGCTGCTTGCCTTACTAAGCGCTCAGCCGTGTCTAGGTTTTCTTCAATGTTCCAAGAACACGCCATTTGGGTCGCTGCAACCGTTACTTTTCTCATAGCATCTGTCTCTTTCGTCGATGATGTTAGTGGATTGTGTGTCATCAATATGCCCAGCAGGGCATGCCTCTGTGGCGCTAGTATAACAATATCTTATTTGTACGCGGAATTAGGTTATTATGGAAATGTAATATTTCGTTTGTTATATGAGAGATTTCGATAACCTATGGACATAGACATCAGCCAGCTACGTTTGCTCGTGGTGCTGGAGCGTGAACGAAGTTTGTCACGCGCAGCCAAGACCTTGCATTTGAGTCAGTCTGCGGCAAGTCATGTATTGGCAAAGCTACGGACCCGTTTCGATGACCCCTTGTTTGTTAAAACCAAATTAGGCATGGAGCCAACGCCAACAGCCCTGGCGTTGATCCCAGATGTGCGCAAAGGGCTGAGTGCATTGGATTTGGCGTTTAATAAAGTGAAGCCTTTTAATCCGCGCACTGAAGCCAAGACCTTTTACATTGGTGCGGTCGATTATTTTGAGTTTTATGCCTTGCCTAAGCTGGCGAGCCGGTTGCAAGAGGAGGCGCCTAATATCCGCATCGCCATTGATATCTTGCCGGAGAATTTGCGCATGGATCGAGTTGAAGAAGGGCGCTTAGATCTTTTTCTAGGGGTCGATAACTTGCAGTCTGTGCCAAGGTATTACCATCGTCAGCATTGGTTAACGGATCAATACGTAGGCATTGTGCGAAAAGGGCACAGCTTGCCAGATCAGCTTAGTCTGCATGCTTTTTTAGCGACACCGCACATTCATTTGCCACTGGTTAACTCAGGCGCGGACCCCATCGATCAATGGTTAATAGAGCAGCATCAATCGAGACAAATTTCGATGATAGTGCAGAGTTATGCGATTGGTGGCATGGTCGCCGCCAAGTCGGACAGCTTGATGTGTGTGCCGGCGAATATTGCCAAAGAGTTAACGGCCATGTTGCCGGTGCGAACTGTGTTGTTGCCGAAAGGTGTGCCTGAACTGTCGCTGAGCATTTTTTCACACCAACTTTACGATAGCCAAGAAAGCATCCAGTGGTTGATTGAAAAGATCCAGCAATGTGTGCCACCCTCTCAATAGGAGTAACCCCCCCGCGCGAAATGGGCTGTGTTTTATCTGCGTGATGTATCCTCCTAGTCAGGGCACAGTATAGTAGCGGGTGAACTTATGCTTTGTACCACCTTGGGGATATGGTTTTCTCAGTGTGGATTTTGTAGCTTGGCAGTATCTTTTATACGTCGTTTTGCAGAATAAGAAAGTCTCCTAATATTCGACGATTTACTCAAGGAAATTATCATGAATAGTTACGAACAATGGAAAGCGCAGGCCGCCTCCCTTTCTTTTCCAAGTCAGGCGTATATTAATGGTGAGTTTGTTCCTGCCGTGAGCGGCGAGACCTTTGACTGCATTAACCCAACCACGGAAGCCCTGCTCACCAAGGTGGCCAGTTGTGATAGCGCGGATGTGGATGTGGCGGTTGCGGCGGCAAAAAAAGCCTTTAAAAGTGGTGTGTGGTCAACCATGGCTCCCCGTGAGCGAAAAAATATCATGCTTAAATGGGCGCAATTGATTGAAGAGCATAAAGACGAGTTTGCGCTGCTAGACACTTTAGACATGGGCAAATCCATTTCTGAAATGGTCGGCATTGATATTCCAGATTCCATTGATTGCTTCCGCTGGACGGCAGAAGGCATAGACAAACTGTACGGTGAAATCGCACCAACAGGTGGGCCAAATCTTGCGTTGATCAGCCATGAGCCTATTGGCGTGATTGCGGCGATTACACCGTGGAATTACCCTTTGATGATGGCCTCTTGGAAAGTGGCGCCAGCGCTTGCTGCGGGCAATAGCGTGATTTTAAAACCGTCTGAAAAATCACCATTAAGTGTGTTGCGTTTGGCTGAACTAGCAACACAAGCGGGTGTGCCAGATGGTGTCTTTAACGTTCTGCCAGGCTTTGGTCATACTGCCGGTAAAGCGCTTGCTTTGCATAATGACGTACAGGTCATCGCCTTCACTGGTTCAAGTCGCGTCGCTGGCATGTTGATGGAATATTCAGGTCAATCGAACTTGAAGCGTGTCTGGATTGAAGCTGGTGGCAAATCCCCTTGTTTGGTGTTTGACGACTGCGAAGACATTACTGCGGCGGCAAAAGGCGCGGCGTCGTCTATTTTTACCAATCAAGGCGAAGTTTGCATTGCTTGCTCTCGTTTGTACGTGCAAAGCGGCATTAAAGACAAATTTATGGTGGCCTTGATAGAAGCGGCGAAAGGCTATGTGGCGGGAGATCCATTGAATCCGGCAACCAATATGGGGCCAATGGTAGACAAGACTCAGCTTGATACCGTTACGCGCTTTATCAATAGTGCGCAAGCGGACGGCGCGACATTGGTGCATGGTGGCGTACCTGAGTATCAACAAGGGAAAGGCTTTTACGCAAAACCAACGATCTTTGCTGACGCGAAAAACAGCATGGAATTTGTACGAGAAGAAATTTTCGGTCCTGTGCTTGCGGTTGCCACCTTTGAGACAGAAGAAGAAGGTGTTGCCTTGGCGAACGATTCTAAATATGGCTTAGGCGCTGCTATTTGGACAAGCAATTTGTCACGTGCTCATCGTGTTAGCCGCCAATTAGAAAGCGGAATGGTATGGGTTAATACTTGGGGAGATGGTGATTCAACCGTGCCATTTGGTGGTGTTAAAGCGTCTGGTAATGGTCGTGATAAATCGCTTCATGCGATGGAAAAATACACCGAAGTGAAAAACGTGTGGATTCGTCTATAACATCATAAGCGACAGCGCCTTTGCTGCTGCTTTTTATAGGGTTGCCATTTTTGCGTCATAGACGCACGCACACTGGCTGCGCTTGATCTTGTCTGATCATGATCAAGCGCAGACTCGCTGGCTAGCATCTCAATACTTTCTTTTCTCTGCTGCTTCCTTGTTTCTCTTTTCTGCCATTTCTGTGATACCCCTCGTGGCCAGTAGGTGTGCCAGTCGTTTTGATCTTTGCTTCTTGTCTACTGGATTTTGCCTTGAGTCAGTGACAAAAGCGTTGTGATTGCGTTGTGATAGGTTATCGATCGAAAATTTTTTCATTAGAATACGACCAAATGCACAAAAAATAATGAATATGAGAAGCGTTCTTGTTAAGATGTTTTAAACCGACATTAACGTGTGTGCTTGTGCTTTTTCAAATAACGTAATGAGAAGCATGCACGAACGGTATCAAACTAACGCATTGGATTCGTAAATGCGTTGGCTAAACGTAAGGAAGGGGCGAGTTCGTCGTCTCTGCTCCAATTGCTTAATCTATTATGGCTGGATGTTTTCAATGAAGTTGATCGGTATTTTCTTTCTTTCCCTGTTTTTTGCCCTGACGACAATGAAAGTGTGGGCAGCAGAGGGTGGCTCTCAAAGTAGCACTCAAAAGGATGCTAATGGCTTCAGTCAGCAAATACATGACCCTCGTTATACTAAATTACCCACTTACCTGATTGAAATTAAAGACGGTGAGTTGATTCCTGCGGAGTTGATTGTTCCTGCTAAAACGAGATTCCGCCTAGTGGTAAAAAACATTGGCAGCAAGCCAGCAGAGTTTGAAAGTAACCAGCTGCGCCAAGAAAAAGTATTGTTTATGGGCGCGAATACCAGCCTGGTTATTACGCCGTTGGATGTTGGCTCGTATGATTATTACGACGATTTTGCACCGACTGCTCGCGGAAAAATTACTGTTAAGGCTCAGGATTAAACAATGGGACAGATTATTTTTGTTGTTTGTCGTGAGAGTGTGGAAGCGCTCTTAGTGATAGGAATTTTATACGCCTGGATGAATGGCCGCCCAGACGCGCGACAAGGAAAAATTTGGTTGTTGGCTGGGATATTAGGCGGGTTTGCTCTGGCGGGTTTGCTGACGCTTACTTTGATCGGAGTGACCGATATTTTAGGTGGAGCTGGTCGCGATTGGTTTGAAATCGGCATGCTGACGTTTGCCAGTGCATTGATTGTGCAGATGGTGATGTGGATGCGTGCCCATGGCCGCACGATGAAAAAAGACCTTGAAAGTGGGCTAGAAGAAAGCGCCAAATCCTCCAACTGGTGGGGAGTGTTCTTCCTGGCGATGATCGCGGTTGGGCGTGAAGGTTCTGAAACCGTTATGTTTCTTTATGGCTCCTTGTTGCAGCTGGACTCGTTTGGCTCCTATGTGAACTTCTTTGTGGCGGCGGCCATTGGTTTGGCGCTGGCAATGATTCTGTTCTTCTTGCTGCAAATTGGCGGCAAATACATTTCTTGGAAATGGTTTTTCCGAGTCACGGAAACCATGTTGCTTTTCTTGGGCTCAGCCCTCTTTTTAACCGCCGCGGGCAAATTATTAGGTGGTCCACTGGCGGCAACAGATTTACCTGCTTGGCTGTACAGCACAGTATGGGATGTGTCTGGTGTGCTGAGTGACAGTTCTGTATTTGGTGGTTTGTTGGCGTCGCTTTTTGCTTATCGCTCACAGCCTATTGGTTGGGATTTGGTTATGGTTGCCATTTATTGGGCGTTGGTACTCTTGGTACTTAGATGGCAATTGCGTGGGCGACCACAGCGCACACAGAGATTAGAAACGGCAACAGAAACGCATTAATACAATGGATGATCAGGGTTTGCCCTAGCATTAGGGTAGATCCGCTATTTTAAAAAAAACACATTAGGAGTAAATAATAGTGAGAACGATTCTAAATACCCTCATCGTAGGCGCTACACTTAGCTTTTCTTTGCCAGCGATGTCTGCCGTCTCTCAGAGTGTGCAACGTGCCACCTTGAACACTTATGCAACGATTGCGACAGCGAACTATCAAGACGCATTAGAAGGTGCGAAAGCCCTTAAAGTCGCGATTGATACCTTTGCGAAAAACCCAACAGCAGAAACCTTACAAGCCGCAAAAAATGCTTGGTTAGCCTCTCGTGAAAGCTACGGAACAACAGAAATTTTCCGTCTATCTAACGGCCCTATCGATGCAGAAGATGGCTGGGTAGCAGAAGCTTACGGTGGATTAGAAGGTCAGATCAACGCTTGGCCGTTGGATGAAAACCTAATCGACTACACGGAAGACGCAAACTACCAGCGTACCAGTGGCAATATCATTGATACGAAAGGGGTATTTACTCCAGGTGGTGAAGACGCAGAGCCAGTAAATGTGGCCAAGATCACCCCTGAAGTGCTCACTGAATTAAACGAAAATGGCGGTGACGCCAACGTAGCAAGTGGTTACCACGCCATTGAATTTTTGTTGTGGGGCCAAGATCAAGACTACAACAACATGATCGAAGACAAGATCACGCACGGCCCAATGACCGCAGGCCAGCGTCCATTGTCTGATTTTACAACAGACAAATTGAAGCAACGTCGCTTGGATTACCTAAGAGCGGCAACAGACAAGTTGGTTTACGACCTAGCCAAAGTGTCTAGCGCGTGGAATACCAAGGTGATCGGCAATAACGGCCTTTACCGTGCCGCTTTATTGGATCAATTGACGGGCGCTGAAAAAGACAAAAACATCGCAACAGCGACGTCTTTGAAACAGATTTTCTCTGCAATGGGCGTGTTCTCTAAATCTGAATTGGCCAATGAGCGTATTGCGGTAGCCGTATTAACGCCAAGTGAAGAAGATGAGCATTCTTGTTTCTCTGACAATACTCACCGTGACATTGACTTGAACTACCAAGGCATCAAAAACGTCTTGATGGGCGAGTACAAAGGCAAAAAAGTCGGACCTGCTTTCTTTGACAACTTGCCAACTGAAGAGCAAGCGAAGATCAAAGCATTGATGGCTGACATTGAAATGCGCATCGCTAAGATCAACAAATTGGCGACAACAACGATGCATTTTGATTACCAGATTCACCCAGAAAACGAAGCCAGCGTACAGAACATTGTTACCTTGAAAAATGAACTACGTCGTTTGGGTGACCAAATGGTGAATGTTGCGAACGCTTACGGTATTTCATTGACTACGAATGATGTAACAGACGCTGAAGAAACTCAGATCTAAGTCAAGCAATAGGCAATAAGCGGATAGGAGCACGTTACCTTATAGTGTGAAATAAGGTAACGTGTCTTTCTTTTTTAATGGGTGCGAACTAGTCAAAATAGAGAACTATGAAAAGTAACGGTCGACGCGTCGCGAAAAGGATTTTTCGAGGCGCTTTTGTGTTTCTAATATGGCCTAGTTTGGTTCACAGCGCCGCGATTGAAATGTCTGGTACTGCTGATAGCGAGTTGTTTACTAATTCAAAAAGCAGCAAGCCTTTTTCGCAACCGCGAAACATGACAGACGCTGAATACGATCAGTTTATTCTCGGTCGCTCCTTTTTTTCTATTCCTTGGGTGGAGGCCCCCAGTGCCACAACGGCACGTGATGGTTTAGGCCCTCATTTCAATGCCAATACCTGTACCAGTTGTCATGTGGACAGCGGTGGTGCGCCGACCCTCAGTAAAGATGGGCAGCCGTTGCGCTCGCTGGTGTTTAAATTGACCCAGCCAAGTAAGCATGGGTTACGTTGGCAGTTAAACAATATCGATGCACCGGCGCACGACAGCGTGCCGGACCCAGTGTATGGGGTGCAGGTCGCCATTAACGGTAATGGCAAAGTGCTACCTGAAGCGCGCACTCGTTTGCGCATTGAATCGCTGCCTTTTACCTACCCAGATGGGCAAACCATTCTCTTGTCTAAATTTGACCCTTATTTAGATCAATTGGCTTATGGCCCGTTAGCGGATGATACGGTAATTTCCTTACGCCAGCCTCCCGCGTTGGTTGGCTTGGGCTTACTGGAGCAAGTGCCAGAGAGTGAGATTTTAGCCTGGGCGGACCCATCAGATCGCAATGGAGATGGTATTAGTGGGCGCCCGAATTGGTTAAATTCACCAGAACAGCAACAAAAAGTATTGGGACGCTTTAATTGGAAGGCGTCGGAAGCTAGTATTGTCAACCAATCCGCCAATGCGGCAGCCCATGACCTTGGTTTAACCAACCCAGCTTACCCTGAAGAGTTGTGTCAACCTGCGCAGTTGGATTGCTTAGCAGCGCCCCGGGGACGGCAATCACCCCATGGCCTTTTGGATCTTCCTGAGTTCCGATTACAAGCCATAGCTGCCTACATTCGTGGCCATAAAGTGCCACAACCTGTTGCTCTGGATGAGGAAGCTCAAAAAGGGCAAAAGCTCTTTCATGAGGCGGGGTGTGGCGGTTGCCATCGGTCAACATTAACGACCGAGAAAGGCCAAGTCTTTCACCCCTACAGCGACCTGTTGCTTCATGACATGGGTGCATCGCTAAAAGATGGACGGCCGGAGTTTTTGGCCAGTGAGCGCGAGTATCGTACCGCCCCTTTGTGGGGGATAGGTGGTCGTGTTCGTGCAGGAGAGCGCTTTTTGCACGATGCTCGGGCAGCAACGCCAGAAGAAGCGATTCTCTGGCATGGTGGTGAGGCACAAGCCGCCAAATCGACATTTATTGAACTGGGTCGCGCTCAGCGTGCGGCCTTGCTACATTTTCTGGAGCAACTATGAAAGCTTTTACTGGTCTGTCACTCATGCTACTGCTGGGCGCTCCTGCGCTGAGCCAAGCGGCAGAACAAGACCCTTATGCGGTTATTTATGACACTGTTATTCAGGCGAACGCGAACAATGCGGTGACCTATTGTGGAGATCTAAAACAGGCACTAGACAACCCATCGAGTGAGCAGCGGCATCAGGCTTTTGCGCAACTGACAGAAGGTTGGGGGCGTGTACAGGCGAGCTATATTCTAGGTGCGTATGACATGGACGCGATGGACTATCCCTTGATGGTGGATTATTTCCACATGGGCAAAGAAGACATTCATGAAAGCCTAGGTCGCATCATGAAGGGGGATCTTGCCGCCTCCAAAGCCTTGTATAAAAACTCTTATAAAACCTTGGGCGCATTGGACGATGTTATGTTCAGCGGCCCTTGGACAGAGCGTCGCAAAGAAATGGCCGAGGTCATTAGTTCGAACGTTTGTAAGCGCTTGACTCAGGTGCGTGATGGTTACCAAGAGCACCGTGCCGACTTCCTTGATGATCACGATAAAGCCTTGTCTTTGTTGATCAACGCAGAAATCGAAAACATTTATAAAACCCGTGATTGGCGCATTGCGCAAATCAGTGGTTTGACGAAGGCCACACTGGGTCAACCAAAGCCTGAGCATCAACAATACCCTTACAGCAAAGCGTCATGGGGCTTTATTGGCGCGATTTTAGAAACCAATAAGCAGCTTCTTGCTGACGATCAGCAGCCGAATGTCGCCACCATAGTGTATGCAAAACACGGCGAGGAAGGCATGGCTGCGGTTCAAGAGGCGCTCACGGCTTCTTGGGTGGCGTATCAAGGCGCACCGGCGGAGCACAATTACAACACAGGTGACATGATTCCTTTGTTTCAAGGCTTGTTGGATTTACAGAAAGCCTTTTACCGTCAATTGGTTGGCAGTATCGGTGTGACCGCGACTCTGATCGACGCTGATGGCGATTAGTTCACCGTTAGAGGCTTTTTTAAACGGCAGTGAGCGGGTCTTTTGGGGCTATTTATTGGTCAGCGCCATCATCGCATTGGTGTGGTACGTAAGGCAGGGTAATACCTTGTCTTGGGTACAGCTAAAACGATATTGGTGGAGTCTTGATGCGAGATTAGACTATCGCTATTTCTTGGTTAATTGGTTGATCAAGACACTGCTGATTTTGCCGGTGTTACTGTCGGGACAGACGGTGGCGTTATGGACGTTAAGTGCCTTGAATGCGGTTGCCGACCCTCTGTTTCTGCCTTGGTACTACCGAGACATTGTGTTGCTTTATACCTTGAGTCTGTTTGTGCTGGAAGACTTAAGTCGCTATGCCTTGCACCGCTGGATGCACAGTAATCCTTGGTTATGGAAAATCCATCAGGTTCATCATAGCGCTGAAGCGTTGAACCCACTGACTTTTTATCGATTGCACCCGCTGGAAAATATCCTCTTTGCACTGCGTCATGCGGTGGTTGCTGGCATGGTAACTGGGGTGTTTATTTTCTGTTTCGGTGCTCGGGTCAATCTGTATACGGTGTTGGGCGGCAACTTGTTCATCGTGAGCTTGTTTGCTTTTACAGGAAACCTACGCCATAGCCATATTCGTTTAGGCTATGGGCGCTGGTTAGAGCGTGTATTGATTTCGCCAGCACAACATCAAGTCCATCATCAAAGGCGCCATATGCGACATAACTTTGGCAGTGCGCTAGCCATATGGGATGGCTTGTTTGGCACGCTTAAAGTGTCTAGAGAAGCGCCCGATGATCGTAGCTTTGGTTTGGGTGACGGTAAGAGACGGCACTTTGACAGTGTGCGAAAGCTCTTAATGCAGCCATTTTTTAGTATTTATTCAAGTATCCGACGGACATTAAAATGATTAAGAATTTTGTTTTTCTGGTTGCCGTATCGCTTATTAGTAGCCAAGTCGTGGCGGGCGAAGGTCTCACTGAAGCACAATTAGGGCAGGTGCTGTTTTTCGATCCTGTCTTCTCTGTGAACGGCACTATGTCGTGTGCAACCTGTCATGCGCCTGATCAAGGTTTTACGGACCACCGTCTTACTCGCGCCAATGGCTTTGTCTCATTGGGCGACGATGGGCATGCTCTGGGGTCGCGCAATACGCCGATGGCCGCTTACGCAAGCACTTCCCCTGATTTCCATTTTGATGAAGCGCTAAAAGAATACGTTGGTGGACAGTTTTGGGATGGGCGGGCCAATTCATTGGCAGATCAAGCATTAGGCCCACCATTGAATCCAGTAGAAATGGGCTTATCGAATGAAGAGCAGGTGGTTAAAAAACTACAGCAAAACCCACTTTATCATGCGACTTTCACCCGTCTTTATGGTGCCAATGTGTTTGCCAATCAAGCATTGAAAGAGGGGGCCGTTGCCCCTGCGTATGCGGCCTTTGGTAAGGCGCTGCAAGCGTTTGAAAGCACCGCAGCGTTTAGCAGTTACGACAGCAAATACGATCGATTCCTGAAAGGGGAATATCAGCTTACGGTATTGGAGGATTTAGGTCGGACACTCTTTTTCTCTAACAATAATGTCAACTGCAACAGCTGCCACCGCTTGAAAACAGAAGACAGTGAGAAAGAGCCTTTTACCAATCACCAATACCGCAATATTGGTGTTCCTGCTAACACAGCTTTGCTGGCGTTAGGGCATTTAAAAGCCGATTTTATTGATCATGGTTTGTTGGACAATCCAGCGGTCACAGATCCGAAATACGACGGTAAATTCAAGAATCCATCGTTACGAAATGTGGCGGTAACGGCGCCTTATATGCACAACGGCGTGTTCAAAAATTTGCGTACCGTGGTGGAATTCTACGATCATTATAACAACCCGAAGCGTTCAATTAACCCAGAAACAGGCAAGCCTTGGCGTGCTCCTGAAGTACCAGGAACCGTCGACAAAGAAGATCTAAAGGCGCATGCCTTATCGGAGCGTAAGATTGATGCCTTGGTTGCCTTTATGAAAACGCTAACGGATAAGCGTTATGAGCCTCTGCTTAAAGCTCAAGAGCAAGCGGCGGCGAAATAAGTTCGTATTGATGGCTTTGTCTATGAGTGACATTGGTGGCGAGTAAGCCACCAATGTTGTTCTTTCCCTTCTTAATTTCTGTCCTTGTCCATCTCATCTAAGTGATTCAAAAACAGCGTAAATATCTCAGATTGTGTTGAGGTATCGAGGCGCGCATGGATGTTTTTTCTGTGTACTTTTACCGTTCCCGCACTAATGCCAAGCGTTTCGGCAATGGCTTTGGAAGAGTGGCCACGAAGGATTAATCCCAGTATTTCCTGCTCCCTTTGGGTTAACACCCCACAAGCAAAGGTTTTCAACGCATATTGAATGGGACCATGGGAAGGCACGTATTCTAGGTAGTCGCGAGACTGTGCGAGCCAGAACTGTTTGATTAAGGCTTCTAAAAGAGGGTAAACGGCTTTGAGCTTGATCATTTCGCCACGTTTGATTGACCCCATGAGCCTTTTTCGGCCTAAAGAGATGGCGCATGTGGTGCTGTCGTCCAGTGCAATCGTTAGGTTTATCTCGTCCACTAGGTCAAATTTTTTATAGCAGGTTTGGTAATACTCAGTGTCTTCAAAGGAATCAGGCGCCATATCCGCCAAGCGACTAATATTGGGCGTAGTGCCTTGTTGGATGCTGTTAAATAAAGGATCGAGTATGTACGCCTGATTAATGTACATATTCAGTGTAGGGCTGTGTTCTGAGCGGTTTTTAGGGTGAAGGATAATGGGTTTAAAGGATTTTTTGTAAGTCACCATAATAATGGTGTCAAAATGACAAAGTCCACTTAGGAAGTTTTCGAGCATGTTTGGAAAGCTGGGGACACGTAAGTGGTTGACTAGAATGGCAAGTTCTTTAAACGTCTCAGGAGATATTAACTCAGTATTTGCTTTGCTGGCCACCATGGACGTTTTCCTCATCTTAGTCATCGGCTTTAATTGCACAGTGATTTTTGTGATCACAAAAATGCAATTTATCATCTTCTTTCCTCGGTCGCCAATAATTAATCAGCGGCTCAAATTACCAAGGCGTTTTGTCTTTTAGCCGAAAAGCTGAAAAAGTAAGCTGAGTTTTTATTCGGTTTGATCTTAACTTTTAAGAATTAGAGGATGCTTCGATAAATTGATGTAATAATTCTGGAGTGCCAGCGAAAGCAATCCCTTCTCTAATGTCTGCTGCGATGGCCAGTTGCAGCGCTAAGGTATCTTTGTTTTTTATCGCTAAGAGGGCTTCTTGGTGGCGATCAACAATGTAGTGTTCTTCTAGCTGGCTGTTGGCAAGGCGTAAGAAGGGCCCGAGTTGTAACCATAAGCTTTCGATCAATGGCAGGCTTACCTGATGAGGGTTAGCAGAGTAAAGGCGGCGATGAAAAGCTTGGTTGCTCTGAATGGTCGCTTCAGCGTTTTTCATAGCACGAGCGTGATCAATCGCTAAATCCAGCGTTTTCAGCTCTTCTAATAGGGTATCCGTCATGTAAGGTAGGGCACGGACTGCCGCGTGGGACTCAAGTGCAATCCGCGTATCACACAATTCATTGAACTTCATAGCCGTCATTTTCGGCACCATTATACGGCGATTCTCCCTGACTTCTAACGCACGCTCCGTGCCAAGCTTTTTTAACGCCTCTCGTATTGGCATCGAGCTTACATTAAGTACTGCAGCCAATTCGCGGATAGTAAGGCTTCTTCCGGGCAGGATCTGACCGCTCATAACCGCATTGCGTAATACTTCATATACCCACTCGGTGATAGTTACACCGTCCTTTCTGTCGGTTAAGGTAATGTCTAAAGGTGAAGGATTGTTCAATTAAATGCCCTTTTCTAAAAATTATAGAGTTAAAGCGTCCTTTTTCTTGCAAAAAACTGGCTGTCATTGTTTGATCACAATATGGATTAGCTCATATTGATAATACGGCTCAAAAGAAAAATCAAAGATTATCGAAAATTATATAAATTTCTTTTGTGATCACAAAAGAGGTTGGACGTTTTAGAGCAAATAACACAATAAGTAACACAAATTATCACGAGAGTACTGGTTATGCCGGATCATGGAACAAGCAATAAAGAATTCGATCTTTTTATTACCGATTTAAATGGCAACTTACGAGGCAAACGCATTCCGGCGTCTGGTTTGAAAGGGGTTTTAAAAGACGGTGTGAAACTTCCTCAATCCGTTATCGGTTTTGATAACTGGGGCGATGATGTTTTAGAAAATGGTTTAGTGTTTGAAACGGGTGACAGTGATGGCGTTTGTTTGCCCGTTCATCCAACACCGATACCGGTTCCTTGGTCTGAATCTCCGCGAGACCAAATTCTTGCCATGATGTACAACCCAGACGGCACACCTTTCTTTCCTGATCCACGCCAAATTTTAGCCAATATTGTTGAACGATTTAAAGCGCTTGGCTATACCCCAGTAGTGGCAACCGAATTAGAGTTTTATCTATTAGATGGCGAATCTGAAGCAAAACAACGCCCAGAAGAGCCGTTAATGACAGAAGGCAATGGTCGTCGATTGACGGACACGGATTGCTATTCAATTGAAGAAATGGATGGCTTATCGAACTTTTTTGCGGATGTTCGAAGTGCGTGTGAAGTGCAAGGCATTCCTGCTGACACCATTATTTCAGAATTAGGCCCCGGCCAATTTGAAATCAACATGAAGCACGTAGACGACGCCATGCTGGCCGCCGATCATGCCAATATGTTTAAGCGTTTGGTAAAAGGCGTAGCGCGCAATTATGAATACGGTGCGACCTTTATGGCGAAACCATACGCTCAAAAAAGCGGTAATGGTTTCCATGTTCACTTTAGCTTGCTCGATAAAGACGGCGTCAATGTCTTTGATAATGGTGGCGAAGAAGGGACACCTTTATTGAAGCACGCAGTGGCTGGCTTGTTGGCTAATATGGCTGACAGTATGTTGGTATTGGCGCCACACCTTAACTCTTATCGCCGTTTTCAAAATGGGGCCCATGCGCCAACGTTTGCAAGCTGGGGTTATGAGAACCGTACTGTTGCGGTACGTATTCCTGAAAGCCCAACGGTTGCTCGTCGTATTGAACATCGCGTAGCAGGCGCTGATGCTAACCCTTACTTGGTGTTGGCTGCGGTATTAGGCGGTGCATTGGATGGTATTGAGCGAGGGCTTGAGCCGCCAGCACCAATCGAAGGCGATGCTTACTCGGTCAGTGACGATTTCCCAATATTGCCAAACCGCTGGGAAGCGGCGACCGAGGTTTTCAAAGAAAGCCGTTTCATGCGCGATTATTTGGGCGATGCGTTCGTAAAAGTATTTAGTGCGGTCAAAGCGCAAGAGCAAGAAAGAATTTATGGGCGTATTTCGGATGTTGAGTACGAAGCCTATTTATAGCGAAAGAGTAGAGCGAGAAACCATCACAAGAAAGTTCCGTTAGAAGCAATAAAATTATAACAAGCAATACAATAAAAATGCCCCAATGAGGGCATTAAGAAAACACAAAAGAATGTCATTTATCACGGGATTTATAATCCAAGGGGAACACAGAATGAAAATTAGTCATGCTTGCTTATCAGCCGTTTGCGCTGCCGTTATCTCTGGTAGCGTTGTGGCAGAAGATAAGGTCCTGAATATTTATAATTGGTCTGATTACGTCTCGCCAGATACCGTTGCGAATTTTGAGAAAGAGACCGGTATCAAGGTGAATTATGATGTATACGACAGTAACGAAGCACTAGAAGCAAAATTGATGGCAGGCTCATCAGGTTATGACTTAGTGTTTCCTTCTAACTCTTTTTTCGAGCGCCAAGTGAAGGCTGGTGCGTATCAAGCAATCGATAAAAGTAAGTTGTCGAACTACAAAAATATCGATCAGCAATTGGCCGGCAAAGTAGCCCGTCACGATGAAGGCAATAAGCACAACGTGCCTTATGCTTGGGGAACCGTCGGTATAGGTTATAACGTAGACATGGTGAAAGCGCGTCTAGGTGAAGATTTCCAACTAGATTCTTTGGACATGCTGCTAAAACCTGAAGTGGCGGCCAAATTACAAGACTGTGGTATTGCCGTGTTGGACTCGCCTGCGGAAGTCATGTCGATTGTTAATAATTACATTGGCGAAGACCCAAATTCAGAAAGCATGAGTGACCTAAAAGCCAGCGCCAAAGTACTTGCAGAGGCGCGTCCGTACTACAAATACTTCCATTCTAGTCAATACATTTCCGATTTAGCGAATGGCGATATTTGTGTTGCATTAGGGTATAACGGCGACCTTTTACAAGCCAAAGATCGTGCTGCAGAAGCAGGACAAGGGGTCAACATCAGCTTCTCAATTCCTAAAGAAGGGACCTTGCTGTGGTTTGATTTAATGGCCATTCCAGCGGATGCGCCTCATCCTGAAGCGGCAATGCAATACATCAACTACATTCTACGCGGTGATGTCGCTGCGTCCTTGTCCAACTATGTGTTTTACGCGGTACCGAACACGGCAGCAACGCCTATGTTAGATGCAGAAATCTCTGAAAACAAAGGCATCTATCCAATACAAGCGGTGAAAGATAAGCTCTTCATTCAAGTGGCACACACGCCTAAATTTGACCGTTCTTTAACTCGAGCTTGGTCAAATATTAAGACAGGCCGCTAGAAACTGGGCCCACTAAGTCATCTCGATTTAGTGGGTCTACAGCTTTAATCTGGGGTGACTTTGTTCTCTATATGGAATCGCTCAGTCTTTCCCCCCGTGATGTATTTAGAAAAGGGTAGAGTATGTCTACGACTTCAACCTTGGCTCAGCCAAAATCCATTGCCGTTCCCTCTTGGCGTGAAGAAGGTGCGCAGCCTTTTGTTCAAATTGATCAATTAACCAAGCAATTTGGCGATTTTACCGCCGTGAATTCGGTGTCATTGGACATTTATAAAAACGAACTGTTTTGTCTTTTAGGTGGTTCTGGTTCCGGTAAAAGTACTTTGTTGCGAATGCTGGCGGGTTTTGAACAGCCGACCAGCGGTCGAATTTTGATCGATGGTGTTGATATGGCAAACATTCAGCCATGGGAACGCCCGGTTAATATGATGTTTCAATCTTATGCCTTGTTTCCGCACCTATCGGTAGAAGCAAACGTGGCGTTTGGTTTACGCCGTGAAGGCATCAAATCGAGTGAAGTGAAAAAACGTGTTGCCGACATGCTTGATATGGTGCAAATGGGACATTTAGCAAAACGTAAGCCGCATATGCTGTCTGGCGGCCAGCGTCAACGTGTTGCGCTAGCTCGTTCCTTGGTGAAGCGTCCTAAGTTGTTGCTATTGGATGAGCCATTAGGCGCATTGGATAAAAAACTCAGAGAAGAAACTCAGTTTGAATTGATTAATATCCAAGATGAGTTAGGTGTGACCTTTGTTGTGGTAACCCATGA
The DNA here is from genome assembly GCF_044542435.1 of Marinomonas sp. NPDC078689. Lineage (NCBI taxonomy): Bacteria > Pseudomonadati > Pseudomonadota > Gammaproteobacteria > Oceanospirillales > Oceanospirillaceae > Marinomonas > Marinomonas sp. NPDC078689. The sequence goes on along the minus strand of NZ_JBITUJ010000004.1, from coordinate 254,553 downwards.
CCAAGAAGAAGCGATGACATTGGCCACCCGAATCGGTGTGATGGATCAAGGCATCATCACGCAGATAGACGAGCCGCATCAAGTGTATGAATACCCAAATAGCCGTTTTGTGGCGGAGTTTATTGGTAATGTAAACTTGTTCGAAGGCACCGTCATGGGTGACGAAAGAGACAGCGTAACGATTCACTGTCCAGACACAAATAGTATGATTCGAGCGGATCATGGTATTAGCTGCACTCCAAATCAAACGGTTTACGCGGCAATACGCCCTGAAAAAATTCGCATATCGCGTGAAAAACCCGTTGAGGAAACAAACTCTACTTGTGGTGTGATCGCTGAAATCGCCTACATGGGAAGCCAGTCTATCTTCAAGGTGCGTTTGGCCAGTGGCAAAGAAGTGCGTATCACGCAACCAAACTTTGCCCGCGATATGGGCGACCGATTAACCTGGGATGAGACGGTTTATTTATCATGGGATGCTGACAGCAGCGTGGTATTAATATCATGAATAATCCAGCCTCTCCTCAGCAAACACCAAGGCCTGTCACGCCAGGAAAGGCGAGTCGTTTATCGCGATTATGGAACCGCTTGAGAACCATTAATATTGGTCGTGGAGCGGTGATTACTATTCCTTCTTTATGGTTGGGGATTTTCTTCTTCATCCCCTTCTTGGTGGTGTTTAAGATTTCATTGTCCGATGCGGCGATTGCGATTCCACCTTATTCTGCGATGTTTGATTGGAACCCAGAAGAGGCCTACCTCTCGATCAAAGCGTCATTTAGTAACTATTTGTTTTTGTTCCAGAATGACTTTTACTTAGACGCTTATTTAAGCTCTATCCGCATTGCCGCGGTGTCGACGGTATTCACCTTGATCTTAGGGTTTCCCATTGCCTACATGATTGCCCGTAGTCAGCCAACAATGCGTACTTTGTTGTTGTCTTTGGTCATTCTGCCTTTTTGGACTTCTTTCTTATTGCGGGTGTATGCCTGGATTGGCTTGCTCAAGAAAAACGGTGTAATCAATGACTTTTTGATGAGCACAGGGTTGATTGACCATCCTATAACCATGCTACAAACCGACTTTGCTGTGTACATCGGGATTGTCTACACCTACCTTCCTTTTATGGTGCTACCGCTTTACACCACGTTGGAAAAAATGGATTTGACCTTGTTGGAAGCCTCAGAAGATTTAGGCGCCAAACCTTATCAAACCTTCTTTCTTGTGACCTTACCTTTGGCAATGCCAGGGATTGTTGCAGGCTGTTTGTTGGTGTTTATTCCGGCGGTCGGTGAATTCGTTATTCCGTCTTTGTTAGGTGGTTCAGATACTCTGATGATAGGTCGAGTGCTGTGGGACGAGTTCTTCTTAAACCGTGATTGGCCGATGGCATCTGCGGTCGCGATCGTCATGTTAATTGTATTGGTCGGCCCCATTATGTTTATGCGTAGCCGTAACAAGCAGGAGGATGTGTGATGAAGCGACGTTCTTGGTTTCTTAAAGGTTCTGCTTTATTTGGCTTTCTCTTTTTGTATGCGCCAATATTATCTCTAATTATCTACAGCTTTAATGAATCTAAGCTGGTGACCGTGTGGGGAGGCTGGTCACTAAAGTGGTACAGCTCTTTGTTCCAAAATGATCAGATTATGGACGCAGCACTGCTAAGCTTTAAAATCGCCATTATTAGCGCCACATTGGCGGCCGTTTTAGGGACCATGGCAGGCTTTGTGTTAAGTCGTATGGGGCCATTTCGCGGCAAAACCATTTTAGGTGGTTGGGTAACCGCTCCTTTGGTGATGCCTGAAGTTATCACCGGTTTGTCCTTGTTGCTGTTGTTTGTGGCCATGGAAAGTCTCTTTGGTTGGCCTGCTGGGCGTGGTGAAATTACCATTATCATTGCTCACACGACCTTCTGCCTCGCTTATGTGGCTGTGGTTGTGCAATCGCGCTTGTCGTCGATGGATGAAACCTTAGAAGAGGCGGCAATGGATCTGGGGGCCAAACCTGGCACCTTGTTCTTCTTGGTGACCTTGCCATTGATTGCCCCTGCGATTATTTCGGGCTGGTTGTTGTCTTTTACCTTGTCGCTAGATGATCTGGTCATCGCAAGTTTCGTATCGGGTCCTGGTAACAGCACATTGCCGATGGTTATTTTCTCTAAGGTGCGCTTAGGCGTAACCCCTGAGGTGAATGCCTTGGCAACCTTGATGATTCTGGCAGTGTCCATTGCGGTGATCGCGGCGATTGTGATCATGCGCCGACAAACAAAGTTTCAGCAACCGTAAGTCTCTAACCTCGAGTCGCTTAGTAGGTTAGTGCTGTGTTCTTTTTAGGTTTCCCCCAAACCCTTCATTTGAAGGGTTTTTTATTGCCTGTGTGTTACCAACTCTTTGCCGTGCGGTCACATTATTTGCGTCTTTACATTTATCCGACGGAAACGATTACCTGCCGACTTTGTAAGAATTTCTTGTTTAGCCTTTAAAAAAGCGCGCTTAAAAATCACTATCAAATAAAAACGCCTTAAAAATCAGTGGTTTACTATCTTCTTTACAAACTGGCACGACCTTCGCAATACCATTAGGGAAGACAATGAAAACGATGAAAATACGTTAAGGAGAATAGCATGTTGGTTTGGACCGTTATCTTTCTAATGATTGCATTGGTTGCCGCTGTACTGGGCTTTACTGGTATTGCAGGCGCAGCGGCAGGGATCGCTAAAATCATCTTTTTCATTTTTATTGTTTTACTACTGATTTCTTTGGTTGCGAACGCCCTACGTGGCAAATCACCAAGAAAATAATCTAAACTGAATGGAGATTATCTTTATGAATATGAAACGTGTATTACTAAAAAGCGCATTGGTTATGGTCGTTGCTGGTTCATTGGCAGCGTGTAATGACGAAACATCAAACAGTGCAGATGACACGGCTTCAAAAGTGGGTGATCAGGTTGAGCAGACCATGGACAAAGCCGGTGACGCTATGGATGACGCAGGTGATGCGATTTCAGATCAGGCGACGGATATGGGTAACGCAATTGAAGATACCTGTGAGAAAGCCAAAGAAGGCGTGAACGCCGAAGACACAGATTGCTAGTCACAGCGTTTTATTACTTTGCCCAGATCTCGTATAGATTTCTGGGCAAAGTAAGTGCTATGTTGATTGAATAGCGTTGCTTTTGAGGACAGTGTTGGTTTTCTGGATGATGTTAGTTTATTAAGATGAGTTGAGTTTTAGTAGAGTGACGAGGAGGCGTGCCTTTGTTTCAGCCACAATATTATTTCTACATCACAGTGGTGTTAGCACTGCTGACAACATTGACTTCTAACGTCTATTTTAAGTTGGCATTGGCGTGGTTTACCTTGTCCTATCTGGCTGTCAGCTTGGCGTATTTATTAAACAACCCCACCATTTTTCGAAAACGCTCCGACGGCAGTGTGCCCGTGTATATCCGCTGGGTATTTCATCCTTTCCTATGGACGACTCAGCTGTACAATTCTTGGCAACGTAGCCGTGATACCGTGCCAGCCTTGCAAAAAATCGACGAAGGTTTGTACCTTGCCCGTCGTCTTTTCCCTTCTGATGTGCATCACCTTAAAAGTGAGAATATAGCGGCGATCCTTGATGTGACCGCTGAATTTACTTCGTTGAATTGGGTGTCCAGTCAACAGCATGTGGATTATCTAAATATTCCTGTGTTGGATCATTCGACGCCCTCTAACGTGCAAATATACAAAGCCTTAAACTGGATACACACACATCGAAAAACAGGCCGTTCGGTGATGATTCATTGTGCGTTAGGTCGCGGACGTTCGGTTTTTGTTATGGCGGCGTATTTATTGAGCCAAAATCCAAACTGCTCACCCGACGACGTGATGGAAAAAATTCGCACCATTCGTCAAACGGCACGCCTGAATAAACGTCAGTTTAAGGCGCTAAAGCGCGCCCATAAAAATGGTTTACTCACGGTGCGTAATACCGCTTGGCTGATTGCTAACCCCGTTGCAGGAAAGCGCCAATGGGAAGCTGAAAAAGCGTTTATTTTGCGTTATCTGAGTGCCTATTATGATGTGACTGTGAAAATAACGTCCCCTGAGAATAATGGGACGGTTTATGCCAAAGAGGCGGTAAACGCTTCTCCAGACCTTGTTATTGCTTGCGGAGGAGACGGTACCGTGGCGGAAGTGGCGAGCGCGCTGGTGGGCAGTGATATCAAGCTGGGTATCATTCCTTTTGGTACCGCAAATGCGTTGAGCCATGTGTTGTGCGGCGTCTTGTCCAAAGTGGCGCCAGTGGAAACCGCGTGCATTAATTTAGTGGAAGGGTGTGAGCAAAAAATTGATACCGCCGAGTGCAATGGTGAGCTAATGCTGCTTATGGTTGGTGTGGGCTTTGAACAACAAATGATTGAAAAAGCGGACCGTGAGAAGAAAAACACCAGTGGGCAACTTGCTTATTTACAAGGTTTACGAGAAGCCATCAGCCAAAATGATGTGCATGAGTTTCAGGTGTCATTAGACGATGAAGAGACGTTTATGATTAAGACACCGAGTCTCACAATAGCCAATGCCGCTCCCATCACTACCTTGTTGGCGCAAGGTAGGGGAATGCCAAATATTATGGACGGTGAGTTGGATTTAACCTGGCTTGATCCACATCGTTTTCAATTGTTGAATTTGGCGGAATTGGCTTTGTTAGGGTTAGGGGATGCCAACGCTGATAATGGGTCAGAGCATGACGAAGAGGCGCGAGAGTCAGGGGTGTTCCATCGTGCGGCTCGACAAGTCACCGTCGATATTAGTCAGGTAGGGCGCTATGTGATTGACGGCGAGGAGCGAGAGGCTGATACGATTAATATTAAGGTCAATCCAAATTCACTGAATGTGGTGGTGCCTGAGTCTGCTTTAAACAATGCGCTAAAAGAAAACTCTGGCACCAAAGAGGCTCAAAAAACAGCGCAATGAGTACTTTCTCTGCGGTCTCCTGATCTACTGAGCAGACGGAGACTCGCCATAGTACATCGAAGGTTGGTTAATTAGAGTTGTCGTATTTGTCCAGTTTGTTATAAAGCGTTTTCACACTGATGCCGAGCTGTTGAGCGGTATCTGTTTTATTGCCCGCGTTTTCTTTTAAGGTTTCGGTGATGGCAATTTTTTCGATGTCATCGAGGCGCATACCGACGGGCACTTTTTGACTGTCATCGGCTTGGTCATCGTCTCCTAGGCTATTGATAATCAAATGTTCTGGCTTAATCACATCATTTGCCAGTATGCAGGCGCGTTCAATGGTGTGCTTTAATTCGCGCACATTACCAGGCCAAGAATAGCTTTGTATTTTATCAAGGGTGCTTTTTGAGAGGCTTTTATGGGTGTTATCTTGGGCATTACGATACGCCAAGAAGTGTTGCGCTAGGCCGCTAGCGTCTTCTTCACGGTCTCGCAGTGGCGGAACGCTAATAGGGAATTGAGCCAATCGAAAATACAGATCTTCTCGGAAGGTTTCCTCTTTGATTGCATCGCTAAGGCAGCGGTTGGTCGCCGCAATGATACGCACATCTGCGATTTTGACGTTTTGTCCTCCAACGGGTTTGTATTCCCCGCTCTCTAGTACCCGCAGTAATTTTACCTGATGTTCGTAAGGCATCTCGGTGATTTCGTCTAGAAACAGAGTGCCTCCTTCGGCTTGTTCAAAAACCCCTTCATGGTCCTTGTAGGCGCCAGTAAAAGAGCCTTTTACGTGACCAAACAATTCACTGTCAATAAGTTCTGGGCTTAAGGCGCCGCAGTTGATGGCGACAAATGGCGCTTCAGAGCGCTCGCTAAAGATATGCAATGTGTTGGCCACTAGCTCTTTACCAGAGCCGCTTTCGCCAATAATAAAGGCGTTGGTTTTGGTGGCGGCGACTTTGCGAATGGTGCGGTACAAAGAGTGCATAGCGAGGGAAGAGCCCACTAATTGACCAAACTGGTCTAAATTACTGGTGTTGCTTAATGCGCTGCTTTTGCTATCACTGAGTTCGATAAAAGACTCTCGTAACGAGGCTTCGATTAATGAGTAATTAAAGGGTGCGCGATAATGGAACCCAGCCCCTTTATGCATCAGCTCATCCAACAAGGTGTCGGGTTTGCCTTGGCTGAAAAATGAAAATTCAATGCAGTTCAATAATTCGCTATTTTGCAAGGCGAGGAAAGAGGCTTTTTCTACGCCGTCAACTTCAATTATGGCGACCTGACATTGCGAGTGTGTTAGTTGTTCTAACCAGCATTCAGCTTGGTTACTTATCATTAGCTCAAATTGTCGAACGCTGTCTAAAGACAATAGAGCAGAGGCTAATGATGGATCACGAGTGTGTATAAAAAGCTTTGGTGATGGCATGTTAGCTCTCCTTAAGAATCCTGTTGAATCATCTTACGCTGTGTAAGGCTGACAAGATAACGTGTAATTTCTTCCTGTTTTCATCCAGTTTTCACCCAGTTGAAACATCAAATTGCTAGGTTAGCTCCTATAACATCACAGGTTGGCTAAGTTGGCATAGCCTTTGTAAGAGACTTTTCAGTAAACAGATTCGTTTTATAGGTTATTTACACAAAACACGCCATATCGAGAGGGGATAAATCATGCAACCGAGTAACAATAATACCAAGGCCTATTGTGACGCCGACTCGCGACTGATGGTTGATATTCTTTCTATTAGTTTCGATGGCAGTGTTGCCAATTCCAATCTCTATAAGCGCGCGACCAATACGGCAGAGCAGCATTTTTTCCAGCGGGTGTCTACTCAGTATCGAACGCTATGTGACAGCTTGTTGGTAAGCTTAGCACCATTGCCGAAAGACAGTGGTACGATGAATTTAGAGGCAGGTTACATTGCGAAGGCGTATTTGATGGCTTTAAAGTCCTCTGACAAACATGCACCAAGTCGAGTCATGAGTGTAAATCGCCAAGCGCTAAAAAGAATCAGAAGGATGGTGGAGCGAATTAGCGACCGTCTCTTTGCCAGTTGGATTAGCCAGTACCTAGCGTGGATTCAAATGACGTTGGATCATGTTCAGCAGCAGCGTTCCGCCATGCTAACCCTAGAACCAGGTTGTGGGAACCGAGAACAGCTGAGTCAGCATTAAACGAAGCACGCTGGATGTGCTTCGTTCTTGCCGTAGCCGTGTTGCTAACCATGTTTGTTATAACAGCGCATTGCGAGGGGCAATGATGCGTTAGTGGCTGCCAGTTACTTGGCGGTAATCTAAAGAGCCGATAATGGTGCCATTGTTTTCGCTGGTATCAACGTCAAATGTGGCATGGCTTTTCTCGTTGTTAGGATTAACAATACTGATCACCTTATCATTGACCAACAACTGATAGCTTTCTGAGTAAGTGATGCGCAGATCTTCAGAGTGTTGAGCGTCGAATAATAAACCATCTTTCAAGCGGATAACTCGACTTTCGCCGCGAACCCATTGGCCTATTAACGGTTGTGTGACAAAGCTGGAATCGGCCAGTGTGATGTTCGTTTTAGACACCAATATTTGAATGATGTCTCCTGGTAAGGCGGCTTTTTTACGTTGCTCTACGCGGCTGTCGATGGCCATAAGTTGCTCACTGGTCTGATCGTTGTAAGCACGCAGTTGTTGAATGGCTTCAGAGGTAAGCAGCTGTGTGGTCATACACTCTTTGTCTATGGATGGAATGCTGGGCGCTGTCCCAGAGCGAGCCAGAAGCTCTGAATGATGAGCTGCGGCTTGTTTCATTTCCTCGTCAAGTGTCTCAAGCAGGGCTTGCGAACGCTCACCACTTGTTTGTGAAGACGTAACGGCTTGCTCTTTTGAGCTTGCTTGATGTGTTGTTTGTTCAGTCTCTGATGGCGTTGTTTTGTGCAAAATAGGTAAGGAGCATGCACTGATGAAAAGCGGCAAAAGTAAAAAGCCTGCACGGAATAGCGACATTGAATAATCCTAAGATTAGATATAAAAATAAGTGCAGCTAGTATGCGGCATGGACCCGGTGATGTCGAGATCTCGTGCTCGAATCATCTGCGTCAATACTATCAAAAGAACTGTAAAAGGACTGTCTGAAGAAGCAAATGTTTGTTTGAAGGTTTTGTCGGTTTGTCTCTGACTGAAATGCCCTTAAATTAAGCACTTGATGAATTAAGATGCCTTCATTGGTGTGGTGATTGAAGGCATCTTGAACGAGTCATGTCGGCATCATAGAAGCAAAAAAGGTTAGGCTTTAGTCTGATTCCAAAGGATGCATTCGTCTAAGGTAATTCCTTGTCCGCCGAAGATATCAAGCGCGCTGCCAATGGTCAGATCTACCTTGCCATTAGAGAGTTGATTGACGCGTTTTAAATCGTCTAACGAGCGCGCGCCGCCAGCGTAAGTCACGGCAACCGGACAACCTTGGCCAAGCAGTGTCACCAGCTCTTCATCAATACCACTTTGTAAACCTTCGACATCGGCCGCATGAATCAGAAACTCATCGCAATGGTCAGCAAGTTCAATAAGGTTGGCACTATTCACTTCTGTGGAGGTAATGGTTTGCCAACGATCAGTGGCAATGTACCAGCCATTGGCAGTACGGCGGCAGCTGAGATCAAGAACCAAGCGATCTACGCCTGTTTCACGTTTTACTTTATCGAGACGATCCCAAGAGAATTCACCGTTTTCAAACAAATACGATGTAACAATAACGTGTGATGCGCCGGCTTCAAGATAGCTTTGTGCATTGCGTGCGGTTACGCCACCGCCAAATTGAAGACCATTTGGGTAGGTTTTTAGCGCGCTGATCGCTTCGTTATGATTGCCTTTCCCCAATGCAATAACATGACCGCCAGTTAAATTGTGTTCACGGTATAGGGCGGCATAATGCGCTGCGTCGTAATCACTAATAAAGTTTTCTTTGGCGCCTTTGTCATTGAGGCTGCCGCCGACGATTTGCTTAACTTTGCCTTGGTGTAAATCAATACAAGGACGAAACTGAGTCACGAAAAACTCCCTACTTAATCTGAGACAAGAGACGGATTGTAACTGATAATGTAGCTTGAAACGATCCATCAAAGCAAAGCCTGACTAAGACTGTTACAATCTTGGCCAGATTAAGCTGACGAGTTATAAAATTATCCCAATGTTGCAAATTTCCATTGCTGTTTCCATTCCCGATCACGAAATTGAATTAACAGCTATTCGAGCCCAAGGCGCGGGCGGTCAAAACGTTAACAAAGTCTCATCGGCGATCCATTTGCGCTTTAATGTTGCCAACTCTTCCTTGCCTGACTTCCATAAAGAACGTCTGCTGGCGTTGAGTGACAGCCGTCTAACGAAAGAGGGTGATATTGTCATCAAGGCGCAGCAACATAGAACCCAAGAGTTAAACCGAGAGGATGCTTTAGCGCGCTTAAAAACGCTTATTCTTGACGCCATTAAAGTGCAAAAAGCGCGTCGAGCGACCAAACCTTCGCGCTCTTCACAAAAGAAACGCGTCGACAAGAAAAAACAAAAAGGTCAGATTAAAAGCTTACGAAAAAGCAATTGGGATTAACAAACGCGAAGTCGACGAGTTACTCCTAAAGGGCTAATTCGTTGCGTATATCTGACGAGGGTATTCTTTTTGCAGTTGTAAAATGAGTGTGCCTAACACCTCAAGGCCTTTTTCTATTTTGTCTTCAGGTATCGCCGAGAACCCCAGTCGTATGTAATTCTGTGGAGAAGGCGCTTGGGCAAAAAGGCTGTCTCCCGATTCCACTAAAATACTGTAATTAGACGCTAAACGAACTAAGTCTGAGCTTTTTAAGGGGCTGGGCAATTTTATCCAAAAGCAGAAGCTACCTTGGGTTTCTGTTATCTCACATTGTGCTAAGTGTTTTTTCAACCCACGAGACATCAGTCCCCATTTTGTTTCATACAAGGTTTTCATCCGGCGCAAATGGCTGTCGTAGTACCCCTGACTAATAAAGAGCGCGGCCACGGTTTGGTTGTTAGCGGGCGGATGGCGATATTGCAAACGACGCAGCTCTCTGAGTTCTTTGATTAATTCCGCGTCCGCCACTAAATAACCTAACCTAAGTCCCGGTGATAAAGACTTTGATAAACTGCCTGCGTAAATAACCCTGCCTTTATCATCCATGCTTTTTAACGATGGCAAAGGGCGCTCATGGAAATTCACTTCGCTTTCATAATCGTCTTCGATAATGATGAAATCGTCTGTTGATGCTTGCTCTAATAGTGCGATACGCCTATCCAATGGCATGGTGACCGTCGTGGGGTATTGATGGCTTGGGGTCACGCAAACATAATCACAGGGGCTAAGCTGTGGTCCTGTGACCACGCCTTGATCATCGAGTTGCAAAAAGGTGAGTTGTGAACGCGAGGCATGAAAAATATGGCGTTGGTCTGGATAGCCAGGGTCTTCTAATCCAACCAAGGTGTCTTCATTGGTGAGTAAACCAGCCAAAAGAGAAAACGAATTTTGCGTGCCCATGGTGAGAAGTATCTGGTCGGCACTGGCGGTGATGCCGCGTTTGGGCAAAATATTTTGACGTATTTGGCTGATTAGTGCCTTTGAGTCCACATCCACATAGTCTTCAATCCACTCATGAACATTCCCGCGACTCTGCGCAATGCGAGTGCATTCACGCCATTGATAAAGCGGAAAGTGCATGGGCTCTATTTGGCCGTAAATAAATGGATATGAGTAGGTGATCCAATTTTTGTCCTTGTTCAAGGTGTTAAAAGAAGAGGGGATTTTTTTGAGTCTTTTGCTCCAGCCTAGGTCACTTTCTGGCGTCTTCTTTAAAAGGTGCACTGTATCGGGGAGTTGATCGTCTAGTTCCGGGTTCACAAAGTAGCCACTGCGCTCTTTAGAAATTAAAAAGCGTTCATCAACCAAGCCTTCGTACACCAGCATAACGGTATTTCTGGACACGCCTAACAGCTGAGCCATCTTACGGCTGGAAGGTAAACTAGATTCGCCAAAATAATCTTTCTTAATTAAATCAACGAGTTTCTCTCTTATTTGTTGTTGAAAGCTTTTGCCAGGTTGGAATTCAACATTAATTAGACAGTCCGTCATTGTTATTACCTTTCTCGAATTAGCACAGGACTTGAAAATCTAGTGTTCATTTATGCAAAAAATACTCCATGTTTTCTTATGTTTTTCTCTGGACCATAAAATTTGTGGGTTGGCTCTATGGCTTTGGAGGTCAGATAAGTAACTTGAATAACAAGATTTAACGAATTGCCTTACACGTCGTGAGATGAGTTAGGCAGAACAGGAGTGGAAAAATGAATACATTAGACATTCGGGATGTATCGGTAGTTTACCCTTCCTCTCAAGGGGGAGAAGCGGTCACAGCGCTGTCTGATATCAATTTGACGATAGAGCAAGGAGACCTAGTGGTTGCCTTAGGCGCTTCAGGTTGCGGTAAAACCACTTTATTAAGTTTGATTGCAGGATTTATTGCCCCTAGCAAAGGGTATTTAACATTGGGTGATAGCTCAATAAAGGGCTACCCACGCATTGCTTGTGGTTTGGATCTGGGCGATGAAGTGATTGGTCCTGGAGCAGATCGTGGTGTGGTGTTTCAAAAGCACGCGTTGTTGCCTTGGCTTGATGTGATTGAGAACACGGAATTTGGTCTTAAGCTACAAGGTGTTGGCAAAAAAGAGCGTCGTGAAAAAGCCGCAGAATTTCTAAAGCTGGTGGGGTTAGAAGACTTTCATCATCACCGCGTTTATCAATTGTCTGGTGGCATGCAGCAGCGTGTGGGGATTGCCAGAGCGTTGGCGAATAATCCAGAAATGCTACTTCTTGATGAGCCTTTAGGAGCCCTAGACGCTTTGACACGAGAGTCCTTGCAAGAGCTGTTATTAGATGTCTGGCAAGAGACCAATAAAATGATGTTTTTCATCACACACAGTGTGGATGAAGCCTTGTTGTTAGCCACTCGTCTGATTGTGATGTCACCTCGTCCAGGGCGTATTACTCACCAGTTTGATCTGAACTTTAATAGAGAGTTTTTGGCGTGTCGTGACGCTCGTAAAGTGAAATCTAGCGAAGCATTTATCAGTACAAGAGAAAAGATACTATCGATCATTCATGGCGATGAAACGGGTCAAGAAGGGGCTTAATATGAACATTAAATCAACCACAGCTTTAGCTGATACAAATGCAAAAAACGAGTCGAAAGCACCGGTTTTAGCAAACAAAGAGTTCACCCCATTAATACAAAAACTCATGCTTTATTCGAAATTGAAAATCAGCAAACCTTCGATTAAAAGTGGTGAGTTCTATGGCGCGCCTGGGGCAGGCGACAGCCGCCTTATTTCTGTCGTGTCGACGCTTTTGTTTATTGGCATTTGGGCTTTGGTCACCGAGATGGGGTTTATTGATCCTTTGTTCTTACCGTCGCCGTTTGATGTGTTTCAAAAGTTTCTCGACATTGCCAATAACGGGTTTGCTGGTGCGACGCTAATAGAGCATTTATCGGCCAGTTTGACGCGAATTTTCGGTGCCTTTTTCTTTGCCTGTTTGATTGGTATTCCGCTCGGGATTTTAATCGGTTGCAGCTACATCTTACGCGGTATTTTTGATCCACTGATCGAGTTCTATCGCCCATTACCACCATTGGCTTACTTACCGCTCATCATTATTTGGTTGGGGATTGATGAAAGCAGCAAGATGACGTTGATCTTTCTGGCCATGCTCGCGCCGATTATTTTGAGCGCTCGTGCTGGCGTAACCTCGGTGCGTATCGAGCAAATTCAAGTGGCTTACTCTATGGGGGCGAGTCGTTGGCAGGTAATAACCCAAGTGATTGCGAAAGGTGCGTTACCTGATGTGTTAACAGGCATGCGCATCGCAATTGGTTTTGGGTGGACAACCTTGGTGGCGGCAGAAATGGTCGCGGCGCAACGAGGTATTGGTTTTATGGTGTTAAACGCGTCTGAGTTCTTACGTACCGATGTGGTCATTGCTGGGATCATAGTGATTGGTGTGATTGCGTATTGCTTTGATCTACTGATGCGTTATTTGGAAAGAAAGCTTGTTCCATGGAAAGGTCATAACTAATAACAGGGCGACTGAGTTATAGGTTGAAAACACATAATTCATTAAAACTATTAAACTATCATGCAAGGAATAACTATGAAATTTGTGAAAAAAGTAGCTTTGTTCGCGGGCGCTATGGCGATTTCATTTAGCGCTATGTCAGAAGAAATCACCATAGGTTACCAAGGGATTTTTAACCCTTATAAAAAGGTAATTGATGAAAAAATCATAGAGAAAAAGTTGGGTGTGACCATCAATTGGCGGCGTTTTGATTCCGGTGCGAAAGCCATGACCGCATTGGCATCAGGCAGTGTAGACATTGCGACTGCAGGCTCTAGTCCTATTGCTGCGGCGGTGAGTAATGGTGTGAAAGCAGAGGTCTTTTGGATTTTAGAAAACATTGGTGATGCCGAGGCTATGGTGGTTCGTAATGGCTCCGACATTATGAAACCCTCTGATCTGAAAGGTAAAACCATTGCCGTCCCGTTTGTCTCGACAACGCATTTTCATATGATGTTTGCCTTAGAGCAATTTGGCATTAAGCCAAGTGAAGTGAAACTGTTGAACATGCAGCCGAGCGCTATCGCTGCTGCTTGGCGTCGTGGTGATATTGATGCCGCGTTTATTTGGGATCCAGTGTTAGGCCAAATCAAGCAAAATGGACATGTGCTTATTACCTCGAAAACATTAAGCTCTTGGGGCAAACCAACGTTTGATGGGTTGGTGGCAAACAAGAAGTTTTCGGAAACCCATAAGCAATTTCTAGTCGATTTTGTCAAAATTGTGGCCGCGGTAGACAAAGAATACAACGATCATAAAACAAGCTTTACAACGGACAACCCGATGGCCAAATCCATCAGTAAAATCACTGGTGGTGATATCAATACTGTGCCAAGTGTGATGGCGCTATACGAATACCCAACGCTTAAAGAGCAAGGGTCTTGCGCTTGGTTAGGCTGTGGTGACAAAGGGGGCGTTGTTTCGGCTCTGAAAGCCACGTCTGAGTTCTTATTGGAGCAGAAAAAAATCAGTGGTTTAAAAGAGGATTATTCTGTCTTTGTGAACCCTGAGTATGTGAAAGCAGCGATGCAATAAGCGCTATCGATTTACGTAATCGTATCTTTTAAACCGCTCGTTCTTCTCAACCAAAGCCAATGCTTAAAGCGTTGGCTTTTTTATGCCCAGACGGTCTTCAGAATAGCGCTGGGCTTCTAGGTGATATTATTTTGGGAATATTAGAGCGAGGTGTTTTAGTGTCGTTTAATCCGAATGTCAGCCGCTGCTAAAGCCTCGGTAACACAGGGGAATACGTGGTTTCGTGATTGACCATATACGGACATAAGGGTGGGACAAAGGAGTGAAGGGCGACAGTAGAAAGGGGCGTGTCAGCGCAGCATAGTACCTCACTTAATGAGGTTACTTACTCCGCGCTGTTTTTTTACATAGAACGAAAGGCTTGGCTAAACCCAACGACCGCAACGAGGACCATTAACGGTAGAGAGATGGACTTAAAGGATGTTGGAGGGCGTTTGTTAAAAAAGAATTGACCAATTTTAACGCCTATCATAGTGGGCACTAACAAGCATGCGATAGTAAGATACACCTCATTACTGGAGGATTGGCTTAACCCTAGGCCAATTAGCGCAACCAATTCACTGACGATAAAAAATAAAATCATGGTAGCCCGCTGTGCTCTGACATTCAGAGGGCTGGATAAAATGTAATAAAGGATCATAGGGCCACCAATAGAGGCACTAGAAGTGCCAACGCCTGAAGCGACTCCTGTTAATAATTTTTTACCGAATGAATCGTTCTGAGACGGTTTGGCTTTTTTGATTAATAGCATCACCAGTATCAAGACAAAGGAACAGATCGCCAGTTTCAACCAGATAGCAGGCAGTAAATACAATAATAAGAGGCCAATTGGAATGCCTAATATTGAGCCACTAGCCAAAATGCGAAACGTTTTTTTATCCGCGTGTTTAGTCGCTTCTCTAATCAGGCTGATGCTGCAAATGAAATCCAGTGCTAACACAATAGGCACGCTTTTAATCGGGTCTAGAAATAGGTTTAAGCCAATAACAGCAATCACGGCAAAGCCAAAGCCAGCATAGCCGCGAACAATACCGGCAAAAAAAACAATAGGAACTAAATAGACTAGATTTTCCATAGAGCACAGCTTCCTAAAAAGTAAATAGGGCAGAAGTATGCTGCCTAGAGCGCACTCTGAGTAGAGCCAGTTAAGACTCCCCATAGCGCCAGGTATCGAGTGAGTAAAATTATTGGCTATTGCTACCTTGTGGCTGCTGGATCTTCGTTTGGCTGTCGTCAATGGCATAAACTCAGGCCTTAATAAGGCTCTATGCTCCCTGCTAAGGTGTTGTTTGATGATTCGGTGTCGCTCGCCCATTCATTCCTCATTTTAATTTCTTCTGTTGCGCTTCTTTCCCTCTCTTTTGTTGTCCGATTTGTGTGTTTTTCTTCTAAGTAAGCGTTTTTATCTGGGTGGCAAGGAAGCCATCGAATAAAAAGCCAAAGAGCCTTCATGGAATAATGAAAAAAAATAGCAAGAAAGTAGCATGTTGGTCTTGCAATCACGTGTTTTTTAGTGGCTAAAAAAGCGTTTTTAATGGTAAAGGAACTGTAACGATGTGTATAAGGTGATTAAGGTATCTGTAAACATTAACCGATTGTTTAATTTTTTTTCAAACGTTGTGCTTGCTCTATGTGGTTTTATGTTTACCTCATGTTTACATTTTGTTCTTCTTTGTGACCTTTTGTAAGTCTTTGTTATGGCATCAGAAAAGCCAGAAATCTTGATTTTTTGTTTATCTCTTAATTTATTTAGTTATGAAAATATTTAGTTGTAAATGTTGGTGTATTTAAATGATACGGCTTTATTCGATATGAAAGTAAGCAAATAGAAACGTACTAAACAGATTTTTATTATCTAGGATCAAATGGTGTTAGCGAGGCTGGCAAAAGGAAGTAAAGGAAATGAGAAAAAGTATTGCAATTATATTATCTGCCTACGCCTTCAATGCTTATAGTAGTGATGACGTAAGTTTAACATTAATTGGGTATATTCCTGAAAAATGTGGCTTTACAGCAGAGAGCAATAACTTGTCTCTTTCTAATAATGGTTTAGCTAGCACAGAACTGGTGATTGATTGTAATTCACCCATGCGAGTATCGATGCAATCTGAGAATGGTGGTTTGCGCCATCAGAAAGGTACTCAAATAAATGATTATAGCGTGACATTGTCGATAGCGGATGCAAATTACAGTACGTCTGTATTGGCGCATCAACTAAAAAACACAAAGATGTTTAACGTAAATGAGATTTTATTTAAAAGCATAGCGACATTACAGCTTAAACTAGTGGACCCTTTGATTTATGCGGGGAATTACCAGGACGTTATTCGCATAGAAATGACCCCATCAGCAATATCCGGTGGAGTATGGTAAAGCATTAATTTTTAGATATTAAATATTATATAAGGAATATCAAGATGAAAAAGTTAATAGTATTATCAGCAATCGCAGCCCTTACTTCTGGTGTCGCATTCGCAAGTGATGTAGCAGTGGGTGGTCATGTACCATCTGTTTGTAAAGTCATGCCAGGTAGCGAGTCCTCTGTTACTTTCCCAGACTTAATTGACGGTGAACAAAGCACTTTTGGCTTTAAAATCAAATGTAATGATTATGATGGAGCGACTGTAACATTAACGTCTTCAGAAGGTCATATGCAAACCGTTGATGGCTTGGATGCAACAGGTGTTGGCTATACTGCGGCGTTAACTGCATTACCATATAACTTCACCCTAAGTGCAACTACTGGTGTTGATGATTTGAGTATGTCTCAAAGCGAGCCTGGTTCTACAGACTTGGCTACTGGCATTCCTGGAACGGTTACACTTACTGTTGTAGGTAATCCAACTTTCTCAGGTTTCTATACTGATCAATTAAGCTTAACAATTGCAGCTAACTAATATTTAAATGAAAAAAGGCAGTGCTATCACTGCCTTTTTTATTAGGAAGAATATTATGAAATATATTATCAGTTTTCTTTTGTTCGTTGTTTCTTATTCAGTATTTGCATTTGAAGTTAGGCCGATGGTCTCAGAAATAAAGCCATCTGGCAGTCAATCTCAACAAACTATGCGGGTTTATAATAGTACTAAAGATCCGTTGACTATTGAGATAGAAGCGTTTGATTTGTTGATAGATGCTAATGGTAAAGAAAGCTTAAAAATAAATGGAGAAGATTTTTTAATTATCCCTATAACCAGTATTGTTCAGCCTGGAAAGAGTCAGTCTATTATTGTTCGTTATATTGGTGATCCTGTATTGTCCTCCTCTAAAGCTTACCGAATTGCGATTAATCAAATACCCTTGTCGTTAGATTCCTCTTCAAGTTCTGGGGTAACTATGGCTATGAATTTTCATACACTATTAAATGTGGTTCCTGACAATGCAGAGGCAAATGTTTCTATTAAAGGGAAAAAGCAAGTTTCTAAAGGGGTTTGGAGTGTCGATTTAGAGAATACAGGGAATAAATTTATTCGCCTGACTCAATCGAAATGGAAGATACATAATAAAGATGGAGAATTTGTCTTAGAAGGTAAGGAGCTTAGCCAGTCTTTAAGTGGGAAGATTATGCTCCCTAATTCAAAAAGTACCGTTTTGGTTAGAGTGCCATCACAATTTAATGCCTCTGATAGTGATTTGGAAGTGACTTTATAATGTTGTGGCGAATTGTAATGACATTATTCCTGTATAGCCTGGTGACAGCACCAGTTTATGCAGTAGAAGTAACGCCCATGGTCATTACTTTTTCGCCTTATGATTCGGTAAGAACCCCCTTTAGTTTGGTTTACAACCAGCTACCCAGAGACATTGCTTTTGATATTCAAATTTATGAAGTGGATTTTGATCCAACTGGTGCCACCGAGCCTAAATTGATCCCTGTGGATGATGCTCCGTTATGGGTTTTTCCGCCGTCTTTGTATTTAAAAGCAGGAAAAAGCCAACGAATACAATTTAGATGGGTTGGTAAGAATGTCCCCTCTGTCGATAAAACTTATCAAGTCAGTTTGATTGAACAGCCTATTGCGAATTTACCGATAGAAAAACAGTCGAAGTTAACCATCCTATTGGACGTTAATTTGATTGTTCATATTGACCAAGCGGTACTTACTCCAGACATAAGCGTAGGACCATCTAATATAAAAAATGGCGTCTTAATCGCTAAGGTAATGAATAAAGGCGCTGGGGCGAGCCGATTAAGTGATTACGATATTGATATTGTTGAAGATGGCGTCGAGTTAAAGCACATTGCCAAACAGGAATTAAAGTCTCAGGGCTACGACGTTTTTTTTCCGCCTAAGAGCGCTATGTTCGTAAAAATCCCTGTGTCAGATCTAATAAAAAAGAATAAAAACAATGTAAAACTAGAGCTGATGGAATAGTTATGCGAATTTTTTTATGTCTAATATTGTTTTTTTTTCGACATTGAGTATGGCGAAAATCAACCCATCTAATCGAACTATTGATTTGAGAGTGGAGGCTGAGTTGAATAAAACCTCGATAGGTCAGCTGACATTAAGCGTAACACCAGAAGACGCGTTATTGCTCAAATGGAGCGAGTTAGAACCCAGCCTTGTGAAAATGTTGTACCCAAGCGCATTAACTTCGCTTAAAAGCGAGTTAGATGGGGAACTAATTTCGCAACAATCATTGGAGTCCCAAGGTTTTTCCGTCACGTTCGATTTAAGCGACTTTAGTTTAAAAATGTCTGCACCATTAGAGCTAATTCGTCCTCAAACCTTAAGTGTCAGAACGGATAGCGCAAGACCTAAAAGTGATCAACCTGCAGACATCAGTGGTTATTTAAACTTGTATTCGAGTTATTTGTACCAGCGTGATGAGGTGGAAGAAACCATCAGTGAACAATTGGATATTCGCTCTGAAATGGTGATGAACTGGCAAGGTTGGGTAATAGAAAACGAGAATGAATACAGCTCAGTCAGTGCCGCTGGTGAGTCTAGTATTACGCGAACTGGATCACGCTTAGTCCATGATTTACCCCTAGATGGCGCCCGCATAGAGATTGGTGATAATTACAGTTTTGGCAGTTATTTTCAGTCTTCAACTCGCATGCTAGGGGTGTCGATTACCCATGATTATTCATTGGTATCAGATCGTATTATTCAGCCCAGTGCATCCAGAAGTTTTACCTTAACCAGCCCATCGTCAGTTGAAGTGCTGGTAGACGATCAAGTTATCAGACGATTGAATTTAGCTTCGGGCGTTTATTCCTTAAATGATATCCCGCTTAATGAAGGCAGTAACGATATCACTTTGCGCATTACCGACAATGTGGGTGTGGTGACGTATGTGAATTTTGATGTCACAACGGGGTTGGATTTATTTGCGAAAGGGGAGTTTGAATATGAGCTTCATGTGGGCGTGCCCGCCGAGCTGCAAGATCAGCTAGAGTATCAATATAGTGAACCCTTTATCAGTGGTTATTTAGACTATGGTGTGACAACGGATTGGACGGTAGGCGCCAATGCCCAAGCGGATGAATTTGTGCAGCAGGTGGGGCTTAAAAATATTTACGCTTCGCCCATTGGGCAAATTGCCTTTGAAAATGCCTTTAGTAGCAGTGATGAAAATGGCCAAGCCTATCGAGTGGTATACAGCAGTTTTACCGATAATAGTCCAGCCCACAAAGACTTTAGTTTGGGCTATGAGCACGCCACACGATATTTTAGGCGGTTAGGCTATCGACCTGATACAGATGATACAACTGTGAACAGTGAACACCAGATTTTAGCCAACTACAGTTTTTTTGTTACGCCCACTTTCCAGACCTCTTTATCCGCCAACTTATCTAGAAATTATGACCAAGAAGAGCTCAATAAATCGTTTGCAGTACTCTTCTCTCAGGACTTGGCAAAGGGGCAGTTTCGTTACAGCGTAGGGGGGCAATGGGAAGAAAACCAAGGAGAAGATGATTGGAGTGTTAGCTTGTCTTTGAGTTATAAACTGTCGAGTCAGAGAAAAGTGAAATTATCCCACCAGTCTTCTCGAGATAGCACGCGTCTGGAATTTAGCCAAGAGAATGACCAGAGGTATGTGGGTGCTTTAAATGTACGAGCCGGTATTGAAAAGAACGATGAAAACGAAGCCGCATTGGACTTAACGACGCTGTATAACGGCAACCGTTTTACCGCGAGCTTTGACCAAGCCAGTTATTACGACCAGCTTAATGCTCAATCCGCCCAGCATCAAAGCCGCTTAAGCCTTTCGTCCAGTGTGGCATTTGCCGGTGGCCATTGGGCGGTCGGAAAAACCATCGATGACAGCTTTGCGGTGGTGGATGCGCACCCAACATTAGGGGATAAAACCATCGTATTAGGCAGTTATGACGATGAGTATCGGGCGAGTAACAAGGACTTTGACAGTATTTTAATCAACGACTTAAGCTCATACAGTTATTCATCCGTTACTGTGGATGTGAATGATTTAGCACCAGGCTATGACATTGGCTCAGGTGTCTTATCTTTCTATCCGTCTTACCGCAGTGGTTATGGGGTTGTGGTGGGAACTGAAGCCAATATCTCTGTTATCGCCACTTTATTAGATGAGAATAAAGAGCCATTGGCATTACAAGTAGGTACCGCGGTTTGTACTACGGACAGCAATAAAAAAGAGAGCACATTCTTTACTAATAGGTCTGGGCGATTTGCCATTACAGGTTTAAAGCCTTGCCTCTACGAAGTCACCCTAAAAGACGCTAAAAGCTCCTCCTTTAAAATTGATGTGAAAAAAGGCGAGCAACTGCAAAGGAAAGGAGAAATTTATGTACACTAAAAAGCTATCTCTATGGATTGCGGGTGTTGTTTTCTTAGGTTTGTCTCAAATGACTTATGCAAACTGTAACGCAAAAATTGGCACTATTAAGCATTTGTCCGATGATTTTGAACATTATCATGCGCAGCAGCCCAATGATGCTAAAAAACGTTTGCATATTAGTGTTCGTGACACACAAGACTGCCAATTGTATATGGTGCTCACCAGTAACAATCAAAACCAACTGAAAGGCCAATTTCAGGCCATTCCTTATTATGTTAAAAGTGATATCCAGCAAACGATTAGCTCCTCTGTGACCCGCTTGAATTTTGTGGACTCCTCTGCCGACATTGAGTTACGGATTCGAGCCGGAACGCCAGTAAAAGCGGGAGAGTATTCAGATCGACTAGAGCTAAAACTCTATGACATAAATAACAGTTTATTGGATGAGCGAGAGTTCGAAATTAAAGAAACGATCCTACCAAGAACCAGTTTGTCTGTCGTTGGGTACAGCTCTAGCTCAAATGTAATTAACCTTGGCGAACTCGTTTCGGGCAAAGAGTACAATATGTTGCCGACCTTTAAAGTGGTCACAAACGCCGATGTTCAACTCAGTGTGAACTCAGAAAATAGAGGCCGATTAATCCATTCCTTATATAAAAATAAATACACCATTGATTATTTTTTAAGCTTGGACGGCGACAGAGTGAATTTAATAGGCGAATCAAAAAGAACCTTTGCGTATAAAGGACAAACGGTTTTCTTATTGAGATTAGGCATGCAATTAGGTGAATTTCAAAGGCAGGCGGCAGGTGAATACAGTGACACGATTCGATTTCATGTGACACCGCTTAACTATTAGATAAATAAAATAGAACTCTAAAATAGACAACGGAATGAGATCTGAAAAGCAGAGGAAATAGCGGAATAACCGTTGAACTCTGTGTTATTGGCAGGAACCTTATCAAGGTTCGTTGTTAAACTTACTGAGATTTTGTTTGCACCATTCTCGTGCTTGTTGTTTATTTTTCACTTCAATTTTGTGGTAGATTTTGTGCAGATGGACCCGAACGGTCGCTTCACTGATAAAAAGATTGTCGGCAATAGCGCTGGATTCTAAACCAGAGAAAAGCAGGTTTAGTACTTTCACTTCTTTACGAGTAAGGTTATTAGAGCGCAACATACTTTGTTGCTCATGGTGAAGCATTTGTCGCATCCAACAATCCGTTACCGCTCTAGGAAACCATAACTCTCCACTGTTGATGGCTTCAAAACCTTTTTGAAACAAAGCTTCATCAGCATCGTCATAAAAAATGCCTTTGAGATTAGGCCATTCTTTAAGCGCTAAGATATCACCGTCTTTAGGAACATCAAAAATGACGAGTCCTTGGTGATCTTGCTCTTGCATGAACTGATTAATGAATTCGTAATTTGTTATGCCATTAAGCGTCTTATAATTAATGAGTAATAAATTATAGTGATTCACAACATACAGTAGTGGGCTGTAGCTATTTTGGCTTAAAAACTCGATGTGCTTATTTGCTGAATCTTCAATGCTCATAGAACTTTACCTACAATGTAATACCTTTACATAATAGTACATTTTTTGCACACACTTTGACACATATTTACGCTTTTTCTCGCCGTTTTTTGTACCAAAAAATCGATTAATTCTTCAACTCTATATTGAAAAATCAAATCAGTAAAATAGCGCTGAAGCGCAGTCTTTATGCCGTGATTGGCCTAAAAAGGCAGTGCTGGGGTAAGTCGTGTTTATCGTGATTTTATGGCGTTAGGAAAAGCGAAAATAGCAAATTAAATAATGGTTTTTTTATGACAAAGAAAAGATAAAAAAATACCCCCTAATGGTTAGGAGGTACATTGTGTTTTTGCGCTAGAAAGCACGTTTTTTGGGCGTGCAGTACGTCGCTTATTTAGGCTGCCAAGCGAACTGTTCAAAGACAGAATCAACAGGCGTTTCTGCTAGATGGTTTGTGTAATTACTCATTACTTTTTGAGATAGACCTAAAACAATTTCCAGCAATTGACGCTGAGCATAACCCGCTTCAAAGAAGCGTGTTATTTCTTCTTGAGTTAGAAAACCACGATTGCGAGTCATCGCCAATGTGGTTTCATGCAGCACTTGTAATTTCTCTGTCGGCATCGCTTCTTGATTACGCAATGCTTCGGTTAATGCTGGGTCTACCTTCATCATATGCGCAATGCCGGTATGGGCAGGAACACAGTAATGGCAAGCATGTTCAACGTTAATGGTTTGCCAAACAACGGTCAGTTCTTCTGCGTTGAAAGAAGACTCGGTGAACAATTTGTGCAATACCTGATAGCCTTCAAGTAGCCCTGGTGCTTCCGCCATTACACCGTGTAAACCAGGTAAAAAACCATTGCCTTTTATAGAGGCCTCAACGGCTTCTTTGCTCGCTTCTGGTGCGCTTTCTAGAGTATGGATGGTAAATTCGCTCATGGTATATCCTATTAAACAATGGATGATTTTGGTGGCTGATTGTTCGGCCTTGTTTTCAATAAAACGAATAATAAGTGGTTTTGAACGTTCGTTCAAGTTAAAATTGAGCGATCGTTCAAAAAGTTTTTTTATAGAAGAGTGACAATGAGAAAAAATGCCAAGTTTGACCGCGATCAGGTGGTGAATAAAGCGACTGATTTGTATTGGGAAAAGGGGTTTCATGCCACCTCAATGCGTAACCTCCAGGATGTAATTGATATGCGACCAGGCAGTATTTATGCGACTTTTGGTAGCAAAGAAGGCTTGTTTAAAGAAGCGTTGAAATGTTACACGCAGCAGGGAATCGCGGCCTTACATGCTTGCCGACGTGAAACCTCATCGCCGATTAGTGCGCTGCAAAGCTTTGTCAAAATGCTGGTGATTGACTCACAAACCAAGGCGCCGAATGGTATGTGTATGTTGGCGAAAACCGTCGCTGAATTAACCGAAGACAATGCTGAGTTATTAGAAGAAGCAAAAAATTCACTCAAACAAATAGAAACAGAATTTGCTTTGTTAATTGCAGACGCTCAGGCATTAGGTGAAGTGAAAAAAAACCAAACACCGAGAGAATTAGCCCGTTACATACAAATCCAAATTTCTGGTTTGCGAGTATACGCAAAAACCTACGGACAAGAAGCGCCGCTTGATCAGATGATCGAGGACATGTTCACTCAATACCCTTTTTAAAGAACCCACCATCACAACAGGCTGTTATAAAATCAACCAAATCACGAACTTATCGCATGGCCTACGGTTATTTGACCTAGGTCTATAAAAAGTGTCCAAACACCATTGAATGGTTTTCTCTGTCTTTCTCTTGATCTAACGCAATGTTTCTAAAGACAAGCTCACTCATAATTCACGCTTATAGTTAGCTCCAATGGCTGGAGCGGCGGCGGACGTAAAACAACAAGAGCATTGAGTTTAAAGAAAAGTGCCTGTGAACGTCTTTTCTCAATCAAGTGAATGGGTTGAAGTCATTATGATCAATGAAACGGTAGTGGACTTATCGAGGTTCCAGTTTGCTCTAACTGCTTTGTACCACTTTTTGTTTATTCCTTTAACACTCGGGTTATCTTTTATTCTTGCCATTATGGAGTCGGTTTACGTCATCACAGGCAAGCAAGTTTATAAAGACATGGTGAAATTTTGGGGTAAGTTATTTGGTATTAACTTTGCCCTGGGCGTGTCGACAGGTCTTACTATGGAGTTCCAGTTTGGTACCAACTGGTCTTATTTCTCCCATTATGTCGGGGATATTTTTGGTGCGCCGCTGGCGATAGAAGGGTTAATGGCCTTCTTCCTAGAATCTACTTTAGTGGGGCTGTTCTTTTTCGGTTGGGACCGTTTGAGTAAAGCCAAACATTTGGCGGTGACTTGGTTGGTGGCTTTCGCCTCTAATATGTCGGCCTTGTGGATTTTGATTGCCAATGGTTGGATGCAAAACCCAGTGGGCTCTGAATTCAATTATGAAACCATGCGCATGGAATTGGTCGACTTTAGTGCTTTGTTATTTAACCCAGTGGCTCAGGTGAAATTTGTTCACACTGTGTCAGCGGGTTACTGTACTGGCGCGATGTTTGTCTTAGCGATCTCAAGTTATTATTTGCTAAAAGGTCGTGACCTGGCTTTTGCTCGTCGTTCTTTCGCTATTGCTTCAGCCTTCGGTTTAGCCGCCACATTAAGTGTAATCTTATTGGGTGATGAGTCTGGTTATGAAATTGGCGATGTTCAAAAAGTGAAAATGGCCGCCATTGAAGCCGAATGGGACACACAGCAAGCGCCTGCGGATTTCACCTTGATCGGTCTTCCGAATCAAGATATTGAAAAAACCGAATACGCGATTAAAATTCCCGGCGCCCTCGGCTTGATCGCCACTCGCTCGCTGGACAAACAAGTGACTGGTATTGATCAGCTTAAAGAGCAAAACCGTCAGCGTATTATCAACGGCATCTATGCGAACCAGCTGCTTCAGAAATTGCGTGATGGATCAACAGATCCTCAAGTGAAAGCCGATTTCGAAAAAGTGAAAGGGGACCTAGGTTATGGCTTGTTGGTAAAAACCTTTGCCGACGACATGAACAACGTCACGGCGGCTCAAATAGATCAAACCGTGGAATACAGCATTCCGCATGTGGCGCCTATCTTCTTCTCTTTCCGAATCATGGTCGGTCTTGGCTTCTTTATGTTGCTGATTTTTGCCGCCGCTTTCTACCAAAACGCACGCCGTCGAATTGGTCAGAACCGTTGGTTCTTGAAAGTGATTCTATTTAGTTTGCCGGTTCCTTGGATTGCATGTGAAGCAGGTTGGTTGGTTGCTGAATATGGTCGTCAGCCATGGGCGATTGGTGAAATATTGCCTGTGAACTTAGCCGCTTCTGGTTTAACAGAAGGCGAGCTTTGGACCACTATTATCGGCATTACGTTACTTTATACCGCCTTCTTGATCGCAGAAATGTATCTCATGATTCGTTTCTCTAAACAGGGTCCTTCTAGCTTGCACACCGGTCGTTATGCACTTGAAAACGAAACGGCTCAGATAAAATCGCAGGAGATTTAACATGGATTATGATGTCTTAAAATTAATCTGGTGGGTATTGGTCGGAGTGCTATTGATTGGCTTTGCCATCACCGACGGTTTTGATATGGGCGTGGGTAGCTTGGTCAATATTATCACTCGTGATGACAGCGAACGCCGCGTGATGATTAACTCCATGGCCCCTCACTGGGACGGTAACCAAGTATGGTTTATTACGGCGGGCGGGGCGTTATTTGCGGCTTGGCCTGTGGTGTATGCGGCTTCGTTCTCAGGGTTTTATATGGCGATGATCTTGACCTTAGCCGCGATGTGGTTTCGCCCAATTGGCTTTGATTACCGCTCGAAAATTGACTCGCCTCGTTGGAAAAGAAACTGGGATTTATGCATAGGTTTTGGTTCTATCGTGCCACCTATTATCTTTGGTGTGGCCTTTGGTAACCTACTACAAGGTGTGCCATTCCAATTTGACGAGTTCTTGCGTGTAGATTACACCGGTTCTTTCTTTGGGCTATTGAATCCCTTCGCTATTTTGTGTGGCTTGGTGAGTCTGATGATGATCATTACCCAAGGTGGTGCTTGGTTGCAGATGAAAACAGAAGGGGACTTGCTGAAACGCGTTCGCAAAGCCACCATAGTGACCTCATTACTTGGCGCTGTGTTGTTCATCTTAGCGGGTGTGTGGTTAGCGTATGGTATCCAAGGGTACGTCATTACGAGTGCCATCGATGGTGGTCAAGTCCTTACTCCATTGATGAAAGAAGTGTCTATTGAGCCAGGCGCTTGGTTGGCGAACTACGATAAGGTGCCTTTATTAATGCTGGCTCCTGTATTGGGTGTATTAGGTTTGTTGGTTGCTGCGTTTGCGAGTCGTGTGAACAAAGGCGCCTTGGCTTTCTTAAGTTCCTCTTTGGGTATCGTGGGTATTATTGTCACTGCGGGTGGGTCTATGTTCCCATTCCTAATGCCATCGTCTACTTTTCCTAGCATGAGTTTGACTATGTGGGATGCGACTTCTAGTCAACACACCTTGCAAATCATGTTTATCGCCGCGTGTATTTTTGTGCCGATTATCTTGTGTTACACCATTTGGTCTTACATTGTGATGTTTGGTCGTATCAGCAAAGAGCATATCGAGAAAAACGCACATTCTCTTTATTAAGCACATTCATTAAGAAGGGGGGCGCTCCACCTGTAGCGCCCCACAAAGGAGACAGTATTATGTGGTATTTTGCTTGGAGTCTAGGGGTTTTACTGGCTTGCGCATTCGGTATTGTAAACGCGATTTGGCTAGATTTTAGCGGTTACGAAGGCGAAGAGGAGCAAAAGTAAGCGCATGTCTAAACAAGAGAAAGCGCACAAGTCGCCACGAAAGGCACGGCTAACTACGCCAGAATTGCAGTTTCTTAATGAATGGGCAAAACGACAAACGAAACGTTATCGTCTTGTTCAGCTGCTGGGTATTCTTTTTACCGTCGGTTTGGTTGCCCAAGCTTGGTCTTTGGCTAATGTCTTTTCTGACTTGGTCATTGACGGCGCTTTTTCTGTTTCATTGTTGTTAATCGCATTTTCTGCATTGCTTATTCGCGCGTTGGCCAGCTTTGGTCGCGAGCGATTAAGTGCCGCAGCCAGTCGCAGTATTCGCTATACACTGCGCAAAAAATTACTCTCACATTTGACTCATCTTGGGCCTTCACGCTTAAAAATTGACGAAGATGCGGCCTTGTCGACACGAGTCTATGAACAAGTCGACGCCCTCGATGATTATTTCAGTCGCTATAAACCTCAGTTGTTTATGGTGTCCTTGATTCCCTGTGTTATTTTGCTTGCGGTGTTGCCTGTCTCTTATATTGCCTTTGGGGTGTTTATGATGACGGCGCCATTGGTGATTATTTTTATGATCTTTGTGGGCCATAAAGCCGCGCAAGCGAACCGTCGACAGTTTCGAGTGTTGGCCATGTTATCAAACCAGTTTATGGATTTAAGCCAAGGGCTGGCAGAACTAAAACGCCTCGGTCGTACCGGACAAGCCAAACAGCGTTTGTCGGACAGCGCCAGTGCGTATCAAAGAACGACCATGGGCGTGTTGCGTTTGGCATTCTTATCAACCGCAACGTTGGAGTTATTCGCCTCCTTGTCCATCGCGATGATCGCCTTGTATCTGGGGTTGGGCTTGTTAGAGCAATTGCCTTGGGACAAAGGACAGGCACCGGTCACGTTAACTCAAGCCTTTTTTCTCTTGTTACTCGCGCCAGAGTTTTATTTACCGTTGCGCCAATTAGGCAACGATTATCACGCCAAACAAAAAGCCGAAGCCGCAGCGACCGCGTTATTGGAAATATTCAATACTCCGACACAAGACGCGCAGACCGCGAGCAAAGACGACGCCATTCAATCGCATTTATCGATCGTCAAAACACAATCTACCTCCTTGTTGACCTTTCAAGCATTGAGCTGGCAGCAAGCTGGCCGGACTCGTTTAGCGCCGATCAGTAATCATATTCGTGAAGGTGAGCGTATCTGGCTTAGTGGCGAATCTGGTGTCGGAAAGTCCAGTTTGCTGCATTTGCTATTGGGGTTTGAAAAGGGTTATCAAGGCGAATGTTTTGTTTACCACGAGCCATTTTCGACGCTGGATATTGCGCAGTGGCGAGGCCGATTGGCCTGGTTGCCACAAACACCAGAATGGGTAAATGGCAGCATTCGTCAAAATCTATTGTTGGGCATACAGCCTCCAAGTGAACAAGAAATACAAACCGCTTTAGAGAAAAGCCAGTGTGCGGATTTCATTAAGGCCTTACCGGCTGGGCTGGAGACCAAGCTTACCGAATTAGGAACCGGCTTATCAGGAGGGCAAATGCAGCGACTTTCCATTGCTCGGGCGCTGCTCTCCAATGCCGATGTTTGGTTGCTAGACGAACCGTGTTCTGGGCTTGACGAAGACACGGCTAACGCCGTACTTGAGACACTAAATAGCGTTTCAAAAGGCAAAACCTTGCTAGTGGTCAGCCACGATACACACCCGATTTCTTGGGCTGACAGACATTGGAATTTAACCCACGGAGGTTTGCATGAGCAAAGTATCCAAGCTATCGCTTAAGCGCCTGTTATTGGCGAACCCATGGGGCTTTGCAATACCACTATTTTTGGGTGTCATGGCCAGTGTGGCTGGCGTGGCATTACTTGGCATCTCTGGTTGGTTCTTGTCGGCGGCAGGGCTTGCTGGCGTACTGGGATTAGCACAAGGTTTTAACTATTTTACTCCAGGCGCTTTGGTGCGTTTAATGGCTATTTTGCGAACTGCAGGCCGTTACGGTGAGCAGGTAACCGCTCATGATCATCTTCTAAGTTTGCTTAAAACCTTACGCTTATGGGTTTGGGATCAACGAGTTGAAAAAGACCCAGCGAACCTACATCAGCAAAGCCGAGGCGACTTATTGCAACGGTTGGTGAGCGATCTAGACCAAATTATTCGTTGGCCATTGGTCGTGATGTTACCGTGGATTTACGCTTTATTAGCGTACGCTGGCGTGAGTGTGGTGGCGTACCTTATATCACCCACATTATTGCCGCCATTGCTGGTCGCCGCCGTGTTGCACTTAATCCTTGTACCACTTCTATGTGGGCGTTATGCCAGTCATAGTGTTCATGTTGGGCAGATCTTAGGCACGCACCGTCGAAGCCGCTTTGTTAGCGTGTTTTCAGCCCTAATCACCTTAACCATTCGTGGCCATTGGCAAGCATACTCAGCGCGTTTAGAACAATTGGACGAACGTCAGAAAAACACCGAAATTCGCATTCAACAAGCCATCAGCCTAGGTCGTTTAGCCTCT
Source organism: Marinomonas sp. NPDC078689 (assembly GCF_044542435.1). NCBI lineage: Bacteria > Pseudomonadati > Pseudomonadota > Gammaproteobacteria > Oceanospirillales > Oceanospirillaceae > Marinomonas > Marinomonas sp. NPDC078689. Next base: position 224,760 of record NZ_JBITUJ010000004.1, on the reverse strand, counting down.
TATGCGATAACGATTGGATTGCTCGCGAGCTTCTTCATCTTGTTAATGGATAATCAAAGTCAGAGTGGTGCGCTTACCTTAGAGCAAGGAGTGCAGGGCACCTGGGTCGTTGCATTAGTGCTTTGTATACTAGCGGTCAACGAACTGGTTTTGCCTTTAGCCCAGTCTTTTGTCGCTCAAGGGCAATCCCAAGTGGGGATTCGTCGATTAAACCAATTGCGCTCAGAAAAACAGACCTCAGAAAAGTCAGAGGCAACCTCGTTAGCGACTATCCAGCGTATAGAATTAATCCAATATCGTGGTTACCATAGCGCCTCAGGGCTCGGAAATGCACCGATTAACATGACAGTAGAAAGTAACGACTGTGTCTGGCTACGCGGAGAAAGCGGTTGTGGTAAATCGACATTATTAGCCTCGCTAGCAGGAGACTGCTTGAGTGAAGGCCAAGCCTTGATAAACGGCGCGCCAAGCGATCTATACGGCAACGAACATTATCAATCCAAACTCAGCTATTTGCCTCAAAACCCTTATGTCTTTCAACAATCACTGCTAGCCAACCTACGCCTTGGCGCAGAACACGCCAGTGAAGAAGCACTCTGGGAAGTACTGGACGCCGTTGCATTAGGCGACTGGGCTCGTAGCCTACCTAAAGGGCTAAATACCTTAATCGGAGCACAAGGACGAGACCTCTCCGGCGGCCAACGAAAACGCCTCGTACTAGCGCGACTACTATTAAGAAACACCAGCGTACTGCTACTCGACGAACCCTTCGACGGACTAGACAGCGAAAGTATCAAACAAATTTGTCATTCACTGCAAAACGAATACAAACCAGACATACTCCTACTCATCAGCCACATCCCCAGCCCCCTCAGCGACAACGCCAGAGTCATCCAACTATAAACAATGCCTTTTATCTAGGGCAGTCGTAGGCCGGATGAAACGAGGCACGAGTGAGAACCCTGCGTTCACACATCTCCCGGCACGGTGAAAATTAACCAGAACATGAAAATTAACTAGGACAGGCACATTAAAACCCCCGTGGTTGCTGGGTTCGTGAAAATTAACCAGGACAGGCACGTTAAAAAGCCCGTGGTTGCTGGGTTCGGTGACTTTTTAATTTGTGGGCTGGCCTTCAGGCCAGTGACTCATGAATCGATGAGTTTAACCAGTAATTAACCAGGACTAATTAACCAGGACAGGCACGTTAAAAAGCCCGTGGTTGCTGGGTTAGGTGACTTTTTAATTTGTGGGCTGGCCTTCAGGCCAGTAACTCATGAATCGATGAATTTAACCAGAGGTCAGAGTCGAGAATTAACCAGGACAGGCATGTTAAAAAGCCCGTGGTTGCTGGGCTTGATAGATGTTTGATACGAAAATGTGATGTGGGCTAAATGATGAAAACTCCATTTTTATCGCCAGATTCCCATTGTGCCTGCGTCCATGCAGGCCTAGGAGTGAGTCATAAATTTAAATTGGCAGGGCAAAAATCAAAGTGAGTCCGCCGCATAAATACACAGCTCGTTTGATGTATTTAAAAGGGGCAATGAGTGCCATGGATATAAAATAGAGTGCGAGGGCGATTTTTAAGGCGCTTGCGATGGCTAACAATGGGCTGCTGCCTAATAAAATAAGCGAAGGGTTAGCGATCATCGCCAACGGGATTAAATACAAACCTACTCCCAACATCATGGCAATGCCTGCGACTTTGAGCCAGTTTTCTTTGACCATCCCTGCAGCGATGAAAACACTGCCACACACAGGGGGCGTGATCGTTGACAGCAAGGCAAACCAGAAGACAAATAAATGGGCTTGAAGTGCAGATAAGCCCAATTGCGCCAACGCAGGACCCGCTACCGAAATACAGATGACATACGCTGCGGTAGTGGGTACTTCCATGCCAAGGATTAAGCAGGCAATGGCAGTTAAGAAAATGGCAGGCCAAAGCATTCCCGCAGAGCCTGAAATAATGAGAGACGTTATTTTTACGCCCAACCCTGTAATTGCCAGTACACCAACCACGATAGAAGCACACAATATGATGGCGGCTATCATAGCGATTTGTTTGCCTGCATTAATGCCGACATCTTCTAATCGTTCAAGCAGTTGTTTTTTATTCGATACGCCTTTGGAATTGAAGAAAAGTAAAATAGCCGCACCAAAAATAGCGATACTGGCGGCAAATTGTGGTGTATAAGCAGGGCCAAACATTCCCCAAAGCAATATCCCAAATGGAATCATGAAGAAGCTACAGGTAATGAATAGCTGACGATGGCTAGGTTGCTGGTCTTTACTGACGGCTTTTAAATCATAGCGTAGTGCAAAAGCATCGATCCCCACCCAAACTGCCCAAAAATACAAGATAGCGGGTAAAATGGCGGCCATCATGATGCTTTGATATGGAATTCCTGTCAGCTCAACCATCACAAATGCGCCGGCGCCCATTAATGGTGGCATGATTTGCCCTCCAGAAGAGGCAACGGCCTCAGTCGCTCCGGCTAATGATTTAGGGTAACCAAGCTTTGTCATAGCGGGTAATGTGATTGCGCCAGTTGATGCGACATTAGCAGAAGCGGAGCCTGAGATAGAGCCAAATAGAGCTGAAGAAATAACTGACACTTTTGCTGCTCCGCCTCGTAGTCTGCCAGCCGCGGTAAGTGCTAAATTCATGAAGCCTTGTCCTGCTTCGCCAGCATTGAGCACGGCGCCAAAAATAACAAAGATAGCAACGATACTGACAGAAACCCCTGTGAGTTTCCCCCAGATTCCCCCTTCAGCTATGGTTAATGTACCCAAAAAGCTGCCTATCGGGGTGCCAGGGTGACCAAATTCACCTGGAATATATTGTCCGAACATCCCATATGCCAGTGCGAGAACCGCTACCAATGGCAATGGCCAGCCAATACTGCGTCTTGCCATTTCTAAAACACTCATCAACAAAACAGCGGCAATCCATAGCTGGTAGTTTTCACTGATATAACCGTATTGGTCGCCTAAAGAGTCGGCATTGTAGGCCACCCACATGGTTGCGATTAAGCCTAATATGGTAAATAAGTAGCCAGTATAGCGTTGGAAGGGTGTGCTACTCATAAAGATAAAAGCCCATGGTAGGGCGAGTGCCATATGAAGTGGGCGACTAACTAGATTAGGCACTAAACCAGAAAAAATAAGTGTTAAATGGAAAATGATACTAACGAAGCCAAAACCGGCCCAAAAATATTTGCTAGGCATAAAGCGTAATCTGTTTAAGTAAATGGAAGATAAGAAAGTGAGTGAGTGTATTAGGTATTTTAAGCAGAACCTAGAATATTATAATAAGTTCTGCTTAAGGGAAGCGGTATAAAAGGGAGATGTGCGCTTTTATACCGCAGGGCAACCGTGATTAAACATCATAGCTTATAGTTGATTGGCATTTAAACGGACGCCCATTTCACGGTAGTACTTAGCAGCACCTGGGTGAATCTTTCCAGTAATGTTGCTGAGCATGTCTGTTGAAACACCTTTCCACCAAGGGGAGTCATTTCCCATTCGTTGTTTTTGTTCCCAAAAAGCTTTTGTTAATGTGTAGGCGGTAGCCTCGTCCATAGCGGTGCTGGTATAAACAACAACAGGTAACGAAGTAGTGGTTATATCGGTTTCTTGTCCGCTATAAGTGCCAGCTGGAATCGTTAGTTTGGTGCGTTTTGATTGCGCTATTTGCTCATCCGTTAATGATAGGATTTTTATTTTTGTGCCAGCAGACGCTTCAATGACGTTCGGAGCGGGGAAAGAGCCTGAGGTAACAAAACCATCGATTTGACCATTTTTCAAGGCTGGTACAGCATTGGAAAGTTCAACTTGAGCAAAGTCTATTTTACCTTCTAAGCCAAACAGTTTGATGTATTTAGCGCCTTCGTTAGCGCCAAATGTTCCTTTGCCCAGTAATATTTTCTTGCCTTCCATCTCAGAAAAATTGTGAATGTTGCTCTTCTCTGAGACAACAAAATGCATGGCTAAAGAGGGAATTGGGAAAAGTGCTCTTATGTCATTAAACTTAGGATTGTTCCTATTTTTAAACATGGCCTTGCCGTTCTGTGCCAGGCTTACCAGCGCAGGAGGCGTTGTGAATACGTAATTAGCTCCCCTAAAAGCCGACTCCATCACGTTTTGAACAGAGCCTTGGCTTTCTTCAACAGTAACAATCACATCGCTATTCGTGTCTTTTTTAACCGCTTGGGCGATTTCTACAGCCATTTGATAATAAGACGAGCTGGTCTTGGCTGACTTAAAAGTGATTTGAGTTTGCGCGAAACTTAATTGTGCCACGCTCAAACCGATGACAGTAGCGACTAAGGCTTTGTGAAATTTCATCAAAATGATTCTCTATGTGATTATTTGTTTTAAATTTATCGCCAAATTATAACCAATGAAATTGATATTAAGAAGCCACTACCTAAGATAGCCGATTAAAAAGCCATAAGATTAAATCAAGGGAAGCACATATAACCTCGAATGAAAAAGGTGTCATGGCATTAGAGTAGAGAAAGGAATGAAAAATAAAAGGGTATTATGCGGATGGAAAAGTATTTTAGCTGCGTCCTTGCAGCGCTGGGTTCGTCATGAAAGATAGACAGAGCCTCCGTCCTGGAGGCTGAAGCAAATCCCTTGCTCTCTGTCTAGATTCAAATTTAGACCCGCTTTTTCGTTCACGCAAATATCAAAGTGTAACAATATGTTTCTTATGTCTTATCGCAGGCTTTAGCAGCATAGGATTTATCAGGGGTTTACTAGGACAGGCACGTTAAAAAGCCCATGGTTTCTGGGTTCGATGACTTTTTTAATTTGTGGGCTGGCCTTCAGGCCAGTAATTCATGAATAGATGAATCTAACCAGAGGTCAGAGTCGAGGGCATCAGTGACGCTCCGCTGCAATAAGATCACTTTAATCACATGTGTCTCGCTCTTCTGATATCCGGAACCCGCAGATTTACTAGGACAGGCACATTAAAAAGCCCATGGTTTCTGGGTTCGATGACTTTTTTAATCTGTGGGCTGGCCTTCAGGCCAGTAATTCATGAATAGATGAATCTAAAAAGGATTTACCAAGACAGGCATGTTAAAAAGCCCATGGTTTCTGGGTTTTAGACCAATTCTCAGAGATTTATCTCGGTATGAATTTCAAGGCTTACTAGGACAGGCATGCATATAGGAAGTTGGTTTTAGATATTTGTGGGACGTTGCTGCATTCGGGCTAACCCGTTATTATGTGCGGCTATAATAGGGTGGTTGTTATGCCGCCTTAGCTAACTTTCTAGGATTCTAATGAAAAAGACGTTTGCGTTATCCCACCCTAAAATTTCCTACCAGCGCTTAATTGAGATGGCAAAACACGATGTTAAAAAATACATCAAGCAAGAGCGCGCTAAAGCATTGCCTGAAGGGGCTGATTTCTGGGGATTCAATTGCAAATTTGGTCAAACAGCAGATAAAGCAAGAACTGTTCATGAAGGCGATATTAATACCAATATTAGTGCTGCGCAAAGTCAGCATTGGAAGTCTTTTTACCTTGAAGTAGTGGCGGTTCCAAAGACGCGAACTAAGCGAGATGATGCTGAGTAAAACCTTATTTTTTGTTCTGCTTACCTGAGGTGGGTAACGGTAAAAAGCGCGACTTAGGTCGCGTTTTTTTATGGTTTTCCGTCTGAATATTTTTACCAGGACAGGCATAGTTAGAAACGTCTGTCGCTCTAAAGATGAGCCATAAGAGTGGTTTGTTAGCGTGTCTCTGAGTAGTGGCTATACTCAGTGAAGTATGTTTAGGTAATCAAATAAGAAGTGCAAAATATGAGGTAAGGTATGTTTTCTCGATGGATGTGTGTACTTACAGTGTTGTTGTTATCCGGGTGTGCGTCGCTACAAGAAACAATGGATGTTAATAAGCCCACAGCGTCGGTGGCTGACGTGTCCATTGGTAGCTTATCGACAGATGCCGTGACGTTATTGCTGGATGTTGAGGTGAAAAACCCGAACGTATTTCCATTGAAAACGGCGGGATTTGATCTGGGATTATTGGTAAATGGCAATAATATTGCAAAAGTGAATCAACCAGACTCGAGTTTGTCTCTGCCTGCGAAGGGAAGCAATAGCGTTCGTTTACCCGTGACGTTAACATTTGACCAGCTTATTAAAGGTGTTGGCAGCCTTAAGGATAAAAAGCAATTTGATTATGCCGTAGAAGGTGATGTTGCTATTAATTTACCTGTGTTGGGTGACTTGAAAATGCCTGTAGCCTACGCCGGACAGTTGCCGATTCCTCAAAAGCCAGAAGTCGCGTTTAAAGGCGTTAAAATGGACTCTGTTGGTCTGAGTGGTGCTACATTTAATGTTGATTTAGAGGTAACCAACCCAAATGACTTTGATGTGAATTTAAGTGATGTTCATTATAAGCTGGCATCGAAAGGTGCGTCATTAGGTGGTGGCGAAATCAAAAAAATAGCACTAGGAAAAGGCAAAACTCAGCGTCTTACCATTCCGTTAACACTCGGTTTTAGTGAGATGGGAATGAGTTCCTATCGTATGCTGACCAGCTCGGACCCTGTTAGTGTCGACATGAGTGTTGGTGCCAATGTAGAGACGGATATTCCTGGTTGGAAGTCTAGTCCTATGACGTTTGAAAGCCAGCAAGTACTGACCCGATAGCCATCTTGTTTCCATTATGACTCTTTTTAAAACATGATGTTGAATGTCTTTGTTAACGCTTAGACATTCGATATTATTCTTTTAATGATAAGACGAATTTCAAAACATTCTTTGTGAGATTTAAGATGACTGAGTCACCCATCCAATTAATTTGTCCAAGTTGTAATACAAAAAACCGCCTGCCACACTCGAAACTTAAAGATAAGCCTATTTGTGGAAAGTGTAGAAAACCAGTTCTTGCAACAAGTCCTATTGTGGGAAACAGTGATAACTTCAGTCGCTTTGTTACCTACAATGATTTGCCTGTAATTGTGGATTTTTGGGCATCCTGGTGTGGGCCGTGTAAGCAATTTGCTCCTATTTTTGAAGAATTGGCAGGGGAAATGTCTAATCAGGTCTGTTTTATAAAACTAGATACTGAAAACAACCAAGGTATCGCTGGTGGCTATCATATTCGTTCGATTCCTACTCTGATGATATTTCATCATGGCAAAGAAATTACGCGCATGTCTGGAGCTTTACCTAAGGCGCAATGCAAACAATGGATAATGCAAAACTTGCCTTCTGTTTAACCGCAAATATTAGCAGGACAGGCACCATTAAAAGCCAGTCATACTGAGGTTTGAGCGTTTAATTGGCGAAATTAATTATACTGTATATAATTACAGTATAATTCTTAGTCAAGAGCGTGATCTATGCCTATACCAAGAAGTCAGCAAGTCAGTTTAGAAAGTACGCCTTATTATCATTGTATTTCCCGTTGTGTACGCCGTGCTTTTTTATGTGGTGAAGACCCCGTCACAGGAAGCAGTTATGAACATCGGCGTGGCTGGATCGAGAAACGTTTATTGTTTTTAGCCAGCGTGTTTAGCATTGATATTTGTGCCTATGCAATTATGAGTAATCACCTTCATGTGGTGTTGCACGTTGATCCTGAGAAAGCGCAAAACTGGTCCGCACGAGATGTTCTCGAAAAATGGCATCGGCTGCATAAAGGAACGCCCTATACACAACAATATGTTAAAGGAGAAGCCTTATCGCCTTTTGCATTGAAGTTGGTGGAGGCGTCAGTAGAGTCATTTCGGCATCGGTTGATCGATATCAGTTGGTTTATGAAAGAGTTAAATGAGCCAATTGCTCGACATGCGAATGCTGAAGACAAGTGTACGGGGCACTTTTGGGAAGGGCGTTTTAAGTCTCAAGCATTGTTAGATGAAGCGGCTTTAATTGCTTGTATGGCCTATGTGGATTTAAACCCAGTGCGAGCCAACGTGAGTGATACTCCGGAAACGTCAGATTTTACCAGCATCAAACATCGTATCGGTTTTTTGAAGAGAAATAGTCAGCCGAAATTCCTCTCTCCCTTTGTTGGTAACCCTAGACAAGATATGCCCAATGGGCTGCCTTTTCAGCTAAACGACTATTTAGAATTGGTCGACATGACGGGTAGGGTGATAAACAGTCAGAAAAGAGGGCTAATAGACGTTTCATTTCTACCTATTTTACAGCGCTTGGGTATTTCAGCCGATAATTGGCTCTGCATTGCGACGCAATTTGGTAAGAAAACAGAGAATGTTGTAGGTCGTGCTTATTCGGTCGCTCGCTATTGTGAATCAAAAAATAGGAAAAGGCAGCTTAAGCGGCAGAATGCTTTGCTTTTTGCATAACAACATTAATGGCAAGAAAAGCTCAGTTAAGTGTAACTGATTGCTTTAGCTTGCCTTAAATTTACTATCCTTCCTTTCAACCCCTTTTCAACCCCTTTTTAAGCCCACTT
>NZ_JBITUJ010000004.1:0-216207 GCF_044542435.1 Marinomonas sp. NPDC078689 | reverse complement strand
TTCCCTTATTTAAGCCCACTTTCCCTTATTTAAGCCCACTTTCCCTTATTTAAGCCCACTTTCCCTTATTTAAGCCCACTTTCCCTTATTTAAGCCCACTTTCCCTTATTTAAGCCTGACACACCATTATTAACTTGGCTTTTACTCGTCTAAATACAGGCATAATCCGCTGTTTTTTGATTGTTAATTATGACTGTCCTAGTTATTTAGTCGTTAATCATGACTGTCCTAGCTATTTGATGCAGACATAAACGGAGTTGGTTGAGTCTTTTCCTTGGAATGGGTTGTAGAAGGAGACAAGGTGGGAATCAACGCGGTTAAATACGGTGGCCAACAAGGCTTCGAAGTCAGCTTCTGGTGGATTCTGCGACCACATAGCGAAAACGCCACTGGGCTTAAGTTGTTCGGCCATTCGAGATAAGTTTTCTGTTGTATAAAATCCGGCATTCTCTGGGTTTAGGTATTCAGTGGGCGAGTGATCTATGTCTAATAAGATGGCGTCGAATTTTTTGCCCGCAGCGCTTGGGTCAAACCCGTTACTTGGGTCGGTTGCAAGGTCAAAGAAGCTGCCGAGCACATAACGGTTTCGCGTGTCTGCGTTGAGTACTTTCCCTAGAGGGACCAGCTCTTTTTGGTGCCAGCTGATGACGGTGTCTAGGGCGTCAACGACGAGCAGTTCAGAGATTCGTTCGTCTTTTAGTGCAGCCACAGCGGTATAGCCTAGCCCTAAACCACCCACAACCACACTTAAGTTTTCACCGTTTACTTGCTCTAAGCCAAGTGTCGATAAGGCTTCTTCTGCTTCAACAAACATGCTCGACATAAGAAACTCTTCGCCTAGCTTTACTTCGTAAATATCTCTATCACCAAACGCAGGAATCTGCCGTCTACGCAGTGATATTTCACCTAAAGGAGAATCTTGGCAATCGAGCTCTTCGAACGATGGTGGCATGGTGTGGGTCCTAAAATGATGATTTGACCTGCATTATACTGATTACATAGAAAGAAAAGTAATTCATTGGCGACTGCTTGAGGGTTTTGTCCAGTTTGACTGAGGATTAACTATGCCTGTCCTGGTAAGGGGTGGTGTGGGGATTAAGTTGCGCTATGCAAGAAGGTGATGATGTTGGAAAATACGCATCTGGTTTTTTAATGAGTTTCATTGACTCGATCGTATGTTGCTAATGTAAGGGTAGGATATTCTATGACAGAAGAAGACAAGCAAGCCATGTTAGAGGCTTTAAAGATTGCGTTCACTTATATGCCAAAAGCCATTGAGGTCAATAAATATGAGTACGGCGATCGTTATCAATTGGTTTTGAGTCATGTGGAAGCCGTGCGAGAAACCTTGCTTATTCATGATATAGACCCTGATGAGGTTGATGGGGAAGTGAACGGTGATATTGCGCCGAACTCGACATATTAAAAAAGGTGCAGATTATAGTGTAGAGTCGAAATGCTAGGTGTCGCTTTGTTTTCGAAATGTCATGTTAATCGCAGGTTCCTCGTTCTTTGGTTGAATAAAATTCGTGATAATTGATCGCTCTTTTTTCTAGGCATTCTAACTCATAAGTGTCAGAGCAAAATCCCTTTCAGCCCCCCTTGAAGTAAGGGGGAGAGCTAGGTCAAGGGCGGGTACTGTTTCTGTCCCTTCTCACTTCCCTTTGATGGAAAGCGTTCAAGGGGAAGGTTAGGATGGGGTGTTCTTGAACTTAAGAGCAAGAGCTGAGCGAGACCTATTGTTTGGACTCTGATCTATGGTGAGATGTATTGATCTCCAGTTATTGGCCTAAAGGCCAACTCACAAGAGCCAGAGTCTCCTTTAGTCCTCTTAAAGTAGGAGGAGTGCAAGATGAAGCTCAGGAATATTTTCGAATGCCGTTGATTTGGCGGGTGATTGAAGAAAGAAGTGAATAATTTGCAAACTGAAAAGACGAGTTGGGCGGCATGTCCGCATTGTCAGGGACGTGGAAAAAAGAGCCGTAGATTGCGGAAGAAGGTGCGGTTGCAGTACCAAAAAGAGCTAGCCGCATTCGAAAAAGCAAAAGGTAACGGTCCTGCACCTGTTCGTCCTAAAGGGCATTTGGACGACTGTGCCGATTGCGCTGGCTCAGGCTTGGTTCGTGCTGTGAATCATCCTGTTGCCGATGTCGAAAATTATCCTCATGTGGCGATTATCGGTGCAGGAATTGGTGGGGTGGCATTGGCTGTGGCTTGTTTGCATCGCGGTATTCCTTTTACGCTTTATGAACGTGATGACAGTTTTGATGCGCGTTCTCAAGGTTATGGTTTGACCTTGCAGCAAGCGAGTAAAGCGATTGAAGGTTTTGGGCTTTTTTCTCTATCTGAAGGCGTGGTGTCGACTCGTCATCTTGTCCATACGCCAGAGGGCAAGGTTGTGGCGGAATGGGGCATGAGAAAGTGGCTCGCTTCTGGCGAGTTGGCTGCGAAAGACAGCTCTCCTAAACGCACTAACGTGCATATTGCGCGACAGTCATTGCGTTTGGCGTTGCTCGATCAACTGGGCGGTCACGATAAGGTTCACTGGGGGCATCAGCTTGTTGATATGAAAGAGGCTGATGATGGTCTGAGATTGCATTTTAAAGTGGCTGGCGAGATCAAACATGCGAAGGCGGGGCTTGTTGTTGGCGCCGATGGCATTCGGAGTTCTGTGCGCCAGTTGTTGATCGCTGACGATGTGGCGCCGCTGCGTTATTTGGGCTGTATTGTGATTTTAGGAATTTGCCCGTTGCGTGATTTGAGGGCGCTTGAAGACGACTGTCTTGAAAACGAATTGCTGGATTCTGCTACGGTTTTTCAAACAGCCAATGGCAATGAGCGTATTTATATTATGCCTTATTCATCGGATTCTGTGATGTGGCAACTTAGCTTTCCTATGCCTGAAGAAGAGGCCAAAGCCTTAAGTGCCAAAGGTGTACAGGCATTGAAGGAAGAAGCCATGCGGCGCACTCCATGGCACGCTCCAATACCACAAATTTTATCCGCTACTGACGCTAGTTTGGTGTCTGGCTATCCTGTGTACGATCGCGCTTTGTTAGAGCCTCAGTGGTTGACTCAAGCGGGGAAGGCTACCTTGATTGGCGATGCCGCTCACCCGATGAGTCCTTTTAAAGGACAGGGAGCAAATCAAGCCTTGTTAGACGCCTTGGCCTTGGCTCGAGCGATGACCAAAGGGTGTGGCCCTTTTGCCGACTGGCGAGAAGCAGGCGTTAGAAACAGTGTGCTTACAGAGTTTGAATCTGAGATGTTAGAGCGCAGTGCTGTGAAAGTAAAAGGGTCCGCCGAGGCCGCCGAGTTTTTGCATTCAGAGATTGTGCTTCATGAGGGTAACGAGCCAAGAGGACGTTGCTTAAATCGGCAATAATAGTGGGCGGATGAATGGGTTAGGGGATGAGCCATAATGCTACCGTCATCGTCATTACCTTACTATTCACGTAACACTTTTGCGATAAAAGACGTTACGCGAAATAGCAAGGGGATGACGCTTTCTAGCCAGCTAGAAGTGGCTAATTACTTAGCAAAACCGCCTAATGGTTTTAGCAATAATGGTGATAGAGCGGCGTGCTTGTCTCTTAGTTCTTGTGGCAGGTCGCCTAGATGAACCATACGAGTTGGCGTAGCGGCGGCGATCCAGCGTTCAGCATGATCGTCCCAGTTTTGAATGTGAATGTGAGATGACTCAAGGTCTTTAAAGCGTTCATACACGAGAATATCGCCAGCATCAGACAAGTAATATTGGTAATTTAGAGTGCCTTCTTCTGTCAGAGCGCGAGCCACTTGAGATTCCATCACAGCTTTAAAATTGTCTAATTGGCCTGGGTTAAGTTTGGCTTCTACTATCCAGCCAAAGTTCTCGAATGTTGTGTTGCCAGCGTCTGTGATCGCGCTGCCTTGTGCTTCTTCACGAGCAAATCCACCGAATGGTTTTAACCAAAGAGGGTCTAGGGCAGCGTGTCGTTCGCGCACATCGTCAGGTAGGTCGCCAAGGTGAAGCATGCGTGTTGGTGCGGCAGCCGCCATCCAACGTTCTGCATGAGCATCCCAGTTTTCAATGTGTTCGTGTGAAGCGTCTGCATTTGCGAAACGCTCGTAAACCAAGACGTCACCGGCATCAGACAGATAGTATTGGTAGTTTTTAGTGCCTACTTCCGTCAGTGCACGATTCACTTGTGAGTTCATAACCGCTTTGAAGTTTTCAAGCTCGCCAGCGTTAAGTTTTGCTTCTACTATCCAGCCAAAGTTCTTAAACATGAGTATCTCCACTTAAATGCATTTTCCCACATGGGGATAAATTAATGTCAGGCAGTAATGCCGATGGAGGTAAGTGTATAGACGTGTCTTTTTGTTGATAATATCTGTTTATGACGCTTCAGTTTATGGAAAATAAATATAATAAGCGCGACAAAGGTTAACCCTAGGTAAGAGGATAGTGGGTAAACCTACCCGCTTATAAATTTTGCAATTGCTCAATTAACCAACGGTGAATAGGACTGTCGCTGGTACGAGGGTGCCAAGCAACGATAACTTGAAATGAAGGGGGCAGCGCGGCGACGGCCAGTTCTTTTACTTTGTCATTAGGCAATAATCTAGACGGGAAAAAAGCAATCATATCCGTGGTTTGTAAAATATTAGGCACAGCCGAAAAACTGGGCACCGACATGACGATATTGCGGTTGAAGCCTTTATTCGCAAACCATTGGTCGTGGGAGCCTTTTAAATTAGCCCGTGAAGGCGACACCACCAGTTGCGGTAGCGCTGCGATTTCCGACAAGCTTAAAGGTTCCTCAAAGCCGCTATTCTGGCAGCCAGTAATACACAAATGTTGCTCTTCGAGTAGGGTCTTATAAGCGAGATTATCTGGTATGAATTCAGGAAAGCTGATTAATAGGTCGAGCTCTCCTGCACTAATCAGTTGATTGACCTTGTCCGATTCGAAATCTCGAACAATCAGTTTTAATCCAGGGGCTTGTCGGCGAGTAATGCTGAACAATTGAGGCAACAGTGCTTGTGTCGCATAGTCTGTGGCACTAATGCTAATCACCCCTTTGTAGGTTTGTGGTGTAAACACATCAGGTTCGAGCAGAGCGTCGAGCTGTTTAAGAATTTGTTCAACCGCAGGGCCCAGTGTTTGGGCTTTGGGGGTGGCGACCATGTGGTTGCCTTGGCGGATAAAAAGACGATCATCAAATAAGTCGCGCATTTTTCGCAGCTGCTCGCTGATGGCTTGTTGCGTTAATCCCATCTTGCGTGCCACTTGAGAGAGATTGTTAAGCTCTAGCAAAGCATTTAGCACTCTGAGCTGTTTGATATCGAGTCTGTTTATACCATTCATAATTGTATCTTAAACAAAAAAGTCTTGTTTCAAATTGTATATTTAAGCCTCTATGCTGACAAACATTGTTTTGCTGGCGATCGCAGTGTTCGGTATGGCCTTGTCTCATGTAGAGCATTCGCCAGAACAAAACATATTTTTAAACAAGGTGTTACACAATCTGCTTTAAAAGAGAGTCTTCATGAAACAAATTTCCCCGAACACAAGTGCGTTATTTTCTAGCGTTGCACTGGGGCCTTATACCCTTAACAACCGTATTGTTTTACCTCCATTGACCCGTTCTCGTAGCTCTCAACCGGGTAATGTTCCGAATGATGTAATGGCCAGTTATTACGCTCAGCGAGCCAGTGCGGGTTTTATGGTGACAGAAGGCACGCAAATTGAGCCAAGAGGCCAAGGTTACGCGTGGACGCCAGGCATACATTCTCCAGAACAAATAGAAGGGTGGAAAAAAGTCACCCGTGCGGTACACGAAAAAGGAGGCATTATTTTTGCTCAACTTTGGCACGTAGGACGGGTTTCTCACACCAGTTTACAGCCAGCTGGTGAGCCTCCTATCGCACCGAGTGCGATTGCAGCGGATAACGTCAGCGTGTTTGTCGAAACAGGTCCAGGTGAAGGCGCTCTGGCTGAGCCAAGTATGCCACGTGCATTGTCCACGGAAGAAGTTGGCGAGTTAGTCGCGCTCTACGCACAAGCGGCACGAAATGCCCTAGCAGCAGGCTTTGATGGGGTTGAGTTGCATTGTGCGAATGGTTATTTAGTGAATCAGTTTATTTCCGAGCACAGCAATCAGCGTGAGGATCAATATGGTGGTTCTCTTGAAAACCGCTTGCGCTTTTTGAAAGACATTGTCGCCGCGGTCAGTGAGGTGGTTGGACCAGAGCGCTTGGGTGTGCGTTTCGCGCCTTTGTTTGCTAGCACCGATGAAGACCGAGTGTATTTAGGTCTGGTCGAAGCCGATCCACATACCACTTATATCGAGGCGATCAAGTTGCTTGAGCAAGCCAATGTGGCGTATTTATCGATAGCGGAAGCCGACTGGGAAAACGCCCCAGATCTTCCCGATACTTTCTACAGTGCGGTTCGAGAGACGTTTTCTGGGCGTATTATCTACGCGGGCAAATACACAATTGAAAAAGCACTGAAAGTATTGAGCAAGGGGCACGGCGACTTGTTTGCTTTTGGGCGTCCCTTTATCGCCAACCCAGATTTGCCAGAACGTATTGCCAATGGATGGCCACTCAATGACGTTGACCCTGCCACCATGTATGGCGGAACGGCTCAAGGCTATAACGATTATCCTCGCTATCAGAAAGTGTAACGCTTAAATGGAACGCGTCTATTGAGTGCCTATGTGCGCTCAATAGACGTTTTTTCTGCTTCTTTATCTGACGGGATAGGACAACAGGCGTCAGGCTTATTTGATATCGATAACAGATAACGTGCTTGGTGCATCGGCGGTTGTGTTGACCATTTTTGGCGAGTCGAAAACCGCGTCGAAGTTGGTTGCGATGACCTGTTTTCCTCTGACGATGACTTCTGCTGGGGCATCCAATTGTCCGTCTTTTCCGTCAGTGTCTCCGTTTTTAGCCAGTTCTACTGTGTTTCCTTGAGAGTCGACACTGTATACCGCGTTGGCAAATAAATCCGCAACATAGAGTTTGTTGGTGCGTTTGTCCCATGCCATGCCATCGGTGGCAATAAAGCCTTTGGCGAACAAGGTGGTCGTGAGTTTATTGTTGTCTTTGTCCATGGCGGTTTTGAAAATAGTGCCGTCTTCCATGATCCCAGTGTACAAATTGCCTTTCTCGTCGATGGCTAACCCATTGGCGCCAAATTTCAATGACGCATCAGAATGAAACACTTCAAATAAGTACGGATTTGAAGTGTTTTATCATAAGGCAACACTTTTGCTGGGTGCGTCGCGTCTAATTGTTGCAAGTTAATTTTATACACACCGCTGAGCTGTTTGCCGTTTTCAAGCGTTTCTGACAGCACTGTGTCTGAGACAAAAAGGTCATTGCCTCGCCATGCTAGGGCATTAGGAAACATGAACCCTGTAGCGACGACTTGAACCTTGACGACCTCGCCTTTGTCTAGGGTGAGTTTTAATACGCGAGACTTGTACTTACCGTTGTTGAACCACAGCTGCAGGTCGGCAACATAGAGATTGCCATCAGGGCCAAACGCGATGCCCATGGGGGCGATTTTGCCTGTGCTGGCTTCTAGGTCGGCTTGTTGGAAGGTATACCAAGCAGAAAACTTACCTTGCTTGTCCACTTTACCAATGGCCGGCATCGCGGGTTTGTCGAGCAGGCCATCTTGCATGAAGGTCTCGTTGTGAAAGTTTGGCGACGTAAAATAGATATTTTCCTCTTTGTCTAGGGCCATACTGGCGGGAGAGTTAACGCTATTGGGAAGCGTCACCAAGAGTCTTGCCTGCGCAGAATAGGCCGTTATAGAGGAGAGCAAAAAGACAATCGTAAGCAGGTAATGTTTAATCTTCATCAGAGAATCCATTTAAGTGAGTGAGTCAGGCTAAGGTAGGGGAAATTGGGCTAGGGGTTAATAGCCTAAAGACAGGAATCACTTTATATAAATTACATATAATCTAATGGAAAACGCGGTTTTATATCTTTAAATCGATAGAGCGAGAAGAGGAGGCGTCAAAGGTGGAGCCTGATTCCAGCGAGTGGATGGAATCAGGTTTATGATTAAAAGTCGTAAGTGGCGGTTAGATAAACACGGCGGCGTTCGCCGACGTAGGAACCAATGGTTTCGGTGAAGCCACTGACGGCGTATTTTTTATCAAATAAGTTCTTGATGTTGGCTTGGAACTTCCAGTCTTCCCATACGGTTTGCCAAGACGCATCGTAAACGGTGTAGGATTTGACGGTTTGATTGTCGCGGTTTTTTTGAGTGCTGACGTAATCCGCGCCAAAACCAATGGAAGAGGTTATGCTCGGGAAGTCATATCGAGTCCATACCCCAAGCTGATGGTGCGGCATGTTGGCTTCGTAACGATAGGCGTCGTCTGTATCGGTCACTTTGACGTCGTTATAGGCGTAACTGATGTTGGCCAGCCAGCGCTTGGTAATGTCGATTAAAGCATCGGCTTCAAAACCTTGGCTGCGGATTTTACCAATGGCAATGTTGTAATCATCGTCATCAGGGTCTTCTGCAAGCATGTTTTTGCGCTCAATATGGTACACCGCAAGATTCAGGTTTAAGCGGTTGTTAAACAAGTAAGTGCGCACACCAAGTTCGTATTGCTGGCTTTCTTCTGGGTCAAATAAGCTGCCGTCTTCAGAAGTTTGTTGATCAGAAGCGCTTTGTGGTGAAAAGCCCGTTGAATAAGACACATAAGGTTTTAGGTAACGGTTCAGATCGTAGGTCGCACCAAAGCGAGTGGAATACCCCACATCGTTATAAGACGCTTCCGTATCTCCTTTGTGATCGGTGTAATCTTCTTGCATGTAATCAAGGCGACCGCTACCCAATAAGCTCAGTTTATCCGTGACTTTCCACTGGTCTTGAATAAAGGCGCCTACCTGATTCAACTCTGTGGTTTGGTCTTTCGACAAGCTCATGGTGTAGTCACTCACGTCGTCGTCGTAAACAGGGTTCGTTAGGCTAAGGTTTGAGACGCCAGCACTTTCTCCTGTGGCTTTATAATAGACATAATCTTCTTTGTTGTAGTAGTAATCTGCGCCCGTTACCAAGGTGTGTTTGCCCAATTCGGAAACAAAGTACGAGGAGACATTCAGCCCTTTATTGTTCCAAACTTGATCGCGGTATTCTCGGGTAGCGGTATCCGCAACGCCATCAGAATCTGTATCCGATAAGCTTTTTAGCTCATGATAATTTTGTGTTTCTGTGTTTTCGAAATAACGTATGCTGGTGTGATTGCTTAACCAGCTATTGATTTCATGGTCTAAGGTTGCTTGGAAAACATCGGCTTTTAATTCCTGATAATCCGAAGGCTCATTGTTATTCCATGAGGTGTCTGCTAGGAAGTTACCGTCGTCATCGGTAGGAATACCGCGTAAACGGGCACCATCGATATGTTGATAGATATGGGTATATTGTAGTGTGAGGGTCGAATCTTCATCGAGGTCCCAGGCGTAGCCAAGGTCAATGTTTTCGTTTTCTTCTTCGACATTATTGCGGTAAGAGTTTTCTCCACTTGAGTAAATGCCGACACGATAACGTTGTGAACCCGACTCATTGGCTGGGCCTGACGACTCAACGCTGCCGCTTAAGAAGTCTTTGTTACCAGCGCTCACCTCGAGTGTATTTTTCTGCTCATAAGTCGGTTTTTTGGTCACGTAGTTAATTGTGCCGCCGGAATCCCCTGCGCCATATAGAGCGCCAGAAGGGCCTTTTAACACCTGAACTTCTTGGATGGTGAACAGTTGAGGGATAGAAAACCCTTTATAAGGGTCGCCTTTCATGCCATCGTAGAGTACTTCGTCTTGGGCAAAGCCACGCATGGTGACCGTTGAAAAATTGTTATAGGAGACGCCTGAGATAGAGCGATAAAGATCACTAATTTGGTTGGCTGCTTGGTCTTCGATCAGCTCTTTGGGCAACACTTGAATGGATTGCGGGGTTTCATCAATGGGCGTGCTGGTGCGAGTGCCTAGTGTTGATTCGTCTTCTTTGTAAAGCGACAGAGCGCGCCCTTTGACTGCGAGAGCATCTAGTTCAATTGGCGCTGAGTCGTTTGTTGTGGATGTGACTTCAACTTGTTCTGACCGATCCGTGGTGTGGTCTTCTACATTAGAGTCTGCGATAACGCCGGCGGAAAAGACAAGCGCTCCATATGCTTGCATCATCGTTAGCGTGGTTTTCAAATTCATAGCTGGGCCAAGGGTAAGTAAGTAAGACGCGCATAATAGTGTTTTTGATAATCATTTTCAATTGAGTTTTTTCTGAAAGTTTACACTTTTTTGCGGATGTCTTCTTTTTTGGCCAAAAAAGGCAATGTGTTGGTCAACATCATTGCCTTGTGTGTCATTGAACGTTTTGTTGGTCAGTTGCCTGACAATAATGCACGCTAAGCGGACGCCGTCTTTTGTTCGGTGACGGTTTTAAGGTAATTTACGATTGTGTCTTTAAGCTGAAGGCGGCGTTTTTTAAACTCCTCTTCTTCGGCGGTGCTAGTAAGGACAATTTCTTTTTCCATTTTTTCAACTTCTTCCGTGATGAAGTTGTACTCATCAAACAGCTTCTTAAAATGCGCATCGGTCATTTTAAGGTGATGAATGTCTTCTTTAAACTCTGGTAATTCATTGACCAGTGTGTGGTTTTCGATCGGCATAATATTCTCCTTATGTATTTCTTATTACTAGATTACGTGAGAGAGCCAAGGAAGCGCTTGATGTGTGTCAAACTTTGTCTGTCTAGCTTGCTGCCATGCCGATGGCTCGAGCATTTAAATCCTTGTATTCAGACTCGCATTAAGATGACGTCTTGTTCGTGCGAGCCATACACTAAGGTATGAGGGAGTATGGGCGTAAATCAATAGCGTGAAGATTTGCTGCGAAGGGTTTTAGTATTTGGCGCTGAGTTTTACCGAATGTTGACGGCTTAGATCATAAAAAAGGCCAATTCATTATAATGAATTGGCCTTTAACGCGTGCTTTTTGTCGTTAGAAGTTGAGCTCAATACGCGGTTGGCTTTTTTTCGAGAAGTCCAATTCTGGCGAGCAAATAAACAAGCGTGCAGAGTCAATATCCTGCGACACCAAGTAATCCTTTAAGTGGTTTGCTCTTTCTTCTGCAATAAGGTTGGCTTGGTGCCTTGCTTGGTCGTCAATGGTTGCTGGTGGTTGCTCAAGGCCTAGATCCACATAGCTGGCAATACCACAAATCTTCAGTTCACTTTGCTTTTTGTCTTTGAGCAGGGCGACCAATTGTTTTAAGAAGACGTCTTGTTGGTCTTCGATAGTGGTTTCTTTTGCTTGGTAGATCAATGGTTTCACACGTATTTTTAGCAATTGATCACTGGCGAATTGCGCCACTGTGATGACGTTGGCGTAAGGCACAAAGGTTTGCAGCAGGTAGCTGCTTGAAGCTTGGAATAAGGCTTTTTTCACTGGTATAAAGAGGAAGTCGCTCCAGCCAAAAGAAGGGCTATCAATGTTGCCTGATAAAGGAATATCTAGGTCGATGTTGTTATTGCTGTCTTTGAGAGCGCCGACCGCTATGTTCAAAGGAATCACCCCAGCCTTAATGGCGGAGCCGCTTTCGTAGGTGCCACCAAGGTCAAATTGTTTTAACACCAGATGGCTCTTACCACTTAGCTCGCCTTGTTGTGAGTCCAACTTCAAATCTAGGTTCAGTTGCCCAGAATCAATTTGATACCCCAATACGTTCGCTATATAAGGGGAATAGGGAGGCAATTCGGCTTGGGATACTGTTAACTCGCTTTGCATGGTTAGCTCATCGGCCAGAGGCCAAATTGTTAGGTCGCCGTTGAGTTTGGTGTATTTGCCATTTTTCACTTCAAGGGCAAGTGTTGTCGCTTGTTTTTTGTCTTTTGTATTGAGGTTTCTAAGCGATAACTTGGTGATCTCGAGTGTGCGCTTTAGTGGCGGTTTGACGCCATTGTCCTCCAAATGAACGCTAGAGGTGCCCGTAAGGTCAAAAGCACCGAGAATCACGTAGTAAGGCGCCTTGAAAGCAGGATCTTGGGCTGCGCCAGGCGTTTTCTCAAGTGTGTTGTTCGCGTCTTTTTCTTTTGGTGCTGAGGTTTTCGGCACAGTGGCATCAGGCGGTGTTTGCTGGTTAGCATCAATAAAGACTAGGTTGCTGATACGGCGTTCTTTGTCCATCAGCACATTACTGACTAGATTTTTAGTGAGCACGCTTTTTATCTGAGCGCCATCTTGATTGGCGTTGACTTGGTTTACTTCTAGATGGCTTAACGTTGCCAGTGGCGGCTGCTTTTTACCTTTATTGATAGGCTCAGAGACCACCAAGTTGTTAATAATAAACTGCTGCAAAGTAGCGGCGAAATCATTGCCTTGCTGTGTGATATCTAAATTAGTCAGATTAGCACTGTCCCACGCTGCCGCGCGCTTTTCAGGGGTGAGTTGGCTGTCCATGGCGTTACTTAGCAGGTTGATGCCTGTGCCGGTTAGGTTCGGCGCTTTGTCACCGTCTAAGTCTATATTAAGCTGTTTTGCCGTCAGTTGCGTGTTGCCTAAGGTCGAGTGAATGGTGTCCTTTTTGGCAACATCTAGGTGGCCAATGGCTAAGTCAAATTGGCTGTTTTGGATGGCAATGCTTTGTTTGTTTTGGGTCGCAGTGAGCGAATTGCTCCAATTGAGCGTCTGATATGCCAGCTTATTGTCCGCCTGTTGTGCGGCTAATCCGCTACTTGACACCTTGCTGTTGAGCGCTAAAGACACCTGTTCGTCTGATGTTTGTTTTGCGCTGAGATTCGACAGCTCAATGCCGGTATGGTCGTTGTCGAGCAGTAACGAGGTTAACGCGAGCGATAGGCCCGTGACAGAGAAATCACTTTTCGGGGTGCTGGCGGTGATGCCTTCTGCTGTTTTGTTGATTTCAAACGGCAGCGCTAAAGACGCACTCTTGATCGCGGCGGTTTGTTCTTCAGGTAGTTGTGCGTTGAGATCACTGAGTTTGATTAACAAATGGCTGGTTAACTGAAGGGTTGTGGCGTCATCTTGGGCTTGAGCAACCAAGTCATCCAGGGTGAGTTGAAGCTTGCCAACTTGTGCTTGATTGCCATCTTGTTGGATGTTGACGCCTTGTAGGCGAATGTCTGTCTGCTGGCTTTTTAGATCGTTGATGTTTTGTTGGCGCTTAAGGGTCAGTGCGGAGCTTAGATCCAAGCTTTGATATTCTGTGCTGTTCTCGTCTTGAGTAAACGCACTGTCTTGGCTAGACAGGGTTACCTTCCCCGATGCGGAGATGGCGTTGTCTGTGTTGTAAGTCGCAGAGACATCAGCAAGGTCCAGTGTCGTGTTTTTGGTGCTGACGGACATCTTGTCTTGAAGCGGCAGTGCAAGGTCATCCGCACGGATAGTCAGTGTCGATTTATGCAACGAAAAAGAGGACGATTGGGCGTTGGAAAGAATCGACAGCGCCAGTTTTCCGTCCAATGAAATCACACCGCTGCCTTGCTGATAAGGCGCAGGTACAAAGTGCGCAAAGTCTTTCAGAGGGAGACGGTTCTTACCCAGTGTTAGATCCACTGTCGCAGTATTCGGGTTGTAGTCGAAGCGACTGCTCAGTCTAAACTGCGCGCTATTGAGTAACGCGTTGAGTTCTAGTTTACCTTGCCAATCAAGCCCTTGTCCGGCGAGGTCGTCAATGGCCACATTGTTAATGGTGAGTGTGTCTTTTGTTGGGCTGCTTTGCTCAGCTAATTGACGTGTTAGATGCACGGCGCTGTTGGTAAAGCGAAAACGTGGCACATTGATTGACCATGGGGATGCCTTGTCGGTGTCTTCTTCTTTTGCCTTCTCTGTTGTCTCTTCTGGTGTTGTTTGCTGATATTGAGATAGATCGATACCGGCCACAAACCATTGATCTTTTTGTTGTTTTATATCGAGGATAAGGCCATCAATGTCGGCGTCGGTGACATGGATGTTTTTGGTAAACAAGGGGAAAACTTCAATGCCAACAGACAGCTTATTCAGGGCCAGTGTCTGTTGTTCACCCGCCATCACGTTAAGTTCTTTTAAGGTGATCTTAGGTGGAAAGAAGTCTACCGACAGGCTAGACACACTGGCTTCTTCACCTTGTTCTGCAAAGTATTTGACCAGGTAGTGCTTGCCGATGATTGGCGTCAGCAGCCAGGTGACAAAAATAACAATGAATAGGCTGATGCTTGGAATGATAAGATAATTACGCCAAGGTTTTTTCATAGTATTTTGCCTGTTTACCCGCGGTTATGTTGTGTTTTAGGTGGATTTCTCTGGGTCTGGTCGTGTTGGCATACGCAGCAGATAGATGCTCACAGCCAACCCTATAATGATTAAACAAAGCGTTGCCCAGAACCGTCCTACAATAATGATAGATATTGTCATGCCAAGCCACATAAATAGTATGGCTCGGTTTCTCGTGCGTTTGGGGATGCCATCGGAAGACTGCCAATCACGAAGTATTGGGCCGAAGTATTTGTGCTCAATCAGCCAAGTATGAAAACGCTCAGAGGATTTTGAAAAGCACCATGCGGCAAGCAGCACGAGAGGGGTGGTGGGTAACAAAGGAAGAAAAATCCCTATGATGCCAGTGATGAGCGAAAACCAGCCTAAAATAATGAAAAAAATTCGTTTTCCTTGCATATCATCGCCCATGATTGTGCGTCACGTTGAAAATTATTCTAACGTTGCTTTGGCTGCTAATGCTAGTCGCTTTGCACTTTACTGACTAGACGTAACAAATTGTTGAGGTAAAGCCGTCAAACGGGGTCGGCTGAGCCAGGATCCCGATTGACGCTTAAAGAAAAGATATTTTGCGTTATTTGCCCGCGTTAAAAATCGCCTCCATGGACTCTTCCATTTCAGGCTCAACGAGGGGCCAACCGCCTAAACGTTTCAAGCGATTTACCATTTCACAAAATAATTCTGCGGTTTTTTCCGTGTCGTATTTTGCTGAATGCGCTTCTGCATTACTGAACGGAATCGCCGCCGCTTCACAGGCTTTTGCCAACACGGTTTGACCGAATACCAAGCCGGCTAGGCTGGCAGTGTCAAAACTGGAGAAGGGGTGGAATGGGTTGCGCTTTATGTCCGCACGTTCAATGGCCGCATTTAAAAAGCCATGATCGAAAGCAGCGTTGTGACCCACTAGAATAGCGCGTTTACAACCAACCGATTTTAATTCTTTGCGTACTTTAGTGAAGATTTGCGTGATAGCATCACTTTCTTCAATGTGCGCTCTTTCTGGATCAAATGGGTCTATACCGGTAAAATCCAAGGCGGCTTTTTCTAGGTTTGCGCCTTCAAAAGGTTTGACCAGAAACTCCAAGGTTTCGTGAATAAAAAGGTCGCCATTTTCATCCATTCTGAGGATGCTCGCGGCGATTTCTAGTAATGCATCGGTTTTTTGATTAAAGCCTGCGGTTTCTACGTCGATAACAATCGGTAGGAAGCCGCGGAATCGATCTTTGATTTCATGGTTTGACAAAAGAAGGTCCTTAATTCTGCCACTTGCTCAGGAATGACTAGGTAGATAGGATCGGATGATAACACAATTGATAATGCTTGAACGAGATCTCTAAATGGGAATTACCCAACAACTGATAATTCGTAGTTTTTTTGTCTTAGGGACTCTTTTGCCTGTTAGTCAGGCGAGTGCATTGACCCATTACCAGTCGGATATAACGGATTCAAAGTGGCTTTTATCAGGGAATATTTTTTCCTGCAGTTTGACGCATCCGGTGCCTAACTATGGGGAAGGGCATTTTATCAAAGAAGCCGGTGAGCCGATGAAGTTTGTGCTCAAGCCAGAAAATGAAAAGCTAGGTCCAGGTCAGGTCTATATTATTTCTCAAGCTCCTAACTGGTCGCCTGGTATCAAGCCAGAGACGCTCGATATATTGCCTTACCCAGGTTATGGTCTAACGGTGGAAGTCGGAGGACGCGTTGCAGAAAAAATGCTCACCAGCTTGGATCGAGGGCGACAGCCTGCGGTGGCTGGTACTGCTTGGGAAAATCGACGGGAAACCGTTGAGGTGAGTTTATCGAATATTAATTTTGCGCCTGCTTATAATGAATTTCGCCGTTGTTTGTCGTCCTTGTTGCCGGTGAATTATGATCAAATTGCGCGAACGGCGGCCTTGTTTCCGATTGGTCATGCGGACTTAACCGAGGGTACAAAGCGACGTTTAGATTTGGTGGCGCTGTATGTGTCCAATGACCCAACAGTGCAATACATTTATATTGACGGTCACTCGGATAATATAGGATCGCGTCGTGATAACCGTGAGCTGTCCAAGGAAAGAGCCGAAAAGGTCACCGCCTATTTGCTGAAAAAAGGCGTGCCCGTGGATAAGATCATTTCACGTTATCATGGGGATCGTTATCCTGCAGTAAGCAACAATTCGGCTAAAGGTCGGGACCGAAATCGACGTGTCACAATTCGTTTAGAAAAAATCAATGACAGCTAAGAGCAAGGCTTGACGCTAGCCACAATCCGTATAAATACCAGAAAGCCCCTGTAATCATGCAATTATCCTCATGGTTAGGGGCTTTTTGCTTGCTATGAAAGGGGCGAAATCTTAAACTAAACGCCCCTTTTTTTAATTTATTTGCGCCGCCATGTACTGGGTTTAAAGTATTGGTGTGGGAGCGCGATCTCGTTGAGGAGAATAGAGATAATGTCTGACGTGAAGAAGGTAGTGCTTGCCTATTCTGGCGGCCTGGATACTTCCGTAATCGTGAAGTGGCTTCAAGAAGAGTATAATTGTGAAGTGGTTACCTTTACCGCTGATTTGGGTCAGGGTGAAGAAGTTGAACCAGCTCGCGCGAAAGCTCAAGCGTTGGGTATTAAGGAAATCTACATCGAAGATTTACGCGAAGAGTTTGTCCGCGACTTCGTATTCCCAATGTTCCGCGCTAACACTATTTATGAAGGCGAATACCTACTAGGTACGTCTATCGCTCGTCCTTTGATTGCGAAACGTTTGATCGAAATCGCAAACGAAACCGGTGCTGATGCCATTTCACACGGCGCAACCGGTAAAGGTAACGACCAAGTACGTTTTGAGTTGGGTGCTTACGCGCTAAAACCAGGCGTTAAAGTGATCGCTCCTTGGCGTGAATGGGATCTTACGTCCCGTGAAACCTTGATGGCGTACTGTGAAAAACACAAAATCCCAGTTGATTTCTCAACTAAGAAGAAAAAATCACCTTACTCTATGGATGCCAACTTACTGCACATCTCTTTTGAAGGTGACCAGTTAGAAGATCCGTGGACTGAGCCAGAAGACGACATGTGGCGTTGGTCTGTGTCTCCAGAAGACGCGCCAAACGAAGCGACATACATCGAAATCGGTTACGAAAAAGGCGACCCAGTTTCTATTAACGGTGAAGCCATGTCACCAGCGACTATCTTGGAAACATTGAACAAGATTGGTGGCGCGAATGGTATTGGCCGTGTTGATATCGTAGAAAACCGTTTTGTTGGTATGAAAGCGCGTGGTTGTTACGAAACACCTGGCGGCACCATCATGATGAAGGCGCATCGCGCGATTGAATCTATCACCTTGGATCGTGAAGCGATGCATTTGAAAGATGAGATGATGCCGCGTTACGCAAAAATCATCTACAACGGTTTTTGGTGGTCAGAAGAGCG
This sequence comes from Marinomonas sp. NPDC078689, assembly GCF_044542435.1. Classification (NCBI taxonomy): domain Bacteria; kingdom Pseudomonadati; phylum Pseudomonadota; class Gammaproteobacteria; order Oceanospirillales; family Oceanospirillaceae; genus Marinomonas; species Marinomonas sp. NPDC078689. Next base: position 198,515 of record NZ_JBITUJ010000004.1, on the reverse strand, counting down.
TCGTATGATGCAAGCCTTGATCGATACATCACAAGAGCACGTTAGCGGTACTGTTCGTCTTAAGCTTTACAAAGGCAACATTACAGTGGTTGGTCGTCAATCTCCAAACAGCTTGTTCGATAGCTCTATTGCGACTTTCGAAGACGATGCGGGTGCTTACGATCAAAAAGACGCAGCAGGCTTCATCAAATTGAATGCTTTGCGCATGCGCATTGCCGCTCAAAAAGGCCGTGGCTTTTTAGATAAAAAGTAACAGCGTCCTTTTTCTAAAAAACGCCTCATTTTTAACCAGATGAGGCGTTTTTTTTATCTTTTCATCGAAGTTTTTACAATCGGTCAGATATTTTTCTATTTGAATAAACGAAAAAAAATGTTTTGATTAACGATTGGTTTTTCATGCTGTCGTTTTCATTCTGCATCGATAGCGAGTGTATTCTTGAGTGCGTTGTCGCCGCTAAGTATGGGGTGTGGGCGTTATCTTAAAAGAAGAGTAATTATGACAATTTATAACTTTGGTTCGATTAATTTAGATCACCTTTATCAGGTGGATCATTTCGTGCGTCCTGGTGAAACCATGGCATCGAAAAGCTATCAGTGTTTATTGGGTGGAAAAGGTGCGAACCAATCCGTCGCTTTGGCCAAAGCAGGAGCAGAGGTAAAGCACGTAGGGGCGATACATCACAGTGATCAAGCGGTATTGGATCAATTGTCTGTCTTGGGTGTGGACACCAAGCTCATTGCGACACTGGATGTTCCTACCGGCCACGCCATTATTCAGTTAAATGCAGAAGCAGAAAACGCCATCATACTGTTTCAAGGTGCTAACCACGCATTGACGTCAGAGCAGGTTGATGACGTGCTAACCCAAGCCAACGCTGGAGATTGGGTGTTGTTGCAAAACGAAACCAATCAAATCGAATACACCATGAAGCAAGCGCAGGCTCATGGACTAAAAGTGGCGTTTAACCCAGCGCCAATGGACGCAGAATTGACCAAAAAAGTATTGCCATCGGTTGATCTACTGATTGTGAATGAAGTGGAAGCCATGGACCTTCTTGGCGTCTGTGATATTGAAACCGCAAGCCAAACCCTGCCCACAGCCTACCCAGACTTATCCGTATTGATGACCTTGGGCAAAGCGGGAGTGCGGTATTTTCCAAAGCAAGAAGCGGGTCAGCGAATGGAGAGCCTTTTTGTCGAGGCCTTTTCGGTGGAAGCGGTAGACACCACGGCGGCAGGGGATACCTTTATTGGTTATTGCTTGTCTTCATTAATGAATAACGAAGACATGACAGTCGCACTAAAGCGTGCCTGTGCGGCCTCTGCGCTTTGTGTGACCAAAATGGGTGCGGCATCCGCCATTCCAAGCAGTGCCGACGTTACAGAATTTTTAGCCAAACAGGCTTAGTTTATAAAGAGGAAGTCGAATATGGCTCGTAAAATTATTATTGATACAGATCCCGGCATTGATGATGCTATGGCGATCTTTTTTGCCTTTCAAGCACCACAATTAGATGTGCTGGGGTTGACCACAACCTTTGGTAATGTGCCGGTTGAATTGGCGACACAAAATGCCATTACCTTGACCGAAATTGCGAAAGTTGATGTGCCCGTTGCACAAGGCGTTGCCGTTCCGTTTACGATTGCGCCACGCCCACACCCAGACTTCGTTCATGGTGCAGATGGCTTTGGTAACATTAATTGGCCTGCGCCAAAGGGCAAAGCGATTGATAAAAGCGCGGCTCAGTTTATTGTCGATACGGTACGAGCCTACCCAGGTGAAGTGACCATTATTGCCTTGGGGCCGTTGGGTAACCTTGCCAAAGCGCTAGAGCTTGATCCAGAAGTGGCGAATCTTGTCGACGAAGTGATTCTAATGGGCGGCACTGCCATTGAATACGGCAATGTGTCCCCCGTTGCTGAAGCCAATATTATGAATGACCCACACGCCGCAGACGCTGTCTTTACCGCGGCTTGGCAAGTGACCATGATAGGCCTTGATGTCACGCACCAAGTGTTGCTTGATAACACTGTGTTAGAGCGTATTAAACAGGCGAACCCAGAAGAAGGGGGGTTCCTTTACGATTGTGCTCAGCATTACATTAATTTCTACAGCAGCCGTTTTGATATGAATGGCTGTTATTTCCACGATGCTTCAACCATCGCTTACGCTATGGACCCAAGCATTTTTGGGGTTGAATTAGGGGCCGTGCGAGTGGCGTGTGAAGGCATTGGTATTGGCCAAACTATTTTTGCGCCACAAGGGATGACGTTTCCAGAACCGCATTGGAACGATGTGCCAATGACGCAAGTCTGCATGGAAGTAGACAGCGACCGCCTACTGACGTTATTTGAAACAACACTTTCTTAATTCAGGTGTTTTAAGAATAAGAAAAAGGCATGGGAAGCCCTTCTCGTGCCTTTTTTATTGCTCGCTCTTCTCTCTGGCGTGTTAACCTTGCGTCATTGAAAGACAGATTACATAAAGATGAGAAACCTATGAAAATTTTAGTACGAAACCTAGCGCGTAACACCACAGAAGAAGAACTGCATAAACTATTTTCTGCCCACGGTACCTTGCAATCTTGTACCTTGGTGATGGACAAAGAAACGGGCGAATCGAAAGGTTTTGCGTTTATTGAAATGCCAAAAGTAGGCGAAGTAAAAGTGGCGATTAAAGCGCTTAATGGCATCGACCTAGACGGCAACAAAATCCGCGTGAAAAAAGCCGAAGATAAAGTCGCAGACGAAAAAGTAGAAAAGTAATTTTTGCTGTTCAATGACTCGCCCAGTCACTGTGCATGAGCCACTGTGCATGAGCCACTGTGCATGATGCGCTATGACTGAGTGAAATGTGATTACCCGTTGTCCTGGGTAATCACATTGTCTTGTCCTATTCGTGCGCTGCCACGAACGTTTTGATAAAGCTGAGGTCTTTTTCTGAGATCGAGTGAAATTGCAGCTTGATGTAGTGTTTATTGTGTTCGTTGAACACGTCCAAAATAGGGTCCCCTAAGATTTTTACTAGGGCGGTGTTTCCTTCGTGTATTGCATTCAATTCCAACTTTACCATCTTAGAGCCTTGTAGCCCTGAAGGTGCTTCCACTTCAATAGTCTGTGCTGAAATATGTGTGCAATGAATGGGCATGGCTAAGCCATTGGTTAAATACAGAGTACCAGACCAAAAGCAGCGAACGTAAGCGAGTGTTTTCATTGTTGTCTCTTATCCATTTCAGATAGCGCCAAATGAACGATTCAGTGCGGGCTATTATAGAGAAAACAAGCGTTTCAAACAGGGAGTATGCTAGAAAAATTGATAAAAGTCGGCTTTTTGTACGGTGTCTTTATGTGAAGAGGGCAGAGAATTAAGTGAGAACGCTTCATTGATGTGATAGGTCATCAATAAAGCGCTCTATTGAGAGGTTAGTGTTGCTCTTTGAGAGAGTCACCTAGGGCGTTAATCAAACTGTCCATTTCCGATTTATCCGTCGTGAAAGGTGGCGCCAGTTGAATGGTGTCGGCCCCGTAACGAACATAATAGCCTTTATCCCACATGGACATGGCGATTTGGAAAGGGCGCTTAGCGGGTTCATTATCGACAGCTGCTATGGTGATGCCAGCCGCGAAACCATAGTTACGAATGTCGGTAATAATCGGGCTAGCGTCTTTTAGCTGGTGCACACACTCTTCCCACGTCGGGCTCATTTCTTTGACGCGTTCAATCAGGTTTTGCTGTTGGATTTCTTCAAGTGAGGCCAAGCCAGCAGCACAGGCAATAGGGTGAGCTGAATAGGTGTAGCCGTGAGGCACTTCTAGCATATAGTCGGCGCCGCCATTGTCCATGAAGGTGTCGTAGATTTCTTGCCTAAAGACCGCCGCCCCCATTGGAATAACGCCGTTGGTGACTTGTTTGGCGAGCGTAATCACGTCGGGAGTGACGTTAAAGGCTTCCGCTCCGGTTTTTGCGCCCATGCGGCCAAAGCCGGTGATCACTTCGTCAAAAATCAAGAGGATGTCGTGCTGGTCACAAATTTCACGCAATCGCTGTAAGTAGCCTTGAGGCGGTACAATCACGCCCGCTGAGCCTGACATAGGTTCTACTATTACCGCCGCGATATTCGAAGCATCGTGCATGGTGATTAGGTTAATAAGGTCTTCGGCGCGCTCTTTGCCTTGCTCTGCCATGCCTTTGGTGAATTCAGTGCCAGGGACTTGGGTGTGTGGCAAGTGATAGGATTCCAAGCCTTGTCCATACAGAGTGCGGTTGGCAGGGATGCCACCTACACTAAAACCAGAAACGCTGGCGCCATGATAGCCTTTGGCGCGGCCGATGAATTTCACCTTGGTGCCTTTGCCTTTTTTACGCCAATAAGCACGAGCAATCTTGAGGGCGGTGTCCACAGATTCTGAGCCTGAGCCTGTGAAGAAGACTCGATTCAGACCTTTTGGCATAAATTGAGTGATCTTTTCAGCCAGCTCAAACGACTTTTCATGGCCGTATTGAAACGCGGGTGAGTAATCCAGAGTTTTGACTTGATTGGCGACGGCTTCATTGATGGCAGGAACGCTATGACCTAAACCGCATGTCCATAACCCTGATAGCCCGTCAAAAATTTTGCGGCCGTCTAGGTCAGTATAATATCTGCCTTCGGCCGAGACGATGAGTCGAGGGTCTGCTTTAAATTGACGATTGCCTGAGTAGGCCATCCAATGGGCATCAAGCTGAGCTTGGGTGAGTCGGGTTTTCGCGATATGGCTCATGGCAATCCTCTCTTAATTGGGTAAATAACAGATCAATAAGAAGAGAATGCCGCTAAGGAAAGTTTTAATAAATTTGATGTTCATTAATCATACTTTAGCGTTTAGTTAACTAAAGTAATCAAAGATTAAGGCTGCTAGTCCGAGGTTTTTTCTTTGAATTCGCATAGGTCTTCGATAATGCAGGCGTTGCATTTCGGTTTTCTGGCCACGCAAATATAACGGCCGTGAAGAATCATCCAGTGATGAGCGTCGAGTAGAAATTCCTTAGGCACAAATTTCAGCAGTTTCTGCTCAACTTCTAATACGTTTTTTCCGGGGGCAACCTTGGTGCGATTGCTAAAGCGAAAAATATGCGTGTCTACGGCCATGGCGATTTGTCGAAAAGCGGTGTTGAGTACCACGTTCGCGGTTTTGCGGCCAACGCCAGGTAGGGCTTCTAAGGCTTCTCGTGTGTCGGGGACGACACTGTTGTGCTGCTCGACCAAGATGCGGCAGGTTTTGATCGCATTTTCGGCCTTAGCGTTAAACAGGCCTATGGTTTTGATGTAGCTTTTTAAACCCTCTACCCCAAGCGCCAGCATGGCTTCTGGGGTGTTTGCCACTGGAAAAAGCTTACGGGTGGCTTTGTTCACACTCACGTCGGTCGCTTGTGCTGAAAACAACACGGCAATTAAGAGTTCAAAAGGCGAACTGTATTCCAGCTCCGTCACGGGATGTGGGTTTTCTGCCCGTAGGCGAGAAAATATCTCGTAGCGTTTCTCTTTGTTCACGGTTCGCCTCTGTCGTTATAAAATATATGCGTTCAATCTCGTATTAAGAGGCCGTTTGACCTGTCACTCGAACACGTTTGGATTCTGCTGGTCCCTGTTGGGCTTTTTGCGCCGCTAAACGTTTCTTCTCGCGCTCATCCATGTAGTTTTTAAAGGCGATAAGAATGCCAAGACCAATAAAGGCACCAGGCGGTAGCATAGCAAACAACACATTGGGGTAATCACTAAATACCACTATTTTCCAATGTAGAGCCATGTCGCCAAACAGTAATTGCATGTCAGAGAATAGGGTGCCTTGTCCGATTAGTTCTCGCATGCCGCCAAGCACCACAAGAATAAAGGTAAAGCCAAGCCCCATCATCATGCCATCGAGCGCGGAAGGCAGCACAGGGTTGCGGCTCGCAAAGGCGTCTGCACGACCAAGAATGGCACAGTTGGTGACGATCAGAGGGATGAAAATCCCTAAGATTTGATACAGCTCATAAGTGTAAGCCTGCATGATTAATTCAATACAGGTGGTAAATGAGGCAATGATCATCACAAACGCTGGTAAGCGTACTGCGTCCGCTACGTAGTTTCGAATCAAAGAAACCGCGACATTAGAACCGATCAAAACCACCATGGTCGCTAAGCCAAGGCCTAGAGCATTGACCACAGTACTGGTGACCGCCAGCATAGGGCAAAGGCCGAGTAGCTGTACTAAAGCGGGGTTGTTCTTCCACAGCCCGTTGTAAATGATTTCAGAATAATTGGCGCTAGGAGGGGTGTCCTGCGTGGTTTCACTCGTTAATGTATCTTCTGCACTCATGACAATATCCTAACGCGCTAACAGCGAGTCTTTGTGTTTGTTAAAGTAAATAAGCGTGTGTCGTACACCTTTAACCACGGCGCGAGGCGTGATGGTTGCCCCTGTGAATTGATCAAAAACGCCACCGTCTTTTTTGACATTCCAACCAGCCAAATCAGGGTTGCCAATTGAGCGGTTGTTGAATTCTAAAATCCATTTGGATTTTTTCAAGTCGACTTTGTCGCCTAACCCTGGGGTTTCTTGCTGGCTAATGACTCGGGTGCCGGTTACAACGCCGTTTTTATCAATCGCGACTAATAAGCCTAAGCTGCCATTGTAACCGCCTGGGGCTATCGTATCGAAGATAATGGCGCTGACTTGGCCGTCTTTTCGAGCGATGTAAATCTTAGAAGGCTCAACACTGCCCAATAATGGATCGGCCGGAATCATGGCCGTGGATTGGGTTAGGTCATTGTCATACAGATCCGGTGGTAGGATCTCATTAAACGCAGCCACTTGAGCGGCAATCACATTGTCTTTAATGGTTTGCTCAGTGACCAAATGGATGGTGGCAATAAGCCCAGCGGTCAGCACCGCAAAAATACCTAGACCAAGACTGTTACGGCGAATGGAGGCAAGTAAATCCATTAGTTGTCCTCCCCGATTTTTAGGCCTTTTTTGGCTTTTTGATGGCCATAAGTCCGTGGTTGCGTGTAATAGTCGATCAAAGGGGCTGCGAAGTTCATTAATAAGACACCAAAAGCAACGCCGTCAGGGTAACCACCCCAAGTGCGAATGATATAAATAAGAATGCCTATACCGGCGCCATAAACCAATTTTCCGCGGTTACTGGTACAAGAAGACACAGGGTCCGTGGCGATAAAGAAGGCACCAAACATGGCCGCACCTGTGGTTAGGTGGAACAATGGGGTTGCCGCATGGCTTGGGTCGATAAGGTAAAAAGCGCCCGCAATCGCCGCTAAGGCGGCTAATAATGCGACCGGAGTGTGCCACGTAATAACGCGTAGCCACAGCAGCATAAGGCCACCCAACAGGTAAGCGCCATTGATCCATAGCCAGCTGTTTAAGCTTGCGGTTTGCAACGCATCTATGGTGTTAAATGCCGCGGCACTGCTGAGTTCATTCTTGTGCTTAAAGCCATCAAGTGGCGTTGCCATTGTGTAGCTATCAATGTTCGGCAAGTGCTGAAAAATAGCCTGTAGGCTTTGAGTAAAGGTCGGAATGGCGCCAGATGCGAGCAACTCGTGAGCCCCGACCCATTGGGTCATTGGCACAGGAAAGGACACCAGTACAATGGCGTAACCTACCATGGCCGGATTGAAAGGGTTGTTGCCCAAACCGCCATACAGTTGCTTGGCAAAAATAATCGCAAAAGCGACGGCGGTTACTGTCACCCACCATGCCACTGTAGGAGGCAGTGCAATGCCGAGTAACACCGCGGTTAATAGGGCGCTGTAATCCTTAAGGAAAAAGGCCACGGCGCGTCGGCGCACTGATAAAATCAAAGCTTCGGACAATAAAGCGGCGATGCCGGCAATCACGATATTGATAATGGTGCCCCAGCCAAATAGCCAGGTTTGCGCGGCGATCCCAGGGACAGTCGCGAGTATCACCATCAACATGACCCAAGAAGTGCGTCGCCCTGCGCGTTGTGTGTGTGGGGATGTAACCCTCAATAATGCCATCTAACGATTCTCTTGCGTGTTATCTTGCGAAGGAGTGACCTGAGCCAATTGTAATTGAGTCAATTGGGCTTCGGCGTCTTGTTGCTTTTGCTTGGCAGCGGTGATTTCAAGTTGAATGCTGTCAGCGTCTTGTGGTGAGTCGGCTAAGCGTTTGGTCAACTTGTTGATTTGCGCTTTTGCCAATGCCGCCGCAATCTTTTGTTTTTTGATTTGTTCCGCTTTAAGGGCGGCCTCATCCGGCGCAGCCGTAGTGGATTCTGCGTTGTTTGGCGTGGCGGCAGGTGACTCACCCTTGGCTTCTAAATCGGCCAACTTAGCACGTGCTACACTCAGTTTGTCAGGTAAGCCTGAAGCCTCAATTTGAGCTTGGTCCTGGCCCTGCTCTTGCAGAACTAAGATGCCTTTTTCGGCTTTTTTCACCGCCGCTTTGGCGATTGCCAGATCAATTTTACGTTGCTTGTCTGCATTCGCCTGCTGGCTTGGTGCTGGTGCACTGGAGGCCGTTGGTGTCGCAGAGGGCGCCGTGGTATTTGGATTGGCCAAGGCTTTTTCAAGGTCGTCTGCGCGTTGTTGTGCGTCTTTAAGCTGCTGACGAATGGTGTTCAGTTCTGGGGAGTTTAAGTCCTCGGCTTTTTTCAGCGCTTTTTCCACTTTTTTCACCGCCGCTTTGGCGATGGCGGTGTCGATTTTGAGTTTTTTAAGCTCGTCACCGGCATTGGCCGCAGCAGGTTGTGCCGCTGGTGCTTGGTCGGTCAGCGTCGCTAAGCGTGCTTGCGCGTCGTTCAGCTCTTTTTCAAAGCCTGCAACCTTGGCTTGTAACTCGGCGTCATCTGGCGATTCAGCCAGTTGTTTTTGTGTTTTCTTCAGCTTCACACCCAATAGCGCGACGTCTACTTTGGCTTTTTTCAGTTCATCGCTGACGGCGGCTTTTGGCGCAGCACTGGTTGCAGCTGTGCTGCTGGCTGGCGCGTCGGCAGACAGTTTGCTGAGTCGAGCTTGTGCGTCGGCCAGTTCTTTCTCAAAGCCTGCAACCTTGGCTTGTAACTCGGCGTCATCTGGCGATTCGGCCAGTTGTTTTTGAGCCTTCTTCAGTTTGGTGCCGCTCAGTGCAACATCCACCTTGGCCTTTTTAAGTTCGTCGCTGGCAGGGGCTTTAGGCGTAGGCGCTGGTGCCGATGCGACCGCGTTAGCCAATTGCTCTTCTAGCAAGGCAACGGCTTTTTCTTGCGCGCTGGTTTGCAGTTGCAGGGTGTTAATTTCTTCTGTGTGTTCGTTTTCTTGTGCTTCAAGGAGCTGCTTTTGCAGTTTCTTCAGCTTGGTTTTGGCGATCGCTAGGTCAATCTTCAGCTTCTTGCTGTCGTCTCCAGCCGGGGTGGCTGTTGTTGCGGCAGCAGCAGGCGCGGCTTTAGGGGCGACTTTTTTCGTCTCAGACGATTTGCTGGCAGAGGCTTTTTGACGAGCCAGACGCTTCGCTTCTTTTTCTGCGGCTTCGGCATCTTGGCGAGCTTTGCGAGCTTCAAAACGTTGCTTCGCTAAGTCGGATTTCACCGCTGCTTCACGAGCTTCGCGGATGCTGCTCTTAGTATGGCGATAGTACTGAACCAGTGGGATGCTGCTTGGGCAAACATAGGAACAAGCGCCACATTCAATGCAGTCGAACAGATTATAGTGTTCTGCTTTTTCAAGCTCTTGGCTTTTGCTGAACCAAAGTAATTGCTGAGGCAATAGGCTAGCGGGGCACGCTTGTTCACACATGCCGCAGCGAATGCAGGCTTGCTCTGGAGCAGGTTGTGGTAACTCTTTTTTGCTGGCCGCCAACACACAGTTACTGGTTTTAACAATGGGCACGTTGGCCGAGTCAAGGGTGAACCCCATCATAGGGCCGCCCATAACCAGTCGTTTGAGTTTTTTGCTGTCGTTTTCGGCGTAATTCAAAAGATGCTGAATGGGGGTGCCAAGTAACACTTCAACGTTTTGTGGTGCTTTTAGCGCGTCACCGGTGAGTGTGGTGAAACGAGAAATCAACGGCTGGCCTAGGTGAATCGCATCGTGTACAGCGACACAGGTGCCGACGTTTTGGCACAATATGCCAATGTCTGCAGGGTATTGGCCGCTTGGTACTTCTTTGCCTGTGAGCAGTTGAATAAGCTGTTTTTCACCGCCAGAAGGGTATTTGGTTGGCACAACCGCGACTTTAATGTTGCTAAGGCGATCGCTTAATACCTTGTTTAAGGCTGCAATGGCAGTGGGTTTGTTGTCTTCAATGCCAATAATAACTTGTTCCGCTTCAACAAGGTGTTGCAGCGCTTCAATGCCGAGCACTAGCTCGATGGTTTTCTCGCGGATCAGCATGTCATCGGCAGTGATGTAAGGTTCGCATTCTGCCGCATTGATAATAAAGTGAGTGAGTGGGTGCTTATGGGCACCTTGTAATTTCACTTGGGTTGGGAAGCCCGCGCCACCCATGCCAACAATGCCCATTTCTGCTAAATAGGCTAACACATCGGTTTTGCTTAGGGTGTTCCAATCTTGCAGTGGGGTGAGAGTGCTCCATTTTTCTTCGCCGTCTGGGGCGATGACAATGCAAACGTCGCTCAAACCTGAAGGGTGTGCGATAGGGCGTTCTTCGATTGCCTTGATCGTGCCAGAAGTAGGGGCGTGTAAAAAACTGCTCAAAAAGCCATTGTTAATGGCAATGGTTTGGCCTTTAAGTACCTTGTCGCCAATATTGACCAATGGACGTGAGCTTTGGCCAATGTGTTGCCCAAGCGGCAAGACCAGTTCTGTTGGTAGGCTCGGGCGGCCAAGAGGCAGTCGCAATGATTGTGTTTTGTTTTCCGGTGGGTGAATGCCACCATGAAAGGAAAAGACGCTCGCAGTTTGCATTAGTGCACGACCTCCGCTTGGCGGTCAGTCGCAATGATGCTACCAGGTTGCGCGGCAATGCCTTGGGGTTTTTCCCAAGACCATGTTCTTGAGGTAACGCCTACTTCTACCATATCAATACAATCTACAGGGCAAGGTTCTACACATAAGTCACAGCCAGTGCATTCGTCAGCAATCACGGTATGCATCTGTTTTGCGGCACCTAGAATGGCGTCGACAGGACACGCTTGAATGCACTTTGTGCAGCCAATGCATTCGTCTTCGCGGATGACAGCAACGCGTTTCGCGGTTTCGGTGCCGTGGTCGCCATCCAGAGGAATCGCTTCGACATCCAATAAGTCCGCCAGCGCTTGAATAGTCGCTTGGCCACCAGGCGGGCAATGGTTGATGGCTTCACCATTGGAAATGGCTTCAGCATATGGACGACAGCCCGGATGACCACATTGGCCGCACTGGGTTTGCGGCAAGATGGCGTCGATTTGGTCCACGATAGGGTCGCCTTCCACGTGGAAACGCACATTGGCGTAACCTAGGATGGCACCGAAGATTAACGATAGGACCAATAAGATCCCGACAGCAACTAAGACAGTCAGCATAATGGCTCCTAAATTTGCACTAGGCCAGTAAAGCCCATGAAGGCTAACGCCATCAGGCCAGCGGTAATCATACCTATGGCTGAGCCTTTGAATATGCCTGGTACGTCAGCGACATTAATACGCTCACGCATGGCGGAGAATAGGATCAACACAAAAGAGAAGCCTACGGCGGCGCCAAAGCCATATAAGATGGACTCTACAAAGCCATTTTGCTTGCTGGTATTTTGCAAGGCAACACCGAGAACCGCACAGTTTGTCGTGATCAAGGGCAAGAAAATCCCCAGCACGCGATACAGAATAGGGCTGGTTTTATGCACCACCATTTCGGTAAATTGAACCACCACAGCAATCACCAAAATGAAAGAGATGGTTTTCAAATATTCTAAGCCAAATGGCTGCAGAATATAGGTGTAAGTGAGATAACTACAAAGGCTAGAAAGCGTTAATACAAAGGTGGTGGCTAAGGCCATGCCGATCGATGTTTCTAGTTTGCTAGAGACGCCCATAAAGGGGCAGAGGCCTAAAAATTGTACCAATACGAAGTTGTTAACCAGTATGGTGCTGACCAGTATCAAGAGATAATCAGTCATCTCACGTCCAAAATATAATCGATGAATTCACAGAAGTTGACGCGCACTCATTGAGTATCATGCGCGACGGTAACTATACCAAGCTGCTTATAACTAACAAGACTAAATAGCCACTTCGGTTAGTGTAATTTAGAATATAGATAATAAGCTATGATTATATAAGCTCACTTTATGATACTAAAAGAGACAACTGGCTTTACTTATTTAGAGCCAGTTGTCGGGCTTTTAATAAAAAGTGTTTACATCACACGTTGGCCAGGTTTTGCTCCGGCGTGTGGCTCAAGCAAGTAGATTTCGTCTTTGCCAGGTCCTGCAGCGAGAACCATGCCTTCCGATAAGCCAAATTTCATTTTGCGCGGCGCTAGGTTCGCGACCATCACGGTTAATTTGCCCTCAAGGTCTTCTGGCTTGTAAGCGGACTTAATGCCAGAGAATACGGTGCGGGTTTCACCGCCAAGGTCTAACGTCAGTTTCAAGAGCTTATTGGCTTTTTCAACATGCTCGGCTTTGGCGATCAGCGCGATGCGAAGATCCACTTTAGCAAAGTCATCAAAATGGATTTCCGCTTCGATTGGCTCTTTGCTTAGTTCTGTCTCTTCCGTCACCGCCGCGGCTGGCTCATTGGCTTTAGCGGCTTCTGCTGCGGCCTCTTTGCCTTCTTCGATCATGGCATCGATTTGTTTCTGTTCGATGCGCCCCATCAATGGTTTAAACGTATTAACGGTGCGGTCGAATAATAATTCGCTGCGATTTTCCCATGTTAGCGTTTTGCCAAGGAAGGTTTCTGCGTCTGCAACCATGTTTGGTAAAACGGGTTTCAGGTAGGTCGCTAGAATGCTGAATAGATTCAGGGCGACAGTACAGACTTCTTGTACTTTTGGCAGCGTGGCTTCGTCTTTCGCTAATACCCAAGGTGCTTGGTCGGCAATATAGGTGTTCGCAACGTCGGCTAAGCGCATGATTTCACGCACGGCCTTGCCGTATTCACGAGCTTCAAAGTGCTCAGCAATCACATCACCTGCGTCAATGAAGGACTGAATCATTTCCGCTTCGCTGATTTGGCTAGCAAGCTGTCCATCGAACTTCTTATTAATAAAGCTGGCGGTACGGCTGGCAATGTTAACCACCTTGCCGACCACGTCTGAGTTCACGCGTTGTACGAAGTCTTGCAGGTTTAGATCGATGTCATCGACGCTTGAGTTTAACTTCGCGGCGAAGTAGTAACGCAAGTATTGCGGGTCTAAATGGTTTAAGTAAGTGCGCGCCATGATAAAGGTACCACGGGATTTAGACATCTTGGTGCCATCGACCGTCACATAACCGTGGGCATTGACCCCTGTTGGTGTGCGGTAACCTGAACATTCCAATATTGCCGGCCAGAATAAGGCGTGGAAATTGATGATGTCTTTGCCGATAAAGTGGTACAGCTCTGCGTCGGAGTTTTTCGCCCAGTAATCGTCGAAGTTTAGACCTTCGGTGCGGTCACATAGATTTTTAAAACTCGCCATGTAGCCGATTGGGGCGTCCAGCCAAACGTAGAAGTATTTGCCTGGCGCGTCTGGGATTTCAAAACCGAAGTAAGGCGCATCACGACTGATGTCCCATTCTTTCAAACCAGATTCTAGCCATTCAGCCAATTTATTAGCGACTTGATCTTGTAGTGTGCCGCTGCGAGTCCATTTGGCTAGGAAGTCTTGGAAGTCTGGCAATTTAAAGAAGTAATGCTCAGATTCTTTTTCAATAGGGGTCGCGCCAGAGTAAACCGAGCGTGGGTCGATCATTTCCATTGGCGTGTAAGTCGCAGAACAGACCTCACAATTGTCGCCGTACTGATCTTCCGCTTTACATTTCGGGCAGGTGCCCTTGATAAAACGATCCGCTAGGAACATCTCTTTTTCAGGGTCGTACGCTTGCACGATAGAACGCACGGCAATTTTACCGTTGTCGCGTAGTAGCTTATAGATACGATTGGAGATCTCACGGTTTTCTTCTGAGTGAGTCGAGTAGTAGTTATCATAGCCAATCAAGAAATCGTTAAAATCCGCGGTGTGGGCTTTGCGCACACCATCGATCAACTCTTCTGACGTGATGCCTTGTTGGTCCGCTTTTATCATGATGGCGGTGCCGTGTGCGTCATCGGCACAAACAGCGGTACAAAGGTGGCCGCGAAGTTTCTGAAAACGCACCCAGATATCGGTTTGGATGTGTTCCAGCATATGCCCTAAATGGATAGGTCCATTTGCATACGGAAGGGCGCTGGTAACTAAAATTTTGCGTTGCGTTTGTGCCATTAGTGATAAGCCTGCTGGAGTAAAAGGTCGAGTATTCTATCAATAGGAAGGCATCGCTGGATATATCGCGATGTAAGGACTAAGTCGAAGAACGCTAAAAGAGCCTAACCATTGATAACGAAATAGATCGCGTAATTATAAGAGCCCTTCAGTGGTGTGCAATAGCTTGACTTGCTTTTCTGCATTTTGCCCCCACACTTGGCACATATTCTAAAAATTTTCGTCACAACGACTTATTAAAAAGCCGGTCGTGTCTGTTTATGCTCAGTGATTGGACTGTTTATAGATAACGCCGCCGCTTTGTTGGAGAGAAGTATGCAAACCGATGCCCAAATACAGGCTCAATTAGAAACACTAATCGATCAGAACAGCGGTCAAGCGTATGGCGCTGTCTGGCAAGTAGTAGGGGACTCGACGCGCTTACATCTTACCCTAAGCTTGGGTTACCCAGCCCAGACAGAAAAAGCAGCATTAACCGAGCGTATTCGCACTTTATTGGCGGACCCTCGTGAGCTGATTGTGGAACTTGAGCATCAGGTAGTAAGTCAGGCAACGCAAGGAAATATTCCTGGGCTTACTGGGGTGAAAAACATCATCGCGGTGGCGTCAGGCAAAGGCGGAGTGGGTAAATCCACTACTACGGTCAATCTGGCATTGGCGATGGCGAAAGAAGGCGCACGCGTGGGCATTCTGGATGCGGACATTTATGGGCCAAGCCAAGGCATGATGATGGGCTTTGCGGACGGCACCCGTCCAGAAGTTCGAGATGAAAAGATCTTTATTCCACCTATGGCGCACGGCGTGCAAGTCATGTCGATGGCGTTTTTAACCACTAAAGACACACCGGTTGCTTGGCGTGGGCCTATGGTGACGGGCGCCTTAATGCAGATTTTGACGCAAACCGACTGGAACGATTTGGATTATTTATTCATCGATATGCCGCCGGGCACAGGGGACATTCAACTGACCTTATCGCAGAAGGTGCCGGTGGCGGGTTCTGTTATTGTCACCACGCCGCAAGACATTGCTTTGTTGGATGCGCGTCGTGGCATTGAGATGTTTAATAAGGTGAAAATCCCTGTGTTGGGCGTGGTGGAAAACATGTCGACGCACATTTGTTCGAACTGTGGACACCATGAAGCCATCTTTGGTGACGAAGGCGGCACCAGCTTAGCAAAAGAATATAACGTTGATGTATTGGGCAAATTGCCGCTGAGTTTGGCGATTCGTCAGCACAGTGACGCGGGCAATCCAGTTGTAGTGAGTGAGCCAGAAAGCGAAGCGGCCGGCATTTATCAGTCGATTGCGCGTAAGCTTGGTGCTACTCTTGCGTCCCAACAAGATAACCAGTTTGCAATGCCGACTATTGGCATGAGTGACGATTAAGGAATAGAAATGCGTTTGTGTGACCGAGATATCATTAAAGCCTTAGATGAAGGTGCCATTACCATAGACCCTCGCCCAGATAATAGCGTAATTAGTGGCGTCTCCGTGGACCTTCGATTAGGGAACTCCTTTCGTGTGTTCCAAGGTCATCCAGCGCCTTATCTGGACCTTAGTAGTTCGAAAGCCGATTTAAATAAAGTCATTGAATCGGTCATGAGCGAAGAGATTTTGGTCGAGGATGGTAAGCCATTCTTTATCCATCCTGGTGAATTGGTTTTGGGCGTGACGAAAGAATCGGTGACCTTGCCTGACAATTTGGTTGGCTGGCTAGATGGGCGTTCTTCTTTGGCGCGTTTGGGGCTGATGGTGCACGTAACGGCCCATCGAATTGATCCAGGTTGGAGCGGCGGCATTGTTTTGGAGTTCTTAAACGGTGGCAAATTGCCCATCGCGCTGAGCCCAGGCATGACCATAGGAGCGATTAACTTCGAAACCATGTCCGGTTCTGCAGAGCGTCCTTATAACAAACGCGACAATGCCAAGTATAAGAATCAGACGTCGGCGGTAGGCAGTCGCATATCGGGCGATAAAAGCTAAATTCTAACGGTGTTTAAAAAAGAGGCAAGCGCCTCTTTTTTTATGGCGGATTGTTAGGGAAGCCTCAAGATAAAGAAACTTAGCCGCTTTTAATCCAGTGGTTTTTGGTACGAACTCACAAAGTGGTATATCTTCAAAGTAGTGTTCTGTGGCGCCTTACTTGCCGTTTTCGTAAGGTTTGGTTCAACATTTTACGTATTCACTGTGGGTTAGCATGTTAAAAATAATACCTTTTATCTCGATACTTCTTTTCTCTTTGTTACTGCAAGGGTGCGCCTCAGGCTCTTATCAGTTAACCGGCGATAAACGCCCTGAAATTGACCCTGAACAAGTGGCGCTTTTTTCCCATAAACCGACGTTCTCTTATCAGGTGATTGGTACCGTGAAAGCCACCAGTGAAAAAGGCTTTTCTGATGACGCTAGGTTGGAAAAAGCCAAAGTTGAGCTCAAAGAGCAAGCCGCTAAGATTGGCGCCAATGGTGTGATATTGGATCAGGTTTCAGAAAGTTCTTTTGAGCATTTGGGAACAGGGTTAGGGCTGTCTTTAGGCAGTGGCGGTGTTGGTACCTCCATAGGGTCTGGCTTTTCTTTGCCGAAAGCCCGTGTGACTGGGCGGGCGATTTATTACGACGACACGAAGAAGCTGGCGCCTTAATCGCATCGGCTTGATTGTTTTGTGCATTTTTTTCTTTTTCATGACATTTTTCTGAATTTTACAAAGACAAAAGCGAATAAATGAACCTATTATTAGGTTAACTGTCACAAAACAAGCATTTAACCCGAATACAACAGGATGTTTTTTAGGGATCTTGTTGTATGAAAGAGGGGTTCGGTTATATGAAAATAAGTGATTTTATTAGTCTTCCTGATGTATTAGAGCTGATGCTTGATGCGGTTTGTGTCGTCAACCGTGAAGGGGAGTTTGTTTTTGTGAGTGCTGCTTTCGAAGATTTGTTTGGTTATGCGCCAAGCGAAGTGATTGGCAAGCCGATGGACATCATGCTGTATCCAGAAGACGTAGAGAAAACCCATGAAACGGTTGAGCATATGTTACAAGGTGAGTTGAAGCCTCGTTTTGAGAATCGCTGGGTTCATAAGAGTGGTCGTGTTGTTCATGTTTTATGGTCTGCTCGTTGGTCGGAAGAGCATCAGCTGCGCATTGCCGTTGCCCATGATATTACTGAGCGTAAGCAAATGGAGGCTCGATTAGAGCGCATGGCACGCCATGATCCATTGACCGATTTGCCGAATCGTTCGCTGTTTTTGGATCGCTTGCAAACAGGGTTAACCAGAGCCAGACGGGAAAACACCTTATTGTCTTTGTTGTTTATCGATATCGATGGCTTTAAAGAAGTGAACGATCGCTACAGTCATACAATGGGCGACAAACTATTGCGAAAGATTGCCAGTAGATTGACCTCAAGCGTACGTGAGTCGGACAGTGTGGCAAGGCAAGGGGGTGACGAGTTTCTGGTGTTGCTCAATAGCATCAATGTCGCAGAGGACAGTTACAAGGTGGCAGAGAAAATTCGCTCGGAAATTGAAGCGCCGTATTTTCTGGATGGTTTTGAATTTCATGTGACGGCCAGTATCGGTATTGCGCATTATCCTGAGCACGCTAACGAGGTGTTGGCTTTGATTCAACACGCAGACCATGCAATGTACCAATCAAAACACGCAGGAGGAAATCAAATTTCCGTGTTTACGATATGACCCTCAGCTCAGTGTTATCGTCCTCATCTCTTCTGGTAAGCCTTACGTCGTGATACCCAGTCCTCCTTTCTTTTTCGCCTCCTGTTGCTGAATTACGCAAAAATACTGGAAATAGCCTATTTGCGGGCAATGGCTTTTCTGATTCGCTTTCTTGCGGCACTAATCTGATTTACTATCAACTACCATAGGGCAGGCTTTTTATCATAAGAGAGCGTTTCGCCCGTTTATCACAGCGACATTGGATCGTATTCATCTGACTTAATAGGACACAATAATGGCGGCTTTTGGTAGCGTGTTTTTGCCTAAGATGGCAATGACGACATTTGAGAATAATCAGTGGAGTAAAGCAGAGCTTGTTTCTGCACAGAGCATTCAGTTGCACCCAGGTGCCCATGTTCTACATTACTCAAGTACTTGTTTTGAAGGGTTAAAAGCGTTTCGTCATGCGGATGGAAGTATTCATGTGTTCCGCATGGATCAGAACATCAACCGTTTTGCTCAAAGCAGCGAGCTATTGGCGTTGCCAACGATCGATAAAGAACAAGTATCTCAAATGATTTTAGACGCGGTCGCTGAATTTGCGAGCGACGTGCCTGAGCCACCAGGGTCTTTGTACATTCGTCCTACGCACATTGGTACAGAAGCTGCGATTGGTAAAGCCGCTACGCCTAGTGTCTCTTCTATGCTGTACATCTTATTGTCTCCTGTTGGGGATTACTTTACTGGCGGCGTAAAAGCATTACGTTTGCTATTGGATGAAACAGGCATGCGTTGTGCACCACATATGGGCATTATCAAAAGCGGTGGTAACTATGCCAGTGCGCTTGGCCCAACGATGAAAGCCAAAGCTGACCTGCAAGCGGATCAAATCTTGTTCTGCCCAAATGGCGATGTTCAAGAAACCGGTGCGGCGAACTTCTTGTTAATCGACGGCAATGAAATTATTACCAAAGCGCTAGACAGCAGCTTCCTACATGGCGTCACTCGTTCTTCTGTACTGACATTGGCTGCTGACCTGGGTATGACGGTCACAGAGCGCGATATTACCGTGGCAGAATTGCTTGAGCGTGCTGCAAAACCTGGCGTTGAAGCCGCATTATCTGGTACCGCCGCTGTTCTAACGTCTGTTGGTACATTTATTCATAATGGCGAAGACATCAAGGTAGGTTCTGGCGAACCTGGTCCGGTTGTTGAAAAATTGCGTAAAGCATTGAATGACATTCAATGGGGCAATGCGCCAGATACACATAATTGGTTAACAAAAATCGCGTAACTTTCGCGAATAAAATCGTGTTATAAAAAAGGCTAGAGGCTGTGTCTCTGGCCTTTTTTTTGTGTTGGCGTATGGTCAGCCCATGGCATAAATTGAACGAGACAAATCGAAAGGCGTAAAGTATGGGGGAAACAGCCGTTGTTATTGGCGCGACAGGCTTGGTGGGTCGCGCCTTGGTGGATCAGTTGGTGGGCATCGAAGCGATCACCAAGGTGGTGACGCTGACGCGACGCCCAGCCCGTCATGACGCCGAGAAAGTTGAAAATCAGGTGGTGGATTTTGATCGACTTGAGGATTATGCCGACTACTTTACCGCCGATATGTTGTTTTCTTGTTTGGGCACAACGTTAAAGCAAGCGGGGTCGATTCAAGCACAGAGAAAAGTAGATTTGGACTATCAACTGAATGCCGCGAAGCTTGCTCTTAAACAAGGTGTATCCCATTATCTTTTAGTGTCTTCAAGTGGTGCGAATGCCAACAGCAGAAATGCCTATTTATGCATGAAAGGTGAGCTAGAAGATCGCATCAAGGCATTGCCTTTTCCTCGTACCAGTCTATTTCAACCCTCTTTGTTGCTTGGTGCACGTGCGGATTTTCGTTTCGGTGAGGTGCTTGCTAGTCTCCTGTCTCCAGTGTTGCTCGTGTTGCCTTGGCTACGGCGTTATCGTCCAATTAAAGGGACTGAAGTCGCCATAAAAATGGCGCAAGTCAGCCAATCTGATGGCAGCGGTTTGGCCGTTTTTGCGTTGCAGGATGTGTTTGTTGAGTAAGGGGGGGGGGATGGTTATCGGCACCCTTATTGCAGGCATTTTACGCTAATCGTTATTATTTTAAGGTTTCTATGAAAGAGTCATTAAGAAAAGGGTTTTCGTTCATTCTTGCTCCTTTTGAAAAGGGGGAAGAGGAATATGTGTATAAACCTTCTCATCGGAAAATCTTGATCGTGATTGGGTTGTTGTTTTGTGCGTTGTCGATCGCGTCCTTGTCATTGTCGGTGAAATTTTCAGAAGTTGGTGGTGTGATTCCGATTGTGGTGTTTTTAGCGGTGGGGCTGGTTTGCGATATCGTTGGTTTTCTGGGGACTGAACGCGCCGTGGCGACGATTTGGAAAAGCAAATAGCCTGGTTTCCAAAGAGAGGCGTTAGGGCTTTATGCATCATAAAGCCTGATGGTTCGTACGTTCATCGCCTCTAGGGTTATGACTCTAACGTTCGTTGTGGTTTTGCTCGCGTTTTACACAAACAAAAATGGCATTGCCTGAGCTGTGGTCCCACGGTGTAATGCTGTCATAGTTATGTTCAAACACATGCACGTCAAAATACGGTGCGAGCAGTGTTTGCAATTCATCAAAATTGAGCGCCACCATCGGGTGTTCATCTTCCCAAGTGAGTGTTTGTTGATCGGTTGTTTTGTCGATTCGCACGTTGAGCGTTTGTTTCTCGCCATGACCAATGTAGTGCCACGCTGAGCTAAAGTGGAACAGATCTTGGTCCTGTTGCACGCTGTGTTTGGCAAACAGCGCATTATCAATCTGGCTTTTAGCCACGACGTTAAAATAGAAAACTCCGCCGTGAGTTAAGGCTTGGTAGGCGCTTTTGATGCAGCTTTTTAGGTTGTCTAAGTCACCACTGTAATGTATCGAATACAAAAAGCAGGTAATTAAGTCGAATGGGTGTTCCGTCTCGAAGGCGCACATATTGCCTTGTGCGAACTCAGCGTCTGGACAGCGTTGTTTGGCAATGTCTAACATGGGCTGATTAATATCCAAGCCGCGACAAGTAAAGCCATCTTGCATTAGGTGAGCAATGTGAGGGCCGGTGCCGCAAGCCAAGTCTAAATGCTGCTTGCCACCATTGCCAAAAATCTGATTCAGACGATGGGCGCTGTTGCTTTGGCTTTGATAGTCAATGTCGGCACACATAAGATCATAATAACCAGACAAGTCACTGTATAACGCGTTATAAGACATAATTACCTTGCTAGGCGCCGCGTGCAAAAAGACGGCGAGAAAAATGAGGGGCGCATCATATATCAATCCTTGCCTTTTGCGAAGCCTAAACAGCCCCTGTGATGTTGGGGGTAATTGTCTGGGTAAAGGGGAGTAAAATAAGCCTATTGGCAAGATGGGTGTGCTAGATTTAAAAGCACGTTAAAAAAGGTGAGGAAGCGACCAATGGGCGAGTTGATTGAAACGGACATTGCCTGTCCCTATTGCGGTGAAATAATCAGTGTTAGCGTTGAACTATTGGACGAGCCTCAAGAATATATCGAAGACTGTCAGGTCTGTTGTCAGCCGATTGTATTTCATGTGCAGGATGCAACCGATGGTTCAGAGCGGGTGTCTGTGCATTCAGAAAACGAGACTTTTTAGTCTCGTTTTTAATGCTGCTAGGCTGCGTGTTTTACAGCTTTTCAACCTGATAGCCACTGGCTTCTAGCTGGGCTAATAATCCATCTGGCCCCGCAAGGTGCATGGCCCCAACCATGACAAATTCCGTGCTGCTGTCATTTAGCATGGCTTCGATTTGCGGCAACCAATGCTTGTTTCGCGCAACCAATAGTTCTTCGTATATCTCTGGGTAGTCTTCTTTAAAGTCGGTAATGGTTGCCTCAGCCATGGCGATCATATTGCCATCGCGCCAACTTTTTCTTAGTACGTCAATGGTATTGGGCATGTCTTCTATGTCTTGCAGAGAATAATCTATCATCTCGCTTTCGTCGCCTTCCCCTATGCTTTCTAGTACATCAATCTGGTCTTGAGGGGCTTCTAGCCAGCCTTGATGTTTGTGGTCGAGGGTGGCTTTTGCTGAATAATATTGGTCTACGCCTTCGCTGGTGAATCCTAAGGATTGCAATTCCATCACGCTGAGCGTCATCGCGATTAAGCTCGGCTTCAAAGGGGCAATTTTGTCCATGGGAATATGGCGCGCTTCTAGAAAGCGGGCGAGGGCTTGGTAAGTCTCTGGCTTTAGAACTTGGTCAATGGTGGTGCCGTCGGAATAGGAGAGTTGGCTGACCATTTTTTGCTGAAATTCACGAGAATTTATGGTGTTAATGTCTGTTTCGAAAATGACCTTATCCGAGGCGCGATAAGCTTCATCATAGGCCGTCGGAAGTGGGTAGTCATCGGGAGATAAAATATGAATAGTGCCGCCTAAATATAATGCATTGTTACCTGACATAACCTTCCAGACCGATGCTGCTTGGGTTTGAAACGCCGCGGCGGCAAAAAGGGTTAGACCACATTTTTTAATGAATGACATCGCTTTTACTCGTAATGGTGGCATAAAGAAAAGCAGCATAGCCCGAATCGAAGGGTGGGAGCAATTGGCACAGGGCGTTTGCGAGGAGTTGCCTTATTAATAGGAATTGACCAAAAG
The DNA here is from genome assembly GCF_044542435.1 of Marinomonas sp. NPDC078689. NCBI lineage: Bacteria > Pseudomonadati > Pseudomonadota > Gammaproteobacteria > Oceanospirillales > Oceanospirillaceae > Marinomonas > Marinomonas sp. NPDC078689. The sequence continues at coordinate 175,779 of NZ_JBITUJ010000004.1, read as the reverse complement.
GATGGTATTATTTGTGCTCTTTCATTGCGTCTTTTTTAAACGGCGCTTCGTTCTTTTAAGGTCTATCTAACCCCATATGAATACTGATTTTGTTTCTATTGGTCTAACAAACCCGAAAAGTACCTCAAACGTTGGCTCAGTTATGCGTGCCGCTGGCTGTTATCAAGTGGATCAAGTCTTGTACTCTGGCCAGCGCTACGACCGCGCGGCTAAATTGTCGACAGACACGAAGAAGGCCCATGTATCCATTCCTTTAATTAACATAGCGTCACTTGGTCTGGACGAATTGATTGATGCGGTGGATGCACAGACAAAAATTGTGTGTGTGGATCTAATTCAAGGGGCGACGCCTTTGCCGGCATTTGAACACCCTGAAAAGGCGCTGTATGTGTTTGGCCCAGAAGATGGCACCATCAGCCAGAAAGTCGTAGATCGTGCGGATCATGTGGTGTTTGTGCCTACAATAGGTTGCATGAATTTGGCCGCCTCGGTGAATGTTGTCTTGTACGATCGCTTAGCAAAATCCTCTCGTGCGGTGGCCGATGATGAGCTGATTCGTAGCAGTAAAGACGTGAATAACAATGTTAAAGTGCGCACTAAGCACGCTTAGTGTGTTGCTGTTTTAGCGGAGACATGAATGCGTTATCAAGGGATTAAGGTCACTATTATCACGGGCTTTTTAGGGGCAGGTAAAACCACCTTAATTCGTGACTTGTTAGCGCAAGCGCCAGCCTATGAGCGTTGGGCTGTGCTGGTCAATGAATTTGGTGAAATTGGATTGGATGGCGCCTTACTGAGCGATAGCGGCGTGGCGATTAAGGAAGTCCCCGGAGGCTGTGTTTGCTGTACGACCTCGGCGGCGTTTGCTCAGGGATTAAACCAACTGATACGTGAGCAAAACCCTGACCGAATTCTGATTGAGCCTTCCGGATTAGGGCATCCGCGACAAATTATTGACTCGTTAAAGACACCAAAATATCAAGATGTCTTGTTGGTCACTGGGGCATTTTGTGTGCTCGATGCGCGCAACCTAGCCGATGAACGCTACACACGACATGCGATTTTTAACGATCAGCTAGAGTGTGCCAATGTCTTAGTGGCAAGCCATGTGTCAGCATACCGCGAAGCGGATACAAAGAGATTGATGCGCTATTGCCAAGCTCGAGGGTTGCAGCCTGAACAACTGGTGATGAAGGACCCTATGTCCCTTTTAGAGTCAGATCTAGACCCTTGTTTGATCGTAGCGCAGGGGGTTGTCGATACGACCAACGCAACGCATGATAGCCACGACCACGACCACGACCACGACCACGACCACGACCACGACCACGACCACGGTGACAGGCGCTCTCAAGCACTGGTAGGCAAAGCAAGTGACCATTACGTGAAGCAGCAAGAAGGTATGAAGGTCATGGGATGGCAATGGCCACAAGGTCGTATTTTTGATGAAAGCCAATTGCGCAATGGTCTGGATGCATTAATGGGCGACCCAGGGATCTATCGTATTAAGGGGGTTTTTGCCCTAGATCGACAGCAGGCGCTTTTTGTTAATGCCTCTAGGGGTGTTTTATCTATGAAAATGTCACCTTGGCATCAAACGAGTCGCTGCGAGGTGATTGGTGTTGATGAAAGTACTTGGTCGCAAAAAATCCTAGAATTTGTGTCTAAAATTCGTTAAATACCGGATAACATCTTATTTATAGTCTTCTTCATGTTGTTTTATTATGGCTGTTAATAACAGAAAAAATCACCACTGATTAATTTTGTCATTAATCTTGGTGTCTTTTGTTATTGAGAGAATCGAGCCGATGGACGACCCTTTCTACCATAGAACTGGGTTTGTTTACCGAACCGAGGCACGATAAAAACAATAAGAGGTTATAGGCTATGCCTGAATATAAAGCACCCATACGTGATATTAAATTTGTGACTGAAGAACTATTGGATATCAATGCTCATTATGCAAATTTACCCGGTGGCGAAGAAGCGACGCCTGATATGGTGTCGGCGATTTTAGAAGAAGGCGCTAAATTTGCAGAGCGCGTTTTGTCCCCTCTTAATCGCATTGGTGACCAGCAAGGTTGTCAGTTTAACGACGGCGTTGTTACCACGCCTGATGGTTTTAAAGAAGCCTATCAGCAATATGTCGAAGGCGGCTGGCCTTCTTTGTCTCATCCTGAAGAGGTGGGTGGACAAGGTCTTCCCGATTCATTGGGCATGATGATCACGGAAATGATCGCGACGGCTAACTGGTCTTGGGGTATGTACCCAGGCTTGAGTCATGGTGCTATGAATACCATTGAGCAGCATGGTACAGAAGAGCAAAAGCAAACCTATTTAACCAAATTGGTGTCCGGTGAATGGACCGGTACCATGTGTTTGACTGAGCCGCATTGTGGTACGGATTTGGGCATGCTTAAAACCAAAGCTGAGCCAAATTCAGACGGCAGTTATGCATTGTCAGGCACGAAGATCTTCATCTCCGCGGGTGAGCATGATATGGCAGGCAATATTGTTCATATCGTGTTGGCTCGACTGCCAGATGCGCCAGCGGGCACCAAAGGCATCTCATTATTTATTGTCCCGAAATTCAATGTCACAGAAGCCGGCGATATCGGTGATCGTAACCAGGTTGCGTGTGGTTCTATCGAACATAAAATGGGCATTCATGGCAATGCCACTTGTGTGATGAACTTTGATGGCGCCAAAGGCTTTCTGATTGGCGAACCTAATCGCGGCCTTAATTGCATGTTTACTTTTATGAACACGGCGCGCCTAGGTACTGCACTGCAAGGTCTTGCGCATTCTGAATGGGCATTACAAAACTCCGTTGCTTACGCGAAAGATCGTCTGCAAATGCGCTCTTTGTCTGGACCGAAAGCCCCAGAGAAAGCCGCTGACCCTATCATAGTCCATCCTGATGTTCGCCGTATGCTGCTGACGCAAAAAGCGTTCGCGGAAGGCGGTCGAGCAATGATCCATTACTGTTCTTTGTTGGTGGATAAAACCAAGCGAGGCAACGCAGAAGAAAAAGCCGAAGCGGATGAGTTGATGTCTCTGTTGACGCCTATTGCTAAAGCCTTTTTAACAGAAACTGGGTTTGAGTCTGCTAACCAAGGTCTCCAAGTGTTTGGTGGTCATGGCTATATTGCTGAGTGGGGCATGGAGCAAAACGTTCGTGATTGCCGCATTGCTATGTTGTATGAAGGCACCACAGGCATTCAAGCGTTGGATTTATTGGGTCGAAAAGTGCTGATGACCCAAGGGGCGACACTTCGCCGATTCACTAAAATTATTCACAAATTCTGCAAAGAGCACAAAGGCGACAAACGCTTCAAATCGTATATTTCCGCGCTAGACAAGGTCAATAGTGAGTGGGGCGATCTCACCATGAAAATTGGCATGAAAGCGATGCGTAATAAAGACGAAGTGGGGGCGGCATCGGTGGATTATTTGATGTTCTCTGGTTATGTCGTATTGGCGTATTTCTGGGCTCGTATGGCGATCACGGCGCAAACCAAATTAGACCAAGGTTCGGATGAAGTGGGTTTCTATACAGCGAAGCTGCAAACAGCGACCTTCTACTACGAGCGTTTATTGCCACGTACTCGAGCGCATGCCGAAGCCATGTTGTCTGGAGCGGATAACTTGTTGTCCATGGATGAAGATAACTTTCTCTTCCTGAACGCTTAAGCTAAACCTAATTAAAGACTAAAGCGCGTTCATTTTATCTAAGGTGAGCGCTCAACAAACGAATAAAAACAGACTAGACTAAGAGGGTGACATAATGAGTGAAGTTAAAGCTGTATTTGATGATATGGTAAGCCGCTTTGATGCTGATCAAGCAGACGGAATGGACGCTGTTTTTCAGTTTAATATGGAAGAAGGCACAAGTTATTATTTAGCCATCGATGATGGTGAATGCGCGTTAGGGGAAGGGGATCATGATGACCCTACTGTTACGCTAGAAATGGATTTAGATACGCTAAAAAGCGTGATGACAGGTGAATTAGACGGCATGGCTGCTTTTATGCAGGGCAAGATTCGTGCTGATGGGGACATAATGTTGGCCACTAAGCTGACGCAAATATTCCCTCAGTAGTAGTCTAAATTAGCGCTTCGAATAGTGATAACCCGAGAGCATATTCTGCGCTCGGGTATTTTAGATGATGCTTAATTCTCCTAACAAAAAAAATAACTGGAGTAATCAATGCAGACCGAAAATGTCTCTACTAGCTACAAAGAACCTGGAAGCTATATCCCAGAGTCTCTTAACCCCCACCATTACACGTCTTTATTAGATGTGTTGAATGCTTCTTGTCAAAAGTTCGGCAATAAACCTGCGTTTACGAGTGTTGGCTGTACGATTTCTTACGCCGATTTAGCGCAAAAATCTGACCAGTTTGCCGCGTATTTACAACATCATACCGACTTAAAACCGGGTGATCGTATTGCCGTGCAATTGCCGAATGTCGTGCAATACCCAGTGGTGGTATTTGGCGCCATGAAAGCGGGCATGATTGTGGTGAATACCAACCCACTTTATTCTCCGAAAGAGCTTGAGCATCAGTTTAATGATGCAGAGGTGAAAGCGCTGGTGGTGTTCGCCAACATGGCCAGCCATGTGGAAAAAATTCTTCATAAAACCTCCATCAAACATCTGATCATTACGCAGATTGCTGATTTTCACAGCGCGCCTAAGCGTATCTTGATTAACTCAGTTGTTAAGTACGTGAAAAAAATGGTGCCTGCGTATCACTTGCCAAACGCCATCACGTTAAATCAGGCGTTAGAAAAAGGCATGGGCAAAACGGTGACACCAGTGGAAACGCACGCTGGCGACATCGCCGTCTTACAGTACACAGGGGGAACAACCGGCGTCGCGAAAGGGGCGATGCTGACGCATGCTAACCTGTTGTCAAACATGCATCAGCTGAGTTTCAGGCTGCAGGATGTGCTAGAAGAGGGCCAAGAAACCTTTATTGCGCCTCTGCCTCTGTATCATATTTACGCCTTTTTGATTCATGGTTTGACCATGATCGAAGCGGGTGGCCATTCTGTATTGATCCCGAATCCAAGAGACATTCCAGGCTTTATTAAAGAACTTAAAAAGTGGAAGTTTACCGGTTTTGTGGGGTTGAACACCTTGTTTGTTGGGCTCTGCAATAAGCCAGAGTTTGCTGCGTTGGATTTTTCTGGGCTGAAAATCACCTGTTCTGGCGGTATGCCATTGACGCACTCGGCGGCAAATCACTGGAAAGAGATTACGGGTTGCACCGTTGTCGAGGGGTACGGTTTAACAGAGACATCGCCCGTTGTGTCATTTAACCCATGCGGACAAGAGCGTATTGGCACCATAGGGCTACCGGTCGATGAAACCGACATTAAGATACAAGATGAAGATGGCAATGTGGTTGCGCAAGGTGAGGCTGGCATGTTGTGTGTTCGAGGCCCACAAGTGATGAAAGGCTACTGGTTGCGTCCAGAGGCCACGGCTGAAGTCATGACGCCAGACGGTTTCTTGATGACCGGCGACATTGCGATAGAGCATCCTGATGGCTATTTGCAGATTGTTGATCGCGCGAAAGACATGATCATAGTGTCTGGTTTTAACGTCTACCCAACGGAAGTGGAAGAGTGCTTATCGAGTCATCCTGATATTCTAGAATCCGCCGCCATTGGTGTGCCAGATGATAAAACAGGTGAGGCAGTGAAAGCCTTTATTACCTTGAAAGGCGGCCTGACCTCGTTGGATATGCCGGAGCTACGAGCGTATTGCAAAGAAAATTTGGCGGCTTATAAAGTGCCAAAATACATTGAAATCCGTCAGGAGTTGCCGAAAACGAACGTCGGGAAAGTATTGCGTCGAGCGTTGCGTGATGAAAAAGCTTAACGGAAGGAGCGCACTATGTCGCAGCCTAAACGTGAGCGAATGCATCGACGTAACATAATATCAGAAGGGTATTTACGAGAAGACGGGCTGTGGGACATCGAAGCCCGTATGATCGACCTGAAAACATACGATGTGTATCGAGAGTTTGATGGCAGCCGAGTTCCACAAGGCTCGCCATTTCATGATATTAGCGTCAAGCTGACCCTAGATGATCAGTTTCTTATCCATGCGATAGAGGTGGATATGTCGGCGTTCCCTTTTCCTTCTTGCGGTGGCGCAGAGCCGAGCTTTGATCAAATAAAAGGCACGCGCATTGGCCCTGGCTGGAATCGCTGGTTAAAGAAAACCTTTGCCGGCAAGGTGGGTTGCACGCATGTTTTGGAGCTGTTGCCGGTGGCGGCCACCACAGCGTTTCAAACCATGTGGCAGCCATTAGCCAAAAAATACCCAGCTGCCGTGCCCAAGGCGTTAATCGGCTTAGTCAATACCTGCCATGGTTGGTCAGAAGATGGCCCTATGGTGCAAAAGCTAGTTGAAGAGCAAATTATTCAACTGCCTGATAAGGAGTAATCGGTGAGCGAATTTGTTAGAGAAAGTGTCGAATCAGGCGTGCAAATATTGTGTCTTAATCGACCTCACAAAAAAAACGCCGTGACCATCGATATGTATCAGGCGCTATCCGATGCATTGCATAAAGCAGAAGCGGACCCGTCCATTAAAGTGACTTTGATTCATGGCGAAGGCGCGGATTTCTCTTCGGGTAATGACATCAATGAGTTTGTGCAAATAGCCCAGACGCCAGAAAAAATGTCCCCAGTGATGGCTTTTTTACAAACGCTAACCATTTATAAAAAACCATTAATCGCTGGAGTAGAAGGGCGAGCCGTCGGTGTGGGTGCCACCATGTTGCTGCATTGCGACATGGTACTGGCCGCAAGAGACAGCCGTTTTCAGTTTCCTTTTGTGCAACTAGGGCTGGTGCCTGAAGCGGCATCGAGTCATTTATTGCCATTGCTGATAGGGCACCAAAAAGCGTTTGAAAAACTGATTTTGGGCGAAGTCTTTGGCAGTGAAGAAGCCTTAGACATGGGCATGTTAAACCATCTTTGTGAGTCTGGTGAGGCATTTGATATGGCGTTGGCTTATGCCAACAAAATTGCTGCATTACCGGTTGAGGCCGTGACCTTAAGCAAAGACTTATTAAAGTATCGCGCACAAGATGACATACAAATGGCGTTGATGCGTGAAGGGCGTATATTCAAAGATAGGCTAGCGTCAGCAGAGGCTCGGCAGGCTTTTATGGCGTTTCTTTCTCGGGGTAAAACCTAATTATTAGGTGCCTTTTGTAATGAGTAAGCCTTATCCAAGTGGATAGGGCTTTTTTGTTTGTGCTTGGTTTTCTGTCTATGCGCTTTAAAGATTGTGTCAGATACGTTCAAGAATTAACCATTTTTCTTTTGGGTGGTTTTTTTTGTTAGTTAACTGAGGCTTTTTTGTTATTGATGAAAATCGCCCGCAAACTAGTATTAGGGTATCAGCAATCAAGTGACGTACCGCGTGTGTTCATCCATGTAGGTAAACAGAATCAAACAAGTCATTAGAATCAGTTGAACTTAAATGACAGAGCTTAATGATAAATGTGAGGGACTTATGAAAATTTTAGTATCCGTTAAACGGGTCATTGACTACAACGTTAAAGTTCGCGTCAAAGCCGATCAGTCATCGGTTGATTTAACCAATGTCAAAATGTCCATGAACCCTTTCTGTGAAATCGCTGTAGAAGAAGCGATTCGATTAAAAGAAAAAGGCGTAGCGGATGAAATCGTCGTTGTGACGGTAGGCTCTAAAGCATGCCAAGAAACATTGCGTACCGCACTGGCGTTAGGCGCAGATCGCGCCATTCAAGTAGAAGCAGAAGATGGGCTGGATTCTTTGTCGGTTGCTAAATTGTTAGCGGCGGTGGCGAAAGAAGAAAGCGCCGATCTTATTATCATGGGCAAGCAGTCCATTGATTCAGACAATAACCAAACGGGTCAAATGGTTGCCGCTTTGTTGGATTATCCGCAAGCGACCTTTGCCTCTGAAGTGGTTATTGAAAATGGTGAAGCGCAAGTGACTCGTGAAACAGACGGTGGCTTACAAACTTTGTCGGTGACTTTGCCTGCGGTTATTACCACGGATCTACGTTTGAATGAGCCACGTTTCGCGTCTTTGCCAAATATTATGAAAGCGAAGAGAAAGCCATTGGATGTGAAAACAGTCAGTGATCTGGGCGTGACCGTAGGGTGCAATGTGAGTGTGGTTTCGGTAACCGCGCCACCAGAGCGTGCAGCAGGTATCAAAGTAGGTTCAGTAGCAGAATTGGTCGAAAAACTTAAAAACGAAGCGAAGGTGATCTCATGAGCGTTTTAGTCTTAGCGGAACATGATAACAAGTCTTTAAAGCCAGCGACGTTAAACACTGTGATGGCGGCGACGCAAATTGATGCGGATGTGCATCTGCTGATCGCAGGCTTTGAATGCCAAACCGTGGTTGAGCAAGCCTCGAAAGTAGCAGGCGTGACCAAAGTATTGGTCGCCGACAACGCGGCTTATGAGCATCAACTAGCAGAGAATATATCAAAATTGCTAGTCGAAATGGCTGGGGATTACAGCCATATAGCAGCGCCAGCAACCACCACGGGCAAGAACACCATGCCTCGTGTTGCCGCATTGTTGGATGTTTCTCAATTGTCTGATGTGATCAAGGTTGTGTCAGCAGATACCTTTGTACGTCCTATTTACGCAGGCAATGCCATCGCTACCGTGACCTCGACCGATACGATCAAAGTATTGACCGTGCGCATTACTGGTTTTGATGCAGTAGCCTCAGAAGGAGGAAACGCAGAGCGCCAAGTGCTTTCACAGGTTATTGCGGCTGATAAGAGTCGTTTTGTGAGTGAGCAATTGGCAGAGTCCGATCGACCTGAATTGACATCAGCAAGCGTTGTTGTTTCTGGTGGCCGAGGCATGGGCAATGGCGATAATTTCAAGATTCTTGAAGGCGTAGCCGACAAGCTGGGCGCTGCGATTGGTGCGTCACGCGCCGCAGTAGACGCAGGGTTCGTACCGAATGATTTGCAAGTTGGGCAAACGGGTAAGACGGTTGCGCCGGATTTGTACATCGCCGTAGGCATTTCTGGGGCGATTCAGCATTTGGCGGGCATGAAAGGTTCTAAGGTCATTGTCGCCATCAATAAAGACGAAGAGGCGCCAATTTTTCAAGTGGCAGACTATGGCTTGGTAGCGGATTTGTTCGATGCCATCCCTGAACTTGAAAAAAGTCTTTAATAGCTTGGCATAAAGCCAAGGAACAGATTCTTAATACTGGTTTGCAGTGGCGTTCAAAGGGCGCGCTGCAATCACAATAAAAACAAATGGAGACCAGCATGATATTCGAAGGGCAAGCCGTAAAAGTCGCAATGGACGACGCTGGGGTGGCAACTGTCACACTGGATTTGGTGGGCGAATCGGTCAATAAATTCAACAGTGTCACCTTGAATGAATTGGCTGAGGCCGTTTCTATTCTTAAGCACACTGATGATTTGCAAGGGGTAATCTTTGCCAGCGCAAAAGACGTTTTTGTGGTGGGCGCAGACATTACCGAATTTACTTCTTGGTTCAAACTAGAAGACGAAGAGTTAACCGACAAACTGCGTCACGCGCACAGTATTTTTAACGACATATCACACCTATGTTGCCCAACCGTAGCGGCGATTAATGGCATCGCATTGGGTGGTGGCATGGAGTTGTGTTTGGCGTGTGATTACCGAGTCATGGCAGAGACCGCTAAAATTGGTTTGCCAGAAACTCAGCTGGGTATTTACCCAGGTTGGGGCGGCACGGTTCGTCTTCCTCGTTTGATCGGGGCGGATAATGCGTGTGAATGGATTTGTGGTGGCGCGCAAAAACGCAGTGCTGATGCCTTAAAAGATGGCGCAGTAGATGCGGTTGTTGCCGCAGATAAAGTACAAGAATCAGCACGACACCTGATCCAGCAAGTGCTGGATGGTAAGTTGAATTACCGTTGTCGCCGTGATGAATTGCGCGCGCCAATGCAATTCTCTCCTATCGAAAAAATGATGGTGTTTGAATCGGTTCGTGGTGTGGTTGGTGCTAAAGCCGGTAAACATTACCCAGCGCCAATGGCGGCCATCAAAACCATCGAAAAAGGCATTAGCCAAGAGATGGAAAAAGCCCTTGAAACAGAGATTAAAGGCTTTGTTAAATTGGCCAAAGGCCCAGTGGCAGAATCTTTGGTTAACTTGTTCTTGAGCGACCAAGCGATTAAGAAAAGTGCTGCCAAGTATGCGAAAAACGCAACGCCAGTGAAGCAAGCCGCAGTATTGGGTGCGGGTATCATGGGGGGCGGTGTCGCGTATCAATCCGCGTCTAAAGGCACACCTATCATTATGAAAGACATTCGACCAGAAGCGTTAGAGCTTGGGTTGAGTGAAGCCAATAAACTCTTTAATGGGCAAATTGAACGTGGTCGTTTGACTGCCGCTAAAGCGCTTAAAGCAATGAATGGCATTACGCCTGCGTTGAGTTATGGCGAATTTGCGCATGTTGATCTTGTTGTTGAAGCCGTCGTAGAAAACGTCAATGTCAAAAAATCGGTATTAGCAGAAACAGAAAAATACCTTGCTGACGATGCGATTCTGGCCTCTAACACCTCAACCATTTCGATTACCGAATTGGCGAAGGATCTAAAACGCCCAGAAAACTTCTGTGGTATGCACTTCTTTAACCCTGTTCACCGTATGCCTCTGGTTGAAGTAATTCGCGGTGAAAAATCCAGTGACGAAGCGATTGCCAAAACCGTTGCTTACGCACAAGCCATGGGCAAAACGCCTATCGTGGTAAATGATTGCCCAGGTTTCTTGGTCAACCGTGTGTTGTTCCCTTATTTCGCGGGCTTCTCTTTGATGATGAAAGAAGGCGCCGATTTCCAACTCGTGGATAAAACCATGGAACGTTTTGGCTGGCCAATGGGGCCTGCTTATTTGTTGGATGTGGTTGGGGTTGATACGGCGTTTCATGCGGATCAAGTGATGGCAGAAGGCTTCCCTGATCGAATGAAGCACGAGGGTATTAATGCGGTCGATTGCTTGTTTAAACTAGAACGTTTTGGACAGAAAAATGGCAAAGGTTTTTATGCCTATGAGCCAGACCGTAAAGGCAAGCCGAAGAAAATCTTTGATGCCGACATTATTGAGATTTTAGCGCCAACGGTAGCGTCTCATACAGAGCTATCAGAAGAGGATATTATCGCTCGAATGATGATTCCATTGTGTATTGAAACGGCGCGTTGCTTGGAAGAAAACATAGTGGCGTCTGCGGCGGAAGCTGACATGGGATTGATCTACGGTATTGGTTTCCCTCCATACCTTGGTGGTGCCTTGCACTATCTAGACCAAATGGGACTGCAGGCATTTTGTGAGCTTGCAGACAAATACAGCCACTTAGGTAAGTTGTACGAGCCCACCGCGAGAATGCGTGAAATGGCAACCAACAACGAAACTTATTACGGCAATTAATTACCCTAGGTCAGAATAGGATAGAGGAGAATATCGATGAAATTGAATCCAAATGATGTCGTAATTATCGACGCAGTTCGTTCACCAATGGGTAAAACGAAAAATGGTGTGTTTCGCAATGTGCGCGCAGAAAACTTATCTGCCGAATTGGTCAAAGCCTTGTTTAAGCGAAACCCAGATGTAGACCCTAAAGACGTAGAAGATCTAATTTGGGGGTGCGTTAACCAAACCCTAGAACAAGGTTTTAACATGGCGCGTGCGGTATCGTTATTGGCTGGATTGCCGATCACAACGGCTGCGCAAACGGTAAACCGTTTATGTGGTTCGTCGATGTCGGCGATTCACACCGCGTCCCAAGCCATTATGACAGGTCAAGGTGATGTGTTCGTTGTGGGCGGCGTTGAGCACATGGGGCATGTGAACATGATGCACGGGGTCGATGTGAACCCTGCGTTGTCAAAACACATGGCTAAAGCCTCCATGATGATGGGTGTAACGGCAGAAATGCTGGGCAAAATGCACGGTGTAAGCCGAGAAGCACAAGACGCGTTCGCCGTGCGCTCTCATCGCTTAGCACATGAAGCCACCTTACAAGGTCGCTTTGACAATGAGCTGGTGGCCATTGAAGGGCACGATGCACTGGGCAATAAAATCCTAGTGGAAGTGGACGAAGTGATTCGCCCAGAAACCTCCATGGAATCGCTGGCCGGCTTGAAACCTGTGTTTATGCCTAAAGTTGGCACAGTAACGGCGGGTACGTCTTCGGCGTTATCCGATGGCGCGTCAGCCATGCTGATGATGTCAGCGAAGAAAGCCGAAGAGCTTGGGCTAACACCGATTGCCCGTGTGCGTAGTATGGCGGTAGCGGGTTGTGATCCAGCGATCATGGGTTATGGGCCTGTGCCGGCGACTAAGAAAGCGCTTAAACGTGCTGGTTTGACGATTGACGATATTGATATTGTTGAGTTGAACGAAGCCTTTGCCGCGCAATCTATTCCTGTTCTGAAAGACTTGAAACTGATTGATCTGGTTGATCAGAAAGTGAATTTGAATGGTGGTGCGATTGCCCTTGGTCATCCTCTAGGTTGTTCAGGAACGCGTATTTCTACTACCTTGCTGAACGTCATGCGTGACAAAGATGCCACGCTCGGGCTTGCGACCATGTGTATTGGCATGGGTCAGGGTATTGCCACAGTGTTTGAACGTATCTAGCTTTTTTGTAGAGTGCCCCCGCGCTCTAGGATTCTCTTTTTTTAGCCTCGCTTTTGCGGGGCTTTTTTTTGGACTGAACCTCGCCTTTTCACAATTTGTGATAGGCACTGATAGAGTGATTGGCTATGCTGGGAGAGCAGTTTTGAAAAGGCGTAAATTAGATGGCTATCGCTCTATTAGTTTTAATTTATTAGATGTGAAAAACAAATAGGGATATAACTATGGGTAAGAGATGCCAAACGTGATGATTAAACACGATCACACGAAAGAATATTAAAGAAAGCAAAGCAGGAGAGCAGTATGTCTAACGAAGGTAAGTGTCCATTTGGTCACACAGCACCGGTTTCTAATCAATCAGCGGGCCGTGGTACATCCAATAAAGATTGGTGGCCTAATCAATTAAATATCAACATTCTTCACCAGCATTCAGCGAAATCCAATCCAATGGGTGATGATTTTGATTACCCAAAAGCATTCAATAGTCTTGATTTAGCGGCCCTTAAAAAAGATTTAACCGATCTAATGACAGATTCTCAAGATTGGTGGCCAGCCGATTACGGCCATTATGGTCCTCAATTTATCCGTATGGCATGGCACAGTGCGGGTACTTACCGAACAGCCGATGGCCGTGGCGGCGCAACGTCTGGTTCACAGCGTTTTGCTCCTTTAAACAGCTGGCCTGACAATGTTAACATCGATAAATCGCGTCGTTTGCTTTGGCCAATTAAGCAAAAATACGGCAGCAAAATTTCGTGGGCCGATTTGTTGATCCTAGCAGGTAACGTTGCTCTAGAATCGATGGGCTTTAAAACATTGGGCTTTGCCGGTGGTCGTGTTGATGTATGGCAGCCAGAAGAAGACATTTACTGGGGCGCAGAAACAGAGTGGCTAGAAGAAAGCGGCGGTAAAGACAGTCGTTACTCTGGCGAACGTGAACTAGAAAATCCGCTTGCCGCAGTGCAAATGGGCTTGATCTACGTTAACCCTGAAGGCCCAGATGGCAAACCTGACCCATTAGCGTCAGCGTTGGATATTCGTGACACCTTTGGCCGTATGGCGATGAACGACGAAGAAACCGTTGCTTTGATTGCTGGTGGTCACACCTTTGGTAAAGCACACGGTGCTGGCGATGCCGCGCAAGTTGGACCAGACCCAGAAGCCGCTGACATTACTCAGCAAGGTCTAGGTTGGGCAAATAGCCAAGGCACAGGCAACGGCGCCGATACCATTAGTAGTGGTCTTGAAGGCGCATGGACGAAAAACCCAATCAAATGGGACAACGGCTTCTTTGAAAACTTGTTTGACTACGAGTGGGAACTGACCAAAAGCCCTGCAGGCGCTTGGCAATGGTCGCCAAAAGGGACCGCTGGCTCAAACAGCGTGCCAGACGCTCACGATGCAACAAAACGTCACGCACCAATGATGTTTACGTCTGACATGGCGTTGCGTTTAGACCCGATCTACGGGCCGATATCGAGACGTTTTTACGAGAACCCAGATCAATTAGCGGATGCTTTTGCTCGCGCTTGGTTCAAATTAACTCACCGCGACATGGGGCCTGTGTCTCGTTACTTGGGCGAAGAAGTGCCTTCTGAAGAGTTGATTTGGCAAGACCCGATTCCGGCTGTTACGCATGAATTGGTGAATGAGCAAGATGTGGCGGACTTGAAAGCGACGGTATTAGCGTCCGGTCTAACGGTTTCTCAACTTGTGTCTACCGCATGGGCATCGGCTTCTACTTACCGTGGTTCTGATATGCGCGGTGGGGCAAATGGCGCTCGAATTCGCTTAGCACCACAAAAAGATTGGGCAGTAAATGAGCCTAAGCAACTGGCTAGTGTATTAAGCGTACTAGAAACCATCCGCGCTGAGTTTAATGCGGAGCAGGCTGACGGTAAGCAAATTTCCTTGGCCGATTTGATTGTGTTAGCGGGCAGTGCCGCGGTTGAGAAAGCGGCAAAAGACGCAGGCAAAGATGTGATCGTGCCTTTCACTCCAGGTCGTGCTGATGCTTCTCAAGAGCAAACCGATGTTGAATCTTTTGATGTGCTTGAGCCAGAAGCAGACGGTTTCCGTAACTACAAAAAAGGCCAGTACACGGTATCAGCAGAAGAAATGTTGGTTGATAAAGCGCAATTATTGACCCTTTCCGCACCAGAAATGACGGTGTTGCTTGGTGGTATGCGTGCCTTGGATGCCAATTTTGAGCAGTCAAAACACGGTGTCTTTACCGATCGCCCTGGTGTGTTAACCAATGACTTCTTTGTGAAATTATTGGATATGGACATCAAATGGTTTGCTCAATCAGATGACCAAGAAGTGTTTGACGGTCGTGATCGTAGAACCGGCAAGATTAAGGCAACGGCAACACGCGTCGACTTAGTATTTGGCTCAAACTCGCAACTAAGAGCCCTTGCAGAAGTGTACGCAAGTTCAGATGCACAGGATCGTTTCGTCAATGAGTTCATTGCAGCTTGGACGAAGGTGATGGAGTTGGATCGTTTCGATCTAGCGTAACCAACATACGTAACTCCTCAAAACCCCGCTTTTAGACCTGAAAGCGGGGTTTTCTTTTTAATTCCTCTTTATTGACTTTATAGCCCCTTCCTCTGTCATCCTTTATGCCAATAATACCATTGACTCGTTAAACTGAATGGTTTGTCTACGAGTGTGTCTATGTGGGTGTGCAGGCAAAATTGCGTACTTCGTGGGTTGATCCTGTCTAAAAATGAGTCTGTTATGAATGTTTCTGGTTTGGGTGTCATTGCTGTATTGGAAGCCTGTAAAGGGGTGTTGGCTTTATTGGTCGCGGTCGGTGTGCACGCATTGGCAGGGGTGGACCTTCATCAAGAAGCGTTAAATGTATTTGCTTACCTGCACCTTGCTGCGAGCAATCATTATGTTGAGATGTCATTGCACAGCATTGATAAAATCACCAACTCTGGATTAACCATGGTGACGACCATCGCACTAGGCTATGCCTTGATTCGTTTTATCGAATCTTATGGTTTGTGGCATCAGATGCGCTGGACAGAATGGTTTGCTTTCTTGAGCGGGGCTGTGTATTTGCCGTTTGAAATTTACGAAGTGGTAAACGACCAAAATGCGATCACAATTGGTGTGTTAGTCATTAACCTTGTTGTCGTCAGCTATATGTATTACGTGTTAAAAAGCGGCTCAGGTAAGCACGCACCACAAGAGAGCGCATCTCGGGTATCTCATTCTCTTTAACCCTAATTTGGGTCATTTCTATTGCGCCGACTCAGGCGCGTTTACTCTGTTCCTGCATTGCTAGCGCCCTGTGCTCAGAAAACGGCATGGGCTTTCTTGTGTGTCACAAGCGAGTGACTAGACGCGCTTAAATTGAGTGAATTTGTGTCACCAAAAGGCGAATCATTGCCTCTTATATCTTTGCGTGTTTTCAGGTATCTTGAAAAAGACAGAGAAACATATGTTTCTTTTATGTGTATATGAAATTTTTGTGTCTTTCTTGCGATTCATGGAATGAATCGTGCTACACCAACTTACCGTGTAACAAAGAGGATATCGAACCATGAAAGCATTGATTATAGGGGCGGGGATTGGTGGCATGGCAGCCGCAGCCGCTTTAAGACAGCAAGGTATTGAGTGTGATGTCTTTGAAGCCGTGAAAGAAATTAAGCCAGTAGGGGCCGCTATTTCTGTTTGGTCTAATGGGGTGAAATGCATGAACCATCTTGGTATGGGACACATCATGGATGAGCTCGGTGGTCCGATGCGAAATATGGCGTATCAAGACGGTAAGACAGGTCAGGTGATGACGCAATTTAGCCTTAAACCTTTAATTGATGAGGTGGGTGAGCGACCTTGTCCTGTGTCGCGAGCTGGGTTGCAGTCGATGATGGTAGACAGTTGGGGGCGAGACAGCGTCCAATTTGATAAGCGCATCGAACGAGTCGAAGAGACGGAACAAGGGGTGAGTGCCTATTTTACCGACGGCACTGTGGCTCATGGGGATTTTATGATCGCGGCCGACGGCGCGCGTTCCGTAGTGCGCGGCTATGTGCTTGGTATGGAGCTTGAGCGTCGTTATGCAGGCTATGTGAATTGGAATGGCTTGGTGGCGGCCGATGCATTAATTGCCCCACTCGATCAATGGACAACCTTTGTCGGCGAAGGCAAGCGGGTGTCTGTGATGCCGATTTCAGAGCAGCGCTTTTATTTCTTTTTTGATGTGCCATTGCCTGTCGGCTTAGAGGAAAACAGAGCGACCCTAAAAGACGATTTGAAAGGGTATTTTGCCGGCTGGGCAGACCCTGTACAAAGGCTTATCGACGCTTTGGACCCAGAGACAACCAATCGAATTGAAATTCATGATGTAGAGCCATTTGATACCTTTGTAAAAGGACGAGTGGCTTTATTGGGCGATTCAGCCCATTCCACCACGCCAGATATTGGTCAGGGCGGCTGTTCTGCGATGGAAGACGCGGTTGTGCTTGGAATGTCGTTTGCGGACACGCAAGACATAGAATCTGCCTTACAAGCTTACCAATCGAAACGCCATGAGCGAGCAAAAGATTTAGTACTGAAAGCGCGTAAACGTTGCGATGTAACCCATGGGAAAAACATGAAAGTGACGCAGGCGTGGTACGACGAGCTAAAACAAGAGCAAGGCGATAATATCATGGCAGGATTAAAAGAAACCATTATTGGTGGGCCGTTAGGCTAGCATCGAAGAAGGTTATCATGCCCATCTAAGCCGTTTGCTAACCAGAATGCTTATTAGAGACATCACCATTGAATTCTGCTTTAAATGGGTGTTTGATGAGAGTGGGATGCAGCGCACTTGGTAAGCAGTGCACGAGAGCTTGGAGGGGATGATGGCCAGTGGATGGGCGCAAGATGGCGCCGTACAAGAACAAATTGATGCGACGGTCGATTCGGCCGTTGAGCAGGCCAAACGTCGACTTCCAAAGGGCGAGAGCCTTACCCATTGTGAAGAGTGCGATGCGCCTATTCCTGAGCGTCGTCGGCAAGCCATTCCTGGTGTGCACTTATGCATACATTGTCAGAGCGAGCTCGAAAAAAGCGACAAAGGGGCGGCGTTATACAATCGCAGTGGCAGTAAGGACAGCCAACTAAGGTAATGTCATGGGGTGTTATTATCGACAAAACAGTGCCTCGCTGTTTTTTTAACGTCCTGTTTTGCCTAAAAAAGATCCGTTGTTGAGTCGCATCACTTGGATTTAGTACAAAATAGAGGCGCTTTTTACTCACTAAAGGCAATCTAATGCATTGATGAGCGTAAAGATGCATCTAGTTCTTATTTACTACGTTTAATTTCTCTCTATTTTTTGTATGCTATGCGCTAAGTTTGGGCGATAGGGTAAGTATGAATTTTCGTTGTGTCATCATCTCGCTGTGTTTTATAACAGGTGCTGCTTGGGGGGCATCTAATTGTGAGTCGGAAAAGAGCAATCAGGCATTTAACGCGTGCTTGATTAAATCGTTAACATCCGATTTTCTACCTCCGAAGGCAGACAATGGTCAATGGGTTTACAGCCTGCATCCGAATACAGAAAAGCAGAAGCGTTCCACTTTCATCGCGACGTTACTTTCTTCTTCTAAAATACATTATCTTGATAATCCAGTGGCACTGACGGTGCGTTGTGATGATGCAAGAACAGAATTAGAGATTCACTGGGATGGCATCACCATCAAAGAAGGGCGAGTCAATATTACGTACCATTTTGATGACGAACTTCCACAGCCAGCTCAATGGCCTTTATCATTGGCTCAGCAATCGGTTTATGTGTCGAACCCGGGTAGCTTTATTCAAACATTGGCAACCAAGCGGGCTTTTCGTGTCCAGATCTCTTCGCAAGACGCGCCCACTGTCAGTGCGACCTTCTATTTGAAAGGGCTGAAAAATCTACTGCCTCATATGAAAGGTGTGTGTTTTTAATTTACGCGTGTCTTTATATCGAAAAACACCAAAAATTGATGCTATACGGGCTGACTAAATTTAACTTCGAGAGTGTTGGAAAGTCTTTGAGCTTCACTTTCCCGGCGTTAAATTTTGGTTTACTGCCATTGATGCGAATTTTCTTCGCCGTCAGCGAATCCGCCGTCATTTCAAAACGTTTCTTCTTGACTCCGAACCCTTGGCATTGAATACGCTTAGGGTAGGGCGTCATATTAATAATCAGTAAGGTGCATTTGCCTGCTTTTTTGGCGCTGTGGCAATAAACCAAGACCTCTGGGTCATTGCTATTGACGGCAAACACCGTATCTCCCATGAGTTTTTTCCATAGCCAGCTCAACCAATAATCTGGATTGGGTTTCATGCTTTCTTTATTGATTAACGCATAATCGCCGCCGATCAAGCTTTGTCTTACCATCACTTGTTGCCCTAAGCGCGCACCACGCCCTAACTGATCGGCCCACCAAAACGATGACGCAAAGCGATCGGATAAATGACGCTCGCCGCCGCATTGAGCCGAGCCGGTTTCCCCCGTCCAAATTTGAGCTTGGGGTTGAAAGCGGTCGCGGTATCTTGTCAGCTGAGATAAGTACTTCTCATAATCCAAAAACGACTTATAAGAGAGTAAGTTCTTGAGTGTTGCTGGGCGAGTTTTGACCGGCGAGCGGCTGCTTTGAAAGGGGTAATAATGCCAATCGACAATGTCTAATGGCTCTTTGATCGACGCCAAAAAAGTGGCTGTCAGATTACTAATGGGGCGGATTGTTTCGCCGATTCTTGGCCAGAAAGCACTGCCAGGGCCGGCTATTTTGCTGTCTGGGCTGTGGGTTCTTATGGTGCGAATAAAGCGGTCATAATCCTTGGCTAAGTTTTTCGCCAAGGGTTGCGAGCTAAGGCCATGAAACGCCCAATAGGCATTGAGTTCATTGCCGAGTTCACAAACCGCAATTTTTTGCTGGTGGTCGTTACTGTATTTGAGCAATGTTTGTATTTCATCCGGCTGCCAATGACCGTGTAATGACTGACGAAAAAGCCCGTATTTAAACGTAAACATCAGCGCTAATTGATGGCGTTGGCAAAAAAGGTGCAGCGCGTCCCACATGGCGTGGCTTAGTACTAGGGCATCGGGCTGCTCAGGTGGCGCGTTAAAATAATGAAGTTTGTCTGCTTCAGAGCCGCCAATACGCAAATAGGCTGGGCCTAAGTTTTTCACCAATTTATTGAATTTGCTTTGTTGTAAATCCAATGGCGTGGCTTTTTGAGTGCCTAGGCCTTTGCTGCTTTTTTGACTGCCGTCCCACCATAAACCACCGGCTAGTACGGAAATATCAATGGAAAACGACAAGTAGTTGGGGTCGATCGTATGTGGCGACTGGGCTGTGTTTAAGCTAACGGTGACCTGTCTTGGATTGCGAGTAAGTTTGGGTTTGTAGAAACGAAATCGAGTGCGATCTGAGGTCATCAAGGTCATGTTCTCCTGCTGTTACCTGCCTTAGCATGCAAGAAAAAGATGACACTTATATTATGGCGCGTAGTGGTGGAACGAACCGCGTTAAGAGATCATTAGAACAATGAGCAGGTTATAGACGCTTTATTGCGAGAGGTCGCGCATACTTGTTGATAGGCATTAGGGTCTTGAAGTAACTGATAATGGGCATCAGAGTCGCGACACATGGCAACGAATTGATCGTACACGTTGTCATAACGTTGTTGGCGGAAAAACAGATTTTGTGGCGAGTGGTCGTCTCTTTTTTCGAGATTACTCTCGAGACGGTCTTCGGCTCGGTCAGCCAGCTCTGTTAATCTGTTGTAGTGAATGCGCACCTCATGACAATAAGCGCTGTTTGGGTTGATCTTCTGACATTCGACCAGTTCAGATTCCAGTTCACCGAGTTGTCTATTGTAAGCTCTGAGGTTGGCTTTGGCGCCATTATTCAGACCTCTTGAGGTGTCGCGAGCGAAGTCCGCTTCATCGATTTTTTGCTTGAGTCGATTTAAATAGTTTTCTTGTTTTAAGCAGGCTTTGCCAAAGGTGACTAAATCCATCGCGTGAACCTGACTGCTCACAAAAGCTAACCAGCAGATGAATGCCGTATTAACGAGTTTTTCTGTCTGGTTAGAAAAATGACGCATCATAACGTATTTATATCCTACTCAAAGTAGCGCTAAGTCTATCTTAATATGGTTCATCTTTTATACCGTCATTTACAGGTATAAGACATATTGTCAAACATTCCCCGTAAACCTTTTATCAAACAGACGCTGGTGTTTTAGAATTTCGCCGATTGGCTGTTGATGAAATTAAGACAACGCCAGCAAATAGTTGAGTGATTTAAATTTAACAGCGTAAAAAATCATTTAAATTCAAATAACATTCCCTCATCGCGCTTCTGCGGTTGCAATTTATTGCTTTTCATCGAATGATTTACCTACCCCGAAAATACACTGTCTGGATGATAATGTGAATACAGAATCAAACGCCTATGGGCTGTCTATACATCCTATGCGAGAAGAGCTTTACGCCGAATTACACTCTCGGCCTTTTCAGGTACTGTCTAGCCCCGCCCGCATCAGTTATTTGGCGGTTATGCTTAGCCCTGACCATAAACAAAAAGAGTTTGAACATTTTTGTTGTCTCTATGAAAATTTCCAACAACAACCGCCGAGCCAAGAGGGCGTCTGTTATGAAGTGGATTTTGGCTCATTGCGTGTGCGTCGTGAAAAGCACTTAGAGTTCACCTCTTATATGTTTATTAACACCAAGACGAATGAACAAGTGAGCCCTTTTGATAGCAATGCTTTGTCGGCTTTACCTCAAGGTTGGTTGGCGGCGTTACCTGGGACGATTATTGCCGCCTTTCACATTGCCATTGAAGATGCTCGCACACAGCCAGAGCCTGATTTGCTGTCGGTAAAAAGTGGCTTTGAAAGCATGCGTTTAGTGGGAAGTCGTCCACAAAATGGTGACGCGCAAGTCTGGACAACGTTTCAGTTACACAGCGATGGCTGTGGCCGTTTTTTGATATACAACAAGAACATGAGTGATAGCCAGCTGGGTCGTATGGTGCAGCGTGTGGTGGAGATTGAAACCTATCGCTTAATGGCGCTATTGGGCTTGCCGATCGCCCGTAAATACAACTCGCAATTGGCGAAAATGGACGAACAACTCGCCACCACTACCGCGCGTTTGGCGGATTCTACTGAGCAGCTGGATGAGCAAGCCCTGTTGGCTGAGTTGATTGATATGGCCGCGTGGGTCGAAGCTGCCAGAGCGCAAACAACCTTCCGCTTTAGCGCCACCAATGCTTACCATGATTTGGTGCTTAAACGGTTAACGGAACTCAAAGAAGACGAAGTGTCGGGGCATTTGACCATCACTGAATTTATGACAAGACGCCTGACGCCAGCGGTACGAACCTGTAAAGCCACAGGGGATCATTTGGAAAACTTGTCACGTCGTATTGACCGTGTTTCGGACATGATGCGAACGCGAGTTGAAATGTCGATACAGTCACAGAACCAACACCTTCTTGCGTCTATGGATAGGCGTTCTAAAATCCAATTGGCGATGCAGCATACGGTCGAAGGTTTGTCGGTTGCCGCGATCAGTTATTATTCGGTTGGTTTGCTTAAATTTATCATCGAAGCTGTCTATGACAAGGGCGTGCATTTTGATAAAAGCCTTGTTATTGGCTTATCTGTGCCGCTTGTTGTTGGCGGTGTCTGGTTTACGACGCGTAAAATACACAAGCGTTTTTTATTGTTAGCCAAAGCACGAGAAGAGCAAGAAAAGCGTTCAGAAAGCAAAAAATAATCTGACTCGTTATGCCTTTTGAAAAGCTCGAGTGACGGTAGAAAGCACACTAAAGAGACCCACTAAGGTTGCTTGCTTATGTATGTGTTGCTGTTTTGTTTGGTCGTCGATATTGGGATTTACCTGTTCAGCCATCCGCCTTTGTTGGTGACCTCTATCATCAGAGGCTTGTTTGGTGTCACTGGCATGATCGCCTTTAGCGCAGGTATTTGGTGGGTACTCACCTTACTGGGCATTGGGGCTATGATTCGTCTAAAAACAAAAATAGGCGGTGCCATTGTCGTGACAGTGTCTGTGAGCTTGTGGATGCTGAATATTTTAAGCCCGCTTGGGTCGATGACGCTGGCGCTTGAATACCCTAATCTTATTTGGGGGATGCTAGAGCTATTTTATGTGCTGATGTTAGTGGCAATAGAATTGATGATATTCAAACGTTAGTGCCGGCGGATTAAATGCCATGCTGGCAAGAGGCTATTTAACATAGACCGCAAAACACTAAGAACAAGATGAATAAAAATACCGCTCAAATTGAGCGGTATTTTTGTTTTCAACGCGGTGTCTGTGTTTCTAATAAACGCAGGGAAGGCGAAACGCCAATGATTCTACATAAGAGGAAAGGCAAGATCGTAGATTTTACCTTGGCCTTTTTCTGCATGAAACTGCGTTGAATAGTTATTGTTTTCTAGCTTGATAATACCCTGCTGAACAAGGCTATCGATCAAGATGTCTGATTGCTGTTTCACTTCTGGCGCATTCAGAGGAGCGTACATTTTTTTCGCAACATAGTGTTGAACCGCACTGTGTAACAAGGTTTGGTCCATCTTCACATTGGCATTAACAATCGCGTTATACAGCCAAAATCTTGGGTCGTTCATTTCCGCGATAGAAGGGTTTTTAATGTCTGCTAAGTGGCTGGCTAAGTTCGCTGTAAATTTGCCGTCCTTTGTTTCGCCGCTGAACTCCACAATATTAAATTCAGGTTTGCCTGCCAGTAGGGTGTCCAAATGCTGTTGCAAAAAGGCAAATTGCTGATTGGGTGTTAAGCTGACCGATTCTTTGATGAGCTGACCGTAATCCAGAAACACTTGGTTGTCTAAATTGTTTAGCTCGGTAACAAGGTTAAGATCGTTGGCTTGAAACCCATCGACGTCTATTTTCTTAATGGCGTAGCCAATTTGCATGCTGCCTAGCTGGGTGCTGTCATCGAGTTTGGTTTTTAAGGTAACCGCAAGCTTGTCAAATTCACCCTGTGGTACTGTGGTGATTTGCTCTATGTTAAGACCCATGTTGCCATTGTAGAAGCCTTCGCTACGAATGGTTGCCCAATCGGCATCAAGATCTAGGTTCAAGGTGACGTTTTGCAAGGTGGTGGTGGTTTGTTCGCTGGCTGTTGCGGCTTTAAAACCGCCGTTATAAATGAGCTTGTCGTTGGCGAGTTTGCCATGACCGCTATATTCACTAACCGACAGTGTTTGCGCCTTGTTGCTAAAGGCTGGGATGTAATCTGCAAACTGTAAATCACCAAATACGTTGCTGATCAGAGATAACGTATAAAGCGGCGAGTCGGCGCCCCAGTTTAGATAATGGCGTTGTTCATCGCCTTTTAATTTAACGTCAGTGCTGAATAAGCCAATCACACCTTGTGGGGCGAACAGAAGAGGGCCGAACTGGGTGTCTAGTTCGAATTCAGCGCTCAATTTTTTACCTTGAAGAGTCGGGGCTATCGTCGTTGTATCAATATTCACCAAGACTTTGCTTGTTGATCCAAACCAGCTTGACTCAGTTGACTCAATTTTTGCACTGTAGCCTGCTTCACTGTTGATGTTGTCGATAAAGTCAGTGAGTTTGGTTTGGTATTCGTTGGCAATGAATTTGGGCGCAATAAGGCACGCTGCAACAAGAGTGAGTGCAGATACTCCGAGTATTTTTTTCACAGGAACTTCCTTTTCATGGATACAGTATTAAATTGCCAGCATCATACAAGGAAAGTTGGGGTCAGTGAAACGGTGAAGCGTCGATTAGTCAGTGAAAATACCGTCAAATCAGCGAGTCGTTAAGCAAATAAGTGTGTTTCGCAATAAAAATTCAACATTGTCACTAAGAAGTCACAATTCTAGGCTATATGTGTGCAATATTTTTTCTATTATTCGACATTTTTTTCGCGTTATATGTGGAATCATTGCCCGTTAGAATTCTAGGCCTAATTGTGGCAATCAATTAAAGTAATTGGAGTGTATATGGTACCTTTTTTATCTGTTGTTCTGCCTGCGAAAAATGAACAGGGCAACATTGGGGTATTGATTAGAGAGATTCATGCGAGTTTATCGCCGGAGTACGCTTTTGAAGTCGTGTTAACGGACGACGGTAGCGACGATAATACGGCGCAAGTGGCTATTAATACGGCCAATGAAATTGGTTGCCAGTTACAAGTTGTCTACCACGCTAAGAGCTGTGGGCAAAGTACGGCCTTGTCTTCCGGTGTGCGCCATGCCAAAGGCGAGTGGATCATCACCTCTGACGCCGACGGTCAGAATGACCCTATTGATTACCCAAAGCTGATTAGCGAAGCCGAAAAGCTCACCAGTCAGCATTTTTGTGTGGCAGGCTACCGTAAAAAACGCCTAGATACCGCTTGGGTGCGTTTTCAGTCTCGTGTCGCGAATAAGATCCGCCAAAGCTTGTTAGACGATGGTGTGCCAGACTCTGGTTGCGGTCTTAAATTGTTCCCTAAAGCAACGTTTTTGACATTGCCTTATTTTGATCACATGCACCGCTTCTTACCGGCTTTGATTAAACGCATTGATGGCGACATTGTGGTTTGCCAAGTTAATCATCGTGACCGTAACGCGGGTGTGTCGAATTACAATGCATGGAATCGTGCTTGGGTCGGTATTGTCGATATCATTGGTGTGATCTGGTTGAAGAAGCGAGCCAAACACCCAACCGTTGCGAATGTGTATTCTAATCAGGACTAATGAATGAAGTGGGTCAAACTGGCTTTAGTCTGTGTATTTGCAGTTTTGCTCTTTTCCGGCGTACTGAATCCTATTCTGGCGCATATATCTGACAAAAACTGGTTGTCTGGCTATTTGACAGACAAGGGTTATGTTGGCTATTCGTTGATTGTTTTGGCGTCGTTTGCTTTGGTCGCCGCAGGAGGGCCAAAACAAGTGGTCGCCTTCGTGTTTGGCTATGTATATGGGCCCATTGTTGGCACGATAGTGACCTTGCTGGTTTGCTTGGTGGCTGCGTTGGCAAACTACATGGTCGCAAGAGTCTTGTTAACCCATACCTTGGCGCGCTTTTTTCCGTTACGAATGAATAAATTTAACCAGTTTGCCAGCCGAGCGCCATTCATGAAGATACTCATGCTGCGCTTGCTTCCTGTTGGCAGCAATCTAGTCACCAATATATTGTCAGGCAGTGTTTGCGTGCCGTTGTGGGCGTTCATAACCGCCAGTGTCATTGGTTATTTACCACAAACGCTGATTTTTGCTTTGGTGGGTCATGGCATAAACGGAGCGGATCACGCGATGATTTATATCAGCATTGGCTTGTCGTTATTAAGTTTTATCCTGACAGCATTAATTTACCGAGATCATCTCAAATACAAACTCTCTACTTTACAGGTTGAAGGCAAGGCATCATGACGGTACCGAAAATGTTCGACAATGACGATTACTCAAAAACACTTTGGCTATTGTTATTGATCGCGGCTGTGATTATTTTGGCAGGCATTGGGTTGCGTGACCCTTGGCCAGCCGACGAACCTCGATTTGTAGAAGTCGCCAAAGAAATGGTGAACTCAGGCAATTGGTTTTTCCCTATGCGAGGCGGGGAGTTGTACCCAGATAAGCCGCCTGTTTTCATGTGGTCTATCGCCGCGCTTTACTGGCTGACTGGCAATTTATCTACCACCTTTTTGATTCCCAATGCCTTGGCCAGCTTATTGTCTGTTTTCTGCGTGTTTGATATCGCAGCGAAACTTTGGAATGTTAAAACCGCACGTAACGCTGTGTTGTTTTTACTGATTGCACCGCAGTTTATTATCCAAGCAAAAAGCGCTCAGATCGACGCCATGGTCGCTTGCTGGATTACGGTGGCCATGTATGGCTTATTGCGACATTTCTTTTATAAAGCAAGCTTGGCTTGGTACTTGGTCAGTTGGGCGTTTATGGGCTTAGGGATTATTACCAAGGGCGTGGGCTTTTTGCCATTGCTGTTACTGATCCCAATACTGATGTTGCATTTCACTGGTAAACACCGCTTTAGTAAGGAGCAGGTGAACTGGCGTTTGTTGCTCGGCCCGATTGCGATGTTGTTGGTGCTGGCTGCATGGTTATTGCCAATGTTACACATCGCCGACACAAGCAATAACCCTGACTTCACCGCTTATCGAGACAACATCTTGTTTAAGCAAACAGGCGAACGTTATGCCAACTCTTGGGGGCATATTAACCCTTGGTATTACTTTATTCTGAGCGTGATTCCGGCGTTCTGGTTTCCTATGTATGCCTTCTTGTTTAGCAAGCCTTTTTGGCGCGACTTGAAAGCGTCTCCTATCATGATCAGTCTGTTGGCTTGGGTTGTGTTGGTGGTTTTGTTCTTTAGTATTAGCCCTGGTAAACGCGGTCTTTATATTTTGCCTGCCTTGCCCATGATGGCTTTGCTCATGGGCGCACACATTACCAATGTGGGCATTCGACCTTGGTTTAGACGCGTGCTGGTCGCTGGCACCATAGTGTTTGGCTTAGTGTTTTTTGTTGCGGCTGGGTTGTGCTTTAGTCACTCTCATGTGGTGGCCAAAGAGCTGGGCGATGACACCACAAAATTTGCTTGGTTGTTTCTCGTCACTGGATTGATCTGGTTAGGTATTTTGGTCTGGAAGTGGAAGTCGATGGACTTGTACTCATTTGGCGCGGCTTTTGCCATTACATGGGTGCTTTATAGTACTTGGGGCTACACCTTATTAAACCCGATCAGAACGCCTGCAAAAGGCATTATGGACACAGTCCAGCAAGACATTGGCCCTGCGGGTGAGCTTGGCTTAACACGCTTCAAAGAGCAGTTTTTGCTGTTTAGTGATATTCCGTTGACGCACTTCAGTTATTTAACCGCGCCGCAAGAACAAGATAGAAATGCCTGGTTATGGATGAGTGAGAAACCAAATCGCTTTATCCTCTCGATACAAGACAATTCCATGACGTGTTTTGATACCAGCAAAGCGACACAGCTAGGCAAAGCCCATGGTCGCCATTGGATACTGTTGGGTGAGAACGCCATGGCAGCAAGCTGTAAGGCGCCAGACACCATCAAGCGCTATCACTTGCCAATGAAGAGAACCTATCAATAACAACCTGTTGTTTTATCAACACTAAAAAAACCGTTTGTACGCTGAGTACAAACGGTTTTTTATTGGTTTGAAAGGTCAGCGACGAATCTTAGTGTGTTGGAAACAGATCACGAAGCAGAGCAATACCGGCGTCTTGTCCGCCTTGGTTGTACGCGTCTAACAGGGCAGAGCCTAAAATCGCCACATCGGCTTTGCCAATAAGGTCTTCAATTTGGCGGCGTTCACGAAGGCCAAAACCAACGCCCATCGGTGCGTTAGCATGGGCTTTAATGTGTGCCAAATATTCGTCCATCGGGGTCAGGTTGCTGGTGCCTTCATGGCTCGAATGACCGGTTACACCTGAGCGCGCCACACAATACAGAAAGCCAGACGCTTTACTGGCGAGCATTTCGAGACGATCGCTCGGCGTGACAGGGGTCACTAACCAAATGGGATCGATGTTATTGGCTTTACAGGCGGCAATGTAGTCGGTTGATTGCTCAATCGGCAAATCCGGTAAGATTAACCCCAATATGTTCTCTTCGGCCGCACGTTTCGCCAGCTTGTCTAACCCAAAGCGATACATAGGGTTGAGGTAGCTCATCAGCACAATACGGCTCTCTGGAAAGCCTTTTGCCAGCTCGCCAAGTTGCGTTAAACAGGTGTCTACGTCGAGCGTTTGTTCTAATGCTTTATGGCAAGCCGCGACGATACTTGGGCCATCGGCCACTGGGTCAGAAAACGGAAATTGCACTTCAATAAAATCCACGCCTTCTTCCATCAAGCGAGCCATCCAGTCGAGACTTTCTTGCACACTCGGATACCCATAAACCACATGAGTCATCGACAAAATCGGCTTTTTTTGACCCGCTTGTTGGGCACTCTTTTTTTCGTGAATAAAAGCGGCTAACTGGCTCATGCGTTTTGCTCCTTGTTGTCGGTTGTCACAGGGTAAGTGGCCAGATAGTCGTTCAAGAACTGCGGAAACGCCTCGTCCTGAACGGCTTTTGCGACATTAAAAATATCTTTATCGCCACGACCGGAAAGGTT
This sequence comes from Marinomonas sp. NPDC078689, assembly GCF_044542435.1. Lineage (NCBI taxonomy): Bacteria > Pseudomonadati > Pseudomonadota > Gammaproteobacteria > Oceanospirillales > Oceanospirillaceae > Marinomonas > Marinomonas sp. NPDC078689. The sequence continues at coordinate 146,938 of NZ_JBITUJ010000004.1, read as the reverse complement.
GATCACGATGCGCGATGTCTTAGGTAAATTGGGCGCGTCTTTAAAAGCACCCGCTAAGGCATGAGACGATTCCAGCGCAGGAATAATGCCTTCTTTTTTCAGTAGCAAAGTACAGGCCGCAATGACGTCATCGTCCATGGCATAGGTCATTTGGATACGACCCGTTTCAGCAAGGTGGGCAATGATGGGCGACACACCAACGTAATCTAAACCCGCGGCGATAGAATGAGTTTCTTGTAATTGCCCCGCTTGGTCTTGTAGGAACATGGTCGCAAAACCTTGTGCTATGCCCGGCTGGCCTAGGTTGTGAGAGAGGCGAATAGAGTGCTCGCCTAGCGCCAGACCTTTACCGCCAGCTTCTACGCCGACCATGGCAACGTCTTTTTCATCAAGGAAAGGCAAAAACAACCCACAAGCATTGGAGCCTCCGCCGACGCAGGCATAGAGGCGGTCGGGGAATTGCCCAAATTGTGCGACGCTTTGCTCACGCACTTCGTCGCCAATGACCGATTGGAAAAACGCCACCATTTCTGGGAAGGGCGCACAACCACAAGAGGTACCGATAAGGTAATGGCTGTCTTCGTGGCTAGAGGACCAGTCACGCAACGCTTCATCTAACGCGTCTCGTAAGGTTTGAGCGCCGGTGGTAACAGGCACCACTGTGGCACCTAATTGCTTCATCCAAAACACATTCGGGTATTGGCGTTCTATGTCTTTGGCGCCCATGTAAATAGTGCATTCAAGGCCTAAACGCGCTGCCACAAGCGCCGTGGCAATGCCGTGTTGGCCTGCGCCTGTTTCAGCGATTACGCGTTTTTTGCCCATGCGTTTGACCAATAAACCTTGGCCTATCACATTGTTCATCTTGTGGGCGCCGCTGTGGTTTAGGTCTTCGCGCTTAAGGTAAATCTGTGCGCCACCGAAGTGCTCTGTTAGATTCGCACAAAAAGTGAGTGGCGTAGGGCGGCCGGAAAACTGCTGCCATTGTTTGTGCAGCTCAGCAAGAAAAGCAGGGTCGTTTTTAGCGTCTTCGAAAGCGTGCAATATTTGCTGCTGACTCGAATAAAGGATCTCAGGAATGTAGCTTCCGCCGTACTGCCCGTAGAAACCGTTCTCGCTTTTCATGGTGTTCTCCATTTAATTATTTAACTATACCGTTTAGTTAATATAATGGAGGTTAACGGTTCACGTCAAGGTGGTTTCGTTAAATTACAAAAGGCTTATCACTCTCGTGAACGACACCTCCGCTCCCGCGCAGGGGAGAAGGATCGCTTTAGCGAGTATTTATCAGGACAGGCATGTTTAAATCCCAGTTATGGCGGGTGTTAGCGCTGTTGTTGATGGGGGTAGATTGGTCAGGACAGGCATGGTTAACGGTCGCTCTCATGAACATTAACCAGGACAGGCATGTTTAAATCCCAGTGTTGGCGGGCGTTGGGGCTGTTGTTGATGGAGGCAGATTGGTTAGGGCAGGCATTGTTAACGGTCGCTCTCATGAACAACACCTCCGCTCCCCGCGCAGGCGCGAAGAATCGCTCTGGCGTTATTCGTGAGAGCTTATGTTTTTTGCGGAGTAACTTACGGTAAAAAGAATTATAGCCGCTTCTGCAATTAACTTCTTCTATACACAGCGTTGCTGTGTTGCACTTATTATCTTAATTTAGGTTTATAAGAGGAAGCTTTTTTATTGTAAGATTTAAATTAATTGAATATCATTATCAATTAAACTTTACTAAGGAAGTGATATGAGTTTTGTAAGGATTTTGTTTGTTTTTTTGTCGGCTTTATACCTTTCCGGTTGTTCTTCAAATGCTAAAGTGGAAAATATGGCATATCAAGGTGCCGAAAAAGTATATGTAGAAGAGTTGAAAGATAATATTGAAGTGACCTCTGTTGCAGGAGGAAAAGAGAGCAATTCACTGTGGACATCACAAATTAGTAGTGAAGCCTTTTCAATTGCTTTAGAAAAAAGTCTAATTGATCAGAATTTGTTCTCTAAAAATGGTGACTATGAGCTTTCGGTAAATTTTATTAAAATCGATCAGCCTGTGTTTGGTATGGATTTTGAGGTTAAAACATACATCCAGTATAGGTTAAAAAACACTATAACTAACCATACAGTTTTCAATGAGACTGTTTTTGCTCCATATACTGCTGTTTTTGGTGATGCTCTTGTTGCTGCTGATCGATTGCGTTTGGCAAATGAAGGATCGGCAAATAAAAATATTGAAATGTTTTTAGAAGAACTATCTGATTTGAAAATACGCCCAAATCAAATCTCATTAAGAAATTAACAAGTTAGAAAATGGATTTTTTAATCTAAAAAATCAAATGTAGAGAACCTATAGTGTAGAATAATTTTATTCATTAATGCGAAATGGTTGGTCTATTGTGTTAGAGTGATTTACTAAGAGAGGCCTGATAGGCCTCTTTTTTTGATTATAAAAAATACTCTCATATTTTAGGTTGTCAAAAGAGGTGTAATGCTAACAAGCTGACAGAAATACATTCTCAAAAGCTCCTCTAGTTAAGTAGGTATGTATACCTTATACTGTTGTTCTATATTTTAATTAATAAATTACCTTCAAAATTTTTTAGATCAAGCTGGATTTGCTCTTAATTTTTCAAAGAATCTGTTTTTTAGATAGATTCTATCTTATTAAATATAATTAATATGAATGTTTGCTTATCACGAGGAGTGTTTTTAGTGAAATTTATTGGTCAATATAGATTTTTATTTTTAGACTTAAAAGTAGTAAGATAACCCTATTTGGTGTTCTGTTTTTAAGTTTTCATTTTTCGATATCTTATATTCATAACCAATGCTTTCGCTTCCTCTCTTGTAAATACTTAGAGAGTTTTCCTTTAGGTTTTTTGTTTTATAATTAATCACAATGGATCTATTTTTAAAGAAAACTCCAGAATAGATTGGAAAGGTTAAAGAGGATTTTGATTCTATGCTTGGTAAAGTATAGAATGTCAGATTGGACAAGGAGTACGATACTCCGATGCCAAAGCTAAAAAGTGATTTTAATCTATTCTTTTCATCTCGTTCAGCTCCTAACTTTAATCTCCAAGAAGGAGTCTTTGTTACAAAGTCAATCGGAGTTAATGCTTTAATATTTAAAAGATATACAGACTCCACTTGCGTGGTCTCATTTTTTTTTAAAAAATCAATAGTGCCCACTGAAAGTTCAGAAAATGTAAACTTTTTCGTGCGCTGTTCTAATTGATTGAAATCAATAGCAGAAAGTTTCAAATTTAAAGAGTTTTTTGATTTTTTAATTTTTATTGATGAGTTTTTTAAATTATCATGATTTTTTTCTGTTTTTTTATCGTAAGGTATTGAACGTAACAATGAATAATCTTCTCCGTATGTCTCTAAAGCATTTTCATATCCAGGATTGATATTCCCATAACTTTTAAAGCTTAATCTTGAGGCCAGTGCTGCAACTTTTCCAGACTTTTGGTTTTTTTCTGTGTTGAACTTAGTGTTTGAAAATATATCTTTAGCTATTTTTTTCTCACTCCTTTTTAGCTCTTCAAATTGAATGTTAAATTCATGATGTAATGAATCAATTTTAAATTCGACTGCTTCTCGGTCTAAATTTTGTATTTTCAATTCTAATAAGGAAGGGGTGATAATCATAGGTTTTTTTTTAAAACAATTACATGAATAGTTTAATGCTTCATAAAGATAGGTAGAACAGTTCTGGTAAAAAAAGTTATAGCTAAGATTTTCAGATGATTTGTTTTTAAAGTATTGTATTAATTTTTCTCTGTTGAAAAGGTGGTCAGATAAATTAATGAATTTTAATTTTCGTGATTCCTTGTGACCGTAATAATCAATTATTTGATGAAGTGGAGTTATATTTATTTTTGCTTCTATATGGGAAAAGCCACCTTTTGTTATTTGTTCAACTGCAGTTAGGTTGTCTGTAGGTGCTGAAATTGATACGACGGGAGAAAAATAAAAATCATCTTTATCTAAAAATAAAAGAAGTGAATGTCCAAAATATGACATTGGTGATTTTAGACTTTCTTCGGCAACTATTAAATAGACTTCTTTGTTCTTTAATGCTGATTCTATATCTATATTGCTATTATTATTTTTTTTACATTTGTCTATTTTTTTTGAGAAGTCTTTGCTAAATAAATAAGGGTTTTTTTTCTTTAAGAGGTTGTCGGAGAATACAGTTTTTGGGTTGCAGCCAGATAAAATTATTTGATTTTTTAGGCTGTTATACCCTAGGCCTTTTTTTTCTTTTATTTGATGTATTAGAGAGGATGTATTTTTTAAAATAAATTCAGTTGTTTTTGGGGTGAATGTAAGGTCGTTTGCCGCTGCGCTTGGGTTAGGTATTAAGGCGACCAATATAAAAATCCCGATGAAAATGTCTTTATATTGGTCTTTTTTAAGCATTATTTTATTCTTTTATAGGCATTTCTACATAAATAGCATTTGGTGCATATTCATATACTGCACCAGTAATGAAATCAGTGGTAGATAGATCCCAGAAGATATTAATCAAAGCGACAGGGTCAAATTTCTTTGTTATGTCTCTTGTAACTGTTTCGTAACCTTTTTTCTTGAACATAACTGTTTGGGCTTTATTCTTTTTAAATGAAACGCTGACAGGAGTCTTACCTATTAACGCACCATCAACATAGACATTTACGCCCTCAACATTAGAGGTGAAGGTCAATGTCTGATTTGTACCAGAGATAATTGATGCACAGCCAGATAAAAGTATAGTTACACAGGCAAGTGTCGTAAGAATGATTTTTTTCATATTAATTCCGTTTAAAGTTTAAGCAATAAGATTTTAAGGTCCTTATTCTACACGAAAACTCCTTATTTGTAAGCTTTTGTAAGTTTTTTGTTTAGTTTAAGTTGTGCTTTTTTATGACAGAGTGGTTAATGGCTGTTTTTTAGTAGGCTCAATGATAGGTCTTGCTGGCGGCGTCGCCCCAGAGGCTTTCTATTTTATTATCGCGGCCACAGCTGCTGTGGTAAAAGCGGTAACGGAAAGTATTTATCAGGACAGGCATGGTTAACGGTCGCTCTCATGAACAACACCTCCGCTCCCCGCGAAGAATCGCTCTGGCGTTATTCGTGAGAGCTTATGTTTTTTATCAGGGTCATTAACTAGGACAGGTAGGTTTAAATATTCGTAGAAGGGACCCCGAAACGTAGCGGCAATTTAGCGAAATATGGGTGAGGTCCAAGCTTAAATCGCCGCATAGTTTTGTGTCTCAGTGAGCTTGCGAGCGACTTGATGCGCTTGTTATGCCCCGTGTTCGTTGAGGACTTCTTTAAATGCAAACATGCCATTAAGTGCTGCTGGAAAGCCTGCATAAACAGACATTTGTAGGATTATTTCTTTGACCTCTTCTTCAGAGCAGCCGACATTAAGGGCTGCTTTAAGGTGGACTTTGAGCTGAGGCTGACAGTTACCAAGCGCGGTTAGTGCTGCTACCGTAGCGATTTCTCTCGATTTAAGGTCTAAGCCATTACGTGAATAGATGTCACCAAATGGATACTCTATTGTAAAACGAGCTAGATCAGGACAAATATCCTCCAAGCTATCAATAACCTTCTGTCTGCTCAGCAGAGCGGAATAAAGCTCAGGAATACAAATCGTTTGAATGGAAGGTACAAACATTGCCAACAGGACAGGCACCTTTAAATCCCTTTAATGTCGGTGCCTGAGGCGTTTTTTATTAAGCTTGGCTTTTAGTGGTAAGCCTTGCTAGCGACGTCGCCCCAGAGGCTTTCTATTTTGTTATCGCGGCCACAGCTGCTGCGGTAGAAGCGGTAGCGGTATGAGTTCTTTTTGTAATAATCCTGATGGTAATCTTCCGCTAAGTAGAAGGTTTTGGCAGGTAGGATTTCGGTGACTATTTTGGCGCTAAAGGGTTTGTTTGCTTCTACTTTTGCTAATGAAGCATCGAAAACGGCTTTTTGTTTTTCGTTTTGATAAAACATGGCCGTTTTGTAGGGAGCGCCTTTGTCACAAAATTGACCGTTAGGATCGGTTGGGTCGATGGTTTTCCAATAGTAGTCTGAGAGGGTGGCAAGGGAGACTTGAGTGTCGTCGTATTTGATTATAACGGCTTCAAAATGGCCTGTGTGTTTGCCTGATACTTGGCTGTAGGTTGGGTTTTTGGTGTGGCCGCCAATGTAGCCGGACTCTACGTCTAATACGCCTGGTACTTTTTCAAAGTCAGATTCGACACACCAAAAGCAGCCACCGGCGACTATCATGGTTTGTGTGTCAGCAGTGGCGGCGGTCATGTAAAAAGAAGCGCTGGCGAGAATTCCAAGCCCGATGGTTGTTTTAAGTCGTTTGGTCATGAACATAATAGGGGCCTTTTTCGTTTTAAGGTGATTGTCTCTTTTGCGTTCATAGTTTGACGTAGCAGACAGCCAATTTATTACACACAGCGCCAAGAAAAAGCGCGCCTCAAGATTCTCTAATTTAATTAGTAAGTGATTCAATCTTTACGCTGTGTTAAGTCCATGAACCGCACGATATCATGGCGCTCTTGGTTACGAACATCAGAGGTCGTTAGCCATACTGTTTGAATGTTTATCATGTTGTGATGTCTCGCCATTTTCCTTTCAAACAAAACCTTCATGCACGCCTCTTTCTAGTCTTTAGCGCACCGTGCCTAGCCATAATATACGTCAGGAGTTATTCATGAACATTCGATTTGACCATCTTTCATTAAGCGCTAAACAGCCAGAAGTGATGAGAGACTTTTTGGTTGAGTTGCTGGATTTGCACGTCGGTGATCGTCCTGGTCTGAATTTTAATGGCTATTTTTTATTTGCGGGCGACAAAGACGTTATTCATATCTTTGGCCAGTCAATGAGTCGTGGTAAAGAGGCGGCTCACGCATTTCATCGCGAACAAAACGTAGTGCATCATGTGTGTTTTTTCAGTGATGACTACTCTGAAACCATGGCGCGTATTGATCGTATGGGGCTGGATTATTCTATTTCGTCTGTCCCTAACTCTCCTGTTAAGCAGATTTTTGTACGTGCTCCTGAAAACCTTATTCTTGAAATAAAAGGCATTCCTACTCTATGAACCATACTCACCAAGAACGTTTTTTTGTCGCGGCTTATGAATCAGGCCGTACTTCTCACCGCTTGCCTCTTTGGGGGAGTGTGCATGAGAATCCTTTGGGCTTGTCGGATCAGCCAAGCAGTAATATTGAACGCCATGACATAGCAGGCGTTCCCGGTGCGTTTCAACTATTAAATGTACTTAGCCAAGAAGAGTGTTTGTCTTTTATTGAGGCAACAGAGGCCATGGGTTACACAGAAGACGCCGCTGTGTCTCTTGGTCGCAATGTTCGCCATAACATGAATCTTAATTGGGTGGTTGATGACGCCACAGAGCGAAAAATCTGGGGGCGAATCGGCTCGTTTTTTGCCAGTGAAGCCTCTCAATTAGGCAAAGCGGCATTGGGGCTTAATCAGCGCTGTCGTTTTTACCGTTATCAGGCGGGGGATTTTTTTAGTACGCATACGGATGGGGCTTGGCCTGGCAGTAAAATCATCAATGGTCGACCTGAGGTAGACGCTTTTGGGGATCGTTACAGTTTATACACGTGTTTGATCTTTTTAAGTGAAGACTTTGAGGGCGGAGAAACGCAGTTTCTAGTAGACCAAATGAACCCAGATAGACCAGCGAGAAAAGTAAAAGACGCTCAAGCGGTCAATGTTCGTACGCCAGCAGGCGGTCTATTGCTCTTCCCTCATGGGAGCCATCCGTTGCATTGTTTGCATGGCTCAGAGCTTATCACGCAAGGTGTAAAATACATTGTTCGCAGCGATGTGTTGTTTGAACTGTAAGAGAAAGGTAGGGCGCAATGGGCTTCTAGTACTCTGCTGTAAAGCATTGATAATCTAGGCTGGCTGGTGTTTTTATGGTGTCTTTTCTGGCATTTTTCTTAGTGAATATGTGCCCTAATCCTGAAAATGAAACTATTTTTGAATCAATGGGTTAGAATACTTCGTAAGACAAAGTCAGATTAGGAGAAGGGTGTGGCACGAGGAAGACCCAGCAAAAAAGGCGTGATTATTGAGGCGGCGGCAGAGCTGTTCACATTGAAGGGCTACCAAGGCACGAGCATTGACCAAGTTGTCATCACGGCGGCAGTGTCAAAACCCACGGTATACAGCAACTTTCCGACTAAACTGGTGCTCTGGGAATCGGTGCTTGAGTCCTTGATTGAGCAAGCCGATGCTGAAATGAATGAGACGTTAGTGACGCAGAAAACCTTTGCTCAAGCGTATCTTGAGCAGGGCGCCCTAGACCATAGCGGGATTATTGCGGGTTGGATTGCCCTGTGGAAGGCTTGGTCAAATAGTGCTAAACGCTTGGCGGTGTATCGTATTTTATTGGGTGAACAGCATAAAATGGCCGCGACGACGGTGGCGCTTTTTGCTCAGTTTGAAGCGGTATTGGAGCGTGTGTTGTTGGCTTGGTTAGACGCCTATAAAGTGCCTACTGAAAACTTTTTTGTGCTCAAAGCGGTCAGTAAAGAAGCGCTGTTAACACCAAGTTTGTTAAATCAAACGGCTTTACCTGTCGATGTGCTAGAGCGTCAATTAAGCCTGATTATCCATAAAAAAGCCGAGTAGCTATCCATAAAAAAGCTATGGGTCTCACCATTACTCGGCTTATTGCTCAGAGCGGTACTGGCTTAAGATTAGATTGAGCCAGCTTCAACCGCAGTGTCTTCGTCTTCTTCTATTCTGCCTTTTTCGGCCCAATACATGATGCCCAGTGCGATGCCGCCAAACAGGGTAAAACCACTGGCGATGGGGATGAGTGTGTTGTCGTACATTTGCCCAATAATGGTGCCGATGAGCATCGACATAATCGACGAAACCGACCCGATCACCGCAGAGGCAATGCCCGCAACATGCCCCATTGGCTCCATGGCTAAGGCGTTAATATTGCCAAACAGTAAGCCAAAGCAGAAGAAAAACACCGCAGCATAGAGTAAAAACATCCATAGGGTGATGGTGACAAAGGCGTGCAAGGTTAAAAAGATAGCCGACGCGATTACGACGCTGTAAATGCCACGAAAGGCGATGTGTTTGGCGCCATACTTTTCGACGATGCGCGAGTTAATCAAGGATGAAATGCCAAGTACAACCGCCAATAAGCCAAAGTAGAGAGAAAACAAGGTGCCGGTTTTAAACTGCACTTGGAAAATCTGTTGAGCGGAATTTAAATAACCGATAAAACTGCCAAAAAAGAGACCCATGCAGACGGTGTAACTGGCGGTAATACGGTTGGTCAGTACTTCTTTAAAGCCTTCATAAAAGCCTTTTCTCGTGAAGGGGATTCTGTTTTCTTTGGGTAGGGTTTCTTTTAAGCGAAATAGAATCCAAGCGATTAAAATAACCGCATACACCAAGTACATTTCAAAAATGCCACGCCAATCATCAAGCAGTAGAATGGCTTGTCCTAGGGTCGGAGCAATGGCGGGGACCAGCATAAAGATCATCATCACCAATGACATAATTCGCGCCATTTGCGAGCCGTGATACAAATCTCGAACGAGAGAAATGGCGGAAATATAAGGTCCAGCCACGCCTAATCCCTGAATAAAACGTCCAACCATCAAGGTTTCTAAGTCGTTGGCTTGGTAGCAAATAACCGTGCCCACCAAGTAAAGAGCAAAGCCACCAAACAGCACAGGGCGACGTCCTAGAGAGTCTGACAAGGGCCCGCAAATCAGTTGGCCAATGGCCATGCCTAAAAACAGCATACTAATCAGTAGTTGTGGCTGATTGGCCGAGGTGGCGTTTAGGTCCTTTCCTATAATGCCAAGCGCTGGCAATAGTGCGTCGATTGAAATAGCGACAATAGACATTAGTAGAGCGACAAGAATGGTAAACTCTTTTGATGACATGCCTGACGCCGCACTGTTTTGATGATTTTCCATAATGTATCCAAGTAGATGGCCATAAAGAGATTCCGCGAGAAAGCGGGCGCGATATTATAACCTAATATTACGCTCAGGCAGGAGCTTGTTATTAGGCATCGTAGGATTAAATGGGCTTGGGGTATTTTAGTGGTGCGCTCGGGATTTTCATGAAGTAATCTAATACTTAATAGATAGGGGCTGTTATGCCGCTTCTATTGAGGAAAGTATCAAGAGCAAACTCTCCATGTCGTATAAAAGGGAGGATTTATGTCTCACAGCGAAGAAGAAAAAATCGCCTTAGAGCATCAAGCGGCCAAGTTGTTTATGCGTTGGTATGAGCGCAATACCGGCAAAAGAATTCGTCATATTTGGCATAATAATCCCATTCGTCCCGACGTGTCTTGTCTGTTAGAGGGAGAGCCTTTGGATCTGGAAATTGCGCATTTGTACGGCGATGAGCCAGAAGCCATGGCCATTTTAGGACGCGATTTGACCGACAAAACCCGCGCCGCGCTTCATAAGCTTGAAAGCGAACCCGCAGACAGTCGGCTGTTACAAGCACTGAATCGAATTCTAGAAAACAAGTCCGGTAAAAAATACAAATCAAAACGGGTGTGGTTGGTGATCCGCAATGCGCATCCGGCGTGGAGCAAAGAAGGGATTAAGGCGTTAGAGCACTTGATTACCATGCCTGAGCCCCATGCCTTTGAGAAAGTCTGGATAGTGGGGGACATGGCGGGTGAAACCGGCATAGTGCGGCTCTACCCTTAACGTTTGAGAGTGGCTTTATTTAGCGGCTTTCAAGAGAAATACAATAGGCTCAAAAGAAATAAGACGTCATCAATCTGCGCGGTCGATGACGCCTAGCATGACGGTTACTTTTTATTTTTGTTCTTTTTTATCTGCAGCACGGCAATCGTTAAAGCAAGGCCAAGACAAAGCAGAACAAAAATAGCAAAAGAAAGAGGCGCGTAGTTCATGGTAAAGGGTCCTATTTGAGATCTTGCTATTGTAGCAGAAGGCGCCGCTGTGGAAAATTATAGCTGATGAATGCGTTGCGCAAAGGCGTCTACCGACGGCCAATCTGTGTAATCGATTGAGCTATCAAGTGCGGTGGGTCCCTTCGTCATCCACATGATGATACGAATCATTTGTCGATCAAAAAAACGGTATTTTTGATAATCTACTTTCCCCGCAAAAACCCCTTTTAGTTGAGGTTGCCAATCACACTGAGTGAGTAATTTCTGCAGGTAAGGATTGCTGTCTGGGGTGTTCTTTTCGGCTTTTCGAGCCACCAAATTGACGCTGAAAAAAGCGCTGGGTTTGTCGTTTAATAAGCGTTTATATTGACGAATAAACTGTTCGACATTGGGCCTGTGTTTGCCGTAGCGAATACTGGCCCCTAGGATGATTTTGTCAAATTGCAGTGGATTTGGGAGAGCCGCGTCATCAAGGGAATGCAAGGTAATGGCGTAGTTCGCGTTGAGTTGCTCAGCAAGTCGCAAGCAAATGGCATGCGTGTGCCCATCGACACTGGAATACAGCATCAATATTTTGCCCATAGAATGGCTCATGACTTAGCTTCCTCGCTCATCTTTTCCTTTTATTCTTAGCTGTTCTGCTTTGTATTTTTTGAGGATGACGAGTCCTGCAATAACCGCAAGGCCAACAAAAAAAATAGCGAAGCCGCCTAGGGCGATGGTAACGAGTGGGCTGGTCATTGTCTGTTTCCCTTTTTTGGATCAGCGCTGGTGAACACACTGTCCTGCTGAATACGTTGCTTTAATCGCTCGGTCGTCGCCTAAGGTCATAAAGACAAAGAGGCTTTCTTCGATGCTTTTCGAAAGGGCTAAGCGAGAAGAAATAAGCGGAGTGGCTTTCTTGTCCAGAATGACAAAGTCCGCCTCGGTGCCCACCATAAGGTTACCAATTTTCTCTTCTAAACGTAATGCTTTTGCACCACCTAGGGTCGCAAGATACAGCGATTTGATAGGGCTTAGGTTTTCATTTTGCAACTGAATGACCTTGTAGGCTTCATTCAATGTTTGCAGCATTGAGAAGCTGGTGCCGCCGCCCACATCGGTTCCCATACCAACATGGATGTTATGTTCTTCTGCTTTGCCAAGTTTGAATAAGCCACTGCCAATGAAAAGGTTAGAGGTTGGGCAAAAAGCAATCGCTGAGCCGGTTTCGTGCAGGCGATGATATTCGCTGTCACACAAGTGAATACCATGGGCAAAGACTGAGCGTTCACTGAGTAATTGGTGGTGATCGTATACGTCTAAATAGTGTTTACTCTCAGGAAACAAATCCTGAACCCAAGCGCACTCGTCTTTGTTTTCTGACAGGTGAGTGTGCATGTAAACATCGTCGTATTCGTTGAGTAGTTGGCCAGCAAGCGATAGCTGCTCGTCTGAGCTGGTTGGCGCGAAACGAGGCGTGATCGCATAGTGCAAACGGCCTTTGTTGTGCCAAGCCTCGATCAATTCTTTGCTTTCTTGGTAGCTGGTTTCTGGGGTGTCGGTTAAATACTCTGGCGCATTGCGGTCCATCATGACTTTGCCACAAATCATGCGTAGGTTATGAACTTCGCTGGCTTCAAAAAACGCCTCCACAGAGACTTTATGTACAGTGCCAAATACCAAGGCGGTGGTGGTGCCGTTACGCAATAATTCTTGCAAAAAGCGATCTGCGACCTCGCGGGCATGAGCTTTGTCGTGGAATTTGCCTTCTTCTGGAAAGGTGTAAGTGTTTAGCCAAGTGAGTAATTGTTCGCCGTAAGAGCCGATCATGTCGGTTTGCGGATAATGAATGTGCGTGTCGATAAATCCTGGGGTAATCAAACCCTCTGGATGATGTTCTATCAGAGTATCTGCAGGCAAGGTCGCTAAGAGGTCTTTGGCGTGACCAATGGCGCTGATTTTATCGTTGTCGACAATCAGCAAACCGTCTTCAAAATATTCATAGGCGTGTTCTACACCGACGTCTTTAGGGTCCGCAATACAATGTATGATGGCGGCACGCCAGGCTTTTAGTTGACTCATGGTGTCTCTCTTACGGGTTGTTCGTTTGTTTTCGGTTCGATTGCTTTCGAATGGATTCTATGGCCATCAGCACTCGTTCTGGTGTGGCTGGCGCGTCTATGTCTGGGTGGAAGCGATACTCGCCCACGGATGCAACTGCGTCTTTAATAGCACACCAAGCGGCAATGCCTAACATAAAGGGCGGTTCGCCTACGGCTTTTGAATGGTAAACCGTGTCTTCAGGGTTTTTACGGCTTTCTACCAAGGTGACTCGTAAATCATTCGGCATATCGCTAATGGCAGGGATTTTATAACTTGCTGGGCCGCTTGTCATGAGACGACCTTGATCATTCCAGACTAATTCTTCGCTGGTTAGCCAGCCCATACCTTGAATAAAACCTCCTTCAATTTGCCCGATGTCGATGGCAGGGTTTAAGGTGGCGCCCACATCATGAAGAATGTCGGTGCGGGTAAAGTGGTATTCACCAGTAAAGCTATCGACGATGACTTCACAACAGGCCAGACCGTAAGCAAAGTAATAAAACGGACGGCCACTGGCGGTGGCACGATCGTAGTGGATTTTGGGGGTTTTGTAGAAACCTGTGCTCGATAAAGAAATCTGATTTAGATAAGCCAATTCAATCAGGGATTCAAACGAGAGGAAAGTGTCGCGGACTTTAACCTGACCATTATTGAATTCAATGTCTTCTGGCGAAACGCGATAATGGCTTGCCAAAAAGTCGATCAAACGCTGCTTGATGGTTAAGGCGGCGTTTTGGGCTGCTTTGCCGTTTAAATCCGTACCGGAAGACGCCGCGGTTGGCGATGTATTCGGTACTTTTTCTGTGTTGGTGGCGGTGATTTGGATTTTGTCGGTTTCTACTTGAAACACTTGAGCGACGATTTGTTGAACCTTGGTGTTCAGACCTTGGCCCATTTCGGTGCCGCCATGGTTCAAATGAATCGTGCCATCGGTATAAATGTGTATCAAGGCGCCGGCTTGATTCAAAAAAGAATTGGTAAACGAAATACCAAATTTTACTGGAGTGAGTGCCAAGCCTTTTTTAAGAATCGGGCTGCTGGCATTGAAGGCTTTAATGGCGTCGCGGCGCGCGTAATAATCGCAGCTGGCGATTAACTCTTCGGTGATCTCCGGCAGAATATTGTGCTCAACCGTTTGGTGGTACGGAGTCATATTGCGCTCGTTGGTGCCGTAATAATTCAAGCGGCGAATGTCCAATGGGTCTTTGCCTAATTGACGGGCAATGGCATCGAGAATGTCTTCTGTCGGCACCATGCCTTGTGGGCCGCCAAAGCCACGATAAGCGGTGTTTGACGCTGTGTTGGTTTTGCAACGATAACCCGTAATGGTGGCGTGCTCGAAGAAATACGCGTTATCCGCGTGAAACATGGCGCGATCGACAATGGAGCCGGATAAATCCGGCGAATAGCCACAGTTGCCAGCGAGTTCCATGTTCAGCGCCGACACGCGTCCGTTGGCATCGTAACCAACGTCGTAGCGTGCATAAAACGGGTGACGTTTGCCGGTGATCGACATGTCTTCCATGCGCGGTAGGCGCATTTTTGTTGGGCGTCCGGTTAGGTGAGCAAACACCGCACACAAGCACGCGATCGGGGCGGCTTGAGTTTCTTTGCCACCAAAGCCGCCGCCCATTCTGCGCATGTCCACTAAGACTTTGTTCATGCTGATGCCAAGCACGCTGGCCACCAGTTTTTGTACTTCGGTCGGGTTTTGCGTGCTGGAATAGACAATCATGCCGCCGTCTTCAGCAGGCATCACAGAGGCCACTTGGGTTTCGAGGTAGAAGTGCTCTTGACCGCCAATATAGAGTTCACCCTGCAGGCGCAGAGGGGCTTTTTCGAGCGCGGTCGCGCTGTCGCCAATGACCAGCTGGTGGCTGTCTTGAACGAAGTGCTGTTTTTCTAGTGCCTCTTTAACATCAAGAATGGGCGTCAGGGGTTGGTAGTCTATCTTGACGGCTTTAGCGGCCTGCAAGGCGGCTTCGTGGCTGGTGGCGGCAATCGCAACAATCGGCTGGCCGTAATATTCAACCAGCCCATCGGCAAGCAAGGGGTCGCCTTTTAGTACTGGGCCAACGTCCAGTTCACCTGGCACATCTTGCGCGCTAATAATACGCACCACGCCTGGCATGGTTAAGCAGGCGCTGGTGTCTATATTAAGGATCTTGGCGTGAGCGTATTCGCTGGTATGCACATACACGTGGAGCTGATTAGGAAACTCTAATTTGTCGTCTATGTATTGCGCTTCGCCACTGACATGCTTGTCGCCACTTTCGTGTTTAATGCCGCGGCCCACCCCGGTTTTAAGGTTGGCTTTGAATAAACGTTCTAATTCTGCTTGGCTGAGCTCTGGGGCGGAATGATTAGACATGGGCCGTTACTCGCGTTATCAGGTGGTCTGGGTTAGACGTGGTCTCGATGAAGTATTTGCGCAATAGATTTTGTGCCACCAATTGGCGGTATTCTTTCGAGGCCCTAAAGTCACTCAATGGAGTGAAGTCACGCGCGAGGGCAGCGCACGCGGTTTCTATGGTGCTTTGTGACCATGCTTGTCCGACGAGGGCTTGCTCACAATGGCTGGCGCGTTTTGGGATCGCCGCCATACCACCAAACGCAAGCCTGGCGGTGGTGACTTTGCCGGCATGGATTGTTATGTTCATGGCCGCGCAAACGGCTGAAATGTCGTCGTCTATGCGCTTTGATACCTTATAAGCTTTGAATGTCGCGTGGGTTGGTTTTGGCACCAAAATTTTCTCAATAAACTCGCTCGATTGACGTACGGTTTTTTTGTAGTCCAAAAAGTAATCTTCAATCGCAATAAGGCGCGTGCTGTCGCCTTGTCTTAGTTGCACTTGAGCGTCGAGCGCGATCAGCAAAGGGGGAGAATCGCCAATGGGAGAGGCGTTTGCAATGTTGCCGCCAAAGGTGCCTTGGTTGCGGATTTGTAAGGAGGCAAAGCGGTGCAGCAACGCACCAAAATCAGGGTAATACTGAGCGAGTACGGCGTAACAGTCCGTGAGAGGCGTGGCAGCACCAATCTCTATCATGGTGTCTGTTTCTGTCACTTGCTTCATCTCTGTGACATTACCAAGGTAGATGACCTTATCGAGCGCGCGGTGGAACTGGGTGACTTCTAGGGCCAAATCGGTGCCGCCAGCTAATAAATGCGCATCTGGGTGTTGTTGATAAAGCTGCGCCAGTTCTTGGCTGTTGGTTGGCAAATAAGCTCGACGATTTTTACCTTGTAACTCTGTGTTGCTGATCGGTTTGATGGCGTCCAATCTTGATATGGTGTCGGCTTCTTGGGCGTCGAACTGATCCGCCTGTTTGTTTTCGCAACTCTGTTTTGCCGCGTCGTAAATAGGGCGATAGCCAGTACATCGGCACAAATTACCCGCTAACGCTTCACTGGTTTGTGCTGGATCATACTGTTCTGCGTTTTTCTGCAGAGCAAAAAGCGACATAACAAAGCCTGGGGTGCAGTAACCGCATTGAGAACCGTGGCAATCGGCCATGGCTTGTTGGGTGCTGTGTAAGGTTTGCTGGTGTTTTAGGTCTTCCACTGTGATGAGTTGTTTACCATGAAGGGCAGAAACAAAGGTTAAGCACGAATTCACACTGCGATAGCGTAAGCTGCCTGCCACAACCTCAGCCAACACCACACTACAGGCACCACAATCACCGGAAGCACAGCCTTCTTTGGTGCCGGTTTTGGTGAGCGTATTGCGCAGGTAATTTAATACCGTCAAATTTGGGTCTAGGTTGTCTTCTTGACGAAGCTCTTGATTCAGTAAAAATTGAATCACGGTTGTCTCTCCTGAAAGCAGTCTGCTTTTTTGCGATGCTGGTGACGAATGTAATCAGCCCATTACATCGTATTTACCGCGTTCCAGTTCGCGCTCTTTAGTGCTTATTTAAACTGTAGAACATGGGCATCATATTGGTATTTTGGGCAGGATCTGCCACGATAATTTGACGCTATAAGCAAAACCTTGACCGATCGGTTATGTTTTGTCAAACCTTTGTCTGGATTTTATGGCGTGTGCTTAAATAGTGGGCGGTCTGTTTATTTTGGTGCGTTCTTTGACGGTGTGGTTTGTGTCGCGCGGTGTGTTTCTGAGGGCTTATTTCTGGGCGTAATCGCGGCTAGATGAATCTGAGTTAGGGGGAGGCTTTGCTGCTTGCTCTAGACACAAAGAGTGCGCCCGTCACCACCAACAATACGCCAACGCCATCGGCGAAAAAATCTGCCCATTCACCATAACGATTAACGCTAGGTTGAATTAACTCAATGGCGCCGCCCCATAGAAAAATAAAAAGCGCCATGACAAAGAAGCGTTTTCGAGGCCCAAACACACACAACAATGACCACCCTGCAAACCCCAAAACATGATGAAGCTTGTCTGACCCCGCGACAGCAGGAAGCTGCTCCATCGGGGTGAGGGTGGTGTAGCTGATGAGTAACCAGCCGCCGACAAAGCCAAGTAATTGAGCGATTGACGATTGCCAAAATGGCGGCGCATGTTTCATCATGGTGCGTGTCGTTTCTCTAACCTATTAGCGCAAAATGCGTGCGCGAATGTGTCGGCCTTTGATTTTTTTGTCTTCTAGCTCTTTGACGACGCGTTTGGCTTCTTTGCCATCTACAGAGACATAAGCTTGATAGTCAAAAATATCGATTTTGCCCACTTGGGATTTGTCTAAACCAATGCCCGCGGTTAACGCACCCAAAATATCGCCTGGACGAAGTTTATTTTTACGGCCAGCATCAAAGGCGATCGTCGCTTTATTAGGAACAAGACGATAAGACGGGTCCAGTGCATCCAACTCGACGTAATTGGCTGTAATTCCGAAGCGAGTTTCTATGTCTCGGATCTTATAGTCATCTTTTGAGGTGACAAGGTTAACGGCGATACCAGAAGCACCAGCACGACCAGTTCGGCCAATACGGTGAGTGTGGACGTCAGTGTCGCGGGTGGTGTCATAGTTAACGACGAGGTCGACTTCTTTTACGTCAATGCCTCGAGCGGCCACATCGGTCGCGACCAAGACACAGCTGCTTTGGTTACTAAAACGCACTAAGACTTGATCGCGTTGCTTTTGTTCTAAATCACCGTGGATCGCTTGAGCGGCTACCTTGTGCTCACTTAACCAATCCGCTACATTTTGACATTCAATTTTAGTGTTACAGAAGACGATCACTTGGCGTGGGTCGAAGTGCTGCAATGTGGCTAATAAGGTTTCACATTTCGCCGCGTTTTCGCTGCGGATAAAAAATTGTTCGATATTAGGCTTGAGGTCTTCTTGAACTTCGATTTGGATCGAAATAGGCTTGTTCTGAAATTCACTGCTCAGTGCTTCAATTGTGTCGCCATAAGTGGCTGAGAACAATAATGTTTGTCGATTGCTTGGGGTCAGCTCAACCACTTCACGAATACTGTCAACAAAGCCCATGTCTAGCATACGATCGGCTTCATCTAACACCAAGGTGCTCAAGGCATTGAGTTTTAGTGTGCCTTTGCGCAAGTGCTCCATTAAGCGACCTGGTGTGCCAACCACAATGTGGGCGCCGTGTTCTAGTGAGCCAATTTGTGGCCCAAAGGGCATGCCGCCACACAAACTCAATACCTTGATGTTTTCTAAAAAGCGCGCCACTTTACGGATTTCTTTGGAAACCTGGTCTGCAAGTTCACGGGTTGGGCACATGACGAGCGCTTGTACGCCAAAGTAACGAGGGTTGATTTTAAGCAAAAGGCCGATCGCAAAAGCCAGCGTTTTTCCGCTCCCCGTTTGTGCTTGAGCGAGAATATCTTTGCCATTAATCATGGCAGGAAGACTTTGCTCTTGTATGGGAGTAAATGCCGTAAACCCCATGTCTGTTAACAGAGAGGTAAGTTTTGTTGGCAAGGCAATGTCTGAAGAGAGAGAAAACTGGGTCACGAAAGGCCTGTATATATCAAAATAAATAAGCCCTAAGAATAACAGAAAAGCGTTTTTGTTGTTGGTTTTTGTAAATAATGGGGTGTTTCATTCGTGCATTTTAAGTAAAGTTACCGATAATATAAAAAGATACCGTTTTAATAGGGAACACGCTTTTTGAATGAACCTGTAAATCACCGAGATAGTTGGTTAGTCGCTTCGACAAGACGCCATGTAAAACATGCGTATCTTATCGTTTTCTCGATTGTTTTCTTTTGCGGTATCACAACCTGCTTGGCTTTGTATCATGAAGAAAAGCAACACATCTTGTCCGACGAACAAATCGCAGGCGATGAGTTTGTTGCGCTATTAAAAGATGCGCTAGAAAATTACGGCAAAGAAGTGACGTCTTTTTCTGTCATGGTGCAATCCATCAATGAGGCGCTCACCTACGATATTTTTCAGCGTGCGAGTAAGCAATACGAATCCACTGAAAAAAACCAATCCTTACGGGTCTATTTTGCCAAATATGTCCCCCATGACCATCTGAATGCTTATCTAAAGCAACAGCGCAGCTTAATGGGGCAAATGGACTTTAATATCACCCCAAGAGGAGCGCGCGAAGGCTATTTGCCTCTGACCTATGGTTATCCCTTTACGAGTAACCCAGGCTTTGACTTATTAGAGCCTAGCTATGTAAACCATCAGGTAATTCAACGTATTAGAAGCGCTAAATCCTTAGTTATGTCGCAGATAATGTCGATAGCCTCAGGTTCTGAATCGGTGAAACCGGATAAGTTTGTATTAAGGCGCTCTATTTATCTTCCCCTAGATAACCTAAAGGGTAGAGTGACCGACGAGTTGGGTTTTTATGGCGTTATTGGGGTTATTTTTGATGTGAAAGGCCTCAAGCAGCAGCTAGAAAGTCACAGTGAGCGAGGTTTTTCTTATCGTATTTCTGATGTGAGCGATGACCCTGAACACCCAGTTTGGTTTGCCGACTCAAGCCATGGAAGAGATTTCGACCCGAACCATGAAATCTATTGGTCGAAAGGCGTTTACAACACCCATGTTATTGATTTTGCAGGGCGCAGTTGGCGTGTCGACACACGTTACAGTTCCAGCTTCCCGAGCTTGGTTAACTGGGGGCTGATTATCGTGGCCTTTGTGATATTCAGCTTATTGGCCGTATTGCTCAGTTGGTACGTGAAATTACTCGCCAACGCCTACAATCAGGCCTTGCGTTTGGCCAGTGACCACATAGAAATTGATGAATTAACGGGGCTGTTTAGTCGCTACAAAATCCAAACAGAGCTTAATACGCTGATTCGCCGATGCCGTTTGAAAGATCAGAAATTGGCGTCTTTCTTCATGGATCTCGATTATTTTAAAACCATTAATGACGCCTTTGGTCATGAGACTGGCGACAAGCTGTTGATTAAGGTGGCCCAGCGTTTACGCTCTGTTCTTCCTGATGAGGCCGTTATTGGCCGTTTGGGTGGGGATGAGTTTTTAGTGCTGTTGGTATTGAGAGAGCATGAAAAGAACGCCTATTTAGAAGGCCTGTGTCGAGAAGTCATTCTGCAGGTCAGCCAAAGTTACTTTATTGATGGGCGGACACTCAACATAGGTTGCTCCATTGGGGTTGCCTTGTACCCAGATTATGGTCTAGATGCCGAGACATTGGTGAAGAACGCCGACATGGCAATGTATGAAGCCAAAACGGCGGGACGTGCCACTTATTATTTTTACGACGCTCAGATGGGCGCGCGTTTGTCGCGCAATGTGCGCATTGAAACGCGTTTACGTCAGGCCTTGCAAGACGATGTGTTGGAGCTGCAATTTCAACCTAAAGTGGACCTAAATACACAAAAATGTGTTGGTTTAGAAGCCTTGCTGCGTTGGGAAGACAGCGAATTGGGTTGGGTTTCTCCTGCTGAATTTGTGCCGGTTGCAGAGCAAACTGGGATTATCTTGCTGTTGGGCGAGTGGGTTTTTGAACAAGCCTGCAAGCACATAGTAGTGTGGCGAGAAGAGGGCATTCAAGTGCCTCCGATTGCGGTCAATTGTTCTGCTGCACAATTAAAACGACCGAATTTCTTAGCGCACTTATTGGGCTTGTTGGACAAATACAAAATCGATCCGAGCTTGTTAGAGCTTGAGGTGACCGAGTCGATTTTGATTGAAGACGCAGAAAGCTGTGCAGAGCTCTTAAGGCAAGTCAGTCAGCTGGGTATGAAATTGGCGATTGACGATTTTGGAACCGGTTATTCAAGCTTAAGTTACCTAAAAGATTTGCCATTCCATTACGTGAAAATCGATCAGGTCTTTATTCGAGACATTATGGAAGACCCTGATCATGATGCGTTGACCAGAGCCATTATCAATCTAAGTCATGATTTAAACCTCAAGGTCATCGCCGAAGGCATTACCCGAACGGATCAATTAGAGCGGCTAAAAAGTTACGGTTGCGATATTGGTCAAGGGTATTTGTTTAGCGCAGCATTGGGGGCAAGTTCGATGGTAAACGACCCTATGATAGTCGCATTGCGCGAGCAGCAAGAAGACGATGGCACGTTAGAGAATTAGCGTGTCGTAGACGCAACCTAACCCGTGCACGATCAGAATGACCTAACCGGCAAAGGTTAGGTCATTTTTTCTTTTAGGCTGTTCCAGAGCTGATTTAGGTTGGGGCTCTGGTTTAATCGAGACCGATAAAGTCGTATTTCTAAGGGAATGTGCCAGTTTTCTTCGCCCGCCAGCGCCACCTTGCCATAGCTTAATGTGTCCAACAGCAACCTTTTCGGCACCCATCCTAGGCCGTAACCTTCTTTTATCATGGCTTTCACACTGATTGAATGGTAGTTCTCGTTCAGTGTTTGCAGCTGTGGCACTTCGCGTTGACGCTGTAAATGGTGGCTGATAATGGGCTGTAGGAATGAGTTTTCATAATAGCCAATATAAGGAAGCGGTTTACGTTTCATGCCTGGTAGCGCGTATTTAGGTTCGCCATTTTCATCGGTTGCACTGCAAGGGATGAGGGTTTCTTCGCCAATGACGAGGTAGTCATACTGATCGTCGTCCAGTGCGCGTATGAAATTAATCGCAGGGTGCCAATAGCACAGCATGAGGTCACACTGTTGATTGACCAAGGCGTTGACAAAGTCGATGCCGAGCCAAGAACTCGACTTCATATTGACGTCCATTTCCATGCCAATGCTTGCGCAGAAAGGTTCGATGGCTTCTTTGTAAAAGCTGAGAAACAAGGTTTGTGTTGAAATAAAGCGTATTTGAGACTCTTCTTGTTTGCGAATTTCTTGGCAGCGCTCTTTTGTGTCTCTTAATTGTCTGGTAATGAGTTCTGCGCTTTGCAGAAACACTTCGCCTGCTGGCGTCAGCGATAACGGCAAGGTGTTACGGTCAATGAGCGTGACGCGCATTTCTTCTTCGAGCAGTTTAATGCGTCGGCTAAACGTTGGTTGGGTCACATTTTGCTCATCGGCCGCACGCGAAAAGTGCCGCGTTTTTGCGAGGGCGATAAAATCTTCAAGCCACCTTATTTCCATGAAGCCCCCCTAGGTAATCGTCCGTATTTCATAAACGACCCTCATCCACTGCGTGACAAGCCACCGAACTGTTGTCTGGCTGGCGAATCATTTCAGGTGACTCTTTGTAGCAACGCGGATTCGCGTAAGGGCAGCGCGCTTGAAAAACACAGCCAATGGGTTTGTCCATTTGGGTGGGTACTTCACCCATCAAACGAATCGGCTGTGTGGTGTTGTTGTCCAGACGCGGAATCGCTGAGAGCAAAGCCTTTGTATAAGGGTGTTTAGGGGCGCTAAAAAGTGTGCTGGTACTGGCTAATTCGCAAACGCGTCCTAAGTACATCACCGCAACACGAGTGGCAAAATGCTCTACCACAGCAAGGTCATGGGTGATGAATAAGTAGGTGAGGTTACGTTCCTCTTGTTTGTCCATCATCAGGTTCAGCACTTGTGCCTGAACCGACACATCCAGTGCGGATAAGGGTTCATCGGCAATAATAAAATCTGGTTCGACGGAGAGCGCACGGGCAAGGCTAATGCGCTGGCGTTGACCACCAGAAAACTCATTCGGGTAGTTGTCCATGCTAGAAGGGGAAATACCGACGGATTCTAGTAACGCATGGATTTTCTCATCCACTTGGCTCGCGGATAGTTGAGGGTTGTGGAAGGAGATTGGCTCGCTCAGTGTTTGATAGACGGTCATTCTTGGGTTGAGCGACGCGTATGGGTTCTGAAAAACCATTTGCATACGACGTCGAAACAACATGCGCTGGCGATCGTTAAGGTGATCGATGCGTTGATCTTGATAATGCACTTCGCCACTGCTGGCAGGCGTTAACCCCATGAGTACGCGCGCTAAGGTGGATTTGCCGCAGCCTGTCTCCCCCACAACACACAATGTCTCACCTTGGTTAATGGTCAAATTCACCCCGTTTAAGGCGTGGACGCTGTCTTTTTTGCGTCGAATCTTGCCGCGGTCAATTTGCCACTGGTCAAACCAACTATTATTGGTGGTGAAGGACTTTTCAAGGTGGCTTATTTGGATCAAAGGAGTAGGCATTTAGCGGCTCTCCTCATCGTCATCGAGGTGGGCGTCATTGATCATGTCTTCTACCATAAAACAGGCCACGGTCGAGACGCCGCTGTGAATGAAACTGGGCTGTTGTTGGCGGCATTGCTCTGTGGCATACGGGCAGCGCGGATGAAACGCACAACCTGAAGGCCGCTCATTAAGCGGTGGCATGCTGCCCTGAATTTGATTAAGACGCTGACCTGGTAAAGCCATTTGCGGCAACGCATTCAGCAAGCCTTGGGTGTACGGGTGCTGCGGATCATTGATGATTTCCAGAGTAGGACCTTCTTCTACGACGCGGCCGGCGTACATGACAATGGTGCGTTCTGCAACGCGAGAAACAACCCCTAAGTCGTGGCTAATCAGCAGTAGCGCCATGCTGTTGTTGCGGCAAATATCCAGCAACAACTGAATGATCTCAGCTTGAATGGTCACGTCCAGCGCGGTAGTGGGTTCGTCGGCAATAATAATGTCTGGGTTGAGCAGTAAAACGGTGGCGATAATAACCCGTTGACGCATGCCGCCTGATAATTCATGGGGGTATTGATTAAAACGTTTTTCTGGCGACGCAATCTGCACGCTGTGGAGTTTTTCGATGGCGATGTTTTTTGCGTCTTTGAAAGAAATGCGAGTGTGACTGCGGATGGCTTCAACCAATTGTACGCCAATGGTCAGCACTGGGTTGAGTGTCATCATGGGGTCTTGGAAAATCATCGCGATGCGCTTGCCTCGCACTTCTTGCAGCTGCGGTAAAGACATCGTAGTGATCTCTTTGTTTTGCAGCTTAATAGAGCCTGATTTTATATAGCCTGGTTTATCGACTAGATTAACAATTGAGAAACCTAAAATGGATTTCCCCGCCCCCGATTCGCCGACAATCGCAATGCGTTCGCCACGGTTAAGGGTAAAGCTAACATCGATCAAGGCGGCCAAGTCTTGGCCCTTAAGATGAAAGTTTACATGCAGGTTGCTGACGCTCAACAGATTCATACTAGTCTTTGTAAGTCCTTGGATTAAGGTGATCTCGTAACCAATCACCGAGCATATTCATGACCAAAATGAGGATGATGAGGGTGACGCTTGGAATGACACAAATCCACCATGAGCCTGAGAACATATAGCTGAACCCCACCGAAATGAGCGCGCCTAATGATGGATCGTTCGCCGGCATGCCCAACCCTAAGAAAGAAAGCGCCGCCTCTGCCACAATGGCGTTGGAAATTTGTACTGTAAAAATCACCAGCACTGGGGTGAGCGTATTGGGCAGAATGTGTTTAAACATAATGCGTTTTGGACTAATGCCCATGATACGGGCGGCATCGACGTATTCTTTTTGTTTTTCGGCCAATACCGAGGCGCGAATGGTGCGCGCAAATAAAGGCCATTCGGCTAACCCAATCACCAAAATTAGCATCAGCATGGCGAGTTGTTGGTACATGGCCATACCAAAAAGTGCTTGGAAGATGGCTAAGAAAACAATCGCGACCATCATGGTGGAGAAGGACAATTGAATGTCGGCGGCGCGCATCAGAAAATTGTCGGTACGGCCACCAAGGTAACCAGAGATTAAGCCAATGCAAATGCCTAGCGTTGCCTGAATCAAGACGGCACACACGCCTATGGTTAGAGACAATCGGGTGCCGTATAAAATCACCGACAGCATGTCGCGGCCTTGGGCGTCGGTACCGAGCAAAAAGCGACTGTCACCACTGATCCAACGAGGCGCGATTTCAGCGTTTGCCAAATCCATGAAGTTGGGGTTGTTGATATTGTAGGGCGCAAGCAGAGGGGCAAAGATCGCGACAAAACAATAAAAGACAAAAATAGCCAGTGAGAGTGTGGCCAGTTTGTCGCCAATGAAACCTGTCCAGATGTGACTCCAGCGACTGTTTGGCGTAGGGGGGATAATGTCTTTCTTAAAATATTTCATAGGCCGTGGTTTGCCAGTTTTACAGTGGGGTTCACTAATCCATAGATCAAATCGACGAACGTATTGGTGATCACAAAAATACCGCCTACGACGATCAAATAAGCGGCAATGAGCGGCGTATCCACGCGACTGACGGCGTCCATAAAGAGAAAGCCCATGCCGGGCCATTGGAAAATAGATTCGGTCAAAATGGTGTAAGCGACGAGCGTCCCAGCCTGAATACCGCCAACGGTAATGACAGGCAGCATGGTGTTTTTTAGCGCGTGAATAAAGTAAATACGGCGCGTAGGTAAGCCTTTAGACCAGGCAAAACGAATGTAGTCCGATTGCAGCACTTCCATCATTTCGGCGCGGATTAAGCGTACGAAAATCGGCATTAAGGCGAAGGCGAGCGTGATGCTTGGCAAAATAAGATGGCGTAGTCCGTCTTTTGAAAACAACCCGCTGTCCCATAAGCCAAATACATTGGTGGTTTGACCGCGCCCAAAGCTGGGGGCTAGGTGTAGCTTGATAGAAAACACATAAACCAAAAATATGGCGACGATAAAAATGGGGATGGAAAGCCCCATGGTACTCAGTGCCACAACCAGTCTAGAGACAATGTTTCTGGGTTTAATGGCCGCCAAAATACCACAAGGCGTGGCAATGCCGATCACTATAATAATGGCGCAAAAAGCCAGTTCGACGGTGGCTGGGAGCTTTTTAAAAATGACATCCAACACGGGCTCTTTATAATAATAAGAGGTGCCTAGGTCGCCGTGAATGGCTTTTTTAGCAAAGCGCCAATATTGCACCACTATGCTGTCGTTGAGTCCTAACTCTTGTCTAAGTTGAGCGCGTTCTGTTGGAGACACCGTCATCGACATGTGTTGCTGGACAGGGTCGCCCAGTTTGTTCTGAATCGCAAAGCTGATTGCGCTGATGATGATCATCACAAAAATGGCTTGGACTAAACGGCGGAGAAGAAAAACAAGCATTAGTCCTGCGCCACTCCCTCAAAACAAAAGTGAGTCAAAAACGGTGCTTGGGCATAATATAGGTGGTTTTCGCGGAGACTATTTTTCATCAATGACAAGGTCTCCAAGGAAAGGGTAATTTTGATCATTCACAATGCTTTCGATGTGTAAGTTGTTTTTAGCGGCCCAGGTGTTGTACTGCCAATAGAGTGGCACAATCGCGGCATCATTATGCAGCTTGATTTCCACTTGCTGCATGATTCGAGCGCGCTTTTCTGGGTTCATTTCACGGTTTGCGAGTTTAATGTCTTCATTAATGCTTGGCGCGCAATATTCGCTGGCATTATAAGCGCCCAGGCCGGATTTGGCATCTTGGCAAGCAATAATAAATTCAAATAAGTTGTTGGAGTCTTCGGTGTCCGATTGCCAGCCTAGCATCATAATGTCGGCGGCCCTTTCATCATACTGCTGAAAATATTGGGCTTTGGGCAAAGTTTTTAGGTCGACTGTAATGTGTATGCGACCCAGCATGGCGGCGATGGCTTGGGCCACTTTGTCGTCGTTCATGTAGCGATTGTTGGGGGCCATCATGCTGACACGAAAGCCTTTTTCATATCCTGCCTGCTTCATTAGCTCAAGCGCTTTGGGCAAATTGTATTCGGGTTTTATGCTGTCTACATGGCCGAGGAACTTGCTTGCGCTGAGTTGGCCTGCGGGGATCGCGTAGCCGCGGAGTATTTTTTCGACGATAAGCTGTTGGTTGATGGCCAAGTTGATTGCGCGGCGAACTCTGACATCGCGAAATTCTGAGCGACGTTTCTCATTTAGGTGCAGTAACAGAATGCGCCCAGTTGGTAGGGTGATGATTTTTATGCCTTTGCTGTTTTTGGTGCGCTCGATGTCAATCGGAGACACCGGAAAAATAAAGTCTACATCGCCAGAAAGAAGGGCGGCCAATCGTGTAGAGTCTGTTTTGATGGGGGTAAGAATAATCTTATCAACATTGCCTTTTGATTTTGTATCCCAATAATCTTTATTACGAGTGAGCACCATGCGTACGCCGGGTTCGCGCTCTTGGACGATAAAAGGACCTGTGCCTGATACGCGCTGAGAGGCAAATGAATTACCAAATTTAATGATTTCATCGCGGCCTTGGTAAAACACCTTATCCATTGGAAAAACATAGGTCATGATGTTGAGTAACAAAGGGTTGGTGTTCGTGGAGCGAATGTCGACTGTGTATTTATTGATGACGACGACCGAGCTGATGGAGTCAAACATGGCGCGAAAGTCTGGAGAGCGTTTTAGTCGTCGAATGGTGTAAGCAACGTCTTCGGCAGTAAACACATTGCCGGTTTGAAAATGCACGTGTTTACGCAAGAAAAAGCGTGTGGTGGTGGGGGTGATTTGTTTCCAGTGGGTGGCTAAACGAGGTTCGATTTGCCCGTTTTGTTTCCAGCGTACTAATGGATCAAAGACCATGTGCGAAAACTGCAATGTGCCTTCAGATAATTGTTCATGGGGGTCGAGCGACACGGGATCGGCATCAAACGCCATTTTAAGTGTCACCGCCGAGACCGTCTGACACGTTAATAATGTGGTGATGGAAAGCAAAAAAGCACGAGCAAAAAAACGACAGTGATTGAGTTTTAGGTGATGTAGTGCGCTGATAAACATGCTTTTGTCTCTATTACAACCAACAAAAAAGAGCAAGAGATCATATAATCCTGCCTAGATAAATGGGTCAGGTTTATAAAAGTTGACCATTCGATTGGATACTATAATTACAAAATATTGCGTAAAAATATAGCAAGGATCTAAATCGGTCGTTTTTAATCAAAAACACTTTTTTTTACTGAATTTAAGGTCTGTACATGAATTACTTTGCACACCTGCATATTGCGTATGAAACCAATACCTCTTGGGCAGGTAATTTACTGGGTGATTTTCCTGTGGTGGTGAGTGAATTACCCGCCGATTTGCATTCCGGTTGGCAGTTGCACCAAAAAGTCGATGTGATGGTGGATGAACACGACGCCAGTGTGGCGTTTCGCTCTATGTCGCGAGCCGGTCGTCGGCGCTTTTCAGGCATAGTTCAAGATATTGTGATGGACTATTGGCTGATCCAAAATTGGTCGAGGTTCTCGCCGCTGCCGCTGGATACTTTTTGCCAAACGGCGGTGCAAGGGTTGCTGAGTGATGTAAACCGCTGTCCGGCTCGTTTGCAGAAAATGATTTATTCGTTGCAACAGCACAATTGGTTGGCGGAGTTGGGAACAAGGCAAGGGGTTGAAAATGCCCTGCATTCGATTATGCGCCGTTGGCGTCATGGGGCGCACTTACAGCCTTTTTTAGACGAATTGCCTACCGTGATACAACAGGGTGAAGCGGTCTTTTTAGCGCTCTACCCAGATCTTTTAAGCTTTGTTGATCAGGAAGTAAAAAAGGCCGAGGTGGTGGGCCACCTCGGCTAATTTGGACTAATGTCCGATCGAGAGATCACCCTCAGAAACAGCGAACCATGGTCAGGGTAGTATGGCTCAGTGTTGAGGACCTAGTGATTGTAGTTGAGTGCCAATTTAGCGTTGTGACGCAGGTCATGAAAAAGAGCGGCCGTGGTTTTTTAAGGCAACCTATTTTCAAATCTCGCAATGGTTTAGTTGGGCGCTAATTTATGATTCTTCATTGCGAAGTTGTGGTAGACTGCGCAACCGCAAAATACATGGCGATTAGAGAGGTAATTAGGGGTGAGCGTTCAGTGGTATCCAGGACACATGAACAAGGCGCGTCGAGAAATCGAAGAAGTGATGACACAGGTCGATATTGTCATCGAAGTATTGGATGCGCGCATTCCAGATTCTAGTCAGAACCCAATGTTGAATACATTGCGTGGCGTTGTGCCGGTTCTGCGCTTATTGAATAAAAAAGACTTAGCCGACCGTGATCGACTGGCGTTATGGCTGGATCATTGGCGTGGCAGTGAAACCGTGATGGCGCATCCTTTTTCTACTCAAGATAAAGCCGATGTGGCCAAAATCAGCCAATGGGTTAGCCAAATGGTGCCCCATAGAGGCACGGCAGAAAAACCGATTCGAGCGATGATTGCCGGTATTCCAAACGTCGGAAAATCCAGTTTAATGAACGCCTTGTTAGGTCGACGTGTGGCAAAAGTAGGCGATGAGCCTGCGGTGACAAAAGCCCAGCAAAAACTGAAAGTGACCAACGGATTTCAATTGTTGGACACACCAGGCATTTTGTGGCCAAAAATAGAAAACCCAGACGCCAGCTACCGTTTGGCGGTGACTGGCGCGGTGAGAGCCACGGCGATTAATTATGAAGACGTTGCTGTGGTGGGCTTGACGTTTTTTATCACCGATTACGCTGCAGCGTTACAAGCTCGCTACAAACTTAAAGAGCTGTCTACCGATCCTGTTGAAGTGCTGAAAGTGATTGGCTCGAAACGTGGTGCGTTACGCGCTGGTGGCAAGATTGATATGCACAAAGCCGCTGAAGTGTTCTTGAATGATGTTCGTACTGGCGCCATTGGTCCTTATGTTATGGAAACACCTGAGATGATTGCTCATGAAGAGCAGTTGGTCGAAGAAGCCAAAGCGAAAAAAGAAGCGGAAAGACAAGCCAGATTAGCGGCCGCGATTCCGCAGCGACAACAAGATAAAAATAGAAAATACCGTGACGAGCAGGCGAAACAAGCCCATGCTCAGTCGAATGATGAGAATAAGTGAGGTTCAAAGTCATGGATTATGAAATTGCCTTTGATCAGGAAGAAAGCCGCTATCGTATCTACGCTGATTATGAGTTCGCTGCTATTGCTGAGTGGGTTACCCAGTTTGTTATCGATAAAGAAAATATTCAGCGCGTCTTGTCAGCTGCACGATTGGCTGAATATGAAAAAGAAACGACGCAGTTTCAACATGGCCCGTTCGAAGTGATTATCAGCGAAGAGGGTGTGGTGGTTTCTCGTCAAGTGGACATGAGCGAGGCGGAAGAAGAAATTAAAGCCATGTTTGATTCGCAAGACAGTTTCTATCGACCATCTACCGACGGCATTAAAGCGGAATGTGGTCTAGAAGACCTGGTAGACATGGTTGAAAACTGGCATGAGGTGCTTCAATAGTTGTTCCTAGCGCTGGCTGGGTTTACACTAGCGCTAGATTTATTTTTTTACGTTTTTAGGGAGCCGATATGCTCGTCGAATTGGAAAAAGCCCGCAATCGAAATAATGTCGTTCGCATTTTTCGCGAAGAATTAGATGGTCCAGAAAGTTGGACTGATGGCTTTGTTGTGGACGCCAACGAAGAAATGGTTCTGCTCCAGTTAATTGATGACAGTGTGCACCTCAATGGTTACCAAATATTATTTTTGGAAGACATCAGCGATTTTGTGCATCCTGCCCCTTTTAACGATTTTCAAAAACGCGTACTTGCTCTTCGTGAAGAGCAGGTCGTTGATCCTGAAGTGGATTTAGAAGACCTTGCAGTATTGTTGATTGATATCAGCGAAGAATACGGCTTGGTGACATTGCACCGTGAAGAAGTTGAAGTAGACAGCTGTGAAATCGGTCGTGTTGTTCGTGCCGATGCTGTGACCTATGAGCTAGAAGAAATTGGTTCAGACGCGCGCTGGTTTGACGATACTTTTGAATATGACTTGTACGATATTACCCGCATCGAGTTTGGTGGGGCGTATGAAGAAGCCTTGATGTTGGCCAACGATGATATGGGTGATGATGCCTATGAATTGGCCGACGACTACGAAGAAGATGGTTTGCTTGTCGAAGAAGAGTAAGATTTCACGACAGAGTTAGAGAAACGCCCGTAATGGGCGTTTTTTTATGCCAAAAAAGCAATGGGCTTAATTGCTGCGTTGAATTGCCACATTCTCTTACCATTTCAAGGTAAAAATCATAGTAAAGAAATGGTAAATTCCCCTCCCACTACGCTATCTTATTAATATATCTAATCCCATCTAGGAAATTCTTATGCCAAGAGCATTGGTGGTTATTCTTTCAATACTGTTTGTAACGGGTTGTGCTGTGTTTGCTTCGCAGAACTTGGATCAAATGTACGGTGTTGAAAAAGTCTCTAATCGTGATGTCGATGTGTCTCAGAAAGACGCTGATTTTTATAATGAAAAAGTCCGTCCCATTTTGGATCATAGATGTGTCTCTTGTCATGCTTGTTACGATGCGCCTTGTCAGCTAAAGCTCACAGGCAAAGAAGGGATTGAGCGCGGCGGTTCGAAAGACCTTGTTTACGATGGCACGCGTTTATTAGCGGCAAAGCCTACACGACTGTACATTGATGCGCATTCCCCAGAGGAATGGCGTAAAAAAGGCTTTTACCCAGCGCTTAACGAGCGCGGACAAAGCCCAGCTGCAAACCTAAATGGCAGTTTGATTTATCAGGCCATTTCTTTGCGCAAGCAACAAGGCAACTTTAACCAGCCCGTATTATCCGATGATTACGATTTTTCTTTAGCCAGAAATCAGCAGTGCTCCACGATCGAAGAATACGGTGATTTCAAATTGAACTACCCGAAATGGGGGATGCCCTATGGGTTGCCGGCATTGAGTGCGGATGAGTTTGATATTTTATCTCAATGGTTAGCCAAAGGCGGCAAGATGCCAAAACAGGCACCCTTGTCCGATAAAATGCAAAAGTTAGTCGCCTTGTGGGAAAAGCGCTTTAATTCGTCGAATTTAAAAGGGCAATTAATTTCACGCTATATCTATGAGCACATTTATCTGTATAGCTTGTACCTTGGCAAAGGCAATGATCAGCCGTTTAGATTGGTGCGTTCGAAAACGCCGCCAGGACAACCGATTGAGCGTATTGCCACGCGTCGCCCATACGATCCGCCAGGTGTCGATCATGTCTACTATCGCTTGTGGCAAGACCCTGAAGTGATTGTTCAGAAAAACCATATTCCATTCCAGTTGGATGAAGCGGTTTACAAACGTTGGAATTCGTACTTCTACGCGACCGATTATAAGGTCACTAAAGACCCAGGTTATGACCGCGAAGTCGCCACCAACCCATTTAAAGCGTTTCAAGAGATTCCAGCGGATGCCCGTTACCGATTCTTATTGGATCACGCTCAAGACACCATTATGTCCTTTATTAAAGGGCCTGTGTGTCGTGGCCAAGTTGCGGTTAACGTCATCAATGAAAACTTTTGGGTGTATTTTGTTAACCCTGACTTAACCTATAACAAAGAAACATCGGATTTCTTAGAAAATCAGGTGCAGCATTTGGATATGCCGGCGGTCAGTTCAAGTAATGCCTTGCCGTTGAGTTCTTGGGTGCGTTTTTCTGAGCAGCAGAAATCGTATTTGTCCGCGAAAGCTAAGTTGATTGAGAAAGAGGTAAATGCGGGTGCGCCGATTAATTTGGACCTTATTTGGGATGGCTACGGTTATAACAAAAATGCCGCGCTGACCATTTTTAGGCATTTTGATAATGCGACCGTTGTGAAAGGGCTCGTCGGGCAAAAACCCAAAACAGCATGGCTAATTGATTACCCATTATTAGAGCGTATTCACTACTTGTTGGTGGCGGGCTTTGATGTGTATGGCAACGTGGGTCACCAATTAGACACTCGTCTTTATATGGACTTTTTGCGCATGGAAGGGGAAATGAACTTCTTGCTTCTTTTGCCAAAAGACCAGCGTGAGAAAGTTCGTCAGTATTGGTACCGTGACGCCAATCAAAGCATTAAAAACTACATTTTTAGTGACTACATCAAGGTGCCAGTACAATCGCAGATTCATTATAAGACAACCCATTATCAGTCTGAACTTTATGATCAGCTGCGCGAACATTTGTCGAAGGTGCTGGACCACAGTCGTGACTTGGAAACCAGTCGTTTAACCCGCAAAGAAATTGCCACCCTGAAGCACTTACAGACGCTCAAAGGGGAAGGCTTGCGTTATTTGCCTAATACCGCGTTGGTGTTGGTGACGAAAAATGGCGCACCAAAAGAAGTGATTAGTCTGATTCATAATAAAGCACACTCGAATATTTCAAGTTTGTTTGATGAAGCGGCGGCACGTTTGCCTAATGAAGACAGCGTAACGGTTGTTAAAGGGGTGTTAGGGGATTATCCGAATGCCTTTATGGAAGTGGATGAAGGCAAGTTGAAAGCCTTTACAGAAGAGATTGCTAATATGGCAACGGCAAAGGATTATTCGAACCTGATGGCGCATTTTGGCGTGCGCCGAACGGACCCTCGTTTTTGGTCTGTCAGTGATGCGGTTGATAAATACAATCGCGAAGCGAGACCAAGAGAAAGTGGTATTCTGGATTACAACCGTTTGGAAAACCGCTAGTACGAACGTTATTTATAGATATATCGAGATATCTCGAATCTTTTGCATTTGCTGCAAACTTTGAGCCTTGTCTATTGAGTAGATTACCCCAGATAATGGGGTATATTCTATTCAATGGACGAGCGCTATGATTCCACTTTCTATTCTTGACCTTTCGCCTATTACGGAAGGGAGCAGTATCTCTGATTCTTTTGCTCAAAGTCGGTTAATGGCTCAGCAGGCAGAGGCGAAGGAGTACAAGCGCTTCTGGTTGGCTGAACACCACGGCATGTCTAATGTGGCGAGTTCTTCGCCCGCTGTTTTATTGTCTCATCTCGGTGCGGCAACGAGCACCATTCGATTGGGTTCTGGCGGTGTTATGCTGCCGAATCACTCACCTTTGATTATTGCGGAGCAATTTGGCACCTTGGCGGAGCTGTACCCGAATCGTATTGATTTAGGTTTAGGGCGAGCACCGGGCACCGACATGCAAACCGCAAGAGCCTTGCGTCGTAATATGAACGCCGCGGTGGATCAATACCCTGATGATGTACAGGAATTGCAGCAGTTGCTGGGCAAGCCGACGAGCAATCAAAAAGTCATTGCGGTTCCTGGTCGCAATACCCAAGTGCCTATTTGGATGCTAGGGTCCAGTTTATACAGTGCGCAAGTTGCCGCTGAGTTTGGCTTGCCTTATTCGTTTGCTTCCCATTTTGCGCCCGATCAATTAATTCAAGCCTTAACCGTGTACCGTCGCCATTATCGACCAACAGAAGAAAACCCTGTGCCGCGAACAATGGCGGGTGTGATGGCTGTTGTTGCACAGACGGATGAAGAGGCCGCCTACCTATTTACTTCCGTCCAGCAGCAATTTATCAATTTGCGTCGGGGTAATAATGTGCCCTTTGCGAAGCCTGTAGAATCAATGGATGCGCTTTGGTCTGCTAGCGAGAAACACATGATTCATCATACGTTGCAGTATGCGTTTGTTGGCTCAAAAGCGTCGGTGAAGTTTAAGATGAAAAGCTTTGTCGAAAAGACAGGCATTGATGAGCTGATTGTCTCTTTTCCCATTTTTGATGCCCAGAAACGATTGCAGGCACTGGCTCTGATGGCGGAAGTGCGAGACGAATTGAGTGCTTAATAATAAGAGCCCCACATGTTAGGTTTTGGGGCTCTTATATTCGGCTTTACTTGTCGTTGTAAGGGGAAGGATCGCCCTTTACTGGCTGAGTTTTAAAGCGACGGTGAGACCAAAGGTATTGCTCTTTTTTGGTCGAAATAGCGTCTTCCATGAGCTTATTGATAATGGTGGCGTTGGTCACGTCGTCTTCGGTTGGGTAGTTTTCTACTTCGGTAAAGCGGTACGTGTAACCGTTTTCTGTGCGTCCGTAGTCCAACATCAAAACAGGTGCTTTCGTCATTTTAGCGATGCGGCCAATATGAGAAATGGTGGCGCATTCGCGACCAAAGAAAGGAGCGAAAACAGAGTGCTTGCGTCCGTAATCTTGGTCGACTGCGTACCAGACTGGCTTGTTTAACTTAAGGGATTTCAGTACTTCTCGCATGTCTGAGCGTTCGATGGTTTTGCTGTAGACTTTTTTGCGTTGATGCTCCATGACCCAGTTAAACACAGGATTATTTTGGCGTTTATAAATCGGGTGCAGGTCTAGGTGACTGGCAATAAGGGTGCCGCACAAATCCAATGGCGCAAAGTGGCCGCTGATCAGAATGCAGCCTTTGCCCGCTTCAAGGGCTTTATCAACCACGGCTTGTGAGTCGAAATCCACTCTAGGCATCAGTTTTGATGCTGGCTGATACCAGGCATCAAAGGTCTCTAGAAACCCTTTGCCAGCACTAATAAAGTGTTGGCGAGTGAGTGCTTTGCGCTCTTCTGGGGTCATATCTGGGTAGCAGATTTGCAAGTTAACGTCGCATATGTGGCGACGACGAGCGGCGGTTTTATGCAGTAATAAACCCAAGTATTTTCCCAGTGTCTGCTTGGCACGCCAAGGCAGAAAGCTGACCAGATAGGTGATGGACATGGCCAGCCAAGTTAGCCAGTATTTGGGTGCAAGTAGCTGCTTGAATGTTAATTCTGTCGTGCTTTTCTTAGCCACGATATCCCTCCAGTAAATCACGCCACTGAGCATCAGAGACGTTAAAATTTGTGTGTATTTGAGACTCTTTATCGAGTGAACGCTTTAGGCGGTTGATGTTGCCTTGAGTCCACTCGTCATGTATTTCGCGTTGATCGCATTTGTCAAAATCAATGATCCAAACTTTTTGCTGTTTGTCGATCATGATATTGTGACAGTTAAGATCACTATGATGTATGCCGTGTCGATGAAACTCTTGTATCACATGGCCTATGTTTTTCCAGTCTACTGAGTCGCTGTTGCCGGCTTTAAGTATGTCGAATAAGTCGGTAGCGTCTTCAATGGTTTGGGTTAATAAATGGGCGCGATAAAAGCCCCATTTTTTCCGATAGATACCCGCAATCGGCTGTGGTACTGGTAAGCCAAGCTCGACCATGGTTTCAAGCAAGCTTAGTTCTTGCCAAGGGCGCGTGTCGCTTGGTTTGGTAAATAAAAATGCGTCTTTATTAAATTTCGCGATCAATCCACCGCGTCGATAGCGACGCATGACGAAGTTTCCAAACTCGCTGTTAATAAACCACACTTCACCACGACCGTGTCCCGTGCCGATCAGGGCATTTTTCTTTTGCCAATAATCCGCTGAGAACCAGTCTGATTCAATAGGCAGAGACGCCTTGCTACACAAGAGTGTGGTGTTGGCGTCAATAATATGAGGATCCGGCATAGGGCTCGCTTAATCATTGTTCATTTATTGTGCCAGATAAATTTAGACACATTCAAAGCAGCCTATTCTATAATAATCGCCGATTTTAAACAGCACTTGAGGATAAGATGACACAAGAAAGCATTCAACGAATTGCCATAGTGCGATTGTCGGCGTTGGGCGATGTTTGCCACGCAATGTCTGTGGTAACTGCAATACAAGCGCGCTACCCCGATGCCCAAATCACCTGGATAACTGGGCCTGCTGAGGCGCAATTGGTTCGTTTGATGCCGAATATCGATGTGCGCATTTACCATAAAAAATCAGGGTTTAAGGGCTTGTTCGCCTTGGGTAAGTCGCTCAAAGGCGTCAACTTCGATATTTTGTTGCATATGCAGTGGTCATTGCGAGCGAGCTTATTAACCCGAGTATTGAGTGCGAAAAGACGCATTGGTTTTGCGAAGTCCCATTCTCGTGAAAAGCAGCATTGGTTTGTTAATGAATTAGCGCCAGAGCCCACAGGAAAGCATGTGTTGGATGCCTTGATGTCATTAGCGCGAGCGATTGATGTGCCGAACCAAGCACCGGCTTGGCGCTTGTCTATTCCTGAGAGTGGTCTGTCGTTGCCGGAACGTTTTGTGGTGGTGAACCCTTGTGGTTCAAAGGTAACCAAAGACTGGACCTTAGCTGGCTACCGACGTGTGATTGAGTCACTTTTGTCGAAAGGGCTTGCTGTGGTGGTGACCGGTGGGCCGAGTGAGCGTGAAATGGCTGTCTGTAATGCGGTGAGTGAAGGGCTTGATGTCTTGAATCTGGTGGGCAAAACGAGCATTGCGTCGCTGCTGGACGTGATTCAAAAAGCGGCCTTGATCATTAGCCCTGACACTGGGCCTGCGCACATGGCGACGATAGTGAATACACCGGTTATTGCGCTGTTTGCCTTATCGAATCCAAAGCGTACAGGACCGTATAATGACCAAGAGAATATTGTCAGTGTGTATCGTGAGCTGGTGGAAGAAGAGTCTGGGAAGTCGGTAGAAGCACTGCCTTGGGCAACCACGGTACATCGTGAAGACGCCATGGCTCAGTTACCCCAAGACGCGGTGATGGCAAAGGTAGATAGTGTGGTTCGTCAGCTGGGTTTGCTGGCTCCCTAGCGAGGTTTGTTTGTTCACTAGGGCAAGCGACAAGGATGACGTGATCCGTGATCAAGAATAAAGGGTTAAACGAGGCGCGCAAGTCGCTTTTAACCCTTTATTGATGAGTGTGTATTAAAGCAGTGCTTGTTCCGCTAGTTTTAAATCCAGAGTGGCTTTTAGCAGTCTATAAAGGTGAATCGACGCATCGATCTCTTCTTTTCGGTTGGTGAGACTTTCTATGTTCAAGCCGAGTGGCACGCCATCAGGCAGCGCCGTTTCCATAATCAATTCCAATGCGCTGCGACAGATTTTAATAGATTCATCCAATGGGGTTTCTGAACCTAGAATGCGATTTTTGGTCGCAACAGGCACCGAGATGCCCAACCACTCCATAAATTCCAATGTTTTGGCGCTACCGCAAGGTGTGAATGTCAAGATCACTCGTTTTGGCGCTACGCCTTGTGCTTTGCAAGTCTGTGCATATTGACTGATTAAGTCAGCGGTCGCTTGAGGGTTATACACCGCTTGGGAGATGAAGAATTCACAGCCCGCTTCTGATTTGTTGATTAAGCGTAGATGCTCGTCTTTTTTCTTGGCGTGACGTTCTGCAATCGTGACGCCACCAAGATTGAAATCAAGAGGCATCTTGCCAAGAGTAGCGTAGGCTTCAGACAGTGGCAGTTTGATGTCGCCTTCAGAAGAGGGGGAGCCAACCAAAACGATGTCTTTGATATCGAAGTCATCCCACGCTTCTTGTAACCACTGGGTGAATTCTTCTGTGGAACGTGAAGACACGGATTTGTAAGTGATCACTGGCTTGTTGGACGCGTCTTTTAGGCGTTTTGACCAAGCGCGAGGGTCGTGTGTTTCCATAAAAGGAAAAGGACGTGGTTTATCAATACGGCTACTTTCATCTTGAATGTCATAAACGATAAGGCCATCCACTTCAATATTATCAAGGCGTTGCAATAATTTTTGGCTGATAAGGTCAAGTTGCTCGTCTTCAATGGATGAGCGTGGTGGTGTGGTGCCGATGAAGTAAACGCCGCGGCTTGGGTCGGCAAACTTGGTTGCTAATTCCGATTTCATGATGACAGGCTCTAAGTAGATGAAACGCACGTCTTATTGCGAAGTGTTTCGTTGTTCTTTAATGTTGTGTATATCCTAACAGTGAATTGCTTTCAGGATCACCTGTTTGATCTTGAATAAAACTAAAGATGAGGTGAGTTAGTTTGATCCACTGACCTTATAACGAAACAAGAGGTTCCTATGCTTGATTTAAATGCGCTTGAAAAGGATAAGAAATCTGGCTTGCCGCCAGTGCATACATGGCATCCTGAGTTCTGTGGCGACATGGATCTGGTAGTAAAAGCGAATGGTGACTGGATTCACGACGGTGATAAAATAAAGCGCCCTAAGATGGTGACCTTGTTTTCGCATATTTTATGGTATGAAAACGGCGAGTATTTTTTGGTGACGCCGGTGGAAAAAGTGCGCATACAGGTAGAGGATGCGCCTTTTTTGGTGACCAAGTGGCGTTACATTGATACCGATAAAGGTCAAGCCATTGAATTCACTACATTAACCGATGATGTGGTTGTGTTAGGGGAGGATTGCGAGCTTTGGTTGGCGGGCGAAGAGCACGCTGAACGACCTTATATTTCCATGCGTTATGGCATGAAGGCGATGCTTCACCGAAATGTTTTTTATCAGCTTGTTGAAGAGCTGGTCGCGGTCTCTACGCCGCAAGGGAATGGGATGGGCTTGATGAGTGCAGGGCAGGCGTATTTATTAATCCCAGATGAGTGAAATCCTCGTGTGTGCGCTTGCTAGGCTGGGGTATAATAGTCCGTATTCATCACGGCCGTTAGGTTGTGTTTTCGTTTTTAGAAAGGGGTAGGTTACTTGTTGTTCAAAGATTTTGGTTTTGATAATCGTATTTTAAAATCCATCGACCATTTGGGGTTTGAGGAGGCGACGGAAATTCAGTCGCGTGCTATTCCTGAAGCCCTGGCTGGGCGAGATTTATTGGCGTCGTCTAAAACCGGATCAGGAAAAACACTGGCCTACCTTTTGCCTGCTTTGCATCGCGTTTATAAAACCCGTGCATTGTCTAAGCGCGACCCGCGTGTTGTGGTGTTGGTGCCGACTCGAGAGTTGGCTAAACAGGTTTATGGTCAGCTGCGCTTGTTGTTAGCGGGCAGTCGTTATACTTCTATCTTGATTCAAGGGGGGGAGAACTTTAACGATCAGCATAAACAGTTGCAAAAAGACCCTCACTTCATCGTTGCAACACCTGGACGTCTGGTGGATCACTTAAAACAGCGTCATGTGTTTTTGGAAGGATTGGAATTGTTGATTCTTGATGAAGCCGATCGCATGTTGGATCTGGGGTTTGCGGAAGCAGTGCGTTCTATTAATTCGGCGGCCAGCCATCGTTTAAGACAAACGCTGTTCTTCTCTGCGACCTTGGACAACACAGACGTCAGTGAAATCGCCAGCGAATTGCTAAAAGAGCCTTCTCGAGTCGCCATTGGTCAAGGCTATGATGAGCACAAAGACATCGAGCAGCATGTTTATCTGTGTGATCATCTGGATCATAAACAAGACATTCTAAAACAACTTATCACCGGTCAAACCATCAAGCAGGCGATTGTCTTTACGGCAACCAAAAGTGATACCGCTCGCTTGGCTGAGATGATTGAAGGGTGGGGGCTGACGACTCAAGCGCTGAATGGAAATCTGTCCCAAGCCGCACGGAATAAGGTCATGGAGAGTTTTGCGAAAGGGCAATTCACTGTGTTGGTCAGTACCGATATCGCGTCGAGAGGCTTGGATATTGCCAGCGTTAGTCATGTCTTTAACTTTGACTTACCAAAGCAAGCCGAAGAGTTTGTGCACCGTACAGGTCGTACTGGGCGCGCTGGCTTCAAAGGGGATGCTTACTCATTAGTAGGCCCTAAAGATTGGCACAATTTTAAAGCCATTGAAGCCTTTTTGCAGCGCAAATTTGACAGCGACGTCATCGAAGGTTTGGAGCCGAAGTTCAAAGGTTTGGCGCCTGCGAAACCCGCTCGTAAATTCGACAAAACGCCGGTGGCGACTAAAGCGCGTAAGGCCACTAAAAAAGCGCCGCGTAAAGCCGCAGGGCAAGAGCGTTTCCATGATAACAAGCAAGACGGTTTTGAAGCCTTTAAACTTCCGCCAAAGCGTTTTCCAACGCCAACAGACACAGGCGATGAAGACGCCTAGTCTCGCCTCGTTGAGCGATCTAATGGTTTTATAACATTGTGCGTGATTTAGCGTTTTATTGTTTGACAGTTGAGCCTAAATCACGCTATTGAT
The DNA here is from genome assembly GCF_044542435.1 of Marinomonas sp. NPDC078689. Lineage (NCBI taxonomy): Bacteria > Pseudomonadati > Pseudomonadota > Gammaproteobacteria > Oceanospirillales > Oceanospirillaceae > Marinomonas > Marinomonas sp. NPDC078689. The sequence goes on along the minus strand of NZ_JBITUJ010000004.1, from coordinate 105,881 downwards.
TAGTTTTCCTCTTTTATTGGAGATGGGCCTATTAATCGTTTACCGCCATTAAACTCATTGAAGTGCTTTGAGTCTGCTGCCCGTCATGGCAGCTTTAACAAAGCCGCTCAAGAGTTGTCTGTGACACCTTCAGCGATTAGCCACCAAATTAAGGGCTTAGAAGGCTTTCTTGGGATCGAGCTGTTTCGAAGAACGAAGCGCAAAGTGATTCTAACCGAAGCTGGAGAATCCTATTTAAAACCCATTAAACATATTTTTGAGCAGTTGGAATTTGCGACCGCTGAGCTGAAAAGCAAACAGAAAATAGGCTCGCTTAAGTTGGCGGTTGCGCCGGCGTTCCTTACTCGCTGGCTTATGCCACGAATGGAACGTTTTCAAGAGCGCTACCCTGATATCCAGATAGAGATTAGCTCATCGACCGGCTTAATCGATTTCTCGGCTGGCGACATTGATATGGCGGTGTATTTTGGTAATGGCGACTGGGCGGATGTGGAAGCCTACTATTTATCCCCCGCTAAGTTGTTCCCTGTGTGCAACCCTAAGTTAATTCGACCAGATCAGCCTCTTAATGAGCCGTCAGATATGCGCTTTTATCCCTTGTTGCACGTCACCAAGCGTAAGGATGAATGGCATGATTGGTTGCAGCAAAATGGCTTAGACCCGAAAGTATTTCGTCGAGGCCTGATGTTTTCAAGTGGCTCGTTAACAGCGGGAGCCGCGGCTCAAGGCTTGGGTATTTCGCTTTCTAATGTGGATTTGGTCAGACCAGAAATAGAAGCAGGGACCTTGAAGGTCTTGTTTGATCAGCATTTGGTGAGTACTCGTTCTTTTTACTTGGTGTATGAAAAACGCAGTACAGTGACACCAGCAATGTCGGCTTTTAAAGAGTGGATTATTGAAGAAATGGTTGGGGATTAGTATAGTCATTGGGCAACGACAAAGCTGAAAGGAAACTGGCTTTGACCCAAAATTCGTTTTTAATATGAAAGGCTTGCGTATATTTATGAGTACCGAATTAAAAGTTAATAGTTATTTTAATGATAGTGTTAAGTCCATCGCTCTAGAAAACCAAGAAGGGGTTTCTACCGTTGGTGTGATGTCTGTTGGTGACTACGAATTTGGTACCAGCCAGCGTGAATACATGACCGTTGTTTCTGGTCGTTTAACCGTGAAATTGCCAGGCGAAGCGACTTGGAAAACTTTTTCAAAAGGCGAGACTTTTATTGTTGAGGCGAACTTATCTTTTTCTGTAAAAGTGGAAGAGACGACCGCGTATCTTTGTCGCTACGAATAAGTAGATCAGCTCACGAATACCGATAAAAAAAGGCTTCCAATTGGAAGCCTTTTTTTATGTCTTATTAACGCTAAGCTTGTTAGCCGCCAACAACGTTGACCAATAAGGTGACTTTGTCGCCAGGCTGAACGTATTTTTGTCCGCCAACAATCGGGTTCCATTTGCGGATATCATTCAATGAGACGCGAAATTTATTCGCTACCATGGCAAGTGAATCCCCTGAGCGAATGGTGTAGACCACTTTTTTCATCACGCTGCGGTTGCTGTTATTTTCTTTGGGTTCTAGCCAGATCACCAGTTTTTTACCTAGGTGAAGAGGATCTGCAAGTCCCATGTTGTTCCAGCGCGCGAGTGTTTTTGTGCTGGTGTCGTATTTGTTGGCAATCAACCAAAGGCTGTCACCGGCTTTGACTGTGTAGTTGATCTTGATTCGATTGCGACCCGGTGCGCGTGATTGTTTGGCTAATAAGCGCTGGTGAGAGCTTAATGTGTAGCTTTCAATTTTGTTGCCAGCGACCGGAATCATCAGCTCTTGACCAACGCGAATCATGGTAGAAGACATTTTATTCACTTCTTCTAACACACTCACTGTGGTGTTGTGATGTTTGGCTACTAACAATAGATTGTCGCCCGCTTTGACTGAATAACGTACCCAGGTAACGCGTTCGTTAGCTGGGATCTCGGCGAGTTTTTTGCGAAACAAACCGGCTTTTTTAACGGGGATCAATAAACGATGTGGGCCGTCAGGCGCGGTTGCCCATTGGTTGAAGCCCGGGTTTAGCAAGTAGACTTCATCGATGCTGATGTCTGCCATGTCAGCGGCTTGGGCAAGGTCGAGCTGGCCACCAATGTTGACGCTTTCAAAATACGGTTTGTTGGCAATAAAGTGCGTTTTGTAATGGTACTTTTGCGGGTCTTTGATGATTTTTGCCAGCGCAATCAATTTCGGCACATAGGCGCGAGTTTCATTGGGCAGGTCAAGTGACCAGAAATCTGTCGGTTTGCCGGCGCGTTTGTTTTTTCTAATGGCTCTTAATACTGTGCCTTCGCCTGAGTTGTAAGCGGCCAATGCTTGCAGCCAGTTGCCATCAAACATCTTATGTAGACGAGTGAGGTAAGCGATAGCCGCTTGGGTTGAGCCAACAATGTCGCGGCGACCGTCGTACCACCAGTTTTGTTCTAAGCCATACATTTGGCCAGTGGATGGGATGAACTGCCAAGGGCCGGAAGCACGGCCATGGCTGTAGCCGAATGGATCAAAGCCGCTTTCTACAATCGGGAGTAGCGCTATTTCAGAAGGAATGCCGGCTTTTTCTAATTCGCTAACAATGTAGTAAAGATAGCGCTGGCCACGGACAGAAACGCGGTCAAGGTAGTTTAAATGTGAGCTATACCAACGCAGCTGGGAAGATAAGCGAGGTTTGTTAATATCAAGGTTAAGTTTGAAACCTTGACGCATTCTCACCCACAAGTCTTTCGGTGGTTGTGGCGCGCTCGAAACGGCATTGTCGGTTGCGTTGTCTTCTGCTGTTGCGTCTCCATCATCTGGCGAAACAGGAGGAACGGTATCAATAAAGCCGGTTTGTTGCACATCGGCTTCGACCGCATCAGAATCCGTTTCTAGATCTGCTTGGCTGTTTTCGTTCTGGACATTGGATGCTGTTTGGCAGCCGCTGAGTACTAGGCTTATAAACAAAACCCAAAGAAAATGCTTGGTCATGGAGCTCACAATATAAATTTAAAGTCGGGACATTCTAAAGGTGTGACCGTATAGGTCAACTAAAAGTGTCTTTTGCTCGTCTTACTTGGCTAAAGGCCGCGATTTCATTGCTGGCCATTTCTTCCCCTAATTGCTTGGCTGCTTGCGCAACAATTGCAGGGACATGGGTTCTTAAAAAGGGATTGGTTTGTTTTTCTATCTGTATGGAGCTGGGCAAGGTCACTGTATTGCGATCACGGCATTGTTGGCACTCTTGCTGAGTCTCTATTAGGTCGTTGTTATGGTGATCTAGGTGCAAAGCAAAACGGTAATTTGCCAAGGTGTATTCATGGGTGCAATACACTAGGGTGTTGTTTGGTAAGGCAGACAGCGTGTTCATTGCTGCCAACATTTGTTCTGCTGTGCCTTCCATAATCCGTCCACAGCCGCCACGGAAGAGTGTGTCGCCAGAGAATAAAACGGGGGTGGCTTGGTCGCTGAAATAGCAAAGATGATCCAAGGTGTGCCCGGGGGTTTCTAGTACGCGAAAAGAGCGTGAAAACACCTTGACCGTATCCCCTTCTTGCAACGGATGAGTCACCATGGGAGAAAGGTGAGCAGGGCCATAAACGGGGCACTGAAATTGGTCTTTTAGCGATTGCACGCCGCCGGTATGGTCTTTGTGGTGATGGGTAATTAAAATACCTGACAAGGTGAGCTGCTGTTGGTGGCAATATTGACTCACCACTTCTGCGTCACCTGGGTCGACTGCCCAGATGTGTGCGCTATCTTTCTCTTGGATTATCCAGATATAATTGTCGCTGAAAGCGTGAAGTGGAATAAAAGTCATAGTACAGCCTATCTTTTGCTTTGTTTCATTGGTCTGTGGCGTCCAGTGAAGCATGAATAATAAGAATGACGCGCTTACGTCATTTTAAGTAGAGAATCATTGTATGTTGAATGATCAATCAAGACAATTGTTCCAGACATGGTATAAAACAGAGCTTGGACAAAGCCTGAGTGACTTAGAGTGTTCAGAGATTGAGCGCGAGATAGACCACGCAGTGGGCTATTATCTGGTTGTGCAATCGCCGCTTAATGCCATTTCGCTTGACCAACATCGCTTGCGAGAAAGTATCTTAATTGTGCCGGAGCTTGAGTTGGGCGCGCCTAAAAACGTTGTGGTGGCAAAAGCCAATGAGTTGCCACTTGAGTCCGATGGTGTGGATGTGCATGTGTTGCATCACACGTTGGACTTATCGTTAACCCCTCACGATGATTTGCGCGAAGCCGCTCGAACCTTATTGCCCAGTGGTAAGCTGATCGTGATTGGCTTTAACCCTTGGAGTTTGTGGGGGATTCGGCGCTTGTTCTCGAAGCGAATGAAAGCGCCTTGGTGTGGTCGATTTATTGGTCACAGACGTTTAGAAGATTGGTTGAAAGTGGCCGGTTTAACGCTAGAGAAAAAGCGTTTTTTGCACTATGAGCCTCCGCTTCAAAAGGCCGCATGGCGGCAGCGCTGTCATTGGATTGAGCGCTTGCTTAGCCCGTTTAAATTACCATTTGGCGGCATTTATATTATGACGGCCACCAAGCAAACGCGCCGTTACATTCCCCTTAAACCTCGTTGGAAAAGCGCTCGCGTGCGAGTGCCTCCTTTTACTAAGCCAGCGGCTAAAGAGATGAAAGATTGAAAGACGTAATTATATACACAGACGGTGCCTGTAAGGGCAACCCAGGCATTGGCGGATGGGGTGCTTGGTTGACCTTTGGGGAACATGAAAAACGTTTATGTGGTGGCGAGCATGACACCACAAATAATCGCATGGAATTGATGGGTGCCATCGAAGGCTTAAGAGCCTTAAAAGAAAAATGCACGGTCACCCTTTATACCGACTCTTCTTATGTGCAAAAAGGCATCACTGAATGGTTGGCAGGCTGGAAGCGCAAAGGTTGGAAAACGGCGTCGAAGCAGCCAGTTAAAAACAAAGACCTATGGCAAGCATTGGATGAACAATGCCAATTTCACGACGTAACGTGGAAATGGGTAAAAGGGCATGCTGGTATTGAAGGCAATGAAATCGCTGACCAGCTGGCCAATCAAGGTATTGATGAGCTGAGGGCCGCACAGTGAGACAAGTTATTCTAGATACCGAAACAACCGGTATTGACCCCAAACAAGGTCACCGCATCATTGAAATTGGCTGCGTGGAAATGGTGGGGCGAAAATTTACTAAGCGTCATTTTCATGTCTACGTGAACCCTGATCGTGAAGTAGAAGAAGAGGCGTTTCGAGTTCATGGTATTAGTAATGAATATCTGGCGGACAAGCCAAGATTCCATGAAATCGCCAAGGACTTCTTTGATTTTATTAAAGGCGCAGAATTAATCATTCACAATGCGCCCTTTGATATTGGCTTTATTGATCATGAGTTTGCGCGCATTGGCGGTTATCCTAAAATTGCTGACGTGTGTAAGGTCTTTGATAGCTTGGTGTTTGCTCGGAAAAAGCACCCAGGCCAGAAGAACAATCTAGATGCTTTATGTAAACGTTACGGGATAGATAACTCGCACCGAGAATTGCACGGAGCCCTATTGGACTCTGAGATCTTGGGTGATGTGTATTTGTTGATGACCGGCGGGCAAACAAGCCTTGGCCTTAGTAGTGGCTCAGATCAAGATTCGGGTGACGATGATAACCCAGGTGAAATTCACCGCTTGAGCGCGGATCGCCCTATGTTGAAGGTATTAAGAGCCAGCGATGAAGAGCTGAAAATGCACGAGGAACGTTTGGATTTGATCGATAAAAAATCCGGCCAGTCTTTGTGGCGTATTAAGCACTGATTGCGTGTTTATTATTTAATACAGCAAACTGCTTCAACAAAAAATGCCCTTATCGTTTGATAAGGGCATTTTTTGTGTCTGAATAAGCGCTTCTTACAAGAAGTTAAGCACGCAAATCCCGCCAACAAGGCTCAATACTATGGTGTATGGCAACGCCATCCAAGCCATTTTTCCGTAGGATAAGCGCAGTAACGGGGCAATCGCAGACGTTAACAGAAACAAGAACGCCGCTTGGCCGTTAGGGGTTGCCACACTCGGTAAGTTGGTGCCGGTGTTAATGGCAACCGCCAAGGTGTTGAAATGCTCTCGAGTAATGTGACCTGCGTCTAGGGCGGCTTTGACCTCGCCAATATAGACGGTTGCCACAAACACATTGTCACTGATGGCGGACAATACGCCGTTGGCAATGAAGAACATGATGGGTTGAGAGTGCTCAGGCATGTTCAATACCAGATCGATAATCGGCTGGAATAAATGCTGAGTATGGATCACAGAGACGACAGTGAAGAACACCACAAGCAACGCGGTAAACGGCATGGCTTCTTCAAAGGCGTGGCCAATTCTGTGCTCTTCTGTGATGCCGTTAAACGCCGTTAATAGCACTATCACCATTAAGCCGACCAGGCCGACTTCCGCCACGTGAAACGCCAATGACAGCACCAATAGCAAGGCGACTATGCCTTGTACTATGAGTTGTGACTTGTGCTTGTTGGTGCTCTTTTTAGAATCCTCTTCTTCGAAGTTCTTTAAGATGTTACGAACGTTCTCAGGCAAAGTCGCACCATAGCCAAACCATGACATTTTTTCTAATACAATGACGGTCAATAAGCCACATACCAGTACTGGCATGGAAATCGGCGCCACACGCATAAAGAATTCACCGAAATCCCAACCTGCTACCTTGGCGATTAGTAGGTTTTGTGGTTCGCCCACTAGGGTGGCGACGCCGCCGAGCGCGGTGCCCACGGCGCCATGCATTAACAGGCTTCTTAGAAATGCGCGAAACTGCGCAAGGTCTTGATAGTTGACGGGTAAAATATGGTCGTCACTGCTGTTGTCGTATTTGCCGCTGGCTTGGTCAGACGCCACTTTATGGTACACAGAGTAAAAGCCTACGCTGACGCTGATCAGAACCGCGGTGACGGTAAGGGCGTCTAAGAAGGCTGAGAGTACTGCGGCGGCCAAGCTGAAAACCAATGAGATAATGATTTTGGAGCGGATTTTTACCAATAGCTTATTAAAAATAAACAGCAGCATGTCTTTCATGAAGTAGATGCCGGCCACCATAAACATCAACAATAGAATGACGTCTATGTTGTGTATGACTTCTTTGTACACACCATTAGGGTTGGTTAACCCTAATAAAACCGCCTCTATCGCAATCAAACCGCCAGGTTGAAGCGGGTAGCATTTTAGCGCCATAGCAAGGGTAAAAATAAACTCAATAATAAGAATCCAGCCAGTAATGAAGGGGCCAACAGTTAATAGTAGAATGGGGTTGAGGATTAAAAATGCGATCACGGCTTGTTTGTACCAAAGAGGCGATCCTCCAAGGAAGTTGTCGCTAAGCGCGTGTGACAGGGTGGCCTTCATTTATTGCTCCTTTATGAGTGGATTGCTTGCGCATTTTATCCACACTGTGAGTTTATTGTAAGGATCATAAGGGATAATTCTGCGCGTATCTATATTCTTAATCTCTTAATAGAGATTGCTATTTCTTTTAATTGCCCCAATATCATCAATAACTTATCACTACAAAGGAAGAGAGACTTGGAATTTTTGACAGATTATGCAGGCTTCATGTTGAAGTTGGTCAGTGTGGCCATTGTGATTGGTGTGCTTTTAGCGATGATTGCGAGCGGCAAAAGTAAATCTCGCTCTGGCAGTCTATCAGTGACCAAGCTGAATGAAGGCTATGACAGCATGAAGGCGGAATTGAATAATCAATTGCTGGATAAAAAGGCCCTAAAAGAGCAAGCCAAAGCCGCCAAAAAGCAGCTTAAGTTGGAGAAAAAAGCTCAGAAGAAAGGCGGACAGAAAAAAGACGAGCAACAAGAGACAGGTAAAAAGCGCCTGTATGTGTTGGACTTTGATGGTGATATAAAAGCGTCTGCTGTGACCACTATCCGTGAAGAAATTACCGCCGTATTGAGTGTGGCACGCCCTGAAGATGAAGTGGTTGTGCGTTTAGAGAGCGGTGGCGGTGTGGTGCATGGTTATGGTTTGGCGGCGTCGCAATTACAGCGCGTGAAAGAAGCCAATATTCCATTGACTGTGTGTGTTGATAAGGTGGCGGCCAGTGGTGGTTACATGATGGCGTGTGTGGCAGACAAAATCATTGCCGCCCCGTTTGCGATTCTTGGCTCTATTGGTGTGGTGGCTCAAGTGCCTAACGTACACCGACTATTAGACAAAGGCTTGATTGACGTTGAGCTTCACACCGCAGGGCGTTATAAGCGCACCTTAACCATGTTGGGTAAAAATACAGATGAAGGCCGTGAAAAATTCAAACAAGATTTGGAAGACACGCATGTGTTGTTTAAGCAGTTTGTATCAAGCCAGCGCCCAATTTTAGACATTGACGCTATCGCCACTGGGGATACTTGGTACGGTTCAGAAGCGTTAGAAAATAAGCTGGTGGATGCGGTAATGACCAGTGACTCTTACTTGGTTTCTCACTACGAAAATGCGGATGTTGTGCAGGTGGCCTTTAAGCAGCCTAAAGGCATGGCAGAACGTTTTGGCTTGTCTGTGTTTTCTGCTTTTGAACAAAAAGCGGTGTCTTGGATTAGTAAGGTGATTCAATCTCGCGGTTACTAGCCAGCTAGTGTGTTATTGGGTTCGTACTCCTAATGCAAAAAAACTCGACCCATGGTGACATGGCTCGAGTTTTTTATTGTTCTGGGATCAATCACCATGCATTGGTTGTGCGTTGCTAATGCGTAGTGCGTTGCTAATGTGGAGGTGTTTAGGAAGGTACGAACAAGTCCTCTTGCTTGAGGCTTAGACGGCGTATTCGCCCCTTCCCTAAAGGCTTTGTTATTGATTGCCCGTTTGTTTTACGTCGTAGGTGGGTGCCAATTGAACGGCACTGCTAGAAGACAGTTGGGCTTCTTCTGCGGTTGGTGTGAGTTTCTCCAGAGACACTTGTTGAATGGCGTCATCTAGGCTGATGGGCTTAAAATAAATCAAGGTGCCTATGATCGGGTGATCAAGGTAATTAAGTTTTTTGCTGGCGGTTTTGTTGCTCTGTTCTAAGTTGAGCACCCATGTTGGCTCAAGCGTTGCAGGCAGAGTTTGGGCGGGCAGAGCGCCTTGGCTGTCCGCTTGGCTTTCTTGTTCGCTGACCGGTGGCGCAGGTCGAGGGTCAAAGCGGTAATGTTTGTATTGGATGTCAGATTCTAAGTAACGGCCGAGTTTGATCGCAATCTTACCGGTTAGCTCAGGGTAGCCGTTTTTCATGACGTCGCTGTGAAAGGTTTCATGCAAGGTAGCGCCAGTCGTTTTGAAAATGAGCGTCCACTTCTTATTGACCAGCACCTCAGCGTGGGGCGCTATTTTGTTTTTAAAGCGATCAAACGGCACTGACAATTGCGCGATGTTGGCCGCCGAGGAGCGGCTGGAGTCTGCGCTAGGGGACGGGTATCTCGGCAGATTGGCCGCAGACACGAGGCTTTTATAATCAACTTGCTCGCTGGAATCCTTGTCTGGCCAGACGAACGTCAACAAATAGGCCTCATAGGCGCGTGCGGTACTTGGGTTGTACTCTGTTTCGTTGGCGGCGAACAGCTGGCTGCTAAAAGCGGCGAGGGTCAACAGCAGTAAGTAATAAGTTTTCAATGTAATTGTTCCAATGTTTTGTAGGTTTGTTGAAAGCGCTCTTCCGCGTTTGTCATGCTAGCGATGTATTTTAACGTATCTGATCCTACCAGTTTATATTGATCTGGCTTGGTTTGTATCAAACGAATCAATTTCATCGGGTCAACTGGTGTGGTGCTACTAAAGAATATTTTACCTTCTTTTTGGTTGGCTTCAATTTTAGTGATGCCCAGTTTTTCAGCTTTTAGCTTGATGTCTGTTTGTCGAAAGAGGTTTTTCGTTGGTTCAGGCAGCAGCCCAAAGCGGTCAATCATCTCCACTTGTAGGTCTTTTAGGTGTTCTTCGCTGGTGGCGCTGGCGATGCGTTTGTAGAGAATCAGTCGTGAATGAACATCGCCTAGGTAGTCTTCTGGTATCAAGGCTGGGATGCGCAAATTGATGTCTGTCATAGTAGGTGAGGTGATATCAACATTGGGCGATTCGCCATTTTTCAGGGATTTCACCGCCCGATCTAACATCTCCATAAACAATGAAAAGCCGATGTGTTCAATGTGACCACTTTGGCCATCGCCCAATAGCTCGCCGGTGCCGCGTATCTCTAAGTCATGGGTGGCGAGGGTAAAGCCTGCGCCTAATGTGTCGGCAAGGGTGATGGCTTCAAGGCGTTTTTCTGCGTCCTTGGTGAGTTTTCTATCTTGTGGTGTTAATAGGTAGGCGTACGCTTGGTGGTGTGAGCGACCGACGCGTCCGCGTAATTGGTGGAGCTGAGCTAGACCAAATTTGTCAGCCCGTTCAATAATAATGGTGTTGGCGTTAGGGATGTCGATGCCGGTTTCAATGATGGTAGAACACACCAAGACATTGGCGCGTTTGTGGTAGAAGTCTGACATGACTTGTTCTAGTTCGCGCTCGCGCATTTGCCCGTGACCCACAATAACGCGCGCTTCAGGAATCAGTTCGGCCAGGTCCGCGGCGGCTTTTTCGATGCTCTGTACGTCATTATGAAGATAATAAATTTGCCCGCCACGATGCAGCTCTCGCAAGATGGCTTCTTTGATTTGGTAATCGTCTTTTTGTTTAATAAAGGTTTTTACCGACAATCGCTTAGCAGGCGGCGTGGCAATGATGGACAAATCGCGAATCCCTGATAGAGACATGTTCAATGTGCGAGGAATCGGGGTCGCGGTGAGGGTTAATATATCCACCTCGGCACGCAGTGCTTTAAATTGGTCTTTCTGTTTGACGCCAAAGCGGTGCTCTTCATCAATAATAACCAAGCCTAAATTGGCAAAGTTAATGTCGCCTTGGATGAGTTTATGGGTGCCTATGACAATGTCAGCCTTGCCGTTTTCAAGTCGTGCAATGGCTTCATTGGATTGTTTTCCTGAGCGGAATCTAGACAGTAGCTCTATTTCGACAGGCCAGTCCGCAAAGCGGTCACAGAAGTTTTCATAATGTTGCTGAGCCAGTAGGGTGGTGGGAACCAGTACCGCGACTTGCTTGCCCCCTTCAACGGCCAAAAACGCGGCGCGCATGGCGACTTCGGTTTTACCAAAGCCCACATCACCACAGACCAATCGGTCCATTGGCTTTTGCGAGGACATGTCTTGAATGACCGCGTCGATGGCCAGCTGTTGGTCAGGGGTTTCTTCAAACGGGAAGCCGGCGGAAAACAGCTCGTATTGATCGTCAGGTTTATTGAAGGCGTGACCCACACGGGCTTCGCGCTTGGCGTAAATTTCCAATAATTCAGCGGCCGTGTCACGGGCTTTTTCAGCGGCTTTTTGTTTGGCAGTGTTCCATTTATCGCTGCCCAGTTTGTGCAGCGGTGCGGTGTCTTCATCGGCGCCTGTGTAGCGCGAAATCAGCTGCAGTGAGGATACCGGAACGTACAATTTGGCTTCGTTTGCATAGCCTAAAGTGAGGAGTTCGGTTTCTTGGCCGTCTATTTGTAGATTGGTTAACCCTAAATAGCGTCCCACCCCATGATCAATGTGCACAACAGGGGCGTTCATTCGTAACTCTGTGAGGTTGCGAATGATGGCGTCTTCGTTGACGTCACCGTGTTTGCGGCGACGTTTTTGTGAGACTCGCTCCCCTAGAATTTCGCTTTCGGCGATTAGTGCGATGTCGTTTTTGATTTGAAAGCCACGACCAATATTGCCTTCGGTAATGCAGAGGGATTTTTCAGTGGCTAAAAAGTGTGACCAGTTCTCGCAATAATCGGGCTGAATTTTGTGCTTTTTGAGTAATTCAAGCAGTGCTTCGCGACGACCTGCGGACTCAGCGACAATCAGTACACGAGCGGATGAACGGTCGAGGAAATGGCTAAGGTTGCCCAGTGGCGTGGGCGATTTCGATTCTATTTTTACATTGTCCAATGCACGGTAATTGGTGTTGTCCCCTTGCTCGGAGAAAATAACACTGGCGTATTGGTTAAGGTGTGAGAACAGCTCGTCTTCACGTAAGCAAATTTCCTCGGGTTTTAAAATGGGGCGTTCAATGTCGTAGTTGAGGGATTCGTGCCGGCTCCGGTAATCCAGTTGTACGCTGGCAATTTGCTCATTAAAGGTGTCCATGCGAACGATCAGGGTTTGCGGATCTAGGTAATCGAAGAAGGTGCTGGTCTCGGTAAAGAAAAGCGGCAAATAATATTCGATGCCAGAGGGAATGATGCCGCTTGAGATGTCTTGATAAAGCGGGCTAGACAGTGGGTCTGTGTCAAATCGTTCGCGAAAGTTCTGGCGAAATTGCTGAATGCCTTGCGTGCTGGTGGGGAATTCCTTAGCAGGCAGCATTTTGATTTCAGTGACCTTGTCGGTGCTGCGTTGGGTTTCGGTGTCGAAGAAACGAATGGAATCAATCTCGTTGTCGAACCAGTCGATGCGAATTGGGTTGTGGGCTCCCATAGGGAACACATCCATTAACGCGCCGCGAATGGAAAACTCGCCATGTTCATGAACGTTGTCGACATTTAAGTAGCCGGCATCAGTGAGTCTTTTGGCCAGTTTTTCAAGGGCTAATAGCTGGCCTTCTTTAGCATGAAAATGTTGCGCATCGAGGTGTTGTTTCGGGCACAGTCGCGTTAAACAAGACGCGGCCGTGGTTAAGACAATAGGCGCATCGCTTTCGGATAACTTTGCCAAGGTTTCTAGACGCTGGGAAATAATGTCTTGATGCGGTGAAAAGGCATCGTAGGGTAGGGTTTCCCAATCGCTAAAGCGCAACACGGTTTGTTGGCCGCTGCTTAAAAAAGACAGTTCGTCTTCGAGCTCGTTTAGCTCGGCGATGGTGTTGGTGATGCACACAGTAGGGCGCTTATATTGTTTTGCAATGGACAGCAGTTGCAGCGCTTTTCGGCTGCCGTCGAGTCCTTCAATAAGGTTTTTGTAGCCAGATTTAAGGGTAAGAGATAAGGCATCTAACATGATGTTTTTAAGCGTCCCTTTGGGTCGATAAAGTAAGTGAGACTGAGTCGGCAAAACGCAGCGCATGGGGCTTGCTGATGGTGACTTTCGCGGCGGTTACGTTGTTTGCGTTGGCGCAAAGTGACAGCACCTCTGAAGTCAGTTTTTCCAATAGTAAAAAGCGATTGTTCTCAACATGGTGAATGATCTTTTTGCAAAGGGTACGATAGTTAACCGCTTTGTCTATGTCGTCGCTTTGGCTTGCTTCGCCCGCGCAATAGTCGACCCAAGCATTAATCACCACATCTTGTTTGTTCTGTTTCTCAGTTTCATTAAAGCCGATGTAGGTTCTTAAGCGAAGGTTTTCTATATGAATCTGCGCATTGAGCTGAGGCATGGTGCGTATCCTAAGAATGACTGCGTTTAATTAAGTCAGAATATTGTGTCGGTTTAGTGTTGGGATGGCAACTAGGGGGGAGAGTATCTGTTACGTGGATTTGGCAATTCTCTGACGCTATGGGGTATTTGCGCTTTTATTGAAGTGATTACCCTGTATGAAAAAAGGATATTGTAAGAAAAAAACAACAGGCAATGTTTGTTTTTTGTCCGCATGCTAGGGCGAATGTGTAAAAAAGTACCTCAATGAGCAAAGGTTAGAAGCTAAAGGCTCTGTTGAATAGTAGTCAAGCCAGCTAATGATCACTATAATACAGCGGTTTTTTGGTGAAGTGAATTTACGTTTTATAACAACCTAAGCTGTTGTTATAAGTTCATGAATGTTTTCCCGGAGGGGGTTATGAGCAAAACGTACAGTGCTTTTGTGTTCAATTTACTGTTGGGCAGAACATATGTATAAAATTACAAAAGGCCTTGAACTCCCTATTAGCGGAGCTCCCAGTCAAGTGATTGAAGATGCGGCGGCAGCGAAAACTGTTGCGGTAATCGGTCCCGATTACCATGGTATGAAACCTACCATGTTGGTTGCGGAAGGAGATAAGGTCAAAAAAGGGCAAGTCATCTTTACGGATAAGAAAACCGAAGGTGTGAAATATACTGCTCCTGCTGCGGGTACTATTGCTGCGATCAATCGTGGCGAACGACGTGTATTACAGTCGGTTGTTATCAAGCTTGAGGGCGATGAGTCTGAAAAATTTGCGACTTACGCGGGTTCCGAACTTAAAGGTCTAGATCGCGATAAAGTGGTTGAGAACCTTGTTGATTCAGGTTTGTGGACGGCGTTCCGTACTCGACCTTATTCAAAAGTTCCTGAGATTGCGTCATTACCAAGTTCTATTTTTGTTACGGCGATCGATACCAATCCTCTTGCTGCCTCCCCTGAAGTTGTTTTAGCGGACCAAACGGAAGCGTTTGCAGACGGTCTTACTGTGCTAAGTCGTTTAACGGCTGGTAAAGTGTTTTTGTGTAAAGCGCCTGGTGCCAAAATTCCAACGACGACAGACGTTGTGGTTGAAGAGTTTGCCGGTGTGCACCCAGCTGGGTTAGCAGGAACTCATATCCATTTCCTTGATCCTGTTAGTGATAAGAAAACAGTTTGGTCTATTAATTACCAAGATGTTGTTGCTATCGGCAAGCTTTTTGTGACTGGTGAGTTGAGTGTGGAACGCGTTATTTCCATTGCTGGACCACAGGTGAAAAAACCGCGTCTTGTTCGTACTCAAATCGGTGCGAATTTGGATGCATTGCTCGCGAATGAATTGGCAGATGGCGATAATCGCGTTATTTCTGGTTCAGTATTGTCTGGCCGTAACACATTCGGTCCGTTTGCCTTCCTTGGTCGTTACCACAACCAAGTGACTGTTATTCGAGAAGGGCGTGAGCGCGAAATGATGCATTACCTGCGCGCGGGTACTGAGAAACATTCTGTATTGAATGTGTTCTTATCTAAGCTGACAGGCAAGTCGTCGTTTGATATGACGTCTACGACCAATGGTAGTGACCGTACTATGTTGCCACTGGGTCACTTTGAACGCTTAATGCCAATGGATATTTTGCCAACGCAGTTGTTGCGTGCATTGGTGGTGAATGATACTGAGCAAGCACAGAAATTGGGTGCGCTAGAGTTAGACGAAGAAGATTTGGCTCTTTGTACTTATAGCTGCTCTGGTAAATTCGAATATGGCCCGATCCTTCGGGATTGCCTAACTCTAATAGAGAAAGAGGGTTAATTCATGGGGCTTAGAAAAGTACTCGACAAAATGGAACCATCGTTCCATACCGGCGGAAAATACGAAAAATGGTATGCGCTTTACGAAGCGGTTGATACGATTTTTTACCGTCCTAGCTCGGTAACACGCAATGGCTCACACGTTCGTGATGCTGTGGATATGAAACGCATCATGATCTTGGTCTGGATGTGTACCTTCCCTGCAATGTTCTTTGGCATGTACAACATTGGCTTCCAAGCAAACACCGCGTTGCAAGCCATGAATGTGGGTGCTGGAGACGATTGGCGTCAAGCGATTATTGGTGGTTTGACTGCTTATAATCCAGCCAGCATTTGGGATAACATGATTTATGGCGCTATGTATTTCTTGCCAGTGTATCTTGTTACCTTTGTTGTAGGTGGTTTCTGGGAAGTGTTGTTTGCAGCCGTGCGTAAGCACGAAGTGAACGAAGGCTTCTTTGTTACTTCTATCCTGTTTGCCTTGACGTTACCGCCGACAGTGCCTTTATGGCAGGTCGCTTTAGGTATCTCTTTTGGTGTTGTGCTAGGTAAAGAAGTGTTTGGTGGTACCGGGAAAAACTTCCTGAATCCTGCGTTAGCAGGTCGTGCCTTCTTGTTCTTCGCTTACCCTGCCTCTATGTCTGGTGATTCAGTCTGGACAGCAGTAGATGGCTTTTCTGGCGCGACGGCATTAAGTCAGCTTGCGGCAGATGGCGTGGCGAACCTAACGACAACTTGGTCAGATGCCTTCTTTGGCTTCATGCAAGGTTCGATGGGTGAAACGTCTACCTTGGCTATCTTTATCGGTGGCGCTATCTTGTTGGTGATGAGAATCGCAGCATGGCGTATCGTGGCCGGTGTGATGATTGGCCTGATTGCTACTTCTGTTATGTTTAACCTTATCGGTTCTGACACAAACCCAATGTTTGCAACACCTTGGTACTGGCACATGGTATTAGGTGGTTTCGCATTCGGTATGATGTTCATGGCGACAGACCCTGTGTCTGCTTCGATGACAGAACGCGGTAAATGGTTCTACGGTGCATTAATTGGTGTCATGGTTGTGCTAGTTCGTGTTGTTAACCCTGCGTACCCTGAAGGTATGATGTTGGCAATCCTGTTTGCGAATCTGTTTGCACCATTTATTGATCACTTTATTGTTCAAGCAAACATCAAACGGAGGATTGCACGCAATGGCTAGCGGTAACGAAAGCATCAAAAAGACTCTCTTAGTCGCGTTGGCTCTATGTTTGGTTTGTTCTGTCTTTGTTGCCGCGGCAGCAGTGGGGCTTAAGCCTATTCAGAAAGCAAATAAAGACTTAGACCGTAAGCAAAACATCCTAGCGGCCGCTGGCATGTTAGAGCCTGGTAAGTCAGTTGATGAGATTTTCAAAAACGTTGAAACACGTATTGTTAACTTAAAAACGGGCGATTTTGCGACGCCAGCTGAGATCAAAGAAGCGGGCATTAACCCTGCTACTTACGATCAAAAAGCAGCGGCAAAAAATCCTAAGCTATCAATAGCATTGCCAGCAGACAAAGACCCAGCAAGCATTAAGCGTCGCGCTAAATACGCCGCTGTGTACATTGTTAAGTCTGGTGACAAGATTGATCGCATTGTATTGCCAGTACATGGCTACGGCTTGTGGTCAACAATGTACGGCTTTATGGCGCTACAGAATGACTTTTCTACCGTGGTTGGTTTTGGCTTCTACGATCAAGGTGAGACACCTGGATTGGGCGGCGAAGTAGACAACCCGAACTGGAAAGCCTTGTGGAAAGGCAAAGAAGTATACAACGACCAAGGTCAAGCTGTGATTGCGCTTGTGAAAGGCGGTGTTAGTAAGTCAGACCCTGATGCTTCTCATAAAGTAGATGGTTTGTCTGGTGCAACACTGACAAGTCGTGGTGTAACACATCTTGTTCAATACTGGTTGGGCGATGATGGTTTTGGACCTTTCTTGGCGAAACTTCGTAGTGGAGGAGAGAAATAATGTCTGAAGTGAAAAAGGTTCTTTTTGGACCGATTCTCGCTAATAACCCAATTGCGCTACAAATCCTTGGTATTTGTTCTGCGCTAGCGGTTACTAGTAGCATGAATGTTAGTTTGGTTATGGCCATCGCACTGACGTTGGTTACCGCATTTTCTAACTTCTTTATTGCGATCATTCGTAACTACATTCCAAGCAGCATCCGTATCATAGTACAGATGATCATCATTGCTTCTTTGGTAATCGTGGTTGACCAGGTATTAAGAGCGTTTGCTTTTGAAATCAGTAAGCAGCTTTCCGTTTTCGTTGGTTTGATCATTACGAACTGTATCGTAATGGGTCGTGCTGAAGCGTATGCCATGAAAAATGGTCCAGGCATGAGCTTCTTAGACGGTATCGGTAACGGTCTTGGTTACAGCGCCATGTTGATGGTAGTCGCGTTTTTCCGCGAACTATTGGGCGCAGGTAAGCTGTTCGGTCATGTGGTTTTTGAAACAGTGCAAAACGGTGGTTGGTACCAGCCAAACGGTTTGATGCTTCTTCCGCCTAGTGCTTTCTTCGTTATTGGTTTGATTATTTGGGCGTTGCGCTCTTATAAGAAAGAGCAAGTGGAAGAGCCTGAGTTCAAGATTGCAGCTAACTCACGTGCTCAGGAGGCGCTATAAATGGAACATTTAATTAGTCTGTTTGTTAAAGCGGTTTTCGTTGAAAACATGGCTTTGGCCTTCTTCTTAGGTATGTGTACTTTGTTGGCGTTGTCCAAAAAAGTAGAAACAGCCCTAGGTCTAGGTATTGCGGTTGTTGTGGTGCTTGCCATCACGGTTCCTTTGAACAACTTGTTGTACCAAAACTTATTGAAAGACGGCGCTCTACAATGGGCCGGTCTGCCAAATGTTGACTTAAGCTTCTTGGGTCTACTGAGCTACATCGGTGTTATTGCGGCTGTGGTTCAGATATTGGAAATGGCGCTAGATAAGTATATGCCCGCGTTATACAACGCATTGGGTGTGTTCTTGCCACTTATCACAGTAAACTGTGCCATCATGGGTGCGTCTTTGTTCATGGTTGAGCGTGATTACAACTTTAGTGAAAGTGTTGTCTATGGCGTTGGTGCTGGTATCGGTTGGGCGTTGGCGATTGCTGCGCTTGCGGGTATCCGTGAAAAGCTTAAATACTCAGATGTTCCAGCGGGTCTTCGTGGTCTAGGTATTACCTTTATCACTGTTGGCTTGATGAGCTTAGGCTTTATGTCATTTTCGGGCGTGCAGCTTTAAACCTGCATACAATAGACAACCAAGAATAAGGTTTAACTAACATGGTCAACTTAGAAATTATTCTAGGTGTGGTGATGTTCACAGCTATCGTATTGGGTCTTGTGGCAATTATTCTTGCTGCTCGTGCTCGATTGGTAAGCTCTGGTGACGTAACAATCCGCATCAATGGTGAAAGGGAAGTAACAACCGCGGCGGGCGGTAAGTTACTTCAGACTTTGGCTGGCAATGGTATTTTCCTATCGTCCGCGTGTGGCGGTGGTGGTACCTGTGCGCAGTGTAAGTGTAAAGTGACAACCGGTGGCGGCTCTATGTTGTCCACTGAGCAGTCTCACTTTACTCGTCGTGAAGAGAAGGAAGGTTACCGCCTTTCTTGTCAGGTAGCGGTTAAGCAGGATATGGATGTCGAAGTACCTGAAGAGGTATTTGGTGTTAAGGCTTGGGAGTGTACTGTTGAGTCTAACCCTAACGTTGCGACCTTCATTAAAGAGCTAACACTAAAATTACCAGAAGGCGAGAATGTCGATTTCCGCGCTGGTGGTTATGTTCAGCTTGAAGCGCCAGCTCACACGGTGAATTACAAAGATTTTGATATCGATGAAGAATATCGTGGTGATTGGGATAAGTTCAATCTTTGGAAGTTTGTCTCTAAAGTAGATGAGACGGTTATCCGTGCTTACTCTATGGCGAACTACCCTGAAGAAAGAGGCGTGGTTAAGTTTAATATTCGTATTGCTTCGCCACCACCAGGAAAAGACGACTTGCCACCAGGTCAAATGTCTTCTTATGTCTTTAGCCTGAAACCAGGTGATAAGATTAAAGTGTATGGACCATTTGGTGAGTTCTTTGCGAAAGACACAGACGCTGAAATGGTGTTTGTGGGCGGTGGTGCTGGTATGGCACCAATGCGTTCACACATCTTTGACCAGCTTAAACGTCTGCATTCTACTCGTAAGATCTCTTTCTGGTATGGTGCTCGTAGTGTGCGTGAAGCATTCTATGTTGAAGAGTACGATAAGCTTCAAGAAGAAAACGAAAACTTTGAATGGCATTTGGCTTTGTCTGATCCGCAACCAGAAGATAACTGGGATGGTAAGACTGGCTTCATTCATAACGTTCTTTATGAAAGCTATCTGAAAGATCACCCAGCGCCAGAAGATTGTGAGTTCTACATGTGTGGGCCTCCAATGATGAATGCGTCGGTTATTAAAATGCTAGAAGACCTAGGTGTTGAGAAAGAAAATATTCTCCTCGATGACTTTGGTGGCTAGTGTTCAAATGATAAGACCTGCCGTTTAGGCGGGTCTTATTTTGTTTATGCATTGCTTGTGTGCAGTGTCTAAACAAAATAAAAGTGTGTCTCTGTTTTGTCTGTCTCATTGGGTTTTCTTATTTGTTTCTGAATTGAGAGCGGCTTGACTCACTCCCTGCACCATTAGTTGTTAAGGTGTAAGAGGATCAATTGGCGTTGTGATGAACGCCTCAACACAGTTTTAAGTTTACGATGGTGGTACTGCTGCCCTCGTTTTTTGGAGAGAGAGTATGTTGACGATTGTTTTGGCGTTTGCGCTTATGTTGTTGTTGGTGGCGGCTATGGCCATTGGTGTCATTATGGGAAGAAAGCCGATTGCTGGTTCCTGTGGTGGTATGAGTGCTTTGGGTATGGAAGTTGCTTGTGATATCTGTGGTGGCGACAAAGGCAAATGCGAAAAAGAAGAAAAAACAGCTTCCAAAAGCGCTTCAAGTGAAACGTTTTACGACGCGTCTAAGTAAATGAATTTTTAAAGAGGATACTATGACGACAAGACATTACGATGTCGTGGTGCTAGGTACCGGCCCTGCTGGTGAAGGCGCTGCTATGAATGCGGCCAAGGCAGGAAAAAAAGTGGCAGTTGTTGAGGCTAGTCCACAAGTCGGAGGGAGTTGTACGCACCTAGGAACAATCCCATCAAAAGCCTTGCGTCACGCTGTAAAAGAGATTATCGCCTTTAATACAAATCCGATGTTTCGTGATATTGGTGAGCCTCGTTGGTTTTCTTTTCCTAAGGTATTAGACAGAGCTAATAAAGTCATTGATAAGCAGGTAATGGGTCGTACTGAATATTACGCTCGTAACCGCATCGATATCTATTTTGGTCGTGGTAAGTTTAAAGACGCAAACACCATTGAGGTGAATACCTACGAACGTGGTCCAGAGTTGTTGGTGGCAGAAAAAGTGGTCATTGCAACAGGTTCGCGTCCTTATCGTCCTGCGAACATTGACTTCACGCATCCTCGAATTTATTGCTCTGATACTATTCTGAGTTTGAGTCACACGCCGCGATCTTTGATTATTTACGGTGCGGGTGTGATCGGCTGTGAGTACGCGTCTATTTTCTGTGGCTTGGGTGTGCGTGTTGAGTTGATCAACCCAGGTAAGAAATTGTTAAGCTTCTTGGACGATGAAATCACCGATGCCTTGAGTTATCACTTGCGCGATGGTGGTGTCTTGATTCGCCACAATGAGACCTATGAGTCTGTGGAAACCACGGAGCGTGGTGTTGTGATGAACATGGCGTCTGGCAAGAAATTGCGTGCCGATGCGTTATTGTTTTGTAATGGTCGCTCTGGCAATACGGATTCTTTGGGTCTGGACAGCATTGGTTTGGAAGCTAATGGTCGTGGTCAACTGGCGGTTAACGATACGTATCAAACGCAAGTTGAGAACGTCTATGCAGCGGGTGATGTGATCGGCTGGCCAAGTTTGGCAAGTGCTGCTTACGACCAAGGTCGAGCGGTAGCGGCCAATATGTTTGGTATTCAAGGTGGTCACTTTATCAGTGAAGTGCCAACCGGGATTTACACCATTCCAGAAATCAGTTCTATCGGTAAAACGGAAGCGGAATTGACGGCGGAAAAAGTGCCTTACGAAGTGGGTCGTGCTTTCTTTAAAAACACGGCGCGCGCGCAGATTACGGGTGAAGCGGTGGGTATGTTAAAAATACTTTTCCATCGTGAAAGCTTAGAGATCTTAGGGATCCATTGTTTTGGTGACCAAGCGTCAGAGATTGTTCACATTGGCCAGGCGATTATGAAGCAGCCAGGTGAGCAGAACTCGTTGAAATACTTTTTGAACACAACGTTTAACTATCCAACGATGGCAGAAGCGTATCGTGTTGCTGCGCTAAACGGCTTTAATCGCGTTTTCTAAGGTCGTTTACCGTTCATAAAAAAGGCATTCACTCTTGCGGGTGAATGCCTTTTTTTGTTGGTTCTGGGTGGGATCAAAGGGGGCGATTAGCTGCCTTTGATGGCATAAATGCCTTTCAGGTTTCTGAATGCACCCTTGTAGTCCATGCCGAAGCCGAATAAGAAGCGGTCTTCAACGTCTAGGCCAATGTAATCAGGGGTCATGTCTACTTTGCGATCGTGAAGTTTATTAACGATCGTAGCGGAAAACACGCTGTTTGCGCCCTGTGCTTCAAACCATTCGATGATGGCTTGCAAGGTGTGTCCTTGATCGAAAATATCATCAACAATCAAGACGTCTCTGCCGCTGATGTCTGTCTGAGGGTAGCTCATCCACTTCAGATTGGTTCCTTCGGTTTCCATGCCGTAGCGTGAGGCGTGAACATAGTCCAGCTCAATAGGAAACGACAAGCGCTCGATCAAGGCTGCGGTCGGAATCAATCCGCCATTCATTACGCAAATAACAAGCGGCAGCTTATCTGCTAGGTCGGTGGTGATTTGTTTTGCCATGCTATCTAAAGCGGTGTCGATTTGCTGAGCATCGATAAGGCAGTCGGACTCATCTAAAATGGTATTTAGATCGTTGATTTTGTTGATCATAAGTAACTCTGCTTGTAATGATCGCGTGATTTTAACCTAATCTTGACCAGATGCTAAGTTTTTAATTTTATGGATGCTGGCGCACAAGCAAGTTGACGCCAGAATGATAACCCAAAGGGACTGCAGCCAGATCAAAAAGATGGGAAGGGCGGCGAAGGCGCCATAAACCACTTGGTAGGAACTGAAGAAGTGGGCAAAGCGGCTGAATATCGTATTTAAAATAAAGAGGGCGATGGCGCCGAATAAGGATGCAATAGAGGCGAGCTTGAGGGACACCTCGGTGTTGGGTGTTAAAAAGTTAAGAGTCAGTAATATGAGAAAGTACATAGCAATGCGCCCAAAGCTTAATAGATTGCTGATCCAGGTGTTGGGCTCGATGTCGCGAATTTGAAAAGACAGCATGGTGCCAGATAGGCTCAAGGAGGCGGCCAATAAAATCGGCCCTAGCGTTAGCATTGCCCAGTAAGTGAGCAGCCTTTCGCGTACTTTGCGTTTCTTTTTGATGTTCCAGATGGATTGAACGCTGTCTTCAAAAGAGTTCAATAGTAAGAGTGCGGTAAAGACCAAGGCGACTAAGCCCGCGGCGGGTAGGTTTTTGGTTTGTTCCGAAAACTTGAGTAAGTAGGGGAAAATGGCATCACTGGTGCCGGCAGTCAGGTGAGACTCGATGAAGTCAAAAAACTGCGTTTGCATGTGCTGTAAGGCAGGAGTGAACCCTAGAATCCCAATGATGATAGTGATGATGGGGACGGCGGCTAATAGGCTGGATAGGGTGAGTTGGGCCGCTCTTTGGGTTAAATGGCTTTGTTGGAATTGTTTCCATGTCTCGCGCCAGTACATTGCAGCTGTTTGGACGTTGAATTGGGGGCGCTTTAGCATGGGGGTCTCCGTCAATAATATAGGGTGACGATAGCATAATTCGTCATGAATTAGACAGTGGAGTAGGGTGTTGTTGCACATTGCACAATAACAGTGCAAGTCGCTCTATTTTGGTGAGAGTCCATTGTGTTCGCGCTCTTTTATGCTAATATGGATCTCGTTCCTTTTGTGATATTTGTTCTGATGAATAACAAAACGTATGTTTTGTCTATTCTCGGTTCCTTGGTGACGAAAAGTCATTTTTAGCCCAGTTTATCTGGGCTTTTTTTATGCCTATCAGTTGACGACAAGTAATCCATCCCTATAATAGCGCACCATACAAATGACAATGAATGCTCTATTTATCAATGAAATAGAGATTTTGGCTTTATGTGGAATGTCGTTTTATTCTGTATAGCTTTATGTTTTTTGTAAGCGTATAATATCGCGGAAATTGCAGTGGGCCAGTAGCTCAGTTGGATAGAGCACCCGCCTTCTAAGCGGGTGGTCGCGGGTTCGAATCCTGCCTGGCCTACCATTTCGCAATGATCTGCCCTTATTCTTAGTCGTGCTCTTTAACAGAGTTTCTCATCAAGAGAATTCCCCTTTTCGTGTGTTTGTCTATATAGCTCGATTAATTGAGTGTTTTCCTTTCTTCTTTAACGCTTTTGTCTGTTGCCAAATCAGTCTGTGTGTTTTTTTATGGGTTGCCCGTGGTTCTCGAATTCAATGAGTGCGGCAAGTCTGTTCATTCGGCGTTTTGATAAAGGGTTTGACTCCTTAGTTATCCTTCATTAACATACCGCCACAATTTTCAGTGAAGTATACGTTGAAAGTACTGTAAACAGTGAGTTCAGTCATTTGGAGCTGGCGACTGTGAGAGCGTGATCATTACGCTTAAATTGTAGGGTGTTTTGGGTTTATGTTTGCTGCGTTTTGCAGGCGATTCAAAGTGTTCTGTGTACAGGCTTTTAATGCATTATTTTGCACGTTTAAACTAGGTTTTGTTGGTCACTATTGGGTTGCGCTTCGCGCAACAACGCCGGCAAATAAAGCAAGTTCCCGAGAGGAAGTTTTATGCAAGTTTCTGTAGAGACAACGTCTCCAATCGAGCGCGTTCTTACCATCAGTGTTCCAGCTGCTCGTATCGAAGAAAAAGTAAGTGCCGAAGTGGCAAAAACAGCGAAAACAGTTCGCATTGACGGTTTTCGTAAAGGTAAAGTGCCAGTAAGTGTTGTTAAAAAACGCTACGGCCAAGGCATTCGTATGGAAGCGGTTGAGCAAATCATGCGTGACGCTTACATGGAAGCACTTCAAAAAGAAGAATTGCAACCTGCTGGTATGCCTGCAATTGAGCCTAAAAACTTCGCTGAAGGTGAAGATTTAGAGTTTGTTGCTAAAGTAGAGGTTTACCCTGAAATCACATTGGCTGATGCCTCTGCTATCACTGTAAATCGTGTTAGCTCTGACGTAACAGACGCTGATGTTGATACCATGCTTGAAACATTGCGTAAGCAAAATGCTGATTGGGCCGCTGTTGAGCGTGAAGCTGCAGACGGCGACCAAGTAACCATCGATTTTGTTGGTTACCTAGGTGACGAAGCATTTGAAGGTGGCGCTGCAGAAGGTCACAAACTAGTACTTGGCTCTAACACAATGATTCCTGGCTTTGAAACAGGCATCTTGGGCGCTAAAGCGTCTGAAGAGCGTACTATCTCTGTTACTTTCCCAGAAGATTACCAAGCAGAGAATTTGAAAGGCAAAGAAGCAACGTTCAAAATTACCGTTGCAGAAGTTGCTGAACAAATCGTTCCTGAATTGAACGACGCTTTTGTTGAAAAATTCGGTCTAGAAGAAGCGACTGTTGAAGCGCTTCGTGCTGAAGTTCGCAAAAACATGGATCGCGAGTTAAACCAAGCGGTTAAAGCAAAATTGAAAAACGCATTGTTTGATGGTTTATTGTCTATCAACGGTGACGTGCAAGTGCCTTCTGCTTTGGTTGATCAAGAAGTTGATGCATTGCGTAAGCAAGCGGCTCAGCAGTTTGGCGGTCAAGGTTTTGACGCTTCCCAATTGCCTGCAGAATTGTTCCAAGACGAAGCGACAAAACGCGCTAAACTTGGTTTGCTAATTTCTGAAGTTATCAAGCAAAACGATCTTAAAGTGGATGATGATCGTGTTCGTGCCTTCCTAGAAGACATGGCTCAATCTTACCAAGAGCCACAACAAGTTATCGATTACTACTTGAAGAACAAAGAGCAGCTATCACAAGTTCAATCTGCTGTACTTGAAGAGCAAGTTGTTGATAAACTGTTAGAAACAGCTCAAATTACTGATGTAACTTTGGGTTATGAAGACGCTATCAAGCCAGAAGCCCAAGCTGAAAAAGAAGGGCAAGAAGCATAAGATTCTTCTTATCTTTTTAAATAAGGCCGACATAGCATTAGTTATGTCGGCTTTTTTGTTTTAAGGAATGTGATATGAATTTGACTAATCCAACGACAGGCCCGGTTGCCATCACAAGTAACGGTCTGGTTCCAATGGTAATTGAACAGACAGCTCGTGGAGAAAGATCGTTTGATATTTATTCGCGATTATTAAAAGAGCGCGTTATCTTTTTAGTTGGCCAAGTAGAAGATCACATGGCGAACCTTGTTGTGGCTCAGTTGTTGTTTTTGGAATCTGAAAACCCAGATAAAGACATTCACCTATACATCAATTCACCAGGTGGATCGGTCACAGCGGGCATGTCAATTTATGATACTATGCAGTTCATCAAACCAGATGTGAGCACCATGTGTATTGGTCAAGCAGCAAGTATGGGTGCGCTTCTTCTTACTGCGGGTGCTGAAGGTAAGCGTTATTGCTTGCCAAATTCACGTGTGATGATTCACCAACCTCTTGGTGGGTATCAGGGGCAAGCGTCTGATATTGAAATTCATACTCGTGAAATTTTGAGCATTAAGCATAAATTGAATGAGATCATTTCGTTTCATACCGGTAAGCCAATTGAGCAAGTTGCCATCGATACAGATCGAGACAACTTTATGAATCCTGAAACGGCGAAAGAGTACGGTCTGATTGATGAAATTTTACAAAAACGTACGGTTTAAAAGGGTGGAATAAATGTCGGATGATAAGTTTAGCCGTGGCGACCACTCTGATCGGCTATTATATTGTTCTTTCTGCGGAAAGAGCCAAGACGAAGTTAAGAAGCTGATTGCAGGGCCTTCGGTCTATATTTGTAATGAATGTGTTGATCTATGCAACAACATTATTACTCAAGAGTTATTGCAAGGCGATACGCCAGGTGAGGCCAGTGATGAGCTGCCAACACCGGCTAAATTAAGTGCGTCTTTGGATGAATATGTTATTGGTCAGGATCGTGCGAAGCGCGTCTTGGCGGTAGCGGTTTATAACCATTACAAGCGTTTGCGTCACCAAGGTAAGACCGACAATAATATTGAATTAGGTAAGAGTAACATTCTCCTGATTGGTCCTACTGGTAGTGGTAAAACCTTGTTAGCTCAAACGCTTGCTCGCGTGTTGGATGTGCCGTTTACGATTGCGGATGCCACTACGCTAACAGAAGCAGGTTATGTGGGTGAAGATGTTGAAAACATTATCCAGAAATTGCTTCAAAGCTGTGATTACGATGTAGAGAAAGCGCAGCGCGGTATCGTCTATATTGATGAGATTGATAAAATCTCACGCAAGTCTGATAACCCATCGATTACACGTGATGTGTCTGGTGAAGGTGTTCAGCAGGCGCTATTGAAGTTGATTGAAGGAACTGTTGCGTCTGTGCCTCCACAAGGTGGGCGTAAGCATCCTCAGCAAGAGTTTTTGCAAGTAGATACTTCAAATATTCTGTTTATCTGTGGCGGTGCATTTGCTGGCCTAGAGCGCGTTATTAGTGAGCGTACAGAAAAAAGTAGTATTGGTTTCTCAGCCAAAGTGAAAAGCAAAGAAGAGGGTCGATCTTTCTCTGAAGCGGTTCACCAAGTTGAGACAGAAGACCTTGTTAAATTCGGTTTGATCCCTGAGTTTGTCGGTCGTTTGCCAGTGGTTGCTACCTTGTCAGAGCTTGATGAAGAAGCATTGGTTACCATTCTTAGCCAGCCTAAGAATGCGCTGACTAAGCAGTATCAGCATCTGTTTGAGCTAGAAGGTGTGGAACTTGAATTTACACCAGAAGCGCTAAAAGAAGCGGCTGCATTGGCATTGGAGCGAAAAACCGGTGCTCGTGGTTTGCGTAGTATTTTGGAATCCGCTTTGTTGGATTGCATGTACGACCTTCCTGCACGCAGTGATGTGTCAAAAGTAGTGATGGACGCCGCCTCTATGAAAGGTGAATCTGCACCTTTGATGGTGTTGGAAAAAGAAGAATTAGCGAAAAACGGCTAATTTCTGTCTGACTTACTGCGAAAGCCGAGTTTGAATATTCTATTCGAACTCGGCTTTTTTTTTAGTGTTAGATTCAAAAACTGCATGTACACTGAATTCAACGTGCTGATACGGTTGTTTTTTTTATTATTGTCCTTATCTCTTTCCTAATCAAAGAATGAAATGAAAGTGCGCGGTATATTGCGCCCAGATTGGATATAAATATGTCAAAATTTTCAATGATGCCCATGCTGCCATTGCGCGATGTGGTTGTTTACCCTCATATGGTGTTGCCATTGTTTGTTGGCCGCGCAAAGTCTATCGCTGCACTTGAAGCGGCAATGGAAAATGATAAATATGTGTTTTTGGTTGCCCAACAAGATGCTTCTAAAGACGATCCGCAGCTTGAGGATCTTTATTCTATTGGTACCACTGCCAAAGTAATGCAGTTATTACGACTTCCTGATGGCACCGTTAAAGTGCTTGTTGAAGGCGGCTCACGTGCGCGCCTTGATGCTATTGAGGAAGGTGAAGAGTATGTTTCTGGTCGCATTATGGCGCTTGAAGCAGAAGAAGAAAATGAATCCGAGTACAGTGCTATTCGCGGTGCTTTGCTAAAACAGCTAGACGAATATGTCGCGGGAAGTAAGCGTATCCCTGCTGAAGTGGTCACATCAGTAAAATCGATTGATGACCTTTCTAAGTTGATTGATAGCATTACAGGTCACATGAGCCTTAAGCTTGAAGACAAACAGCAAGTCTTAGAGATCAAGTCGTTAACCGCCCGTGGTGAATACTTAATTTCTTTGATGGATGGCGAGTTAGACATTGCTCATCTTGAAAAGAATATTCGCAGTCGTGTTAAGAAGCAGATGGAGAAAAGCCAGCGCGAGTATTATCTGAATGAGCAAATGAAGGCGATTCAGAAAGAACTTGGCGACATGGAAGACGGTGGCAGTGAGCTTGATATTCTGCAAGAAAAAGTCGAAGAAGCGGGCATGTCTCCAGAAGCGACTGAAAAAGCCGAAGCGGAATTGAAAAAGTTACGCATGATGTCGCCAATGTCTGCAGAAGCGACGGTGGTGCGTGGCTATATTGACTGGTTGATTTCCCTACCATGGAAAAAACGCAGCAAGGTACGTAACGATCTGGCGTATGCGGAAAAAATTCTGAACCAAGACCATTACGGCTTGCAGGATGTAAAAGAACGCATCCTTGAGTTTTTGGCGGTGCAGCAGCGTGTGAAAAAGGTCAAAGGACCGGTTTTGTGTTTGGTTGGGCCGCCTGGGGTAGGTAAGACCTCCTTGGGTCAGTCCATTGCCAAAGCGGTCAATCGTAAATACGTTCGCATGGCGTTAGGCGGGGTTCGCGATGAAGCGGAAATTCGCGGTCATCGTCGTACTTACATTGGTTCTATGCCGGGTAAATTGTTGCAAAAACTGGCTAAAATCAAAGTTAAAAACCCTCTTTTCTTGTTGGATGAAATCGACAAGATGGGGATGGATCAGCGCGGTGACCCAGCGTCAGCCTTGCTTGAAGTCTTGGATCCAGAGCAAAACCATACCTTTAGCGATCATTATTTAGAAGTGGACTATGATCTGTCTGACGTGATGTTTATCTGTACTTCTAACAGCATGAACATTCCGGGCCCTCTGTTGGATCGTATGGAAGTCATTCGTATTCCAGGTTATACCGAAGACGAAAAATTGAACATTGCCAAGCGCTACTTATTGCCTAAGCAAATTAAGTTGGCGGGCTTGAAAGAGAAAGAAATCCAAGTCTCTGACGAGGCGTTAATGGATGTGATTCGTTATTACACCAAAGAAGCCGGTGTACGTGGCCTAGAGCGTGAGCTGAGCAAGATTTGCCGTCGTGTGATCAAACAGCAAACCTTGAGTAAAAAAGCCGATGCAGTGGCTGTGACGTCTGAGAATCTGGAAGATTTTTCTGGTGTTCGTAAGTTCAGTTACGGCAAAGCAGAAGAGAAAAACCAAATCGGGCAGGTGACAGGTTTAGCTTGGACCTCGGTTGGTGGTGAATTATTGACGATTGAAGCCGCTGGCGTGGCCGGTAAGGGTCGTCATGTGAAAACGGGCTCGTTAGGGGATGTGATGCAAGAATCCATTCAGGCGGCTTTGACAGTGGTGAGAAGTCGAGCGGTAGGTTTGGGTATCGATGCTGATTTCCATGAAAAAACAGACCTGCATTTGCACGTGCCGGAAGGGGCGACACCAAAAGATGGCCCGAGTGCGGGTATCGCCATGTGTACTGCCATTGTTTC
Organism: Marinomonas sp. NPDC078689; assembly: GCF_044542435.1. Lineage (NCBI taxonomy): Bacteria > Pseudomonadati > Pseudomonadota > Gammaproteobacteria > Oceanospirillales > Oceanospirillaceae > Marinomonas > Marinomonas sp. NPDC078689. Next base: position 76,018 of record NZ_JBITUJ010000004.1, on the reverse strand, counting down.
TGTGTTGGCAAAGATCCCTGTTAAAGCGTCTGTGGCGATGACAGGTGAGATTACCTTGCGTGGAGAGGTGTTGCCTATTGGTGGTCTTAAAGAGAAGCTCTTAGCGGCTCATAGAGGGGGAATTAAAACGGTCATTATTCCTCAAGAGAATGCGCGTGACTTGAAAGAGATTCCAGATAATATTAAGGCCGATATGAAAGTTATTCCGGTAAAATGGATTGATGAAGTCCTAGATATTGCTTTAGAGTACATTCCTTCACCAAAAAAGGAAGAAACCTTGGCTTCAAAGGAAAAAACTGTTGATGAACAAGAAACTGTGAGTCATCATTAGGCTAAACCCCGTGTTGACAAGGGGTAGGGAGGGCTTGTATAACTTTGGCTCGACCTTGTCGGTAGGCTTTTATACAGCGCCGAAAATAATTCTAAAGGAACCACGATAATACTGAAGGGGTAAAGCGTGAATAAATCTGAACTGATTGATGCTATCGCAGCATCTGCAGACCTATCTAAAGCTTCTGCAAGCAATGCACTTGATGCGACTCTAAAAGCAATTGAAGAGGCTTTGTCAAAAGGTGATCAAGTAACATTGGTAGGTTTTGGTACTTTTGCGGTTAAAGAGCGTGCGGCACGTACTGGCCGTAATCCTCAAACTGGCGCGGAAATTCAAATTAAAGCGGCTAAGGTTCCTGGCTTCAAGGCCGGTAAAGGTCTTAAAGACGCCGTAAACTAATGAATCAGGAGCAGTAGTTCAGTTGGTTAGAATACCTGCCTGTCACGCAGGGGGTCGCGGGTTCGAGTCCCGTCTGTTCCGCCATTAGACACAAAAAGGTGTATTCCAAGCGGAATGCACCTTTTTTATTTACGAAATATCATTCATTCATTCGGAGGCATAATGCTCCAAGATATAAGAGATAAGTCGCAAGGCATTGTGGTAAAGATCATCGTAGGCTTTATTGTCGTGACTTTTGCTCTATTTGGCGTCGATGCCTTAGTTCAAAGTTTTAATTCAAACGATAAAGTGGCGGAAGTAGATGGTACGGACATTACTCGTACACAAATGCTTCAAGGTGCTGAAACTCAGCGTCGCCAGCTAATTTCTATGATGGGTGGCAACGTAAACCCTGCATTGTTACAAGAGAATGTCCTGCAGAGCCGTGCTATCAATGAACTTATTCAGCGTGCACTGCTAAGCAATCAAGCGACAGCGCTTGATCTGGGTGTGTCTGATGAGCAAGTGAATGCCTACCTGTTGCAAGCTGGGCAATTCCAAACGGATGGTAAATTCGACCAAACCAAATATTTAAGCTTTATTAATTCTTTAGGCTATACGCCATTAGCGTTTAAAAATCGAATTAAAGAAGATATCTTGATTCAGCAGACACGAAATGCGATTGCTGGGTCTGAGTTTGTTCTACCTTATCAGGTAAACAGTATTGCTCAATTGCAGACACAAGAGCGTTCTTACGATTACGTTGAGTTTTCTTTAGCGGATGAAGCTGAGAATACAAACATCTCTGATGCAGAGTTAAAAGCCTACTATGATGCTCATCAGAGCGATTTCAAAACGCCAGAAGAAGTAAAAGTAGATTACGTTGTGATTAAATCATCTGATTTTAATAACAAGGTAAAAGTGACGGACGCTGAGCTGCAGGACGCTTACAAGGCATTCACAGCGGGTGCAGCGAAAGAAGAGCGTGATGCGTCACATATCCTGATTGACACATCAAGTCGCACTGAAGCTGAAGCAAAAGCGCGTTTGGCGGAAGTCAAAGCCAAGTTGGCCGCGGGTGCAAAATTTGCGGATCTTGCAAAACAGTACTCGGATGACATTGGTTCTAAAAACTCAGGTGGTGAGTTGGGCTATATTGCCAAGGGGTCCATGTTAAAACCGTTTGAAGACACCTTGTTTAGTATGAAGAAAGGCGATGTGGCGTCAGTGGAAACAAAATTTGGATTCCATTTGATCAAACTAAATGCCATTTCTGAGGCTAAAGTACCAAGTTTTGCAGACAAAAAAGCCGAGTTAGAAAAATCGCTTATCGCAAGCAAAACCCGTGATGCCTTGTTAGGGGCTCATGAAGACATTACGGATCTGGCTTACGCCAGTGATCAGTTAGACGCGTTAGCGAAAGAGTATGGCGTTAAGGTACAGACCAGTGATTACTTTAGCCGTCAAGGTGGCTCAGATGCATTAACAAGCAACCCTGCTGTGATCAATGCTGCTTTTGGCGATACGGTTCTTAAAGATGATCAAAACAGTGATCTTATTGAAGTGAATGACGATGAAGTCGTTGTTATTCATCTGAAAGATCATAAAGAAGAAGCTGTGCAGTCGTTTGCTGATGCGAAAGCAGCAGTGACCTCTAAAGTGGTTCAAGAAAAAGCCGTGGCTTCGCTTAAAGCGAAAGCAGAGGCGGCAAAAACAGCGTCTAGCACTAAATGGAAGAGCGTTGTTTCGGCTAAGCGTGGACAAGATGAAGTGACGTCTTTGGTGTTCACTATGCCGCATCCAAAAGACAAGCCAGTGGTTGAGGTGAAAACCTTAACGAATGGTGATCTTACCTTGATTCGTTTGAACAAGGTGGCAGCGGGCTCTGAAGAAGCGACAGACAGCCAAAAACAGGCGTATGAAAGCTACCTGAATCAAACAGAAGCGACCATGAGTACGCAAGCGCAACAGAAATTGTTAGAAGACAATGCGGATATTGAGCGTACAGCGCTGTAATATTCTCGTCTTTTTAGACTAAAAGGGCCGCTCATTGAGCGGCCCTTTTTTTGCGCGAATAATACGCAGTCGGTTTAATGGCGTGGTTAGGTCGCTGTTTTAGCCGCAGTGAGTGCTGTGGCAGGCCAGTGCCCTTGAAAGTCAGTGCTCTCGAAGGTCAGTGCTCGTAAAGATGAGGGCTCATAACAGTGGAAGGAAACAAAATGGCCAAGGAAAAGGAGGAGGAAAGGCAAACCAGCGACCGTGTGTGGTGTCGCTGGGGTGTTGGAAAGGGAGAGGCTAGTCAGCGAGAGAGGCGAGCCAGCTGGTCGGAGGAATAAAAAATGCGTTGCCTGTGTGTGCCGTGGTGAACTTCATTAAGTGGTCGGTATGACCTTCTTCGTCGCCCTTGATCATGCTTTCTAGCATTAGGTTAAATACGCTTGGCGTTTTGCTGTAGCTGGCGAACATCAAGCCTTTTTCCGTTAGTGACGCAAAGGGCATGCTATGACGCAATATTTCTAACGATTGACCATTAGCGTCTTTTAACGAGGTTCGTTTGGTGTGAGCATGAGGCGATTTTTGTGCAGACGGGTATTCTTCGTTGGCGTATTTAGTACGGCCATAAACGTCTTCTTGGCTCTTTAGGTCTTGGTGTTCCCATTTTTCTAAATCGTGGACGAAACGCATCAAGTTTAGGTAGGAGCCGTGCTCAAAATCAGGGTCTTCTTTGCCGACTAAGGCAACCTGCTGGCGTTGTTCGCCTTCTGGGTTTTCCGTGCCGTCGACAAAACCGGTTAGATCTCGGTTATCAAGGTATTTAAAACAGCTGACTTCTTCTACTATCTCAAGGCTTTGGTCGAAGGCTTGGTACAAGGCGTTTGCCAACTGAAAGGTGACATCTCGGCGCATTGATCGAATATGAAAGACCAGTTCGCCTGCGGTTTCATTGACGTCAACAGATTGGTTTTTAAAATGAGGGAATGGGGCTAAGCCACTAGGCTGTTTGGCGTCATCAAAAAGCGGCCAGACAGCGTGGTTTAAACCGATAGAGGCGCACAATGAGGCGTCAGGAAACTGCTGTTCAATGGCCTGAATGATGTCTGTTGAGGCCGCTAGCGCTTGTTTCGCTTGCGCCACACGATCACGTACTAGATTGAAAGTAACAAAAAGCGCATCACTGGATGCTTCTGGGATAATTCCAGTTTGAAATGCGTGCGTCATGGTTACTGTTTTCTCCATAAAATGGGTCTGCGCAAGCCCGTTTAAAAATTTGGATAGAGCGTTTTTAACTGGCTTGCTTGTGATTTTTTAGGTTGACCACTTTTGTATTCCTCAAGCGCTTCTGCCAACGGTGTTCCCTGCCATTGATTGCTTGGTTGGTTGGAATACATCATAAGTTCCGCTTCCATCAATAACTGTGTCAGCTTAACAGAAGAGGCTAGGCGTTTAATATCGTCGACGCTTTTAATTTTTTCGTCGCCCCATCTGTGTCTAGACCATTCTAATAAATGCGATCTTAATTCGGCAAGGTTGTCTTGTCGGCAGCACTGGATCAAGGTGCGAAAAGCGCTGCTTTCATCGTTTGACATTAACGGCGCGAACTCTTGCAGGGTAGGAACGCTGTCTTCACTGTTGGCCGAAGATTTTCTTCTTCTGATAAAAAGCACCAACCAGGCAATGACCATAATCGTAAGCAGGATTGCCAAAGTGAAAATCGTGTATTGGCGCCATGACCATGGTGTCGAGTCATTATTGCTTATTGGGGCGGCGGCTGGCGAGGCGTCTTTTTCGCTTTTCTTCGCTAAAGAAATCGGAGCGTTAGAAGCGTTATCGATAACTTTTTTGCTGCTTTGCGTGGTTTTATGGGCGATGGGTTTGCCCGCTTCTTCGTTGCTCTCAGGGGGCGGTGTTGCCGTCTTCGGAGTGCTCGTTGCAGGTAGCGCGGCAATGGTAATAGGGTTGGTGGTGGCGCTGACGGTTGCGGTTTCTTCTTTGTTTGTGTCCCAGTAGGTGAGCGTGGCGGTCGGCATGGTTAATGGGCCAGATTGCGTAGGAACCACTTCAATTTTAATGGACTGATGGCCAGTAATACCGTCGCTATTTTTTTGGCTAGTGAATTTAATTGGTTGGGGGTAGAGCTTGTAGCCGGCGGTGCTCTCAAACGTCATTTGAGGGATTTGTTCAGGTAAGGCGTTTTTTGCGGTGACCTCTATGTCCCAAATTAAGGTGTCACCCACTTTCGGCGTAGCGCTGGTTTTGCTGAGTTTTGTTGTGATGGTTACCGAGCTGCTGGGTAGCCAGTTATCACTAGGGTAGCTTGGTGGGATGGGCAGCACCTGTAAATCGATAGGGTCGCTCTGTACTTTAATAATGCGATTGCCAGACGCCGTGTTGATCATGGCGCGAACACTTTGAGGGGCGATGCTGATCTGCCCGCTTTTTTGAGGGAATACCAGGTATTGGCGTGTGAGTACTTGGTATCGAGTGCCGTTAATGGTTTGATAAGCCATTTGGTCATCGCTGAGGCGCTCGATGACTAAATCTGGGTTAGAAGGGCTGCTCAAATTGGCATTTTGCAAAGAAACGGACGTGTACAGTTGTTCGCTCAAAATGACTTGCTGTTGAAGATAAGGGCTGTTTTGGGAGATGTGCGTTTTGACCATCACCGGTGGGTTGCCTTTGTTATCTAATAGTTGAGGCGCATTGTGTACGATGAGTTTGAGCGGTTGTGATGCTTGATCGCCAATTTTGATGGCAGGGATTTCGAATGTGCCGACAGATTTCGGCATTAAGGATATCACCCAATAGGTCAGTGCGGTGTTTGAACCCACATTGAAACTAAATTGACTGTTTTGGCTTTGTCCTAAGACATCGAAGTTCTCTTTCAGTGCGCTAAGGTCTGGCCCTTTTCCCGTATTGGTGAAGTCGGCTCTTAGGGTGAGTTGGACCACTTGGTTTTCAGCGACGTTATTCTTGTCTAATGAAGCAACGACGCTCTCTGCATGGGCATAAAAAGGAAGAGATGCGAAGAGTAGGGCTATCATTGCGACTAATGTGTGGCGTATGACTCTGCCTAAGGCAAAGTCGGAATGAAATAGACGCATTGTTACCATGGGTTTTGCCCATCCTCTTGGCTAAATCGATTTTCGTGACGTTTTTCTTGATGTAGATACCAGAGTTTGCGTTGCAATAGCGTGCCTGGATCGTCTTGAATTTGTCTGAGCCATTGGTTAAGAGCCTGTTTCTGCTCGTTGTCTAATTTGGCTTCAGGCGATTTTTTCTGCTCATTTTCAGCCTTGTTTTCGCGCTCTTTATTATCCTCGGACGATGGCTTTTTGTCTTGTTTTTCAGAGGGTTTATTGTCTTTTTTTGGTGTTGATTGCGGATTTTCTTGGTCCGATGGCTGAGCTTTATCTTTATCGGATTGATTTTGGTGCTGATTTTTTTGCTGTTGATTCTTTTGTTTGTCTTTTTGGTGCTGATTTTTCTTATCTTGCTGTTTTTTTCGTTGTTGTTGCTGCTGTTTCTCTAAGTAATCAAGATTGTCTTTTGCTTGCTTGAACGAAGGGTCTAGCTCTAAGGCTCTTTTATAAGCGTCGATGGCTTTTTCTGTTTTACCCGCCAGCGCTAAGGCGTTGCCTAGATTGTAATGATCGGCTGCGCTGTGGCTGTGTGTTGCAAGCGTCTCGGCGGCTTGTTGGTAATCGCCTAAGGCGTATGCCGAAGCGGCTTTCCAGTCAGGGCGTTGAAAGTGCTTGGCGGCGGTTTTCCAGTCACCGTTATCGACCGCTTGCTGGCCTTGTTGATCGGGCGTTTTAAACCAATCGAGAGGGGAGGCGGTCGCCTTGTTGGCAGGCAGGAAAAACACCCCTAACACAAGCGCAAATAACATGCCGCGACGAAATTGGAAGGCCAACCATAATAGGAAAGGGAGAGCGAGCCATTGCCCTTGGTCGATCCAGTGAATGCTTTTGTTGTCGGCTTGTTCGGTGTTGTCATTTGCCTCAGCTTGGCCGGTGATTTTGTCTAGCTCTGCGGGCGATAATCGACCTTGGTAGAAATGACCGTGAATGGTTTGGCTGAGTGCTTTTAAGTCTTCAATAGGGGTGGCAGGAATGACGTGTTTGCCGTTTGCTTTTAAAACCCGGCCGTCGGGAAGTTGAATCTCTCCGCCTTGTTTTGTGCCCACCGCAATGAGATCCACACGGGCTTGGTAATCTTCAAGCAGTTTAGGGATTGCATCTTGGTCTGATGAATCCAAGCTGTCAGTGAGTACGATAAGGTGGACGGGGGCTTTTTTGTCGTTAATAAGAGACAAGGCGGTTTGTATGCCGCTGGTAAGATTGCTGCCATAGACGGGCATAACCAGAGGGTTAAGAGCCAATAAAAAATGGGTGATGGTGTCTTTGTCTTGGCTAAATGGACTGATAGTGTAAGCGTCGCCAGCAAAGGCCACTAGGGCAATGTCACCATCTTTGCTTTGTGTCAGGATATCTCTAACAGTTTGTTTTAGTTGAGTTTCTCTGTCTGGCTTTATGTCAGTTGCGTACATTGACATGGATTGGTCGACAACCAATATGGTTTTGCTGGTTGATTCAAACATGGTGGACGGTGATTGTGTCCAGCTGATGCCAGCAAGGCCAATCCAACACACGCTAAAACACAGCAGCCCAAGCCATTTGTTGGCCACTCCTTGCGTGCCTTTGTGCTCAAGGTGCACGAGTAAATTGGGGTCAATGGCTTTGTTCAGTCCGTGGCTGGATGTGTGTTGGTATTGAATCACAGCAAACACGAGCCAGGTGACGGGAATAAACAGCAGCCAATAAGGGCGCTCAAAGTGGATAACGTCGAAAAGGGTCATGCTTTTCTCCCGATTCGTAAGGTGAACTTACCGCTGGCAAGCAAGGCGAGGCCTAGAAAAATCATCGCGGCTAAGCCAAGCCAGTGAAAATAACTGGTGATAGGGCGTTGCCAAATGGCTTGAGCGGGGGTTGGCTCAAGTGCGTCTAAGGTTTTATAAATGCGGCGTAAGTCGTCTGTGCTTTTTGCTCTGAAGTATTCGCCACCGGTTTTTTGGGCGATGTTTTTCAGCATTTTTTCATCAAGATCATTGGATGGGTTAATGGTTTGAGGTCCGAAGAAGCCTTGAACTTGCATGCTGTCCGCCCCTATGCCTATGGTATGAATGCGCAAATGTTGAGAGGCCGCAAAGCTCGCTGCTTGATCGGGTTTGACTCGGCCAGCGGTGTTGGCGCCATCCGTCATTAGGATCAATACTTTTTTATCAGAAGGTTTGTTCTCGAGGCGCTTAATGCCCAAGCCAATGGCGTCACCAATGGCGGTTTGCTCGCCGGCAAAACCTATTTGCTCTTCTTGCACTAGCTGATTAATGGTTTTGGTGTCGAAGCTTAAAGGGGCTTGTAAGTAAGCTTTAGAGCCAAACACAATAAGCCCGATACGGTCGCCACGGCGATTCTTAATAAAGTCAGATAAGACCGATTTGGCCGCCGTCAAGCGATCCGTAGGGTGCCCGTTTAAGGTCATGTCTTTGATCTGCATACTGCCTGATAAATCTAGGGCAATGAGCAGGTCGCGGCCCGAAGGGGTTACCTGGGTGGGCGCGCCGAGCCAAGTGGGGCGTGCGATCGCAAAGACTAAACAGACCCATGCTAGGCAGAGCAGCACCATGGGCAAACGAATGGATTTTTTAGACGGCAGATTTTCTTGTCTGTTTGCCAGATAGCGAGCATTTGGGAACCATAAAGCATGGCCTTTTGGGGCGACTTTAGGGAGCAAGTAAAAAAGAATAGGAAGAGGCAAAAGACAGAGAAACCAAGGCCAGGTAAGTTCAAGCATGGTGCTTCCTTATCCAGTAACGAGTGGTGCTAAGTATGTGTTCTCGTTGCGCCGCAGACAGTGTGATGTCGCCACGGTATGGGCCGCTAATAAAGTCTTCTGGGAGTGAACTAAAGCGGTGTTTGGCGGCGTTTTTTTGGTCAAGTGTATTAAACAGCTGAGGCGCGGGCAGCGCGGCCAATGTGGACTTGTTTTCACTGACTAGGCAGCGACGGATGAGTTCATGGCATAGGACAACCAGTTCTTTGTCTAATACCTTGTCGTCGGCGTGTTTTAGTGCGGCCAGTGCTTCGCGTCGGTAGGCGCGTTTTTTGTGTCTTATGATCAGCACTAATATCGCGCCAAACAGTATCAGAATAACGGCTGCCACAGCCAGCCATGTCCACCAAACTGGAGGCCACATTGGCACGGCATCCGGTAATAAATACGCCTTATGAGGTAAGGCTGAGAAAGTCGGATTTGCTGCCATTATCGTAACGCCCCTTGGTTTAATAGGTATCGAGCAATGCCTTCAGGGGGTTCGCTGATATCGAAAAGTTGGTGGCGAATGCCAATTTTGGCCAAACGTTGACGCATGGTCGCATTTTGTTCGAAAAAGTCTTTTTTGGCTTGTTCTGAGCTCTTTTTGCTGATTTTCACCGACGTTGTGCCCATCGCGTCAGCAAATTGATACTGCCCAGGTGGCAGTTCGAAAGAGTGATGATCAAATATTTGCACCCAATGGATTTGGTTGTGCTTAGCCAGCTGTTGTAACGCGGTTTGTTGCTTGGCATCCCAGTGCTGTTTGTCGGTCAAAATAATAATGTCTTTATTACGAGCTTTGCTGGTCACTTTGGAGCCATACCAACCCAGATCTGAGGTGGCTTGATGGTTTCTGTTGCTTGTTTTTGAGGCGTTTTTTAATTGGCTGATCATTCCCCAAACAGAACTTTTATTGAGATGCTCCAGACTTTGCCCACCAAAGCTTAAGTTATAAAGCAATTTGTCACCTTGTTGCTCTGAGCGCCATGCAATCAATCCTGCCAGCTGGATAAAGCGTGTGGAGATAAATGCGTAACGGGTGCTGAAGTAAGCGTCTGGGGATAAATCGAGTAATAATATTCGTTGGTGATCATTTTCTTGGGCGTAGAGGCGCGTGTGCGTATGGCCGGTTCGAGCAGTCACTCGCCAGTCTATGTGTCTTAAATCATCGCTCGTTTGATAAGGACGTAATTCCAGCATTTCCATGCCATGACCTTTCTTTTTCGAGCGCTTTTCACCGGACTTAAGGGTGAATCGAGCCGCTGACGAGGCGCGCCCTAAATGCTTTGCGTAATGGGCGAGCAAAGCAAAATCAGAGTCGTTCAGTTCTGGCGACGTTGGCGATAATAATGGGTTCATAGGGGCTATAGCGCTGGTACGTGACTGATGAGCCTATTGAGTAATTCGTCTTCTGAAAGCCCCGCGGCTTGTGCTTCAAAAGAAGTAATGATGCGGTGGCGCAACACGGGTAATACCACTTGTCTAACGTCGTCTGGCGTGACGAAATCTCGGCCTTGCAGTAGGGCGTTCGCACGCGCGCAGCGGTCTAGTGCGAGTGTGCCACGAGGGCTTGCGCCAAAGTCGATTAAACTGTTGCCATTTGCCGTATCACCTAAATAATGCTCAGGATGACGTGTTGCCATTACCAGTTGAACAATATAATGCTCGACAGATTCTGACATGTACAAAGACAGGGCTTTTTGTTGTAACGCCAAAATGTCGGCAGGGGTGCAAATGGTTTGGACGCTGCTGGAAAATGTTTTATGCAGGTCTTGTTGTCTGACCATGCGCAACACTTCGAGTTCGCTTTCGGCGCTGGGGTAACCCAGATTGATCTTCATCATAAAACGATCAAGTTGCGCTTCGGGCAAGGGGTAGGTCCCTTCTTGCTCAATGGGGTTTTGTGTGGCAATGACAAAAAACAACGCCGACAGTGGGTAGCTATTATTGCCCACAGTCACTTGTCTTTCTCCCATGGCCTCTAGCAGTGCCGACTGAACTTTTGCAGGTGCTCGGTTGATTTCATCTGCGAGCACTATGTCGTTCATGATGGGGCCTGGAACAAACGAAAATTGCCCTGTTTCTTGTTGGTAAATATCAGACCCTGTGACATCGCCCGGTAACAAGTCAGGGGTAAACTGAATGCGTTGAAAGCGGCTGTCTATTGCGCTGGCCAATGCTTTTGCGGCGGTTGTTTTAGCAATGCCTGGCGGCCCCTCTAACAGAACATGGCCATTGGCGATCAGCGCCACTAGTAATTCATTAGTTAAATCAGGTTGGCCAATAACGGCATGATTTAGATGGTCTTTTAACTTCTCAATTACTGATTCCATCGAACCTAAGTTCCTTATACTTCTGTCAAAAAAGGTGTCAACACAATATAATAGGTTCCATCTTATCGGATTCAAAACTTTACATACAAGGCGTTAGTTGTAAGAGATGCGTAAGCATAGGAAAGGAAAGTGGCAAAAATCGTAGTGGAAGTGATATTGAGTGCTTCTCAATACGAAGCAGCGTATTCAGGCATTGCAAAAAATGTCGTGGCTAGTAGCCTTGATGGGCGAAAAGTACAGTTGCCTTTGTCAGCCTTTCAGCGCTTTGTTTCTTATCGCGGCGTGAATGGGATTTTTGAAGTAGAATTCGATGACAGACACAAATTAGTTGGTGTGACACAAATACGTTAATCCACTTAGCCTCATACTCACACGGTTAGGAGCCCTGTCTATGTATAACCTTGCTCGCTCATTACTTTTTAAACTGGATCCTGAGGTCTCCCATGAATTGTCATTAGACCTTTTAGCGGCGAGTAGTCGACTGGGATTGACTAAGTTCTTTGAAGGTTTGCCTGCTACTAAACCGGTTGATGTGATGGGGCTACGTTTCCCTAACGCTGTCGGGCTAGCGGCGGGTTTGGATAAAAACGCGGATGCGTTTGAAGCGCTAGGCGCACTTGGGTTTGGTTTTGTGGAAGTGGGTACGGTTACACCAAAAGGGCAGAGCGGTAATCCTAAACCACGCCTTTTTCGTTTGCCGGAACACAATGCGATTATTAATCGTATGGGCTTCAACAATAAAGGTGTAGCGCATGTGGTTTCTCGTATAAAATCCCACCGCTATCCAGGTGTATTGGGGGTTAACATTGGCAAGAATTTGTCGACCTCAGTAGAGGATGCCGCCGCAGATTATCTTACTTGCTTACAAGAAGTGATCCCTTATGCGGATTACATTACTGCGAACATCAGTTCACCGAATACCCCGGGCTTGCGTAGCTTACAGTTTGGTGAAAGCCTGGCTCAGTTAATTGCCCCCTTGACCGAAGCGCGAAATCGCTACGAGTCAGCGCATGGCAAACGCGTGCCATTGGCGGTAAAAATTGCCCCAGACATGACAGACGATGAAATCAAATTGGTTTCTGATACGCTGCTTGCCCAAGGGGTTGATGGTATTATTGCCACAAACACCACCTTGTCACGCGACGCGGTTGCTGGGCATAAATACGCTTCTGAAGCGGGCGGTTTGAGTGGTGCGCCAGTACGAGATGCGTCGACCCATGTGGTGCGAGTGCTGGCAGAGCATTTGAAAGGTGAGTTACCTATTATTGGGGTAGGCGGTATTTCAAGTGGCGAAGATGCGGTTGAGAAACTGCAAGCCGGCGCGCAGCTGGTACAGCTTTATTCTGGGTTTATTTATCAAGGCCCTGAGTTGGTGAAAGAAGCGATTGCTTGTACGGATGGCTTCTATCGAGAATTGGATTTAGAAGGTTAACGAAAAAGAACGACCTTGCCTTGCTAAAGGGCAATATGAAGTGAGGCGGGTAGCAGTCCCGCCTCACTTATTTGTACAATTCGCTAAACGCGAATAGAGATAAAGATCGAGATTAAAAGAAACAAGACATTAATGCACTAGGCTAAATGTTTTATGGGTACCTTCTACAGGAGAGAGCCCATTCCACATGTCCTCGCGACCTTCTCGCCACCCAGCAAGCCAATCGGGGCGAGCGCTTTCTTGATATTGAATGGAAAGGCCTTTTGAACGGCCCGCCATTCCAGCACGATAGCCACGAAGGTAAGCGCGATGGTGAAGATCTCTTTTTTGTTTCTTCATAGGTGTCTTCCTCTTATTCTTTTTTTCAGATCGAGCTTTAAAAGCTAGTTTAGATGCGAGAGATTGTCTAAAAACACTTTGCTCTAATACATTCACAGAAAATTTAAAAAAGTAATTAAAAATGACAACAGATACACAGACGACAGACTCAGTAGAACAGGTTTATGCGTTAGAAATTACCTGTCCACTCGGATTGGAGAATGTCTTAGAGCAAGAGTTGCATGCTGAAGGATTGCTGCAAACTCGTTTAGGCGAAGGCCAAGTGAAGCTCTCGACAAATCTAGAAGGCATGTACAAAGCGTGTCTTTGGTCACGAGTGGCAACGCGCGTGATGTTCCCCGTTGCAAGCTTCAAAATAGAATCTGCGGATGACCTTTACGATGGCGTAAAAGCGGTAGATTGGTCGGCGCACCTGACGGCAACCAATACCATTGCCATTGATTGTCATGGCACCAATGACCATATTCGTAATACGCAATTTGGTGCAGTGCGTACCAAAGATGCGATTGCCGATTATTTTGTCGCCTTGTCTGGAGAGCGCCCAAGCGTTGAAAAAGAACAGCCAGATGTGCGAATCGCCGTGCGTATTAAGCGTGATACCGTCACCATTAGTATCGATTTGGCCGGCGAAAGTATGCACCGTCGCGGCTACCGTCAGCACGGTGGTATGGCGCCTCTGAAAGAAAACTTGGCCGCCGGTTTGTTGATGCGTGCCGGTTGGGGAAGAGATTGCGGCTTAACGCAATTAATCGACCCAATGTGTGGTTCGGGTACTTTTCTGGTTGAAGCGGCCCTGATGTCGCTGGACATTGCGCCAGGGTTGCGTCGCCAGTATTGGGGATTCAAAGGCTGGAAGCAGCACGATCACCGTTTGTGGCAACAGTTGATGGATTTTGCGAAAAACCGCAAAAAAGACCCGGCAACATTAGGCATTCGTTTCCAAGGTACGGACCGTGAGCAAAAAGCCATTGCCGCGGCACGAGAGTGCATTAAGCGAGCGGGTTTAACGGACTTGATTGATGTCTCCATGACGCCTTTCCAAGAGCATGAATTCGAGATTAATAAAGAAAAACCAGGTTTGGTGATTTCAAACCCACCTTATGGTGAGCGTTTGGGCGATGAAATGACCTTGATTGCTTTATATCGTGATCTTGGGGAATGGGTGGTGAATCATGTTCGTGGTTGGCAGTTTATGATGCTAACCAGCAATGAGCAGTTGGCACGACAAATCCCTGTTCGACCAGAAAAAAGCACACGAGTGATCAACGGTGGCTTAGAGTGCCGCGCGTATCGCTTCCCGATTTTAGCTGGCAGCATTAAAGAAGACGTGGTGGCGCAATCTGTGATGTCGCCAGGCGCCAAAATGTTTGCAAATCGTCTGCAAAAGAACATGAAAAAGTTCAAAAAGTGGGCGGACAAAAATAACATCGAATGTTACCGAGTTTACGATGCGGACATGCCTGAATACGCCGTCGCCATCGATATCTATAAAGATTGGGCGCACGTTCAAGAGTATCAAGCACCAAAAAGCATTGACCCTGAGAAAGCAAAGCAGCGTTTGTTTGATGCTGTGTCTGCCATTCCTAGCGCCTTAAATATTGCTGAGTCGAATGTGGTGGTGAAGCATCGTCAGAAGCAAACAGGGAAAGCGCAATACGAAAAGCTTGACCAGTCTCAGCATGAAATGATTGTTGAAGAGTACGGTTGTGAGTTTATCGTCAATCTGAAAGATTACTTAGACACAGGTTTGTTTTTGGATCACCGTCCAGTGCGTAAATTGATTCAAGACAGAGCCAATGGCAAACGCTTCCTTAACTTGTTTTGCTATACCGCGACAGCGTCAGTGCACGCGGGTCAAGGGGGTGCGCGAAGTACCTACAGTGTTGATATGTCGAATACCTACACCGAGTGGGCGCGTCGTAATATTGAGCTGAATGAATTTTCGCCACGCGATCACAAAGTAGAGCGTGCCGATTGTTTTGAATGGTTGCGTACGAACAAAGATAAGTACGACTTTATCTTTATGGATCCACCGACGTTTTCTAACTCGAAGAAAATGGCCGAAGTGTTGGATATTCAGCGAGACCATGGCGATTTGATTCGCTTGGCGATGGCCCGATTGTCGAAAAAAGGCGAACTGATCTTCTCTAATAACTATCGTCGTTTCATTCTTGATGAGGCGTTAGCAACAGAGTTCGACATTGACAATGTGACTAAACAAACACTGGATCTTGATTTTGACCGCAACACTAAAATTCACCAGTGTTGGGTCATTCGACATAAGGAAGTGGCTCAATAGAGTGATTCAGCCTAGTGTTAAGGCTGAATCTAATTAACAAATATGTATTTCTAATATATTGAATTGTATAGGTTTATAAGTTTTTAAAATGAGAAAAACATTTCGTCTTGTTATTAGTTGCCCAGACCGTACTGGGATTGTGTCAGCCGTTTCTCAGTTTATTAAGGAGCGCGAAGGCTCGATTGTTGAAGCCAGTCATCATACCGATCTAGAGTCAAAATGGTTCTTTATGCGCCATGACATAGATGCACAAAGCTTGTCTGTTGATGTGGCGACTTTTCGTGAAGAGTTCGCGGCGATTGCGGAAGAGTTTGATATGCGCTGGTACGTCAAAGACAGTGAAGATCGCCCTAAAGTGATGCTGTTGGCAACCAAAGAATCCCATTGCTTAAACGACATCATGCACCGTTGGCATACTGGTGAGTTAAACTGCGACATTGTTGGTGTTATTGCCAATCATGAGTCGCTGCGCTCTATGGTGGAGTGGTATAAGATCCCTTATCACTGCATTTCAGTGCCGAAAGACAATAAAATGCCGGCGTTCCAAGAAATTGAAGCTTGCATCGATAATGCTCAGGCCGACACGATTGTCTTGGCGCGTTATATGCAGATTTTCCCAGAATACTTGTGCAAGAAGTACCGTCATAGGGTGATCAATATTCATCACAGTTTCTTGCCGTCGTTTATTGGTGCCAAACCTTATCATCAAGCCGCTGTACGCGGTGTTAAATTGATCGGTGCGACCTGTCATTATGTGACCGCCGATTTGGACGCTGGGCCGATTATTGAGCAGGATGTAATTCGTGTTCGTCATAGTCATGCGGCTGCGGACATGGTGCGTCTTGGTAAAGACATCGAGAAGCTTGTGTTGTCACGAGGCTTGCGTTATCACCTAGAAGACAGAGTACTGGTACACGGTAATAAAACGATCGTATTTGCTGACTAGCAAGGGATGGATCTGAAAAAAAGGGAAGGCATTTTTGTCTTCCCTTTTTTATTGGCCCACAGTCAGCCTAGGTCCGTGTGAAAGAGAGAGGGCTCTTTATTGATTTTCTCCTGCTCGCTTTTTGTTCTATCGATTATTGACTATAGTTAAGCGGAAGCATTCTAAATAGAGACGGCTATGAGGGGAGAACTATGAAGCTCAAATTAACGCCAACTCAGAATCTATGTGTCGGCTTTTTAGAGTCAGGGTTTGAAATTGTTCAGTTAGATGAGCAATTTTATTTTGTGAAGGGGGATAAGCGTCAAAAAGTTTTGCCCAAAACATTGGAAGCTTTGGTAAATCGAGGGGCTTTAGAATGCACCGAGCAAGGTGACTATCTATTAAGTGAGGCGTTTGTTGAGCATCGTAAAGAGATGCGTTCAATGCGCAAAAGCCAAGTCACTCACCACTAAATAATGGCCAACTGCAACGGATCGCCATTGGCCATGTTTGGTTACTGCACGGACGTTGGCGTCTGTGTGAATAAATGACTGATTGCCTGCGCTAAGCTTGGGCTAATACGTTCACTTCTGAATAAATCCCATAATGGTTGTCGTGTTTCAGGATGCTGGCTAAGCTCACTGGAAACCTGTCTAAATGCCACATAAGCGTCATTTCGATGCGCCAGTTTCTCCATCACGATTCTCAATAGCTGGGGGTTCTTGGCTAGCCAATGGGGGCATTTCGCCGCCAGTGCTGCAATCGGGTGTGTTTGCTCATCGGAGCATTCGTTGACGCTGCCCAATATGGCAAACAACGGCAGCAATAACGCGTCGTCTAATTCTGAGCGTGACAAGGCACGAAGGTAGCTTGCTTGCATTAAACTGTCTTGCTCTTGAAGTAGCTTCTCAGTAATGGCTGAGATTAATTCATTTGGTAAGGTTTCGTGCTCGAGAGCATGGCAAAGCGCGCTAACTAATGGGGCTGGAGCCTGCTTGATGGCTTTTAGGATCAGCGTCGCAAAGTTTTCTTCGTTCACCTTGACGGCCAATTCAGCGATGCCTTGTAGGCCAAGCTTTTGCCACTCATCTTGATCTTCTGTTAAGGCTGTATTGGTTAAATAGTCGATGACATCTTGAAAGTATACGGATCTTTCACCGTTTACATTGGTCGCAAGAATGGCGTGAAAACTGGCCATACGTTCTTGATCAGGTTTGAAAACATACGGGTTATCTTCGAGCGCCTCAGACAGTCCCGCGGCCTCGCCTTTGTGAAGGATTTTATCGACAATGGATTTAATAAAATGATCTCGAGTGCCTAGATTTAGGCAGCCTGCTTCGTCCAAAGGCAGTTTAATAAACCACACAACACCGGTGTCGCGGGCGTCTTTCTTTTGGCTGTCTTTGCTTTTTAAAAAACAAGCAAGCCAAGCGCATTGGCGAAAAGGAAAAGGATAGGCTTGTTGTTTTCGGTCAAATTGAATGACTTGTTGCGGTGTGATTTTTGTAATGTGGCGGCCAAGATCGTAAAAGGTGGCATCACAGCCAACCATATCAAAAAGATCGCAAAGCGATTCAATGTTTTTCATGGTAAATTACAGACTCATTTGAATTGTGTTAGCGCCTTTTAAAACGGCGATGATAAACGAAATATGGTGCCATATTACCGTTTTTTACAGGAGAAATCAGGTTGAATAGTCGGTTCGAAAAACATTATCTTCTGGCGGATAGGTTAATGGATTTGGAAATGGCGTTAAGAGAATGTGGCGCTTGGGAGTGTGAGCCGCCGAGCGAAGAGGCGCTGGCGAGTGTGGCGCCATTTTGTATTGATACCATGAGCTTTGCTCAGTGGCTGAGGTTTGTCATGATGGCGCGTTTTAAGCAGATGTTAGAGGAGGGCGCAGCCCTGCCGACACGGTGTCATATATCGCCGATGGCCGCGGACGCTTTTAGCGCTTACCCTGCCCATTATGTGGCCAATATTGTGGCTGCCTTGGATCGTATTGATGCGCATTTGAATGGCAAGAGCCAATAGATGTCGTCTCCTTATGTGAACGACTTACGGTGGCTGATGGAAGGTCACCTTATTGAAAGCGATCTTGATCTGTCGGTTTATTGGCATGGAGACTGGTCGCAGAGTTTGCAAGCCTTATCCGCTAACCCGCGTCCTCTTGAAGAGGCCGTAGCAGCCTGTAAATCCCACTTTTTAGGAAGTTACTTCGAGGTGTTGTTTTCGTTTGCGATACAGCATTTTTCAACCTTAAAGGTGCTTCTGGAGCATGAGCAAATAGTAGATCAAGGGAAAACCTTGGGCGAAGTGGATATGCTGGTGGAGACTCCTGACGGGGATTTATTGCAATTTGAAATTGCCATTAAGTTTTATTTGGAGCGTCCGGATCTTTATCCAGAGCATTGGATAGGGCCGAATAAAAATGACAGCCTACACAAGAAAGTATCGCGGGCTAGGGCGCATCAGCTGACGATTTTAGAGACAGATAGCGCGAAAAAACAATGCCAGTCAGTGATCAAAGGGCGACCGATTAGGCCCTGTTTATTGATTTATGGTCGCTTGTTTTTGTCTTTAAACGCAAGCAAGAACGCGTTAGGCTTGATGAATGATAGTGGCTTTGGCGGTTGGGTTTATGCCTCAAATGCCCCCTCATTACTGACACAGTTTTCTTCTGTTAGGGCGGTAGAAAAGCCCCATTGGCTCTCTTTATCTGGATTCCAGAATGCTTATGAGGTCTTCAACACAGCGTGCATTAAACGCTGGCTTGAGGGCTTTAATAATGATTCTCGCCCACAGTACCTGTGTTTCTCCCAAGATGCTAAAAATATTCAGTCGACCACGAAATATAGTGTCTTTGTTGTTCCTGATACGTGGTAATCTAGTACTCCAAACACGTCTTTTTATTGCAGTAGAATAATATCGAATGATAGAACGTCCTAATATATTAAGCCCTAAGATCAGTCAGTCCACTTGGGTTGTTGATATTGAGAGAGCTAGTATTTCATGGAGTAATAAAGAGGCTAAATGGTTATTTAGTCACTTTTTCAATGGCGACGACCTATCCTTGTTTAGCATTGACGAAAGCCTTTTACTTCGCCTCCAAAATTTCGCAAAAAGCCAACCAGATGGTGCCTCTTTGCAGTTTATATGGCCTTGTTCTGACACCGGACAAGAGCGTGTGAATTGCATTGGAACCTTGATTTCTCTAGGGGGAAACCATAAAGGGGTGTCCGTTAAGGTGCAGTCTTTAGCGGTGAATGATACCGCTGTGGTTGACCGTGTGTCTGGAATGACGTGCTCTTCTTTCGATATGGTTCAATGCTTTAATACCTTGCCTATGGCGGTTTTTGACGGCAAAGGCGTTAGTGTTGAAATGAACGACAGCTTTTCTTCGCGCTTTGGTCGCGTCGAAAAAATAGAAGAGCTGTTTGTGGTCTCAAGTGCAGCGCATAGCATGATAGATATGCTGTCGAACAAGTCATTGTTGACCCAAGAGATTCGTTTATCGACTCTGCGAGGGGTGCGTTGGCATCAAATAGAAGTGTGTTATCAAGCATCGAGCGATCGAGTGTTCTTTTTAGCGCACGATATTCAAGAAGAAAGGGACCATGAAATCGTCCTTTATAAATTGAATAATTACGATCCATTAACTCAATTGCCCAACCGCAACCTACTTTATAGTCAGCTTGAAAGGGCGTTGGTGAATGCGCGAAAAAGAGGCCTTAAATTTGGCGTTTTATCGCTGGATCTAGATGGTTTTAAAGTGGTTAATGACACCTTCAGCCATAGAGTTGGGGATGAATTAATCCAGCAAGTGGCGGAGCGGATTAAAAGCACAATTCCACAATCGGCGTGCTTATATCGCTTAGGCGGCGACGAGTTTGTGATTGTCCAAGAGCACGCAACAGGAATGGAAGAGTTGACAGCCATTGCTGACACCGTGATAAAGCATTCCATCAAGCCTTATCCTGTGTCTAAAATGGAAATGATGATTACCGCGAGCATTGGTATCACCTGCTACCCTGAGCATGGTGAAAGCATAGATAACCTACTTAAAAATGCCGATGCGGCTATGTATCGCGCAAAATCCATTTCACACAATTCTTACTGTATTTATGACGCCGCGATGGCCGATACCATCCGAGCGCACCTAACATTGGGTGGCGGTTTGCGTAAAGCCATAGAGGAAGAGCAGTTTGAGCTTTTTTACCAGCCTAAAATTCGTTTGTCTGATAAAGCCACGGTGGGCGCTGAAGCGCTGATCCGCTGGATGCATCCTGAACTTGGCATGATTAGTCCCGACCAATTTATTCCTTTGGCTGAAGAGAGTGGTTTGATTTTGCCATTGGGTGAATGGGTGATTCGACGTGCCTGTTATCAATTAAAAGAGTGGCGCGAACAGGGTTATCCTCCTATTAGTTTGTCGGTGAATTTATCGGGTCGACAGTTTATGCAGTCTGATCTGGTGGAAATGGTCAGTCAAATTTTAGAAGAAACCGGCGTTGATTCACGTTACCTAGAGTTAGAATTAACCGAAAGTATGTTGATGGCGGATGCTCAGCAAACAGTCGAAAAACTGCATGCTTTTAGAGCATTAGGTTTAACCTTATCCATTGATGATTTTGGTACTGGGTATTCGTCTTTGGCGTATCTCAAAAAATTCCCTATCCAAACGCTAAAAATAGACCGTTCTTTTGTGAATGATTTAGGCTTTGATAATGACGATGATGCCATTGTCAAAGCGACCATAGCGATGGCCAATAGCTTGAATTTAAAAGTGATCGCCGAAGGGGTCGAAAATCACTCCCAAGTAGAGGTGCTAAATGGCTATCATTGCGAAGAAGTGCAAGGCTACTTTTTTGCTCGACCGATGAATAATAGTGATTTTTCTGTCTATATGGACAGCCATTTGATGGGGCAAACAACGCTGTTAGCGGTACATTAATTGGCAATATTCTGTATCGAATCTGAAAAATACCCATCTATTTTTGCGCTTTTGTTTCTCTCGGCGCGAGTTAACTTGTTTATAGAGGGATATCCTCATAAACTAAACACAAAATTATCTTCAGCGGAAACATTGTGCCAACGTTTGAACACCTTTCCTGCCCGATTGATAAACAACCACTGAGCTCACAAGAGCGCAGTTTGGTTTGTTCCAATGGGCACTCTTTTGACATTGCCAAATCTGGTTATATCAACTTATTACCTGTCCAAAATAAACGCTCCAAAGACCCTGGTGACAGTAAGGAAATGGTGTCTTACCGACAGTCTTTTCTGAATCTTGATCACTATTTCCCCATCGTAAAACATATTATCGATCAATGGCCTAGCGCCCTTATTGATAGCTCACCTTGCCGTGTATTAGACGCCGGTTGTGGTGAAGGCTACTACTTACACCATTTGGCTGCTGAATTTGCCAAGCGCAATGTTGCCTTGCAGAGAGTGGGGTTAGACATTTCCAAGTGGGCGGTCACCGCCGCCAGCAAGCGCGATAAAGATGCGACCTGGATTGTGGGCAGTAATGCCAGTTTACCGATGCCGAATGATTGTTTGGATGTGGTGTTGTGTTTATTTGGCTTTCCGGTCTTTAGTGAGTTTGCTCGCACCCTGTCCGATAAGGGCTACCTGCTCCTTGTAGAATCAGGGGCGGATCATTTATTGGAATTGCGTCAGATCTTATACCCGAGTATTCACCCTTATAAAGCGACCCACAGTGACGGTATTGAAGGCTTTGAATTGATCAATGAAAGTTCTCTTCATTATCCATTCAGATTGGACTCTCAAGAGGAAATACAGCATCTTTTATGCATGACACCGCATATACACAAAGCCTCCTATGATGGCAAAGAAGCGGTAAAACAATTGAACACCATTAATTTAACTGCACATGTAAATTTTCGTTGGTATCAAAAGACGACAGAGGAAGATCATAATGCCAAATAGTTTGAGTCATCTTTTTCAGAAAAACAGAGAGTGGGCTGAAAAAGTAAACAGTGAAGATCCAGATTTCTTTGAAACGCTGTCCAAGCAGCAAAGACCAGAATATTTATGGATTGGCTGTGCGGACAGTCGTGTACCGGCGAACCAAATTGTTGATTTAATGCCAGGTGAAGTGTTTGTTCACCGCAATATCGCCAACGTCGTTGTGCATACGGACCTGAACTGTTTGTCCGTTATTCAATTTGCTGTGGATGTGTTGAAAGTGAAGCACATCATGGTAGTAGGGCATTACGGCTGTGGTGGTATTAAAGCGGCAATGGACGCGGATGAGCACGGCTTGATTGATAACTGGCTGCGCCATATTAAAGACGTGTACCGTCTGCATAAGAAAGAAGTCGACGGTATTGAAGACGATCATCAGCGTTTTGATCGCATGTGTGAGCTTAATGTGATGGAGCAGGTGTCTCATGTTTCGCAAAGTAGCATAGTTCAAAATGCGTGGAAAAATGGTCAAGACCTGCACGTTCACGGTTGGTGTTACAGCATTAATAATGGTCATATTACCGACCTTGATGTAACGGCGTCGTCTTTAGAAGATGCGGAAAGAAAACTCAATGAGCTTTAGTTTCTGATGGCTCAGTAGAGCGATGAGAAGACACAAAAAAACGAGCCAAGCGCTCGTTTTTTTGTGTCGTACAGTGAACGGATCTGGTTTATAGGCTATTGTTTTCAGCAATTGCCCGAGCACAGCCCGCAATCGTGGATCGTAACCAGATGTGGCCAGGATCGTGTTGCAGCAGAGGGCTCCACAGCATTTTCAGTTCAACTGGCGGAATTTCAAACGGTGGCGGCAGGACGATGACATTATTATTGCCTTCCATCAATTTTGTCGCCAAAGACGGTAAGGTAGCGATCAGGCCTAGTTGCTCTGTTGCTCGCATCGCCACATTGTAGTTTCGCGTAAACAAGCGAATGTTTCGCTTATACCCAAGATCGGCTAATGAACTGTCGACCCAGCCCAGCTTTTGCACTTCTTCTGGTTGAATGCCAACACCAACACCAAAGCCTGTTTTACTGACCCACACGTGAGGGGAAGCAAGGTAGGTTTCTAGGGTGAAGTTTTTCGCAATGTCTGAATTCGCTGGCACCAAACAAGAGAAGCGATCTACCCAGACGGATTTTTGGTGAAACGACTGAGGCAGTGTTTCAAAGCGGTTAATCACCAAATCGACCTTGCCCTTTTCGACATCGTGAAAACTGACATCGCTAGGGTTCATGACGTCTAAAATCACGCTAGGCGCGTCGCTTTGCAGCTTTTTCATTAGGGGAGGGATCAGAGTGGCTTCGGCGTAATCACTGGCCATGATGCGAAACACACGGGAGCTGGATTCGGCTTCGAAGTTTTGACCAAGGTGCAGTACTTCATCAACAGATTGCAAGATCCGCTGAACGCGAGGTTGCAGCTGAATAGAGAGCGCCGTTGGCATCATGCCATCGCTAGTACGAACCAATAATGGATCGTGAAATAGATCTCTTAATCGTCGTAGGCCATTACTCATGGCAGGCTGGGTAATACCTAATTGGTTTGCTGCGTGAGTAACGTTTTGTTCTCGTAACAGGGAGTCTAAATAACGAAGTAAGTTGAGATCTATTTTATCTAACTGCATAAGGGGCTCATGTCGATTAGCATTGGGCTGCATCATACTGCATTTTCCCAATGATTAGAACGATGAACCCCAATATTAGCGTTAGTTTGCGGTGGTTCTGCTTAGTTGCTCAATGACTTCGTAGCAGGCTCCCATGGTATGGTAATCGGTTTTTCCGGCTGGGCTTTTGCAATCGTCATAGGCGCGATTGTCTTGATGCAAAATTCGGAACCAAGCCCCAAATTTATGATCAATCATGTGGTCCCAGCTGTATTGCCAAAGTGCCTCATAGCGTTCCCAGTAAAGCGCGTCCTTTGTTTCCAACGCCAGCATGGCCGCCGCGGCAAATGACTCAGCTTGTACCCAAAAGTACTTATCGCCGTCACAGACTTCGCCTTCAGGGTTGTAGCCGTAGCACAGGCCACCGTTGTCGGCATCCCAAGATTGAGACCAAGCGTGTTCAAAGAGAGACACGGCCTTTGGCACGAGCCAGTCTTGTGGTTTGCGTTGTTGAATAAGCAGCAACAATTTGGACCATTCCGTTTGGTGTCCTGGCTGGAAGCCCCAAGGACGGAACAGGTTTTTAGGGTCTTCTTTGTTGTATTCCCAGTCAATTTCCCACTGCGTGGTGTAGTGCTCCCAGATTTGGCCTTGGCCTAGTGCGGCTTGGCGTTGGCAAACATTTTGCGCCAGTAGCAAGGCGCGATCTAGGTAGTGTGACTCTTGAGTGGCATCAAAAGCGGCAATAAGGGCTTCGCAGCTGTGCATATTGGCATTTTGTCCACGATACTCAGAGACGGTCTGCCAATCAGCGGAAATTTCGTCTTTGTACAATTCGAACTTGGCGTCCCAAAAATGCTTTTCCATTAGTTCGAAGGTTTCAGCAATCCACGGCTTGGCTTCTTCAACACCCGCTTTATAAGCAATGGAGTAGGCGAGTAGTACAAACGCCAAACCATAGCAGTGGTTTGTTTCGTCTAGGTTTTCGTCTTTATTGAGCAGCCAAACATAGCCACCGTTGTCGCGTTTATGACGCTCGCGCAGATACGCTAAACCGTGTCGTGTGGCGTCTAAATATTCGCTTTTACCTTCGTTAAGGTAGGCTTTCGCGTAGTTGAATACAAAGCGAGTGCTGCTGACTAGATGGCGGGTGTCACGATCGTAAATGTCGCCATTGTCTTTGAAAAACTGGAAGAAACCACCTTCAGGATCGATGCAGTTTGGATGGTAGAAGTCCATCGTCGACTTAATGTGCTGATCTAAGAAAGCGGTTGAGCGGAAGTCTGGAGATTGGCTCATAGGGTTTTCCTTGCGGTATGGTGTATTAATGGTTTTTTGTTGTTAGGTGTCTGTGGATCAATATAAAAGAATACCATGGCATACTAGCGCCTTTTAGTATTAAATCAATTAGATTTAATAAAAAGAAATCGCTAGTTTACAGCCTTCATAGCAGAGCAGTCACGTATGAAATCGTCGGGTAGCACCTCAGAACAAAGTCGTATTTACAATGAACGTATCATTCTTCAATTAGTTCGCCAAACACCGGGCGTGTCGCGAAGTAACATTGCGCAGCAAACAGGGCTAAGCGCGCAGACCATTTCTGTTATTACCTCTTCACTTCTTGAGCGTGATTTGTTGAAAATTGATGGCAAAGTAAGAGGTCGTCGAGGCCAACCATCAGTGCAATTAAGTTTGAATCATCAAGGGGCTTATGGGCTTGGCATTAATGTAGACCGTGATCGTATTAGCGCAGCCTTGCTTGATTTTAGTGGTCATTGTGTTGTTTCTCTTGAGCAGCAAGTGTCCTTTCCAACAGAGCAAATGGCGAAAGAGATTGCCCAAACATTGCTTAGCGAAGTGAAAGTACGCTTGCAAGGTGATTGGGCGAAAGTACAAGGGGTTGGTCTAGCGAAACCAGATTATATGGATGCCTGGCTTGATTCGTTGGTGACGGACGCTGAGCAGCGCTCTGATCTGGCAGGATTACAGGCCGAGTTAACCTATTGGCAATCGTCTGCCTTTGAAACATGGCTTTCAGAGCAAACCGGTTTGCCTTGCTACACAGAAAATGACGCCGTGGCAGCGGCCACCAGCGAGCTTTTGTTTGCTTCGACAGCACCACGAAAGCACTTCTTCTATTTGTTTGTCAGTATTGCCTGTGGTGGCAGTGTGGTGGCGGATGGAGAGTGTTACACAGGGGCACACGGTAAAGCGGGCAGCTTTGGGTTGATTCCTACTGCAACCGGAAAACATGGGCGCTGGATATTAGAAGCGTTATCGGTTTCCTCCTTAACGCGTTACTTTGCACTGCACTCGTTGGCGTGGCCGGAGCTTGCTGGAGACTGGCAGCGACAGGAATACCGACAAATGATTGATCAGTGGTCGCAAGAAGTGGCGTTTGAGATTCAGCCAGCCTTGAGTGCTGTGATTGCCTTATATGACCCAGAAGCCATAGTGATCGGTGGGCGCTTGCCGAATGTAGTACAGTCGATGCTGATTGGTGCCGTGCAGAAAATCTTGGCGCAGCAGAGTGTGTTGCCAGTGCCGGATATTTGTTCGGCCCATGCAGATGATGCCGCCGTGACACTCGGGGCGGCGGTATTGCCACTTTACGAAACCTTCGCGCCACAACGAGAGTTGTTATTATTGGCTTCTTCTCAGTCAACCAAGCAGTCACTATGAGGTCATTCATCGGCTTGTTTATCAGGGGCAGATCATGAGATTAGAAATACAGTGTGAAGACAGAATCGGTATGGTGCGAGAAGTGCTGGATCTGTTTGTCCCTCACCAGATAGACATCCGATTAATTGAAGCAGACACCAAAAACCATTGTGTCTATTGTGGTTTTCCAGATATTGAGTTTGCAAAGTTGCAGCAATTGCTGGGTGAACTGCGTCGCTTAGACGGGGTAAAAGACGTAAAACGGGTGGTGTTTACGCCTTCCGAGCGAGAGCACAATGCGCTGTATACCTTATTAGAAGCCCTGCCAGACGGCGTGATTGCCGTGGATTTGAAGGGCACCATTACCATGGCAACGGACCTTGCGGCACAAGACTTAGGCGTGCCCATCGCAGAATTGCTCTATCGTCCTTTGCAGCAGTTTATTAAAGGGGTGAGTTTTGCCAAGGTGACTTGGGATGACATAGTGAATGGGGTGAGTAAGCGCATTCGCATCCGTAACAAAGCCCTATTGCTGGAAATGAAGCCTATTTTTGTGCCCGATGAATGTGGCAAATCAAACCCTGCGGGCAGCGTTATTCATTTAAAATCGCAAGCGCGATTGAATCGTCAGGCGGCTAATTTCAAGCAGGCTCCCAATGCCGAGAGCGATCTGGCGCAATATTTTCACGCCGAAGTGAGTCAAAGTGTGGCAATGCAAAATATGTTGCAGCGCGCAAAAGCCTTTGTAAATCGAATAGAGCCTTTGCTTATTGAAGGGGAGGCAGGCAGTGGCAAGCGAGATTTGGTGCAAGCCCTGTTTCAACACTGGCAAGGGCTTCAATTCGACCAATCGGGGCAACTTATTATTCGTCATGCTCGCGATATCGGCGTAGCGGATGTGAAGAAGTTAGGCCACTTTAATGGTTGGCTGGTGATTGAAGAAATAGAGTATCTGCCTGCGGATACTCAGGTGGCGCTGGCAAATTGGTTAACACGAAGGCCAGAATTTTCGACAAGTTTTGAATCTCTGTGTCGGGTGGTGTCGTTAACAACCCACTCAGAATCAAGACTGACGGCAGAACATAGGTTAAATAAGACCTTGTACTTCGCGCTATCGAGTTTATTTTTACGCGTGCCCTCTGTTAGAGAGCGACGTGAAGATTTGGCCGGTTTGATTCATCAAACCTTGCTTGCGTATACCGAGCGCTACGGTGTGATCTTGCCAACCATATCAAAAGGCGCCTTGCTGAAACTGTCGCTTTATTCTTGGCCGGGTAATCTGAAAGAGCTGCAAAATGTGTGTCTGCAGACATTGAGTTTGAACAAAAAAGAATGGCAGCCAGAAGATATTAGTTTGCCAAAAGACGATGAAGCGCGGCCTTTGGTGTTAGTGGAAGATTCATTAGAGAAAACGATGAAGCAGTTTGAGGCGGCTTTGCTTAAAACACTGTATCCCAAGCACCCAAGTACCAGACGGCTGGCGAAAGCGGTTGGCGTCAGTCACAGCGCGATTGCTAATAAGCTGAAAGAATACGGTATTGGTTGAGTAGTGCGCATAAAAAAGCCACCTATCAAATGATCAGTGGCTTAGTTTAGTTAAGAGCAAGTCTTAATATGGGCGACGGTGAGCGGGCGCTTTCTTACGAGGTGTTTCACGCTCAATTTTAATCGGTTGCAATTTCACCTTTGGTTGAGAGGCGATCTTTTGAATATTGCTTGCTAGCACGGCGATAACAGCACAAGCAGCAACAAATAGTAAAAATTCAAACATAGTGTCTCTCCAAACTTATTCTTCTTGAGCCTATCATGAGCCATTATAAGGACAGGGTAAAGGCCATTTTAGTGTATTTAAGTAAATGGGGGTGCTTTTCTATATCACAAGCCTTATGGGCTTTTTAGTCCCATTATGGGCGCTTTCCTTCCTTAAAAGTGACTGAGAAAGGTGAATGCCTTACAGGTCGTACCGTTTTCGTAGATAGCGGGCGACGCCATCTTCATCATGATGACCAATAACATCCGTCGCCGCCTCTTTTACGTGATCCAAGGCGTTTTGCGTGGCAAAAGCCTCGTCGGATGTATCAAACATAGACAAGTCGTTGTCGCCATCGCCAAATACGATCACTCGTTCGGCACCCATTTCTGCTTTTAGTTCCATTAAAGAGGAACCTTTGCAGGCATTGCTATGGTGAATGTCGAGCCAATAGGCATCAGGTGTGTAAATCCCGCCACCTGAATAGGCGGTTAAGTGGGTGTGCTGCTGGCAGGAAGCCACTAAGCTTTCAACCAGTTCTGGTTTGCCCATGGCGCTGATGTTGGTGATAACCGCATGAGGGGACAATTCCTCAATGGGGTGTAGACTCAGTAGGTCATGTGACCCTAGCTCGTTAGCAATGTGGTCGCTTAAGTTTCCATTTAAAGGGGCATGATAGACTTTATGGGAGCCATCTTGATCCAGACAAAAAACAAACGGCGTCACCTCATGATCGGCAAAAGCCAAGAGGGTCTCTGTGATCAGATCTGGGGTTAGAAAGTTACGATGGCGATAAGAATTGTCACTCGGGTTCCACCATTCCACGCCATTTTTAAATATCTGCCAATGGGGGAAATCGTGGCCTGCGATGCACGCTTTTGCAGCAAAATGGGTTCTTCCAGTGGCGACAGTATAGGCAATGCCTGCCGCATCTAAACGCCTTAGTGTGTCACAAGTGTATTCTGAAAGACGCTGCTGACGGTTTAATAAGGTGCCGTCTAAATCAAATGCTAATAAGTCCATAACTACCTCACCCTTAAGTCGGCATAACACTAGCGTACTTTGTCTTACTAAGGAAGTGATAAGAAGGAGAGGGCAAAGCAGACTAATCTAGATCGACTAGTCTGCTTTTTTATTAGGCTTTCTTGGTAAGGGCAGGCGATTGAAATTGAATGCCTTTCCAGCCAGAGATCATAAACTGGCGAATGTTTTGATGGTCATTGGCATCGGGGTTTTCCAACACATCCACACGGTAAAAGTTGCCGAACAAGTGCAGTGTTTCTTCTTCGTTAAGCTGCTGTAAGGCGGCAAATGAAAATATTTTGCAGGAACCGTTGTTTTCATTGATGCCATTGTTTTGTTGGCCATTCGAAAACGCAGTCGGCGTAAAATCATACTCGGCTTCGATAACACCGATAACCTCTTTAAATTGAACGTCTTGTGGCGTGCTTTTTAGTTTTGCTACTAGAGTGTCGCTGTTTAGCATGGAATCTCCATTATGGGGGATCAAAAAATACGATCAAGGTTGAGTGAAAAGGGGCATAAATGACCAAAAACGTTAATGTTTGTTTTCATCGGGCTCAAATTTATGCGTGACAAATTGGTAAGTGACAAAAGAAAGAATGCCACACAGAGCCATGATTAGGAGCATGGGGGTGGCTGTGCCTGTATGGAATAGGCTCACGGCCACACCGCTTAATGCCCCTGAAGAAAAACGAAAGGAACCGGCGAGCGCGGCCACGCTGCCATTATGATTGCCGGCGTTACGCATTGCGCCCGCCATAAAACCACCGCCCAATATGCCCATTGTTCCCATGAAAAAGATGCAGCTAATAACAATGAAGGGAAACGCCGGTTGATTGAAGCAGCCGATGATAATCATGCTAATAGAAGCGCATAGCAAAATAGCAATGGCGTATTTGGTGAGCGTATCAACCCCCAGCTTTTCCACGAGACGGCTATTGATGGTGGTGGCCGTCATCATGCCGATGACATTGAGCGCAAAAATAAAGCCAAAATGAGACGGTTGAATGCCATACAATTCGATGTAGACATAAGAAGAGCCCGTGATAAAACACATCATGCCAGCAAAGTGGAAGGAACCTGCTGCAATGTACCCCATGACCGCTGGGTTTTTAAGTAAGGTATAGTAGTTGGCTAACGCCCCAGTTAAGGACAGTTTTTTACGGTGATCCTTGTGCAGGGTTTCAGGAATGGTTCTGATAAACAAAACAGCGCCAATTGCGGCAATCAAAGCCAGAAAAACGAAGATGAAATGCCAATTTAAAAACACCAAAATCGCCCCTCCTATAATAGGAGCAGCAAGCGGTGCCAGTGACATGGTAAGCATCACCATGGACATGGCTTTGGCGAACTGGTTGGTGGACATTTTGTCTTTGACCAGCGCAGGAATGCTGACGGCAACCGCGGCGCCACCAACGGCTTGAATGGCTCGACCCAGAATCAGCATGTCGTAATTTGGTGCGCAAGCGCAGATAACACTGCCTAGAAAAAAAAGACCAAGACCGCTTAACACGACTTTGCGACGCCCAATGGCATCAGAAATCGGGCCAAAGAAGAGCTGCAAGACAGCAAACACAATCAAATACATGCTAAGGGTCATTTGTACCAACCCAATGTCAGTATTTAAGTCCTTTGCAATCGAAGGAATACTCGGTAAATAGGCGTCTATGGCAAGCGGTGTTAAGCCGGATAATAAGCCAAGTACAAGAATGATAGGAAAAGTCAGCTTCATATAGGCGCAACAAAGTATGGGGTTAGTGACTCAAGGCGAATTGGTTAAAATACGTCAAGCAAAGGTTTAATAATTATAATCACTTATTCGCATCTAATGCTCTTGAATTGTGCAAACACTAGGAAAGCCGACGGATTATTTCTTTCCTGCTGCGCTTTACAAAGGGGCTTTCGGTATGATTCGCTCATCCATCATTGAGTCTAGGTCACGCTTTCTCGCTAATCTGCGATAGCGCCCTTGATATAAAGGTTTGTAGACGATTTTCTGATTACTAAGGAATGTTATGTTACGGTTTTTCGAACGCTGGATAGAGGCTTATCCTACGACTGAGCCAGCGCAGGCGCCCAATACGCTGTATGCGTTTTGCCGATACTATTCAAAAGGCGTTGAAGTCCCTTTAATTCTGATGTCATTGCTGACCGCTTTGATTGCCATGCTGGAAGTGACCCTATTCAGTTTTATGGGGCAGCTGGTGGATTGGTTGGTGACAAAAGACCCTACGACCTTTTTATCAGAAGAAGGCGGACGCTTACTTGGCATGGCATTAATCGTATTGTTAGTGATGCCTTTGGTCACATTTTTACACTCCGCCATTATTCATCAAACCTTGTTGGGCAATTACCCAATGCGCATTCGCTGGTTGGCGCACCGCTATGTTCTCAAACAAAGTGTCACGTTTTTCCAAGACGATTTTGCGGGTCGCGTTGCCACCAAAGTGATGCAAACCTCATTGGCTGTGCGCGAAAGCGTGATGAAGCTGCTGGATGTGTTGGTTTATATCGTCGTCTATTTTGCTTCCATGTTGGTGCTGATTGCCAAAGCCGACTATCGATTGATGCTGCCAATGTTGGTGTGGTTGGGCATTTACATCGCCCTGCAATTTTATTTCGTACCAAAGTTGAAGCGTGTGTCCACCAAGCAGGCCGACGCTCGCTCCACCATGACAGGCCGCATTGTGGACAGTTACACAAACGTTTCCACGGTAAAGCTGTTTTCTCACACTCAGCGTGAAGCCAGTTACGCCAAAGAAGGCATGGATGGCTTTTTAAAAACGGTACACCAACAAATGCGTTTGGTGACTGGGCTCAATGTTGGCGTTCAAGTGTGTAACTATTTGCTGGCGTTTAGTGTAGCTGGGGTCGCCATTTTGTTGTGGACCTACGGGCAGATTAGCGTGGGGGCGATTGCCATAGCGGTGAGTTTGTCGTTGCGTGTAAATGGCATGGCGCAGTGGATCATGTGGGAAGTCAGTGCCTTGTTTGAAAACATTGGTATGGTGACGGATGGCATGAAAACACTTTCCAAACCACTGCAAATTCAGGATGAAAAAGGCGCTCAACCATTAACAGTGAAGCAAGGCGATATTCGCTTTGAACAAGTGCATTTTCACTATGGCCGACAAGACAGTAAAGTGATTGAAAACCTGAGCTTGGCCATCAAGGCGGGCGAGAAAATCGGTGTGGTAGGTCGCTCTGGGGCGGGTAAATCGACGATTGTTAATTTGTTGATGCGTTTTCATGACATCGAATCGGGTCGTATTTTGATCGACGGTCAAGACATTAGCCAAGTTCAACAAGACACCTTGCGCGCGAATATAGGAATGGTGACTCAAGATACTTCCTTGTTGCACCGCACGGTACGCGACAATTTACTTTATGGGCGTCCCGATGCCAGCGAAGAAGACATGATTGCTGCAGCGAAGAAAGCCGAAGCCCATGAGTTTATTCAAACTCTGACAGACCCTTATGGAAACAGAGGATACGATGCCATGGTAGGGGAACGGGGGATTAAATTATCGGGTGGTCAGCGCCAGCGTATTGCCATCGCTCGTGTACTACTAAAAGACGCCCCCTTGCTTATTTTAGACGAGGCCACGTCGGCGCTTGATTCCGAAGTTGAAGCGGCCATTCAAGAAAGTTTGTATCGTCTAATGGAAGGCAAAACCGTGATTGCGATCGCGCACCGATTGTCGACGATTGCGGCGATGGACCGTTTGATCGTACTGGATAAAGGCGTAATTGCAGAGCAAGGCACTCACGATGAGTTGATTCAGCAAGGCGGTATTTATGCCAAACTGTGGGCCCATCAAACAGGCGGGTTTTTAGCCGAAGACATCAGTCTATAACGAGACTTTAGTTTACAGCGAGAGAGTGGAATGACGTATTTGATCTTATGTTTGGCGATTTTGTGTGAAGTGTTCGCGACCACCGCATTGAAGGCGTCAGACTCCTTTTCTCGTTTGGCGCCGAGTTGTGTTGCGGTGATTGGTTATGCGGTGTCTTTGTACCTGCTTACCATTGTCATGCGCTCCATGCCAACGGGCATAACCTATGCCATTTGGTCTGGCTTAGGCGTTGTGTTGATTTCTCTGTTTGGTTACTGGTTTGCCAACGAGAAACTGGACTTGGCGGCTTGGCTGGGCATGTCGATGATTGTCGCCGGTGTGGTGGTGATTAATGTGTTTTCAAAAACCGTTAGCCATTAGCTATTAGCCATAGGTCACAGCAGGCGAAAAAAAAACACGGCACCGGCCGTGTTTTTTTGTTTTATTCCGCTTGGGTCACTTTGACCTTGCCTTTCTTATTGGCCAACCACAAAAATTGATAAGGCATTAGGGTCACCTTAGCCAGATGGTCTTCATAGACTTGATCGGTGACCAAGTCAGTCCAATCGTCTGTGGCAATTAAATTAAGCTCAGACAGGTTAAAGTTTTGTGGCTGATCGGTCATGTTGTAGACCGCAAACAGGCTTTGTCGACGATCCAAACTTTGGCGCCAAAAAGCGAACAAATTGTCTCCCATGTGCAATATATATTGCGTGGCGTTGGGGTGGAAGGCGGTTTGCGCTCGGCGAATTTGTGTTAAGCGTGATACCCCTTGAAACACTTTTTGATGGTGGGTTGGTGTGTTTAACACGTGTTCTAGATCGTCCATTTTCCAAATATGACGATTAATAGAACGAAATTGGCCAGTATTGTCTACTCGCTCGTTGTCGTTTTCGGTGGCAAAGAAGCTGTGAATGTAAAACGCCGGAACCCCTTCCAATGCCATCATCACACCGGCTGCACACATAAAACGCGCAAATTGCCACTGATCTGGCCCTTGCTGTACCGAACCGGCCAACGCGTTCCACAAGCTGATATTGATTTCATACGGCTTGGCATCACCTTGTGGTGTGGTGCGCGAGCTGAGGCGACCGCCAAAGCGTTTCATGGTGTTGATCAGAGTATCTAGCTCCCATTCAGACAGAAGTCCTTCAGTAGGGCGCAATCCAATGCCGTCGTGAGACGCGATGAAATTCAGGTACGTGGTGCCTTGTTGTGCAGGTGGCATAGACATAAGCCATTGTTTTAAATGCGTACAATTGCCTGTGATCAGGCTATTGATGAGCAATGGCGGCAAAGAAAAGTTGTAAATAAGGTGCGCTTCGTTGGCGTTGCCAAAATAGGTAAGATTTTCTTGGTTCGGAATATTGGTTTCAGTGATGATCACGGAATCCGGCGCATAATGTTCGATCATAAGGCGCAGTAAGCGAATCATTTCGTGGGTCTGTGGCAAATTGATGCTAGGCGTGCCGGGGATTTTCCAAAGAAAAGCCACCGCATCGAGACGAAACCAGCGAATGCCTTTTTCGAGGTATAAGCGAATGATGCGCAGAAACTCCAATAACACATCCGGATTTTCAAAATTCAAATCAACTTGGTCATGACTAAAGGTACACCAGACGTGTTTTTCGCCATTTTTGGTTTGTACTTCTCGCAACAAAGGGGAGGTTCTGGGGCGGACTACTGCGCTTAAATCGGCATTAGGATCGGCTTCATAAAAAAACGAGGCGCCAGGATCAACTCCTGCTTTGTAGTTTTCAAACCACATGCTGCGGCTTGAACAATGGTTAATCACCAGGTCGCCCATCACTTTAAAGTCTTTAGCAATGTTGGAAATATGTTGCCAGCGTCCTGATGCGGGGTTCACCGTGGTGTAATCCATCACACTAAAACCATCGTCTGAACTGTAGGGGAAAAAGGGCAATAAATGCACCGCAGAAATGCTGTCAGCCAATTTGTTTTTGACAAACTTCTGTAGGGTTTCTAGGGGGGCTTCACCTTCTGAACGCAAGGTGTCTGCGTAAGTAATGAGCATGATGTCCGATTGGTCCCATAAATTACGGTGCGGTCGAGGAGACTCTGTATTGGGATCAAGATTGAAGGTGCTCAGGCAGGTGCGGGCAAGTTCGCTGGCATCGAGGTTAGGATACAGTGTTTGTAGATGGCTCGTCAGCCGTTGTTCTAAATGCGATGGGGTAATATTTTCCATAACAACCTACCTGTATGGGGTTAAAAAAGAACGCCAAAGCCTATTTTTCAATAGGTTTTGGCTTGTTTGAGTTCTTGTTCATTTACGCGCTGGCGTCGTTAAGACGAGAGTCTGTTGCAACCGCTAAGCGCTACTGAGGGCCAAATTCATTCATGTCTTGTTCAACGGCTGCCGCGAGTTGTGTCATCACGCCAGGAAATGCGCTGACAACGCGGTTCCAGCTTGGAATAAATGGAGCTTCCATTGGATTAGCAAGGTACATTTCACCGGCTTTCATGACGTTGCCGGCGAACAATTCAACCGCTTGTTCTTCTAAATGGACATCCAGTCTCAAGCCATTTATTTCTGCGTCGTTACGGTAGGTTTCAATGAAATCCAGCGCCGCGCGATAGTAGGTGGCCTTGATGGTTCTAAAGGTCTCTTGATTGAAAATAATGCCGTTGGTTGCCAGCTTGCGGAAAATGGCTTTGGTGATGTCGATGGACATCTTCGATAAACCACCATCGTCATTGTCTGCCGATAATTCTTGATGTTTATGATCGTACACATCGGCAATGTCCACTTGGCATAAGCGGTTATTGGAGTAGTTACGCTGCATTTCACTTAATACGCCAATCTCTAATCCCCAATCACTCGGAATGCGAATATCCGTCATCACATCACGACGGAACGAGAACTCGCCCGCTAACGGATAGCGGTAGCTGTCTAAATAATCTAGGTACTCTAGATTGCCGAAGACTTTTTTCAATGAGTAGAGCAGAGGTGTTACTAACAAACGGCTGACACGACCGTTCATCTTGCCATTGGCGGTACGTGCATAGAAGCCCTTACAAAACTCATAGTTAAATCTTGGGTTGGCGACGGGGTAAATTAATCGTGCCAGTAACTCTCTATCGTAAGTGACTATGTCACAGTCGTGCATGGCGATGGATTCTGCTTTACCGGCGGCTAAGTTATAGCCCATACAGAACCAAACGTTGCGGCCTTTACCCGGGGCGCTAGGCGAAAGATGCTCGCCTTTTAATACGCTATCAATGGCGCGTAGGCGAGGGCCGTCGTTCCACAAGACTTTGTGTTTTTGCGGGAGTACGCTAAAAAACTCCAAGGCGTGTCTGTATTGCTCTTCTGTGGCACGGTCTAGACCAATGATGATTTCTTCTAAATAAGTGACTTTTTTCAGATGCTCAATAATATTTGGCATGGCATCGGTTTCTAACTCGGAATATAAGCAAGGCAAAATAAGGGACATAGGCCGAGTTTTAGAAAACTCACACAGCTCTCTTTCCATCTCTTCGAGGGGACGGTGCGCTAAATTGTGCAATGTGGTGATAATGCCGTTTTGGTGAAAATCGCCCATAATATTTCTCCTAATGTCGTTGCGCCACTGTGGGACACAGACGTCGTTATTGTTGTCTTAAGTCGGTTATTTCTAAAATTGTCACTGTCCTGTTTTTTTCGCTGGAGTACGCCAGCTGCCTACAAAATGCCTTGTTTTATTAGTGCTTTATCAATGGCTTGAGCCCAGCCTTCGGGGCCATAGCCATCGGTTAACCAAGCGTCATGGCGATAGGGTACTTCCGGTGGCGCGTGGACAGGGGAGCGAATTACCACTGGAATATCTGCTTTACTGAGCATGCCAACGTCATTGTCACCGTCCCCTAAAGCCATGGTGGTAACCGCTTCTTGGAAATGGGTCTCGTAACGGGCACTTAGCCACAGCATGGCGCGGGCTTTGTCGCAGTCG
The DNA here is from genome assembly GCF_044542435.1 of Marinomonas sp. NPDC078689. Lineage (NCBI taxonomy): Bacteria > Pseudomonadati > Pseudomonadota > Gammaproteobacteria > Oceanospirillales > Oceanospirillaceae > Marinomonas > Marinomonas sp. NPDC078689. The sequence goes on along the minus strand of NZ_JBITUJ010000004.1, from coordinate 39,288 downwards.
CTGCCCATTAAATGAATAAAGCGTCCGCCTTTTTGAAGTTGAACACCTTGTGGCTCAAGGGCTTGTTTGAGAGTGTTGAGAGCAATGTTCGAATCTTGCCAGACCATGGGCTCGGTGAATTCCCGCTGCATGGCGAGTTGCGCATTGGCTTCGGAGAGCCCGGTTAAATCGACGATGTTTTGCGCCTGCATGTCGCAGAAACTTTGAAAACGGTAGTGTGTTTTGTATTCGCTGATCAAATCGATCAGGGTTTGGCGCTTTGGACCGAAGGATTTAAGCCAATAGTCTCCATGATCTTCCATTGACGCATCGACAGGTAATCCAAGGTGTTTGGGAATATAAACGGCGGCCCCGTTTTCGACGATAAATGGGTCTTGATGATTAAGTTCGTTTCGTAATTGGGTGAGTTCAGCGTAGGTTTTACTGGTGTTTAAAATACAAGGGATAGTAAAGGTCTTGAGCGCTTGAAAAGCCTGTAACGCCGGCTGAAAACTGTAAGTGTGATGGTCAAGTAAGGTGCCATCAAGATCTGAAAATACTAAAAGACGAGTCATCAGTGTGGGATCTATTCAAAGGCGCAAAAGGCGATGATATGCTTCGCGACGATTAAATGATCTTGTACCTCCTAATTAGCTGTGCAACTTACAGGGTCTATTGTTCGTTGCTGTTTCACTCAAACTATTCGGTGAAAGATTATTCATTGATCTTGCAAAACTGGTGCCAGTCAGTGAAAGTACGCTTTCATCAGAGTTCCTTCTTGAGCTCCTGCTTTTACACTAACGCTTTAATTGAACAAACGTATGACAATGAATTTAAAACTGACTTTTTCTACTTTTTTGGCGTTAGTCGCTTTCGCGGCAAACTCTATTCTATGCCGCTTGGCATTGGTGCAAAATGACGCGGGAGCATTGATTGATCCAACCTCTTTTACCCTGGTTAGACTGATAAGCGGTGCCTTAATGCTGCTGATTTTATGCCTGCTTTATCGGGACAGTCGTGACACGGCAGAGGTCCCATCGCGACTCAAACAAGTGTGGCAATCTGGTAACTGGTCATCGGCAACGGCGTTGTTTATTTACGCGTTGGGCTTTTCCTACGCCTATGTGTCATTGGCCACCGGCGTAGGTGCGCTCATTTTGTTTGGGGCTGTGCAGATCACCTTGATTTTATTGTCTTTTATAAACGGACATCGCATGAAATGGCTAGAATGGCTGGGGCTCGCGGTGGCCTTTTCTGGCTTTGTTTATTTGGTGTTACCGACGCTCTCTACACCGTCTGCTGTTGGCTTTGTGTTAATGGCATTGGCCGGTGTGGCTTGGGGGATTTATACCTGGCATGGCAAAAAAGTCAGCAAGGCGTTGTTTGCAACCACTTCTAATTTTATTCGAACCTTGCCACTGTTATTAATAGCGCTGGTTTTTGTTGGCTTTCAGTTGGACATCACGTTACAAGGGTTTTGGTTAGCCGTCGCTTCCGGTGCGCTTATGTCTGGTATGGGTTACGCCATCTGGTATGCGGTGTTGGCACACATGAGTGCGTCTGTCGCGGCCGTTTTACAACTCTTGGTGCCAATACTGGCAACCTTGGGTGGCGTCATATTTGCGAATGAGGCCGTTACCTTGCACTTGATTCTAGCGTCGGCAGCGGTATTGGGCGGTGTGTTGATCGTCTTGATTGGTAAGAGAAAATAGAATTAAACGCACCTTTGTTGTGCGTAATTTTATTTTTGCGCCAATTTAGACGTGTATTCTGCATCAGAATTGTCTTTTAACGGGCGTTGCTTGAAGGTGTTTTTGAACGCGGGGTGACCGCGTTTGTTGATCTAAAAAAAGAGAAGCGATGGAGGCTTCTCTTTTTTGTTTTTTCTGTTTTTGGTTTTCTGTATCGGGTTCTGGTTACTGATCTTCGCAAAGCGCGGCGTAAGCAACGGTAAAAGCGCCTTCTTGGAACGCTTTAAGGCCCGTTGATTTAAAAGGCACTGGGAAAGGATTGTCTTTCACTACTTCTTTTATTTTGACGCCAGTGAATAGCTCAACATCGACGGTGTCGATCAGCTGAATGCAGGCTTCGATTTTGAATCCGACCGCACCGCCAGCAAATTTACCCTTGGTAGGACGTTCGCGAATGATCACGCGAGAGACTTTGTAATCCTCAAACAGTTTCTTAAGCATAAATTGAAATTTACGCACGCTTTCACTGTCGTTTGAGTTGCTCAAGGTGTGACGCACTTGGCGGCAATCGGCAATTTGAAAAAGGCCGTCTTGTTTAGATAGCAGACAAAGAATGACTTCGCTGCCTTTGATTTCGATACCACAAGTATTCATAACTTGTTCCTGTCATAGGGAATTTGTTGAATTATCGCATAGATTGATGAAATACGTGGAGTAAAAAACGCGAGGGTCAGAGTAAAAAACACTGCTTGCTCAAGGTGCTACACGTCAGATCTAGGGGAAAATGTAGGCTAACTGGAATATCGCACTGTTTTCGTTTGCCTGTCTCTTTTTTTATATAAGAATATTGTACTATTTCAATATATTATTTCGAAAAAACTAAAATCACGATATTTTATGCTGGGAAAGTGTAAAAAATGTGCTTTTAGTTTTTCCAAAATAGCTCACCCACTGTAATTTTTTAACATAGGCTGTACATCATGACTGCTCCATCGCCAATGGGTATTTCTCGTCCCCAGGTGAAATCGTTAGATGAAATTCTTCCTCGTGAACCATTATTAATGATGGGCGCGGGGCCTGTTCCGATTCCTGAGTGTGTGGCTAAGGCCAACTCTGTTGTCATTAACCATTTGGGAGGGGTCATGGCGCAAGTGATCCACCAGGTAAAGGCAATGGCCAGGTACGTATTCCAAACCCAATCAAAGTGGGTGTTGGGCGTAGCGGGACCGGCATCGGCTGCGATGGAGATGGCCGTATCTAACTTGATGCAGCAAGGCGAGACCATTTTGTGTATCAACAATGGTTTCTTCAGTCATCGCATGGCAGAAATGGCAACACGCATAGGGGCAGATGTTCATGAATTGCATGTGCCTGTACTCGAAGCCGCTGATCCAGAATTGGTGCGAAAAGCGATTGAAAAAGTACGCCCTAAAGTGGTTACCTTGGTGCAAGGTGAAACCTCCAATACAGTGTTTAACCATTCACTGGAAGAAATCGCCAGCATCGCCAAATCCTATGGTTGCCTTGTGGTGGTGGACGCTGTTTGTACCTTGAGCACCATGCCACTCAAAATGGATGAATGGCAGATCGATGTGGTGATCACCGGTGGCCAAAAAGGTTTGTCTTCTATTCCTGGTGTGTCTTTATTGGTGTTTTCTGATGAAGCATGGGCCAGCGTGAAAAGCCGGACCCAGCCTGTGGCTCAGTGGTGTTTCGATGCTCAACTGGCGGAAAATTTTTGGCATAAAGATGGTTACCATTACACCGCGCCTGTGTCTGGCATTATGGCCTTGCATGAAGCGCTGAAATTGGTGTGTGATGAAACATTAGAGCAACGTTTTGCTCGCCATTTGCGTTGCTCTAAGGCGCTTCAGTCTGGGGTCGAGGCAATGGGTCTGGAGCTGTTTATTCCGTCTGAATCGCGTTTGAACTCTGTGGTTGGGATTAAAATTCCTGAAGGCTTAACCGCGGGTGATATTTGTCGCCATATTTCCGATGTGTACCGAGTGGAAATCGCCGGTTCATTTGGTCAGCCGATTGTGCGTATTGGTCAAATGGGCGAACAGTGTCGCGAGCATAACTTGTTCCGTACTTTACATGCCTTTGGCAGCACCATGCGAGATTTAGGCGTGAAAGTTGACCAGCCTAACGGTATGGCGGAAATGGAATCTTACTTGCAGAGCGTGCCACGGACGTTATACCACGTTGCATAAAGAGCACGTAGCGTAAAGAGCAGGTTGCATAAAACACTGGTTATTTAATGAAAGGCGCTTCGATGAAGCGCCTTTTTTTTGCCCAGATTATGGGTTATTGATGTTGCTTCTCTGTGCTGGAGCGGCGCTTGTTAGACGGTGTCGTTTTTTCGTTGGCATTAGGCTGGCAAACAAGGCGCCAGCGGTAATCATTAAGCAAGCGATGATTTGCCCTTGGGACAATACTTCCTCGGTAAAGAGGCCAAGCCAAGCGGTAGACAGGGCCGGTGCGGTGTAAGATAAAACCCCTAAAAGAGAAAGGTTGCCGCGTTTTACGCCCATGTCCCAACAGAAGAAAGCGATGCCCACAGGGCCAAAACCAAGGCCGATGATCGCGACCCAAGTGCTGGCAGAAAAAGACCATTGAGTGGGCTCCAATGTGAGATGGGAAAGCCCAGCTAATAACGTTGTAATCAGGCAATACCAAAGCACTGAGCTTGATGGCACGTGCGCAAAACGGCGATTGCTGACCGAATAACCAGACCAAATAATGGCGCACGCAAAGGCCGCCCCATAGCCCAGAACGCTGCCTGTTATTTGAGAATCTTGAGCACGAGATTGCAGCATAATGCCAGTACCAATAAACGCAATAATGGCACCAACCAAGTGGGTCCATAATAGCTTGTTGCCGCTGGTTGTGCCTGCTAATAGTACGATCAGCAGTGGCCATAAATACGCGATTAACCCCGCTTCGACCGGTGGCGCGTGTTGAAACGCATAGAAGTAACAGAAATGATAAAAGAAGAATCCTAACCCACCCATCGCCATGGCACTGGTGGGTGTTTTTTGCCAAGATCGACGCAACTCGCCTTTAACGAGGTAGACGATAAAAAACAATAAACTGGCCACACCAAAAGTAAGAGTCAGTAACAATAGCGGTGGCACCGCATTGGCTTGGGTAGTGAATAATGCCAGCGTACTCCAAAGAAGAATGGCGATGGAGCCAACGAGAGTGGCGCGTGGGGTTGCAGACGACATGACTATTTTCCTTTACGAATCACGGTTAATTGAATGTATTAGCCTACCGGTTATTGTGTTTTCTGGCATTGTCATAAATCCGTGAAGGCGCTTGTCATAAATCTGTGAAGGTTGTGTTTCGCTTTGAATGGAGCGCACGGTGTGAGCCAATTCAAGCGCGCTGTTTTTAAAGCATGATGCTTGCTCTTGCTTTTTTTAATGGTTGAAGTCGTTAATTAATAAGCCTTGTTATTAATATTTACACAATTTAGATAGAAAATTCACAGATGACAGGATGGTGACAGTTTTGACAGGTAGTGTTTCGCGTCTAGTATGAAGTACGCAAGTCTCGAAATTTGTGACTCACACTAAAGCTCGCTAAATAAAAAAATAATAAGCAGGAGAGAATCATGCTAACGAAAATGTCTTTAAAGACCATTCTTTTTTCAAGTGTTGTTGCATTAACGGCAACCAGTCAAGTTCATGCTTTTGAGCCTGCACGTAGTGCGGATTGTATTGCACCTGCAGCGCCTGGTGGAGGCTGGGATTTTACCTGTCGTAGTGTCGGTAAAGTATTGGTTGACCAAGGTTATATTAAAGGCAACGTGCAAACCATCAACATGGGCGGTGCTGGTGGTGGTGTGGCTTTTGCTCATACCGTGAGTAAACGTGACTCTGATGACAGTCTCATCGTTGCGGCAAGTACAGCAACAACAACTCGCCTTGCGCAAGGCCAATATCCAGGAATGCACACAGATCAAGTTCGCTGGGTTGGTACTTTAGGTGCGGATTACGGTGTGATCGCCGTGGGTAAAAACTCCAAGTACACCACATTAACTCAAATGATGAATGCCCTTAAAAAAGACCCTTCTGCGGTGAAATTCGCCGGTGGTAGTGCGTCTGGTGGCTGGGATCATTTAAAAGTACTGATGACAGCAAAAGAAGCGCACGTTGGTAACCTTCCTAAAATTCGCTACCTAGCGTTTAGTGGTGGTTCAGAAGCTTTAGTTCAAGTTGTTGGTGGTCACATTGACGCTTTTACTGGTGATATTTCTGAAATCAAAGGTTTTATGCAATCCGGTGATCTACGTGTGTTAGCGGTTCTTTCTGAGAAACGTCTACCAGCACCATTTGATGCCATCCCAACGGCAGTGGAACAAGGCATTAGTTCTGTTGCGCCAAACTGGCGTGGTTTTTACGTACCAGGTAAGGCAAGCAAAGCGTCTTACGATTGGTGGGTAAACACACTAGACGAATTGTACAAAACACCTGAATGGAAAGAAGTTATGGCGAAAAACGGCCTAATGCCATTCCATAAATCTGGTGAAGATCTGACTAAATTCGTCAATGAGCAAACTCTAAACATCAAAGTACTTTCTAAAGATATCGGCCTTATTAAGTAAGCCTCGATCGATAGGGGGAGTTTTCTCCCCCTGTAATATCTTACGATTTTTCCTCTATACGTTTTAACTGATTCGGAGCAGAGACATGCGCATTAATGACCGTGTGTTTGGCATGCTAATGCTGGTTCTCGCCGTAGCTTACGGTTGGGAAGCAACACAATTTCCAATTCCATTTGGTGGCCAAGAAAGTGTCGGCCCAGAAACTTTTCCTATTTTATTATCAGTGATTTTGGCGATTAGCTCAGTTTACATGATGATAAAACCTGACCCAGATGAAAAGTGGTCACCGTTACCTATGTTAATTGAGTTAGCCGTTGTTGCTTTGTCTATTGTGCTTTTTGCATGGGCGATTGAGCCGATCGGTTTTATTCCAGCTTCTACTTTTATTGTTTGCTTCTTAAGCTGGCGTATGGGAGCAAGTTTGACCCGAAGTTTAACAACAGGCGTGATTGCGTCTTTGGTTATCTTCTTTTTGTTTAACAATGTGCTAGAACTTGCACTGCCTCTTGGTCTGTTGGAGCTGTAGTCATGGAAACAATGAGTTTATTGATGCATGGCTTTGCGGTGGCATTGACCCCTGAAAGTATCATGTTTGCGATTATTGGTGCCATCTTAGGTACATTAATTGGTGCGCTACCAGGTCTTGGTCCTGCTAATGGGGTGGCGATTTTAATACCGTTGGCCTTTAGTTTAGGGTTATCTCCTACTTCTTCTTTGATTTTGCTGACCTCTGTTTATGCCGGTGCCATGTATGGCGGTCGTATTTCTTCTATCCTGCTGAATATTCCTGGTGATGAGCCAGCGATGATGACCTGTCTGGATGGTTATCCGATGGCGTTAAAAGGCAAGGCCGCCGAAGCGCTTGCGATTTCTGCTATAGCGTCTTTTATTGGTAGCTTTATTGCTACGATCGGTTTGGTGATCTTAGCGCCTATTTTATCTAAATTCGCATTGAAATTTGGTCCTGCGGAATACTTTGCTCTGTTTGTCTTGGCGTTTGCCACACTGGGTGGCGTGACAGGTAAAAACCAATTTAAAACAGTGATGGCGGCTTCTATTGGATTAATGATTTCGACTGTTGGTATTGACCTTTCTACCGGTGTGCAACGTTATACCTTCAACACGCTTGAGTTGTTTGAAGGGGTGGATTTCATTATCGCGATCGTAGGTTTATTTGCCATTAGTGAGCTGTTCTTCTTCCTTGAACGCCATGCGGGAGATGGGTTAAAACAGGTTGCTATTAATAAGCTTAAATTAACCGCAAGAGACATTATCAATGTGTTACCAACCTCAATTCGTGGTGGTCTTTTAGGTTTTATTGCTGGTGTTCTACCAGGAGCCGGAGCGTCATTGGGTTCGTTTATCAGCTACTCATTAGAGAAGAAAATCTCTGATAAAGGGGAGTTTGGTAAAGGAGATCCACGTGGTGTGGCGGCGCCAGAATCGGGTAACAACGGTGCTGCATCAGGTGCCTTGGTACCTATGTTGACTCTGGGTGTTCCAGGCAGTGGTACCACAGCAGTGCTTTTGGCTATGTTGATATCGTTGAACATTTCCCCAGGTCCTATGTTGTTCACTCATAACCCTGATCTTGTTTGGGGTGTGATCGCGGCCATGTTTGTAGGTAACCTTGTCTTGTTACTTTTAAACATTCCTATGGTTGGTATTTTTGTTAAACTGTTGAGCATACCGCCTAAATACTTGATGCCTGTAGTGACCTTGATCGCTTCTGTGGGTATTTATTCTGTTAGCCATAGCCCAACCGATTTGTACTTTATGGTGGCGTTTGGTGTGATGGGTTATATCTTACGTAAGGTGGATATTCCATTAGTGCCAGTGATTTTAGGTTTATTGCTTGGGCCTGAAATGGAGAAAAGCTTACGTCATGCTTTGGTGCTTTCAGATGGTGATTGGAGCGCACTGTTTAATAGTGGGTTAAGTATCGGTCTATGGACGGTAGCGGTTCTTGGTTTGGTTCTCCCGCTGATTGTGGGGCCGATTATTCGCGCCAAAATGCGCAGATCAAAAGACTCTGTTAAAGACGTTTAACACCTGCAATACTAGGTAAAATGTGTTTTAAAAAGTTCGGGTTGTATTTACAGCTCGGACTTTTTGTTTATTGTGCATTTATTAATTTGAGACCGACTCATTAGCCTTGGTAATCATGTATATGCGAATTTTGGTGGTGGAAGATACCCAAGTGTTAGGGCAGGCCATTTGTGAACGATTAGCCAGCTTAGGGCATGGTGTTGACTTGATTGGCGATGGTAAACGCGCCGATGACTTGCTCAAGTATCAAACATTTGATCTGATTTTGTTGGATTTAAACTTACCAGGCCTATCGGGCTTGCAGTTGTTGCAAAAGCTTCGCCAGAGAGACGACGCAACGCCAGTGTTGATTTTAACGGCTCGTGATCAAATCGACGATCGGATACGTTTGTTAGACGAAGGCGCCGATGACTATTTGACCAAGCCGTTTGATTTTGGCGAGTTAGAAGCGCGCTGCCGAGCCTTACTGCGTCGTAAACAAGGTTATGCGGCGAACGTCAGCGAACATGGCAATATTACGGTTAACCGCGACAGTCGACAGGTGTTCGTGAACGGCGAATTGACGGCGGTCACGAACCGAGAGTTTCGCCTTTTAGAAATTTTTCTGGGGCATTTGGGGCGAGTGCTGAGTAAAGATGAAATTACCGACCATTTGTTTAATTTCGATGAAACCCCCAGCGCCAATGCGATTGAACTGTATGTGGGCCGCTTGCGTAAAAAACTGTCTCAGGGCGACCTTGTGATCAGTACCTTAAGAGGAATTGGTTATGTGGCTGAAATCGCTACAGCACCCAAGAGCCACTGAAGGCAGCCTTGACGAAGAGCGAGAGGCGCTAAAACGAGCGCCTTCGTTACGTTTTCGTCTGATCGGCATTGGTTGTTTAGTCATCAGTATTATTGCGGCCTTGTCGATCAATTTTGTGTTTGATTACAGCCGCCGCCTAGCGGATTTGTCCTATGATCGCTTGTTGCGCAGTGCTCTGTTGCAAATGGACGAAAACGTTGGCCTGATCAACGATGAAGTGAGTATCGATATTCCTTGGTCTGCCTTTGCGACTTTAGCGCAAGCCAATGATGATAAGGTTTTTTACAAGGTTGAGAGCTCTGAGCAGGGCTTTATCACCGGCTATAAAGATTTAGACATGACTCCGCCGCAAAAAACCACCTACGATAAAATACAATTTTTTAATCGCCAATATTCTGGCGAAATGGTGCGTTTTGCCTTTTTAGAGCGGCATTTAACGGAACCCGACGCTACTGGCACAGTGCGTATTATTTTGGGCCAAACCCGTTTATCACGGGAAGAACTTGCTTCTGCGGTGACGCAGCGTTCGGTTGATATCGTATTGATGATTGCCTTGGTGGCGATTGCTTTGATTGTCATCGGGAGTCATTTGGTTTTGCGTCCTTTACAGCGCATAGAGCGAGTCTTGGAGGAGCGTTCGCCTGGGGATTTAACGCCGCTGGATATAAAAACCCCCAAAGAAACGCACCATTTGAAAGTGGCGATCAATCACTTTATGTCACGCCTTCAAGACAACTTAGAGCAGCTTGAACATTACACGGCAGACGCCGCCCATCAGTTACGGACGCCACTCGCTGGGTTGCGCGCCTTAGCTGAAAACGCCCGCGATCAGACGTCACCAGAACGCCAATACCAAGCCTTAGAAGACATTGTTAATCAGTGCGATGCCTTGAGCCAGACCGTGACCTTACTGCTGAATCAGGCGGTGGTGTCGCACCGTATGCAAACCCGTTACCGAGAACCGATAGACCTGCTGTTACCGATTGCCGCATCGTGTCGGGAGCAGGCCGTGACGGCCTTGCATCAAGGAGTGCACCTTTCTTTAGACACAGAACTGGAACATGCCATGGTGCTGGGGGATGCGTTTGCGCTGCAGCAAATGATGCAGAACTTAATCGAAAATGCCGTGCGCTACAGCAATCAAGGGGAGCAACAAGCGACAGAAGTGGTGGTGACCATCGCCGAGTTTGCTGCTTACTATCAGATTCAAGTGATCGATCATGGTGAAGGGATTCCTGAAGCTGAGAAGGAACGGGTATTTGAGCGTTTTTATCGTGGTCGTTACGACATAGCCGGCAGTGGCGTTGGCTTAGCGATGGTCAAAGACATAGTGGATCACCACAGCGCGCGCATTCGTATTTTAAATACTCACCCAAAAGGCACCACGTTCCAAATTGACATCGCGAAATTTCAAATGGGGGTTACCGAATGAAGACGTTATTGGTGCTTTTCAGTGCCCTGAGCATCTTGTGGTCAACGCTTAGCATGGCGGCGCCTGTTTGGTTTGGTGACCTGAAGGCTACGCGCACTTTGCGGATTAATTCTTCTTTGGATTTGGCCTCTTTTGCTCCCTTGCTAGAGCGTTTTGTGGCTTTACATCCTGATGTGCGGGTGTCGTATTTGGATGTGAATACGTTAGAGCTTTATCAAAAAACCATACAAGAAAAAGACCATCCCAGTGCGAGTCTGGTCATCAGCAGCGCCATGGACTTACAACTGAAATTGGTCAATGACGGATACGTTCAGACCTACCGTTCACAGGCGACAGAGCAATTGCCGAGTGACGCTAAATGGCGTAGTCAGGTGTTTGCTTTTTCGTTAGAGCCTGTGGTGATGTTGGTGAATAAAGACCAGTTCCCCGGAAAACTGCCGGAAGACCGACAAGATTTGCTGCGTGCGATTCGCCAATATGAAAAGCAGATGACGGGAAGAATCGGCACGTACGATATTCGTAAAAGTGGGGTGGGGTATTTGCTGGCCAGCCAAGATGCTCGCCAAGCGGACGCAACATGGGGGCGTTTACTTGAAGCATTTGGGAGCCATAGATTACAAACCTATTGCTGCACCCATGAAATAATTGACGACGTGGAGAGCGGAAAATTGGTCGTTGGCTACAACTTGTTGGGGTCCTATGCGTCGCAACGGGCGCGAGTGGATTCGCGCCTTGAAATGATCTTGCCTAAGGATTACACCTTGATGATAAGGCGGGTGGCCTTGATTCCTAAAAAAGCCGCTAATGTTGAAGATGCGGGTCTGTTTTTAGACTTTTTATTGTCAGACGAAGTACAGGGTATGATGCAAACGAAAGCCTTGTTGTTTCCTATTCGTCCTGATGTCACCCCAGTGATTACCCCTTATGTTGTGGAAGCAACGGGGCCTAAGCGAGCGATTGAGTTAGATCAGCAGTTGTTAGTGGGGCGAGATTATGCGAAACAGCGCCGCTTTATTAAAAGCTGGGAAGTGGCGTTAGAGATCAACGACAAATAGCGGCACGAGCGGCCTCTCGGTATTGCCCTGGGGAGCGGCCAAGTTGCTTCGTAAAGAGACGACTAAGGGCGCTCGCATCATGAAAACCAACGGCCAGAGCAATGTCTTCTAGCCCTTTGTTGGAGGTTTCTAATAGGTGTTGGGCTTGCGTAAGGCGACGCTTTAAAAGGTATTGCTTAGGCGTTAGGCCAAGGTGTCGTTTGAACAAAATTGTCAATTGACTGTGGCTTAGGTGAACGTGCTGAGCGAGTTCATTGATTGAGCAAGGGGTTTGAAAATTGGCATCAAGGTATTGCTTCGCGAGTGTTATTCGCTGGTCTCCTTGGTAAATCGTTTCTTGTGGGATTGGCAGTAAACACTCAATGAGTTGCAACGCGTTGGCTTGTGTCTGTTGGCTGGTCTGGTGCTGGGCTAAAGACGACAAAAAGGGCAAATAGGCTTGCGCTTGAGGCGATAAAGTAATGAACGTATCTGTGCTGCTGATGTCTTTATTCCAGCAGGCTAAGTTGTTGATAATCAAACAGCGATTATCGCCTTTTGCCAAGTGAGTATGGGCGTAATCGGAAGAGATCAAACAGGCCTGTCCCGCCTGCACAAGGCGTTGTGAATTTTCTACCTCAAGAAATAAGCTACCCTGTAGTGGTAAGACAATCTGGGTGTGATGATGCACATGTGAGTGGGCTGTTTCTTTGTAGGTAATAATTTCTATAGAGTCACGCATAATTCTCTGGACAGTACCCTCTAACGAACCTCGTAATGCCATCGAGTATAGCATGCGAAGGACGAAACAATTAAAGAGAAATCAGTGACAGAATGGAGACAATAATGACGCGTTTTTTGATGATGCTAGTGGCGTTCACCGTGCAAAATGTTTGGGCGGATATGACCATCCAAGTGGTGGATAAGCAAAATAATCCCGTGCCCAATGCGGTGATTAGTGTGCCCGGCCTCAAGGTGAACACACCGGCAGATTTGGCGATTATGGATCAGGTGTATGGCCAGTTTAGCCCTCGTGTTTTGGTGGTTCAAAAAGGGCAGAGCGTGAGTTTTCCTAATAGCGATGAGATTCGTCATCACGTTTACAGCTTTTCTAAGCCAAAAGCGTTTGAAATTAAGCTCTACAAAGGCAACGCAACGGCGCCACTCTTGTTTGATAAAGCGGGCTTAGTGGTGCTTGGTTGTAATATTCACGATGACATGATTGGTTATATCTACGTGGCGGATAACCATTTCGCGGTCAAAACAGACGAACAAGGCAGAGCGACATTGCCGGCCAAAGCGGGAGATGAAATCACCATCTGGGATGAGAACCTTGCCTCTACATTGCATGCCAAGAAAACCCTGATCGCAGAAGGGGAGCAAGAGCAAATTGTAGTGTTGGATCTGCTGCCGTCCGTTGCCATCAATACTCATGACCATGCTAGTGGACGTGCGAATACACTCTAAGTTCGTGTTGTGTTGTTAAAAAACGCCAAGTAAAACGACCTTTTAATCAGTAAGGTCGTTTATCACGTAAAAAAAGCGACACAGAGTCGCTTTTTTATCGGCTAAACGGTGGCTTAATAGGAGCAGTAGCCACCTTTGTGGTGAGACCCTGTTCCGCCGTGAGGATGCTCTCCTTTTGGGCACGCTAATGCGGAAAACGAAGCCGTAGTCAGCAGGGCGACAAAGAACACCGCGAGCATTTTTTTCATCATAAAATCCTTCTGTTTGATGTTTGATGTTTGAGCAGCGCCAACAGAATAGACCCTTGGCAGCCCATTGTACAATGGGCTTTACGCTTGTCTTCAATGGGTGACTGACAGGGCGTTTTCTCTGTTCTTTTTACGGCAGAAAATATCGATTTTCTCTTCCCATTCTCGCTTTAGTCCCAGTACAAAAAGACACTCCACAAAGACAAACAATGGCCCAATAATGAGCCCGGTAATGTCGTCTACAAACGCGGGTTTCTTGCCTTCAAAATAATGCCCAATAAATTGAAAGACCCAGCCCACCACAAATAAGCCAATCGCCGCGATGAGCCATGTTTGCGTACTTTGTGTCGCGAGCGCGTTCGCTATCCAGACGGACAAGGCGAGTAACAGCGACATCATAATGCCAATGACAAGGTCGAGCTTGATATAGAAGACGCCACTGGCGATCGCGATCAGTATGGCGGGAGTGAAGTCGAGATTAAAGAAGGAGAAATGAGGGCGCGCCAGCAAAGCTGTGATACCCACCACTATCATAGGAATGCCAATAAAGTGTGTCGCCACATTACGTTTGTCTTGATGGTAAAAAGCATATTGGGATAGGTGTTCGAGCATGGTTTTCATTGAGTGTCCTTGTTTTTATTATTGTCGTGATATCAGTTAAATCTATTTCTTCGTAAATTAAAAATCATTTTTTGATATATTGTTCATCAAGAAAAACCGCATTTTTGCGTAAGATCTTAGTGAGTTGACCATTGCCATGTCGATTTTCTTTGAAAAGGAATAGGATAGAGGGGTTGGGCGATGGCCAAATAAGTGACAGCGCACAATGGTTATCTGTTGGGCTAGGCCTGAGCGTAGGCAGGTCAATCAATCTACTTTTAAATATTTATATTTCGGAGGACTCTTGATTTCACGGTTGCCAAAATGGATTGAATACGGGGCGTTTATTCTCGCCTTTGTGGCCGGTTTTATTAATGCCATTGGGCTGATTAGCCTTGATCATCAGGCAATATCTCACCTTTCTGGTACGGTCACGTTATTGGGGGCCAGTTTTCTTGATGGCTCATTACAGGGAACGGCTAACCTGGCTGGTGTGTTGTTGTCTTTTTTATTTGGCGCCTCACTCTCAGGCGTTTTGCTGCACAGCCACACATTGAAATTGGGCCACCATTATGGCTTGGCACTGACCATTGAAGGCGTGCTGATCTTATGGGCTATCTATCTTTTTTCTGCGGGTTCTTATTACGGTTGCTACGCGGCCTCAGCCGCCTGTGGTGTGCAAAATGCCCTCGCCACAAAATACAGCGGCGCGATTGTGCGAACCACTCACATGACTGGCATATTCACCGACTTGGGCATCATGTTTGGTTCCGCGCTAAGAGGGGAAACCTTTGATAAAAGAAAATCGATACTCTTTTTACTGATAATTTCAGGCTTTATCTGCGGAGGCACATTAGGCACTTACCTGTTTAACCTGTACCTGTTTGATGCCTTGTTTATCCCAGCGTCGATCTGCTTTATTTTAGCCTTTGTTTATACCCTTTATTCTAAACGACACCAGCCCGTAGTGATTTAGGTAAACCTAAAGAATGCTAAGCTAAGCTTTCGGACTAAGGGGGCATTTCCCTTTAAAATCCTACGGAATTGGTGACATCTAAATTCGCTGCGTTTAAAGGGATTTAACCCCGGGTAGCGACCACCTAACCTCGGCCTCACTGCTTGACCATCACCAGCAGATCATCCAGCCCAACCGGCGTTTCTCTTTGGCACTAACTATGCCTGTCCTGTTGGCGATTTTTGAACTTTCCATTCAAACAATTTATATTCCTGAGCTTTATTCCGCTCTGCTGAGCGTGTAACTTTTTTCAATTGATAAAAAAGTAACCAAAAAATCTTTTTTAGACCTTTAGCGTATCGTTTACGTAGCACAGGAAAGGAAAGCATTTGTACGTCGATCATTTAAGGAAGGTGTTTAGCGCCTTTTTATATGGAGAGACATCATCAAACACGGCCTCAGAAACGTCATCAAGTCGCGCAACTTCGTTGCATCGAATTAAGGTATTTATAGCTTCAAAGCTTTATAAATAAAGTGGTTTGTAGTCGTAATACTGGAAGAATACGATTTACTTGTGGGCTGGAATACCTAAAAAAGAGCGGCCAATAACTCATGCATAGATGAATACTAAAATTGGTTAAAGTCGAAACGATCGGTGATGTTATGCACTGCTCAGGGTCGAACCCCTTTTTGCCCTACAGGCCTTATTTTAGCTAGAGATAGCGCTTCAAAAAGGGCTTTGACCTGACCTCGACCTCACTGCTGGAGCATCACCAGCAGATCATCCTGCCCAACCGGCGTTTCTCTTCGGCGCTTCTTCACAGCTGCCGCCTACCTCATCGTAGGTCAGTATGTACGGAGGCACGACGGGAATCTGACGATGAAAGCAGCGCTTTCACAA
Source organism: Marinomonas sp. NPDC078689 (assembly GCF_044542435.1). Taxonomy (NCBI): domain Bacteria; kingdom Pseudomonadati; phylum Pseudomonadota; class Gammaproteobacteria; order Oceanospirillales; family Oceanospirillaceae; genus Marinomonas; species Marinomonas sp. NPDC078689. Next base: position 23,515 of record NZ_JBITUJ010000004.1, on the reverse strand, counting down.
GGCGATGTTGACGCAGCACTGGATGAATACCAATGCTTGTTCCTTCGTCTTTCCCTAGGTTCTCTGAGCAAACCAGAGCCAGAAACCAAAAAACGGCAAAGCAGTCTGGTAATCTCAATCAACTCGCGTTACATTTTGTAAGCAAAGGAATGTAAGCAAAGTAACTAACGGATGGTTCACTCTCAAACATACCTCCCTTTTTGTTACCTCGCGAACATCAAACGAACAATGAGCATGTGCGTTTATCTATTTTTTGAATTTTGTTAATAGCTTTATAAAATACTGAAAGTTCAGTTTGTTATAGGTATTCTGGGAAAGTTTTTAAAATGTGTAAACGCGTATACGCACGAATAAAATGTTAGCCTTCAGGAGAGTTCAGTGGATCAAATTCCAAATACATTTTTAAGTAAAGCATCTGATGTACTTGGTGATACATCAAATGGACTTTCTGGTTCTAACATTGTTAAAGCATTCACTGACTATGCTTATGACTATGGTATAGACATTCCACATAGTTCTTACCCATTTGAATCGCCTAATAAACGATCGGCGCTGTTAGATAACTTACGCCGATTTGCCCCTGAGCAGCAATATAAAATCATTCGTGAATTGTGTGAACACCCAAAACTATCTCAGCCAGTAAATGATGAAGTTAATAACTTAAAAATTCAGCTAATAGCAAGATACGCATCTATATTTGGTACAATTACTGATACCACCCTCAATCAACCTTTGGTTGAAGAAGTTAAATCATTCATCACCGATTTTCCCGACAGCGAAGCTGTTTATTTGAGTGCTCTTACAAAATTTAACAACGGTGTTTTTGAACGAAACTTAGTTGATGACTTACGCCTTTCACTAGAACTATTACTTAAAAATTTATTTGGAAATGGTAAATCTATAGAAAATCAAATCCCAGCTATTGGTCAATTTATTAGTTCAAGTGGTGGTTCTAAACACTTCTCAAATATGTTTAGAACGCTCGTTGATTATTACACAAAATATCAAAATGCCTTTGTAAAACATAATGATGCGGTTATTGAGGAAGAAGTGGAGTTCATTTTTGAAATGACATCTTCTTTTATGAAACACCTTATAAAGATGCATCATAAAGGCTAACAAGGCTAACAAGGCTAACAAGGCTAACAAGGCCATCAAGTCGGATTCGTAACAGTTGGCTCAGTTCCGCTTCGCTACACATTTTAGCCAACTATTACTCACCGCTTATGGCGGCGTTACATGTTCAATTAAACTATGAGTAATAAATATGGTAAAACAAGACAAAGGGACAGTCAGTAGCATCCAGCTATCTTTTGCGCTGGTGATTGGATTACTGCTTGGTATGGTATCTTTCTATCTACTTAAAAGTGTGGATGATTACTCTAGTTTATTAGCTGCAGTAATCGGTGCATCAATCGCGTTGCTTGTACCAATATGGCAAACGTATGTCATTCAAAGATCAAAGTTGGCCCTTGAAGTGAATGGCATAAGTCGAAAGGTCTCAGATAAAGCTAAAGTTTCGTTAGACGAACACTCCGAGCTTTCATATCTACGTAAAATGAAAGAAGAGGACAGCCCCAGGTTTATTTTAATGGGAGGCGAACCTAAACGAGCTCCGCAAGATAGGTCTGTAACACTCGATGAACTAGAAGAGTTGTTGCAACGTGCTAAACAAGAGCTTAAAGACTTCCCTGAGAAAATTGCAGATAGAAAATCAGATCTTGAAAAAGTCAATGCTTTCACTCCAGAGACATTTTCAAAACATGAGTGTAACAAACTCAACAGGCCGCTACGTCCAGAAATTGACTTCAATGCCGAAGATGTTTCAGCTACCTTAGCTGAATTTAAAAGCCATTTTGAAGATAAGCTTTCGAATGTCAAAGAGAAGTATGATGAGCTTCAGTCATCGATTCCTGAAATAGAGCGAAAAGTACATCAGATAAAGGAAGACTTGATTGAGAATAAATCATATTTTGAGATCTCAGTTACTCTAATTAATTCAGGTCGTTTAAACACATCAGTTAAAAGACCAGCCTTATTTCGAGTATATATCGGCAAAGAAAACTACATAGATTTAAAACTGACTCTAAGTGATTTTGAATCAAAGTCTGAGATAGCACCTAACTCTACAGTAGTTGGTACCTTTTCGTCCTCTGATATTTCTCAGCTTCCAGAGGAAGATAGAAAACTTATAAATACTTACTGGGGGCAAAGTGTTCAATGCAAGTTATTCGTTGAGGACGTTCAAGGTGAAGCAACCGCATCTAATTCAATAGCGTTTTCAGAAGGGCTTTATCAAAAAATAATATTTGATCGATTAGCTGTTGTTGCTACTAATCAAAACATGTAATAAACGCGTCAATTAGGACCGGTTTTCCACTGGCGCTACAAATCAGACTATTACACGGGCGTTAGGTTCACTGGAGAGTATGTGCAATATTCAGATTGGCAGTATTGGTTTTGGATTAAAAGACTGAAGAAAGGTCGCTCTTTAGAACGTTGGGCCTTACGCCATCTACATCAGAGAGACTATTTGAATTTACTCGCCGAAAGAGTAATTGAATTCAACAGGCTTAATCATCGGCCATGCTCTGTACAAGTAAATTCTATCTGGATTGATGGGACGCCTCAGGCGACTGCAAAAGCTAGAGCTAAGGAAATCAAATGTGAATTGGCAGACTTACTTTATATAGTTGAAGAGTTAAATCATAAGGGAGACAGAATTTGTAGAAAAGGTATATTGCTACAAGGAAAGAACACTGTTCACCCCAGAAAGATTGATGGTGGTAATTCTACAAGAAAAGAGCGAGCATTATTTGAGAAGCTTGATAGAAGAGAAGAGCTAACTTTAAAGGTTGGTGTGAGTAAGACTTCCAGAATAATTGGAAATTATTTATTAGATTCGAGCGTAAAAGAAGGTCTTTCAGATTGTGCTCGATTTTTGTTAATGCCAAAGAATCGTTTCTGGCACCTCGATATTATTTTTAATTGGTCGCCTTTTCATATCACTTGGCCGAAAAGAGAAACATCCAATGAGATGGTTGTTGGGCAAAGTTTAACGGAAGCAATCTTGGAAATTTACAGTGGCACTGGCCTTGGAAAAGAAATTATTGCACCCGATATATGCGATTGGTCAAGAATGGTGTTAGATCTAGAGAACAGATACAAAGGCGTCGAAATGAAAGGATATGACAGACAAAAACGCCATTATTCTTCAGATATTTGCTCCTTCAGTATACATAACCGTTTTTCGAAAGACGTTCAAATCAATGCAGAAAGCTATGGCTTGAATGATGATCTAATTATTTTCGACACTTTGCCATACATTTCAATCATTAAAGTAAGTGTTCAATATCCCGAGCAAAATGAACCTAACAAGGATAATTTGGGTCAAAGTAAAATTAAATAAAAGGGGTACGCTACAGACAGAAGGTAGCCAAAAAATCTAGTAAGAATAGAAGAGGATGCTTAATTTTACTCTGCCCCCAATTATTTCTTAAATTTCAACTTAAAACAGCGTTAGCATTATAGTTTTCAAACGAAGGAGTTCCCCTATATGCTCGAAGATAACGACTATGAAATAGAGGCTATTAAGCTACTAGATCGACACTTAGCTGGAGTTATGTTTCCAGAGAAGTCGGGGATTGAAAAAGACAAACTTGTACAAATGTATCTTGAGTCGCGTGATATCTATAATCAAAATTTAGAAGATATTAAATTATCTAGGTGCGCTGAGTCATTATGGTCAACTTGTATTAGGGTTGTAAGGTGTTCTGGAATTGTAGGCGAAGATGCGACTAAATTACTCATTAATAAAGAAATGTACTCGCCGGACTCTAAGAGTCTTTACGAACATTCATTAAAGTTATATAACGAATTTACCGAATTGCAACAATGCTAACAAGAACTTAAAATCGGAAAAAAATAGCGAGCTATGCTTCGTTCCTTAACAAATTTTACCCTAAAATTTTAGCCGCGCAGAGCGCGGCGTTAAGGCTATAGAGTTACTCTTCATTTCGAAAAAATAGCCTTTTTTATGGGGTCGAGATGCATTACCTAGTACGTTAAAAGTGCTTAGGGTTGAGCTCAGAGGCTCGGTTTTTAATTAAATCTGGCTGTTGGAGTAATTCTAGAGCCTCGTTATGTTCACAGAGCAGCATCCAAGACAAGCATGCATATAATCCAATAACGCAGTAACTTAATTGTTTTCCCTTTATAACTTCTGATTCCTTATACACCTATATCTCCCTTTCTTTTAAGGAAGAAGAAATTAGTAGGGTAGGTGCCAAGTCTTTTTTCTTGTTTTTAACTGTGCCTGTCCTGTTAGTGTTGATATTTATATTTCAATCTTACACTAATTTCCATTAACTCAGATTCAATCAAGAAATTCTTTCCCTTTAATGCTTTCATCATCTCTCTCGGTAAAAAATCTTTTACTTCCGTTTTGTCACACTCAGTAAGAATTTTCATGGCAGCCTTTTTAACTGCTTTTTTATTAATATTAGATTCCCCCTTAATTAAATTATAATATGATGCTCCAAAAATTTTGCTTTGTTCGATTAGACTAACAATTGCCTCGCTATAAGAGTCATTCATGTAGGAAAAATCATCGTAACTTTCATATCCTTCTTTTTCTAAAAAACTTTTAGCTCCTGAGCTTTTTCCTGCAACAAATGCCAAAATATCTTCTACAATTAAATCCTTTAATAGCCTTGGTGGCAATTTGCAACTGGCATTAGCGCTAGCTAAAGTAAAAGATAATACGAGTGAAAACATTATTCTTATAAGCATAAAAACCTTATAAACGTAAATGATTTAAAATAGAAATTACTGATTGTCATATCACTTAGAATAAGAAAAATAAGCCAGTCTATCAATAGCAGACTTAACCAACCTCCTTTGAAAACTAGCTTTATACTGATGTCTGTTCTTCGATGGCAGCCATTCATACAAACCTTTTGTGCTTTTCTGCCTGTTCAATATTGCTGCGATGACTAAGCATCACCAAAATTTGTATGTTTCTCTTTACTCTACTCATTCGCTCCATGATCCCACACCATCCAAGACAACCATGCATATAACCCAATAAAACAGAAACCTTTGTTTTTTCTTGGTTTTAACTGTGCTTGTCCTGTTAGCTCTGTCCTTTTTCTGCCTTAGAAGAAGGTCGCGTTTGTGTTTAAAAAAAACATAAAAAAGCCCCCATTTAGTGAATCGATATCATTAAGTGGGGGCTTGTGTGACTTATTTCTTTTAAAGAGAATAAGAAGCGGGTTCTATTCTCCTAGCAACAACTTATCGTCGTCTAACTCTTCGCCGTCATTGCGGGCTTGAGCAAACAATTGCAGAAGGTCTTTCACGTCATAGTCTGCTCGGTTATCGCCTGATAAATCAAAAATGATTTTTCCTTCGTGGAGCATGATGGTTCTAGAGCCATGATCCAACGCTTGACGCATGGAGTGTGTCACCATCATCACGGTAAGCTGTTTCTCTTCAATGATTTGCGACGAGATATCCATAATGAGCGCCGCCGTTTTTGGGTCAAGCGCCGCTGTGTGCTCATCCAGCAAGAGAATACTGCTAGGTTGTAACGCCGACATCAGCAAGCTCACTGACTGCCTTTGTCCGCCTGAGAGTAACCCCATTTCGGCGCCAAGGCGGTCTTCAAGACCAAGATTAAGACGGCTTAACTGTTCCTTGAAAATCTTTCGCAGATTGTCATTTAAAGCAAACGAGAGGTTGCTTCTTTTGCCTCGCCCATAAGCGAGTGCCATGTTCTCTTCTACCGTCAAGTTGCCACAAGTACCCGCCAGAGGGTCTTGAAACACGCGTGCGATGTCTTTAGTGCGTCCAGTGGCTGGAAGTTTTGTGACATCTCGATCAGAAAATAAGATCTTTCCACGGGGCGATTCGATGTCACCGGCAATGGTGTTAAGTAAGGTTGATTTACCTGCACCATTGGAACCGATCACGGTCACAAACTCACCACTTGGGATGCTTAAATCCACGCCACGAAGGGCGAGTTTTTCGGTTGGTAGGCCGTGATTAAAGGTAACGTGTAGATTTTCGCAGCGAATCATACTCTTTCTCCCTTCGCTTTCTTGGTCTTCCATTCACGACGTAACTTGGGAAACACCAGCGCCAATGCCACTAGAACAGCGGTCAGCAAGTTGAGGTCAGACGCTTGGAAACCAAGGAAATCTGCATTGAGCGCCATAGAAACGGCAACTCGATACAAGAGGGAGCCGATAATACAGCTCATCACAATGACGAGAATAGAGCGCGTTGAGAACAGTGACTCACCAATAATGACCGCGGCCAAGCCAACGACAATCGTACCGATACCCATGGTGGAATCAGCAAACCCGTTCGTCTGGGCAAACAAGGCACCCGCTAAACCAACGAGGCCATTTGACAATGCCAAACCCACGTAGACTTTCTCGTTCACTACAATGCCGTTCGCTTGCGCCATGCGTTTGTTGGAGCCAACCGCACGCATAGCAAGACCGTATTGTGTGTTTAAGAACCAAGCAACCAGTAACCCACCAATCACGGCACAGAAGGCCACAAAAATCACCTTCATGTACATCGCCGGAATGCCAAGCGCCTCAAAAGGCGTCAACATAGTCGGTTCCATAATCAGGGCAACATTGGGTTTGCCCATCACCCGAAGGTTGATGGTATAAAGGGCGGTCATGGTTAAAATACTGGCTAACAGATGCAATATATTAAAGCGCAAATTCAGCCAGGCGGTGACAATACCCGCGCAAGCAGCGGCTAACGTACCGAGCAAAGTCGCCAGATATGGGTTGTAACCCAGCACGATCAAGGTAGCAGTAACAGCCGCACCAAGGGTGAAGCTGCCGTCTACGGTTAAGTCAGGAAAGTCTAATATTCGGAAGGTAAGGTAGACACCCATGGCAACCAAGCCATAAATGAAGCCTATCTCTAGTGTTCCTAAAAAAGCGTAAAGTGACAAGGTAGATCCTTATTATTCGATTATCTTAGTCGCTCGAGCGAGTACAGAGTCAGGAACCGTGATGCCCATGCGTTTGGCCATTTTTGGGTTCACATACAAGTTGGTTCCTTTGGCCATTTTCACATCAATGTCACCGGCTTTTTCACCCTTAAGAATGCGTACAACGATGTCACCTGTTTGGCGTCCAAGGTCAAAGTAATCGTAGCCAACTGCAGCAACAGCACCACGCGCAACCGTATCAGTATCACCAGCAAACACTGGGATTTGTGCGTCAATACCGACTTTAACAACGGATTCTACGGCACTGATGATGGTGTTATCGATAGGGGTATAAATCGCATCCACCTTGCCAACCAGTTGCTTGGCGGCAATCATAACGTCGGATGTTCTAGGCGCTGGTGCCTCAATGATTTTAATCCCCATTTCAGCGGCGACTTTTTTCACTTGCGCTAACATAGAAACAGAGTTCGACTCACCTGGGTTGTAGGGAATACCCACTGTTTTTAAATTCGGCAAAAACTCTTTGATTAATGACAAATGCTCCTTGATGTTCGCCATGTCGGATAAACCGGTCACATTGCCACCTGGTTTTTTCAGACTCGGTACTAATCGTGCCCCAACTGGGTCAGTAACGGCAGAAAAGACAACGGGAATGGAGTCGCTTACTGTCACTGCTGCTTGTGCTGAAGGGGTAGCGATAGCCACGATGACGTCTGGCTGGTCTCCGACCATCTTACGAGCGATCTGTGCGGCAATGTCGGGTTTTCCCTGAGCACTTTCGTAAGTGAATTTCAGGTTGTCGCCCTTGTAACCATTTTCATTTAGGGTTGCTTTGATACCATCACGAACTGCATCAAGAGCAGGGTGCTCAACAATGGCCGTCGTTGCCACGTAAACCGGGTCAGCTTGCGCAACGCCGCCTGCAATTGCGCTGGCCACAATCGCACTTTTAAAAATGGAACTGAATTTCATAGTAAATCCTTTGTCGTGAATATGTACAGAATGATACTTTCGATGAATTATTCTGTAAAAATATCACAGCATAGAGGCCAAAAACTAGATGAATCATCAGCGTGTTGGTCGATCAGCACTTGGATAGTGAGAATTAGGCAAAATAAAGAGCAAAAACAAGCTTATAAGGTCGAAATCCCTCTATTTATAAAGCAAAAGCTCCCCCCAGATTTTGCTTGTTTAACGATTGGCGTTGCTGATGAAAGCGAGGGCAGATTAACCATCGTTCTCTGAAATCGCTCTTAGAACGTAAGTCAGCATCATTAGACAGATCCATTTAATCACCATTGTGCTGATCAATGTGTTCGTTGTACCTTTTATTAAACGAGAAGGGGGCATTTGAGTTCCTTCTCTCAGCCTTTGCAATTAACACCCACTCAGGAGACATTCAATATGGACGTTCATAATCTCTTTACCTTCATGGCCGTTGCCGCTTTATTGGTTGTGTCTCCTGGTCCCAATGGTTTTCTTATTGCTAAGACGGTGCCCTTGTATGGGAAAAAGGCCGGTTTTTTAAACGTGTGGGGATTTGTTGCGGCTTTTTATGTGCATGGGACTCTGTCTATTTTTGGTATTTCTTTGTTGTTGGTTCAATCGGCTGAGGCTTTCTTCCTTTTTAAACTGTGTGGCGCTGCGTATCTTATCTGGATTGGTATAAAATCTTTGATGGCCGTGTTTAAAGCTCCCTCTCTTGAGGCTGTAAAAGCGCCTCAGACAGTGAAAAAAGCGGTATCAACCCGAGGTGCTTTTGTAGAAGGCTTTTTCACCAATGTGCTTAATCCTAAAGTCTCTATGTTTTACTTAGCCGCCTTCCCACAATTCCTTTCTGTAAACGACAGTCCATTAACTGCGTATGCTTTGGTGACGGCGCACTCTATGGTTAATTTAATTTGGTTTTCTCTTATGGTGCTTATGTTGTCGCGAGTTAAAAGCATGGCGAATAGTGCGCGTTTTAAAAGCGCATTAAACTCAGTCACTGGCGTGATATTTATTGGCTTTGGCGCAAAATTAGCGCTTATGAAAATCTCGGATTAATCGAAAAAGTAAGGTGGTTTTGCCATTAATTCGCTTTCAGTATTAATGGCTCAATTCGATATTGAGCGCAATATACTAAACGGGCAGTCAGCAAATTTGAGATGGAGGTGTTATGCAGTTTGACCTAGTAAAAGCAAACATGGCGTTTTCAACGGAGATGAATCAACTTACCTCTGAGCTGGGGTATGAGGTGAGCATTGATGACACCAAACGCTGGTTAGAGGCGTTGCTTAGCTCCGCTTCATATGCTGTGTTTGTGGCAGTGTCAGGACCAAAGGTTTGTGCTTGGATAGTGGTAGAAAAGCGTCTTTGTCTTGAATCTGGGTTTAGTGCAGAAATCACAGGTCTTGTTGTTGGCGCAAGGTTTCGTCGTAAGGGCATTGCACAAGCGCTGGTGAATGCAGCGCAACATTGGGCGCAAGAGCAAAATTTAGAGCGTCTTGTGGTCAGATCCAATGCATTACGAAAAGAGTCCCATATCTTTTATCCTTTGATCGGCTTTAGCCATTCTAAAACTTCTCAGGTCTACGTTAAAAGCCTCGCTTGTGTCGAATAGTTGCCTTGTTCTGGTAAATGTTTCTGATAAGAAAAGTATTACGGTAAGTTGATTTTCGCGAGCTAGCTTAAGCCGCCAGCTCTTCAAGTCTCTGCTAAGGCTAACGCCGACAGACATACAGCCACCGAAGACGATAATAGCGCTCATGAAGCAAACATCATAAGGAAGAGAAAGGTATGAAAATTGGATTTATCGGCACGGGTGTCATCTCTGATGCCATTGTTCGTGGTCTCATGAAAAGTGATACAGAGATGAGTTTTCTGTTGTCTCGTCGTAGTGCGTCACTGTCTGAGTGTCTTGCGAATGAGTTTTCTAATGTAGAGGTGGTTGATGATAATCAAGCCATTATTGACGCCTCAGATGTGGTGGTGTTGGCGGTGCGTCCGCAAGTGGCTGAAGCGGTATTGGCTGGGCTTACTATTCCTCCAGAGAAACAAGTCATTAGCCTAATCGCCACTCTAACACACGAGACATTGAGATCTTGGTTTGGTACTGAAGTGTCTATTTGTCGAGCGATTCCCTTGCCTTTCGTGGCCGACCAGCTTGGTATTACGGCCATTTACCCTGATCAAGCGGCGGCGAAAACGCTTTTTACTCTGCTTGGCACAGTCGTGGCGGCGACATCGCAAGTTGAGTTTGATCGTTATGGTATCGCCAGTGCGACTATGGGACTCTATTTTGAGACTGTCTCGACGCTGTCTGAATGGATCATTAAAGAAGGTGTGCCAGAGAGTCATTCCCAGTTGTATTTTTCCGCCTTGTTGCATGGACTTAATCAAACGGCTCTAAAACAAAATGAGACCTCTTTTCGCGACCAAGTGGCAGCACACAGCACGCCAGGAGGGTTAAATGAACAAGCGGTCAGCGTGTTTAAGCAGCAGGGCGGCCCTGAGGCCTTGATTTGTGCTCTAGAGAGTATTAAGGCGCGTATTTTGGCCAATTCGGCGCCAAACCCTGAAGAGCCCAAATAATCAAAGGCATCTGGCTTCTTTAAAATGGGTTAGTCTAGCGCCTTGTTTCTAACTAGCGTCAAGCTGCCGTCGATGTGTATGTCTCTTTGTGGGTAGGCGATGACGATGCCATGGTCGGCGAAGAGCTCATCGAGGCGAAAGCGTATGTTGCTTTTGGCCATGCGCAAGCCGCCTTCCACGTTGGATTGTATCCAAAAGTTCACATCGAAGATGAGGGCGTTGTCGCCAAAGTCTTCAAAGATGACTTGCACTTTGGGGTCGGTGAGCACACCTTCTTGTTCTTCGGCGGCTTGTCGCATGAGTTCAGCGACTTTCTTTGCTGGTGAACCATAAGCAACGCCGATTCTCACTGAGGTTCTCATTAATTTGTCGACGAGTGTCCAGTTCACTATGGTGTTTTCTAGGAGCTTGCTGTTGGGAATCAACATGTGCACGCCATCTACACGTCGGAATCGCGTCGAGCGGGTGTTGATTTCTTCCACTACGCCTTTGGCGTTTTCCACTTCTAAAAAGTCACCGATTCGGATGGGCTTTTCCCACATCAAAATCCAGCCACTGATGAAGTTATTGATGATGTTCTGTGCGCCAAAGCCAACGCCAATAGCGATAGCACCGGATAAAAAGGCAAAGGCAGTCACCGGAATATTAATGATCTCGAGCGCGGTGATCGTGATGATGCAAATGGCGATGACATACAACAAACGCTGAATAAGGTGGATGATGTTTGGGTCTGTGTGTCGGTTCGTCAGCTTTGAAGTGAGCAGTCGAACGAGGTATTTTGTGACCCAGAAGCCAATAAAGGCAAGCGTTGGGATCAATAGTAAACCGCCGACAGTGACGGCTTGTCCTGAGACAGAAAAGAGGATGTAGTTTAATGCGCTGTCGATATGGTCTAGGTCTAGCAAAGGTGTGGCTCCCGAATAACAATAAAGATATTAAATACTATTTTTATGATGGGTGCCTTATAAATGTGCAGGAAATGTGTTTTACAAATTGACAGAGACAAGTGACCAACCCCCATCCGACCCCTTCCCACGAAGGGAAGGGGAGGTTGAATGGCTGATCAGTTCGCTGTGTCGCCACGCTTCATTTGCATACGACGTAAAAACTCAGACATGATGTGCATGTAGAGTTCGTCCCCTAGGTATTTGTCTTCGACACCTCGGTCTATGCTCGGGTTATCATTCACTTCAATGACGTAACCGCGACCGTTGATTTCTTTTACGTCTACGCCATATAAACCGTCGCCAATGGGTTTGGTGGCGGCGATGGCGGCTTGCAACACTCGGCGCGGTACTTCAAACGTGGGGAGTGTGTCGAAGCCACCGCTTTCGCTGGCGCTGTCACTGTGCTGGTAGATCTGCCAGTGGTCTTTCACCATGTAGTAACGACAAGCAAAAATCGGTTTGTTGTTTAGCACTCCAATACGCCAGTCGAATTCAGTGTACAAATACTCTTGCACCAAGAGCAAAGACGATTTTTTAAACAAGGTGTTTAAGCTTTCAGTCAGTGCCGCGCGATTCTCGGCTTTAATAACGCCTTTAGAAAAGGCCCCGTCTGGGATTTTCACGACCATTGGGTAGCTAATGGCTGCTTCTAAGGCATCTTCGACGCTTTTCTCACCCTTGTGCACGATGCGTGTTTTTGGGCAAGGTACTTTGTGGGTGTTGAACAGGTCCGCTAAGTACACCTTATTGGTACAGCGCATGATGGATTGTGGGTCGTCCATCACGACCAAGCCTAAGCCTTCGGCTTTTTTCGCGAAGCGGTAGGTGTGGTGGTCTATGTTGGTGGTTTCACGAATAAACAAGCCGTCGTATTCTGGCAGGCGCAAGATGTCTTTTGGGCCGATGGTATCCACGTGAATACCAAGCTGTTTACCGGCTTGGATAAACTTCTTAATCGCTTGATCGTCGCTAGGCGGCATGGCTTCTTCTGGGTTAACCAAAATAGCCATGTCGAATTTCGCCGCGCGCTGGATGCGACCCTTGCTCCATACCTTGTTACTGAAGGCTTCTAGTGATTCTGCGAATAAGGTTTCTTCTGCGTCGTTCAGCTGGCGCTGGGAAGTGGCTTGTAAGGCGGTCACTTGCCATTCTTTGCGGTATTTCAAGGTGACTTCAAGCACCGGGCTTGGGAAGCTCTCGAACAACTTGCGAGCAAATTCTTTCATTTCTGGCAAAATCGTTTTGCCAAACACACAGTGGAATTTTAACTCCATTGGGGCTTCTGGCGTCGCCAGTTTTTTGGCAAGCAAAGGCAGCCAGTGGGAAATTTCCAGCTCGTATAGGTCTTTTTTGCTTAGGTCGTTTAACACGCGTACCGACGGCATAACGTGATGGCCGCGACTTTCTGCCAACAGCGAACAGTAATACCCGTCAGACAGGTATTTGCTGCTTTTACAAAGGTTGATGATGCGGGTGCGCCCTTGGCTTTTGGTGGCCAAGTTTAGGTATTGAGTAAAGGTGATCACACGATCACTGGGTAAAAACGCGGACCAATCTTTGGCCTGATCAACAACAATGTACGTCTGTGACATTGGCTTTGCTTTTCCTTCTATGAAGAGCAGTAAGTGAGTGTTTTTCACACGATGAATTTTTGCGAATAGTGCGCCTGTTTTGGTGTTTGTACAATAGTTTAAAACGAAAATATAAAATGTTTTTTTGACCAGTATTTGTACTATCTTTTGAGTGGATTTCGCCCTAGAATGCGCGAAAAATACCCTCGTCAATTATTCGGCGATCTGTTCCGATTAACTGTGCGATTCACCCCACTGTTTGCCCTTTTCTGAGGCGCTTAAATGACTGTTAATAGTGTTCCAATTTCTGGGTTGTTGCTTGATGTTCGTTCGGCTCATATCGACGATTTAAACGCATTGTTGGCGTTAGAAGCGCAAGCCTTTACTGGCGATCGCTTGAGCCGCCGTAGCTTTCGTCGTGCCATTACCAGTGGGGGTTCTGTTTTGTTGGTGGCGGTGAGTGAGCAAGGGTTATTGGGGTATGCTTTGTTGCATTTGCGTCAGGGCACTCGATTGGCGCGTTTGTACTCGTTAGCCGTGTCACCTGCCGCGCGCGGTTTAGGGGTGGGTAAAGCCTTGCTTGTGGCGTGTGAGAAAAAAGCCATTAAGCGAGGTAAGGCCTTGTTGCGTTTAGAAGTGAGCGATGTGAATCTCACCGCGATCGCGCTGTATCATAAAATGGGCTATCGGGATTTCGGTCATTACGACGCCTATTATGAGGATCAAACGGACGCCATTCGGATGCAAAAAACCTTGCGTTATCACGGGATCGAGCAATCGTCACATCCAGTGCCTTGGCTAGCACAAGGAACACCATTTACTTGCGGTCCTGCGTCGTTGCAAATGGTGTTGTCTGCGCTACAGAAAGAGTACCAAGCAACGCCAGACGATGAGCTGGAAATTTGGCGCGAAGCGACGACCATTTTTATGACTTCAGGGCACGGTGGTTGTCATCCGATGGGGTTGGCATTGGCGGCGCAAAAGCGTGGGTTATCGGCACAGTTATGGCTCAGTGAAGAAGGGCCTCTGTTTGTAGACAGTGTGCGTGATGAACTGAAAAAAGACGTGATTACCCGAGTGCATCAAGGTTTTGTTAAGCAATGCGTGGCGGCGAATATCGCAGTGAATTATCACACCATACCGTTAGAGCAGTTGATCGAGGCGTTTGACTCGGGCTCGTTGGCGTTGATTTTGATCAGCACCTTTCGGATGGACGGTAAAAAAGCCCCCCATTGGGTGGTGATGTCAGGTTATGACGAACATTGTATTTTGGTTCATGACCCAGACTTTGAAGAGAATGACGACACCCAAAGCCCGCTCGATTGCCAGTATTTACCGATCGCACGGGATGTGTTCGAAAAAATGTCGCGTTTTGGGCAGAGGCGCCTACAAGCCACCGTGGTGTTGAGTAAAAGGGGTAAGAGTTAAGTGCAATGTTAAGAGCATAATAAACCACATTCTCATCGGCTGACATGATATTGTTTGTTGATATTAAACGAATTAATTGAGGAGTGGTTCGATGAAGATCGCGTTAACCAGTGACAATATTGCCGGGGCTTCTGAGTCTGTTTTGCACGCCATGATGGAAGCATCCAAAGGCGATGCCATGCCGTATGGTAATGACGAGTCGACGGCACAAGTGACGGCCATGTTGTCTGAGTTGTTTGAATGTGAACTGGATGTCTTTTTGGTGTCGACAGGTACCGCAGCCAATGTGTTGAGTGTGAGTGCGATGACGCCGCCTTGGGGCAGCGTGTTGTGCCACACAGAAAGTCATTTGATGAATGATGAAAGTACCGCACCAGAGTTTTATACCGGCGGTGCTCGCTTCGTGGGTATCGAGGGTGCTGATGCTAAGATAGATCCTGTCTTGCTGAAGAAAATTGTTAATCAAAAAGTGGGCGATGTGCATTCTTGCCAACCTTCTGCAGTGAGTATCTCGCAAGTCACAGAAGTGGGCAGTGTGTATTCTTTGGAAGAAATCCGTGAGATTACGAATGTGGCGAAAGCTGCGGCGATTCCTGTGCATATGGATGGCGCGCGCTTTGCCAATGCGTTGCTGGCATTGGGTTGCTCGCCCGCTGAAATGACGTGGAAAGCGGGTATTGATATCGTCTCTTTCGGTGCGACTAAAAACGGCACCATGGCGTCGGAAGCGATTGTTGTTTTTAATAAAGCCTTGTCCAAAGAGTTGGGTTTTCGCCGTAAGCGTGGTGGGCATTTGCATTCAAAAATGCGTTTGTTGTCGTCGCAGATGGTGGCGTATTTAACGGACGATTTGTGGCGTAAAAATGCGACTCATGCCAATGCCATGATGGCCTTGTTGCAAGAAGGGTTAAAATCTGTGCCTGGGGTGGTGATTAATACGCCGGCGCAAGCGAATATGTTGTTTTGCACCTTGCCCGCTGGCATGGCAGAGCATTTACAAGCAGAGGGTTTTGCTTTTTATGGTGGTCGCTGGGAAGAGGGGGTTGTTCGCTTGGTGACATCGTTTAGAACACCCGCAGAGGGGATCGATGCCTTTGTCGCAAGTGCAAGGCGTTTTGCTGACTCTGTGTAGTTGCATTTTAGTAATGACTTTTGGCAATGGAAAGTGCCTACTGTGAGTGCGGTGATCATATCGTATTCTCTGTGCCTCGCTTTTTTGGGTGAGGCACAGTGATGGCTTATTCAGATTGATAAAGGATCTATGACTATGGAAGAGTTACTCCATTATGTATTGAACGTGCAGGTGCTCGTACTGGTGCTTGCGGTTGTCTTGTTGAAAAACTCCATTAAATTTGTGCCTCAGAATCAGGCGTATGTGATTGAGCGTTTTGGTAAATACCAATCAACAAAAGAAGCGGGTTTAAACTTCATCCTCCCCTTTATTGACCGAATTTCAGCAGATCGTTCGTTAAAAGAGCAGGCCGTTGATGTGCCTGAGCAAAGCGCGATTACCAAAGACAATATCTCTTTGCACGTAGGCGGTGTTTTGTATTTTCGTGTGCTTGATGCTTATAAAGCCACTTATGGTGTAGATAACTACGTGTTTGCGGTGACTCAATTGGCGCAAACAACGATGCGTTCTGAGCTGGGTAAAATGGAGCTGGACAAAACCTTCGAAGAGCGTGATGTGCTCAATACCAATATTGTCGCCTCGATCAACGACGCAGCGGGCCCTTGGGGTATTCAGGTGCTGCGTTACGAAATTAAAGACATAGTGCCGCCACAGTCTGTGATGGAAGCCATGGAAGCGCAAATGAAGGCTGAGCGTGTTAAACGTGCGCAAATTTTGGAATCCGAAGGGGACCGCCAAGCCGCGATTAACCGTGCAGAGGGTAAAAAAGCGTCTGTGGTGCTTGCTGCTGAAGCGGATAAAGAAGAGCAGGTATTACGCGCAGAAGGTGAGGCAAAAGCGATAGTGGCTGTTGCATCGGCTCAGGCTGAAGCCTTGCGTCAAGTGGGTGAAGCCGCTGCGACAGAAGAAGGGCAAAAAGCCATTCAGCTAGATTTGGCAACGAAAGCCATTGAAGCGAAGCGCGCGATTGCGAAAGAATCGTCTGTTGTGTTGTTGCCAGACGGCTCGACTGAAGCGTCTGCCGTTGTCGCACAAGCCATGACGATTATCCAGAAAATGACGAAAGGGAGCTAGTCATGGATTTCTTTACCAATAATCTGGCTGAAAGCTTATTGATCATTGGCTTGATTCTATTGGTCATTGAAGTGGCCGTGTTGGGCTTTTCTACTTTTGTGCTGTTTTTTGTTGGCTTGGCGGCGATGGTCACTGGGGCGTTACTCTATGTGAGTATTTTGCCTGACAGTGGTTTAGGCGCGCTGTTTAGTACCGGTATTCTGACCATTGTTTTTGCCATTGTGTTGTGGCGCCCTTTGAAGCGCATGCAATCAAGCGTGAGTCCGAAAAAAGCGCAGGGGGATTTGGTGGGGCATCAGTTTGTTTTAAAAGACTTTGTGTCGCCTGCTGTGTCTCCGTCTTATCATTATTCTGGTGTGAATTGGACATTGATTAGTGACGAGGCCATTGAGGCGGGTACACGGGTTGAGGTGATTGAAGCAGAAGTCGGTGCGTTTCATATTAAAGCGGTCAATTTGAGTCAATGATGGTTATTAGTTTGAATCCGCAACGATAGGGTAAACGGCAAAAAAAAGGGCTTCCGATGGAAGCCCTTTTTTGTGTCTTTTTTTGCTTAGCGAGTTTTTACTTAACGAAGAATCAAGAGCGGAATGTTGCTTTCGATAATCATTTTAGAGGTGTTGCTGCCGACGAAGAAGCGTTTTACTTTTGAATGGGCGTAGGCGCCCATAACCATCAGCTCGATGTCATTCGCTTGGCGGTAGTCTGTTAGTACTGGGTAAATATCCCCAGCGATCAAAGACGCGGTAACATCAAAACCTTCTTTTTCTAGCAATGCTTTGGCATTTTCAAATTTACAGCGTCTTGCTTCGGTGTTTTCTCCAGCCATGACTAGGTGGCAGGTTAGGCCTTTTAGTAATGGGCTTTTGATAATGCGCGCAATAGCGTTGTCGGATGTTTCTCGACCATCGTAGGCGATCATGAAATTGGTTGGTGCTTTAAATTCCCCAACGGTGATCAAGATCGGACGATGCAGTGCTCTGGCAGCACGTTCAATATGAGAGCCAATGGTGTTGGCGTTCATGTTGTTGCCACCACAGCGACCGAGTACGACCAAGCGAGTGCTTTCTTCAAGGTCTGTCAGGGTTTCAACAAGGTCCCCATGACGTTGCAATAGAGCGGTGTCTTTGGTGCCGGCTTCTTGAGCGTGCTTTTGAGCGTCACTCAGGATGGCTTTACCTTGCTCAAGCGCCAATTTGGCACGTTTTTCATCCAACTCTGTTAGTTCGCTTAGCAAGTATTCTCGACTGCCGAAGCCAATAGAGCCGGATAGGTCGTTGTTGCTGGTAATGGGCGCTTTTTCAAGAGAGTGCAGTAGCGTCAATGGGGCATCCATTTTAATGGCGGCCCAGACAGAGGCTTTTGTCACGTACTCAGATAAAAAGGAGTCATCGATACACGCAATTACGTTTGTCATTATTGTTCTCCTATTTGCCTTAATGGCCACTTAGCAATTTATCGGCTTCTTCGGGTTTGTTATGAACGCCGAATTTATCCACCACGGTCGCGCTGGCTTCGTTCATGCCGACAACGTCTACTTGGGCTCCTTCGCGGCGGAATTTGATGACCGCCGTGTCGAGTGCAGAGACAGCAGTAATGTCCCAGAAGTGCGCAGCAGATAAGTCGATAGTAACTTTCTCAAGGGCTTCTTTGAAGTCGAATGCTTGATTGAATTGATCTGAAGAGGCAAAGAACACTTGGCCGACGACTTTGTAAGTGCGGTGTGCGCTGTTTTCGTCCTTGCTGCTGGAGATGGACATAAAACGTCCGACTTTATTAGCGAAGAAAAGAGAAGCCAATAGTACGCCAACCAAAACACCAATCGATAAGTTATCTGTCGCCACAACAACGGCCACTGTCACTATCATGACGATGTTTGTTGAAAGCGGGTGTTTCTTAAGGTTAATAATGGAATCCCATGAGAAGGTTCCGATCGATACCATGATCATCACGGCAACCAAGGCTGCCATTGGTATTTGACCAATCCACTCGCCTAAGAACACCACCATGATTAACAAGAAGAAACCGGCGATAAAGGTAGAGAGTCGACCACGACCACCAGATTTTACGTTAATGACGGTTTGTCCAATCATACCGCAACCAGCCATGCCACCAATGAAACCGGTGAAGATGTTTGCAACCCCCTGGCCTTTACACTCACGGTTTTTGTCGCTGGTAGTGTCAGTGAGTTCGTCGACGATTGTCGCGGTCATCATTGATTCAAGCAGACCGACAACCGCTAAGCTTAGGGAGTAAGGCAAGATGATCAAGAATGTATCTAGGTTTAATGGGATATCAGGAAGCAAGAACACAGGTAGGGAATCGGGTAATTCCCCCATGTCACTGACGGTGTGAATATTGAGGCCGTTCATCATGGAGAAGATGGTCAAAACCACAATGCAAACCAACGGTGACGGGAGATTTTTACCCAGTACCGGTACATATGGGAAGAGGTAGATGATTCCTAACCCTACGGCGGTCATGGCATAAACGACCCAAGTCACATTGGTCAGTTCTGGCAGTTGGGCCATGAAAATCAAAATGGCTAGCGCGTTAACAAAGCCCGTGACGACGGATTTTGAAACAAAACGCATCAAGTTACCGAGTTTTAAGTACCCCGATATTATCTGAAATAGTCCGGCTAAGATGGTGGCGGCCAACATGTATTGTAGGCCGTGATCTTTAATCAGATCCATCATCACCAATGCCATGGCGCCGGTTGCTGCAGAGATCATCGCAGGGCGTCCGCCAAAAATAGAGATGACGACAGCAATACAGAAAGAGGCGTAAAGGCCTACTTTAGGATCAACACCTGCAATAATGGAGAAGGCAATGGCTTCAGGAATAAGAGCAAGGGCCACAACCGTTCCTGAAAGGGTGTCGCCTTTTATGTTTGAGAACCAGTCTCGTTTAATTGAATCGATCATTTGTTACCTTTTATATCGCTATTTTTTACGTGCCATGCTTCGTTTTTCTAGGCTAATGCCCAGTTTTAAACTTACTGTCTTTAACGTTAATAAAGCATGGTTGGGTATGTATCGTCATAAGGCTATGACGTTTGCATGCTTACCATTTGGTTGCATGCGATAGGAAGGTACTTTAAGCGACACAATCTGCGTGTGTTGCGCCACGCCGTATTTACAGCGAAAGTTAAAAAGTAGCGGAATTATAAAGTTTTAGTCTAAATATGACAACCAAAGTGGGGGCTTGTAGAAGGGGGTTCATAAAAGAAAACGTAAGAATCGTAAAGAAGGGCTTTGGATCGGCTGAATTTATTTGGGTGCGGTGACTTTTTCATTTTTCTTTTATGAAAATTTATTTATAGTTCGGCGGTTGTTTTTTTATATTGTCTTTTTTTTTAACGTTTTTAAGTAGTAAGTAGCAGTTTATGGATGTTGTACAGAGTCTTATTTTAGGCGTGGTTGAGGGAATAACGGAGTTTTTACCTATTTCGTCCACGGGGCATTTGATTGTCGTTAGTCAATGGTTGGGATTGGAACAAACAGATACTAATAAAGCCTATGAAGTCATTATCCAGCTGGCGGCCATTTTGGCAGTGGTGGCGAACTATCGAGAAAGGTTCACGTTCAAGCATACGGTCTTGTGGCTCAAGGTGGCGCTGTCTTTTATTCCTGTGGGCATTGTGGGTCTGCTATTTCATGAGCAGATTAAGTCTATTTTTTCAGTTCCTGTGGTGGCGATCATGTTTATTGTCGGCGGTGTGGTGTTTTTAATTACCGAGAAAGTGATTAAAAACAAGGCGCCGCTGGTGGAAGAGTTGGATGACATTACTTTTAAACAAGCCTTTTTGATTGGCGTAGCGCAAGTGTTTGCATTGATTCCTGGAACAAGTCGGGCAGGGTCAACGATTGTCGGAGCACTTCTGGTCGGTTTAAGTCGCAAGGCCAGTGCGGAGTTTTCGTTTTTGTTGGCGTTACCTGTCATGGTGGCGGCGTCTGGCTTGGATTTGATCTCTAATTATAAGGTGTTTAGTGGGGAGAACCTGACCGTACTGCTGGTTGGTTTTGTCACGGCTTTTATTAGTGCCTTTATTGTGATGAAGCTGTTTATGGTGTTTCTGCAACGATTCACGTTTGTGTCGTTTGGTTGGTATCGTATTGTGTTTGGAATAGGGCTGCTTTTCTTCACTATCTGAGTGTAACGAAACGTATCTATTTGTCAGTAAAACGTTGTTATAGGCCGCTATAGTACCAAGGTACAGTAGCGGCCTTTTTTGTTCTTGGCTAAGCTGCAAGTAATTGAAATTTTATTCGACTTGTTTAGGGAATCTAACAATGAGCGACAGCCAAACATCTTTTGCAACACTAGGGTCTCCAATCGGAACTATCACTCAGGTTACTGGGTCAGTAGTTGTTAAATCCATTGATGGGAATGAGCGCGTTGTTCAGGTAGGTGACCCTATCTTTTATGGCGAAACCGTAGAAACGGGTACTGGCGGCAGTGCGACTATCAAGTTCATCGACGGTTCAGAGGTAGTGATTGGTGGTGACTCGGTTGTGGTTATCAATGATGAAGTCTATTCACCAGATGATGTTGATGGCTTGGCTCAAGATTCCAGTACCGACACTGAAGCATTACAACAAGCGATTGCTGACGGCGCCGATCCTACCTTAATTCAGGATGCGCCAGCGGCAGGTGAAGAAATAGTCAGCCAGCAGCAGCGTGTGGATGTTGATGTTGCTAGGAACCAAGACGGGTCATTGCCAAACTTTGGTTTTAATACCGGTCTTGATAGTTCATTGCCAAGTTATGGCTATGATACTAATAATTCTTTCTCGACACTTTCGTCTACCACGCAAACTTCCTCGAGCTCAAGTCGCACGGCAGACAATACAGCGGACATCGATAACAACTTGACGGTTTCTGTCTCTGCATCCGATCAGACAACAAATGCCAGCGAAGCCAGTAGTGTTTCTGTGACATTGAGTGGCGTTGATAATGATGCGGCTCAAATTAGCGTTGTTTTTAGTGATGGTTCTTCTTCAATTACAACAAATGCAGTACAAGACGGTGCTGGAAACTGGACGGTACCTGATACCGATATTAGTTCTCTCAATGATGGCACAGTGTCAGTGACGACCACTGTGACTGACAGTACTGGAAATACGGCTCAATCCCAAACAGCGCTGACTCTAGATCAGACGATTACAGGTAGCATTTCTGTTTCAGATGTTACTGAGGATGACATTGTTTCTGCCGCAGAGGGTGAAACAACAATCGCTATTAGCGGTATTGTGACCGGCGATGCTCAAGATGGCGATGTGGTTACGCTTACTATCAACGGTAAAGAGTACACAGGTGAAATAACCAATCGTACATTTAGTATTGATGTAGATGGGCAGGACCTTATTGATGATCCAGATAGGAATATCGAAGCTTCCGTTACATTTACAGATGACGCTGGCAATACGCTTCTTGTGACATCGGATTCGCATTATGAGGTAGATACCACGGCTGACCTCTTTGGCGACTTCTCTGTTTCAATTGCAGACTCAGATTTAGTCACAAACCTTGAAGAAGCTACGGACGTAACTGTGACATTAGATGGCATTGATCGAGATGCTGATACTGTAACGGTTATTTTCAGTGATGGTACTAATAGTGTTAATGGTGTAGCTACTTTAGTAGACGATGAGTGGGTTGTTGCAGATACAGATATCAGTGGTTTAACAGATGGCACTATCACTGTTACGGCGACTGTTACGGATGAGGCAGGTAATACAGCTGTCGCAACAAATAGCTTAGATTTAGATACAAGCGCTGACACAGATAATAATTTTGAAGTGGTTGTTACCGAGTCAGATGAAATTGCGAATGCTGACGAAGTGGGTTCAGTCAATCTCACGCTAGCTGGTGTAGATGATGATATTGAATCCATTAGTGTTACGTTTAGCGATGGGGACACTAGTACACCAGATGTTGTTGCGGAAGCTGTTCTTGTCGATGGCGTGTGGACTGTTGATGCAGACCTGAGCAGCTTAAATGACGGTAGCATTAGTATTAGTGCAACAGCGACAGACGATGCCGGCAATACTGTTACAGAAACAAGCAGTTTAGAATTAGACACCAGTGCGGACACCGACAATAACTTCAACGTGGCTGTGGCCGAAAGTGATGCAGTAACCAACGCAGACGAAGCAGGCACGGTGAGCGTGACCTTGAGTGGCGTGGACGCAGACGCAGAAACTGTGGCTGTGACCTTCAGTGATGGCGACGACAGCACTGCCGATGTCGTGGCTAACGCAACGCAAAATGACGACGGCACCTGGTCTGTTGCAGACGTCGATCTTTCAACTTTAAACGACGGCAATATTTCAGTAACTGCCACCGTTACCGACGATGCGGGCAATACTTCTACTACTACCGACACCCTAGATTTAGACACTAGCGCTGATTCTGATGACACTGCGTTGTCTGTCAGCGTCGCTGATTCTGATACGATTGTTAGTGCAGCTGAGGCGGGATCTGTAAGCGTCACTTTAGATGGCGTCGACAGTGATGCAGAAACGGTTACGGTTACGTTCAGTGATGGCGATGACGGCACTGAAGACGTGGTCGTTGAAGCGACTCAAAATGATGACGGTACTTGGTCTGTTGCAGACGCCGATCTTTCTACTTTGATCGACGGCAATATTACAGTAACCGCCACAGTTACTGACGATGCGGGCAATACTTCTACTACTACCAATACCCTAGATTTAGACACCAGTGCCGACACCGACAACAACTTCAGCGTGGCGGTGGCCGAAAGCGATGCAGTGACCAACGCAGACGAAGCGGACTCTGTTAG